>NZ_JBQFXE010000011.1:0-140104 GCF_056540685.1 Ruegeria sp. AM2 | reverse complement strand
ATCAATCCATGGCCGAATTAAATACATTCTTGTCCGGACCATGAACTGAAGTCAGTTGGCTATTGTGTGATGTCCTTCAAACGGCATCCGCCGGTGCGACAACCTCTTGCCCGGCGTGACGCCTTAACAATTCGGCCAGTTCGGGAACACAGGATCCGCAATTCTGACCAGCTTGCAGGGCGGCGCCGATGTCACTTACGGTCCTAAGATTTCCTGTTGTGATTGCTTTCTCTATCGTTTTTGCCCCAACCCCGAAGCAAGAACAGACCACCGGACCTGTTTCTTCGACATCGCCGGGTGCTCGGCCGGTCAGGATTCCGGGTGCCTCGGAGTCAAGCAAACTGGCAATGTAGTCCCGCATAAGTGCAACCGGTTCCGGGGCAATAAATAAGGCAGCCTTGAGTCGCCCATTTTTGGACAATGCGATGCGAAAAAATCCACGCGAAATATCAGACGAAGAAGTTGCGACTGCTTGCGGCAGGTTGAACCAGCGCCGTGCTTCCTGCTCCCAGTCTTTGACCGGCGTGCACCCGGCCAGTTCCGTGCGATACCCTTTGACCGTTCTTGCCCTCGCCCAATAATCTGCGTCGGGGGATATCGGTGCACAGGACACAGCAAAACCGTACCACTGCGCTTTCAGACGTTTGACATCAACAACGACAGCCTTGCTTTCCGGCTGCCCTGAGACTGGGTCGGTAACGCTCGGCACCAGTGCATCGACCACGGCCGAAGGAGCTGTTTCCCTTGTCCAGTGGATCGGCGCAAAGACCTGTCCAAGTGTCACGCTGTCGGTATTGCGCGCCCTTAGGATCGCTTTGCCTGTAGGCGCGCTGACGGTAACGAGATCAGCCGGTTTCAAACCCAATCGCTTTGCGTCAGAGGGGTGAATGTCCAGAAACGGCTCAGCCAAATGCGCGCTGAGCCGCGCTGACAGACCGCTGCGTGTCATCGTGTGCCATTGATCGCGAATGCGACCGGTATTCATCACAAAGGGGTAAGCCTTTTGCGGCGGTGCCTCAGGCGGTTTGTGTTGAACCGGTACGATCCTTGCTTTGCCGTCGGGATGAAAGAACTGCCCGTCTAAGAAAAATCTGTCCCCTTGGCGGGTCGCGCCGATCGGCCAACGCGTGGGTTCCAAATCGGCATATCCTGTGTCGTCCAGCGCTGTGAGGCCGGATATGTCGAAATCTTTGCCAAAGGCTTTTGACAGGGATGACTGCGCGGCAAACTCTCGAAAAATCTCTGCAGGGGATTCATAGTTGAACGCGTCAGTCCAGCCCATTCGGCGGCCAACCTCAGCCAGGATATCCCAATCTGGTCTCGCTTGACCAGGTGCTGGCAATGCAGCGCGCTGACGGCTGATTGTGCGGTCAGAATTGGTGACGGAGCCGCTTTTTTCGGCCCAGCCCGCCGCGGGCAGAATTACCTCGGCCAGACACGCGGTGTCAGTGTTTTCCGTTAGATCACTGACGACCACAAAAGGGCAATCAGCGATGGCTTGCCGGACTCTGTTCGCGTCCGGCATAGTTACGACCGGGTTGGTGTGAATGATCCATAGTGCCTTGATCTGGCCGCCTTCCACGGCCTGGAACAAATCGACCGCCTTCAGGCCCTGTTTGACCGGCATGGCGGGTGCATCCCAGAATTGCTGCACTGCATGGCGGTGTTCGGCGTTTTCGATGTCCAAATGACAGGCCAGCATGTTGGCCAGACCGCCAACTTCGCGCCCGCCCATGGCATTGGGCTGTCCAGTGACAGAGAACGGCCCCATACCCTCGCGCCCGATCCGGCCGGTGGCCAAATGGCAGTTGAGTATCGCGTTCACCTTGTCGGTCCCACTTGAGGATTGGTTCACGCCTTGGCTGAATACGGTCACGACACGCTCGGTTTCCAGCCAGAGTGAGCAAAAAGCTTCGATGTCCTCTGGCGCTAGGCCGGTAACCGCAGGGTCGTCATTGGCCGCAGCAGTCAGGGCATCTGCAAGGCCCACTGTATGAGCCTGAAACGCAGGATTGATATGGCCATCTTGATGGATTTTGGCCAGTAACCGGTTGAACAGGGCAACATCGCTGCCCGGTTTCAACGCAAGATGCAGATCGGCCTGATCGCAGCTTGCCGTTCGGCGCGGATCGATGACGACGATCTTTGTGCCTCGGGATTGGCGTGCCGCCAAGAGGCGTTGATATAGAACCGGATGGCACCACGCGAGGTTCGAACCGACCAGGACCACTAGATCAGCAGAATCCAGGTCTTCGTAGGTGCCTGGAACGGTATCCGTTCCGAACGCCCTTTTGTGGCCTGCAACAGCTGAGGCCATGCAAAGGCGCGAGTTTGTGTCGATATTGGCCGAACCGATGAACCCTTTCATCAGCTTGTTGGCCACATAGTAATCCTCGGTAAGCAATTGGCCCGAGACATAGAAGGCCACGCTGTCTGGCCCGTGAGATTCAATGCTAGACGAGAACCTGTCGGCAACCAATTGCAATGCATCATCCCAGCTGGCTTCGCGTCCGAACACCTTGGGGGCCAGCAATCTGTGCGACAGATCAACCGTTTCTCCAAGCGCAGATCCCTTGGAACACAAACGGCCGAAATTGGCGGGATGGTCCGGATCGCCCCGAACCGCAAGACCACCCTGCCCGTCCGGACGCAGCAACACCCCGCATCCAACGCCGCAATACGCACAGGTCGAGCGAATTTCAGGCAATCCTGTTCCGTCCATCAGGCGGCGCTCCGATGCGCCACGGCGCTTGCGTCCAGCAGAATGCGTCCAGCATCGAGCCGCACCGGGTAGGTCGTTATGCGACCCTCATCCGCGCCCTGTGCCTGACCTGTATTCAGATCGAAGACCCAATTATGCAGCGGGCAGGTAACCGACTGACCGTGGACGATACCTTCGGACAGCGGGCCGCCCTTGTGCGGACAACTGTTCGTGGCGGCGAACACCTCGGCCTCGGCTGTGCGGAAGACTGCGATGCAGCCGATATGGGTTTTTATCAGACGGGCACCACGCAAAGGAACTTCGTCAATGTGCCCAATGTCGATCCAACTCATTCTGCTGCCTCCAAAGTGAAATCCGCAATCGGCGCGTATGTCCGCGCCTTTTCCTTGACGTGTTCTGCCCACGGGTCCTTGCGATAGATGCTTTGGGACAGCTCGAACCGTTCGACCAGAACGGCGCGGTTTTTCCGGTCCTCTACGACCTGCGCCTTGACCCAGTCCATGCCGACCTTGCCAAGCCATTTATACAAACGGTCCAGATACTTGCCGCCCTCGCGATAGGCTTGTGTGACGGCCATCACGACCTCGATCGCTTCGTCTTCGGTTGGGACCTGACAGAGTAATTCAGTCTCTTTGACGTCCATACCGGCGGCCCCGCCTATGCTGATCTGGTACCCTGAGTCCACGCAGACCACACCGATATCCTTGCAGGTCGCCTCGGCACAGTTGCGCGGGCAGCCCGACACCGCCAATTTCAGCTTGTGCGGGGTCCACGACCCCCACAGGATTTTCTCGAGCTTGATGCCGAGGCCCGTGCTGTCTTGCGTGCCAAAGCGGCAGTGATCGGTGCCGACGCAGGTTTTGACCGTGCGCAGGCCTTTGGAATAGGCGTGGCCAGAGACCAGACCAGCCTGGTTCAGATCCGACCAGATCGCGGGCAGATCCTCACCTTTCACGCCCAGCAGGTCGATACGCTGACCGCCCGTAACCTTGACCGTCGGTACATCGTACTTGTCGGCTGCATTGGCGATAGCGCGCAATTCATCGGGGGTGGTGATGCCACCCCACATACGCGGTACAACGCTGAATGTGCCGTCTTTCTGGATGTTGGCGTGCTTGCGTTCGTTCACGAACCGGCTTTGTGGATCGTCTTGGTATTCCAGCGGCCAGTCGGCCAACAGATAGTAGTTGATCGCCGGGCGGCAGACATGGCAGCCATTTGGTGTTGTCCAGCCCAGCTCTTGCCAGACGGCGGCCTGACTTTTCAACTCCTGCCCTTTGATTAGTCGGCGCACATCCTCGTGGGTTAGTTCGGTGCAGCCGCAAATCGGTTGCGCCGCTGGCATTTGGAACTCATCGCCCAGAGTGACCTGCAAAACTTGCTCAACCAGCCCCGTGCATGTCCCGCAGGATGCGCTGGCCTTGGTGCTTGCACGCACGGCCCCCAGATCGTTGGCACCTGCGTTGATCGTTTCGACAATGTCACCTTTGCATACGCCGTTGCAGCCGCAAATTTCCGCCTCAGGCGGCAATGCTGCAACGGCTGAAAGAGGGTCCGCAGTGTCGCCTCCCTGATAGGCGGGTCCGAAGATTAACGTCTCACGCATATCTTCGATGCTGGTGCCATCCTTGATCAGGCCGAAGAACCAACTGCCATCGGCAGTGTCGCCGTACATGACCGCGCCGACCAGGCGGTCCTCTTCGATGACCAACCGCTTGTAGACCCCGCGGGAGGGGTCGCGGAACACGATATCCTCGCGCCCCGGGCCGTCCGCGAAATCACCCGCGCTGAACAGATCGCAGCCGGTGACTTTCAGTTTGGTCGACAGCGTCTTTTGCGCAAACGCCGCTTCTTCTTTCATCAACGCCTGCGCCGCAACTTTCGCCTGATCATAGAGTGGTGCGACAAGGCCAAAGATCTCTCCGTCATGTTCGACGCATTCGCCCACAGCAAAGACATCCGGGTCCGAAGTCAGCATCTGGTCATCCACATGGATACCGCGCCCGGTGGCCAGACCAGCCTCTTGCGCCAGCGCCGTGTTCGGGCGGATCCCCACGGCCATGACCAACAGGTCACATGGTAATTCGGTCCCGTCGTCCAGAAGCAGCGCGCGGACTTTGCCATCCTGACCGAGGATTTCCTTGGAGTTCGCTTGCAGGCAAATCTTGATGCCCTTGTCTTCCAGCGACTTCTTCAGCAGATACCCTGCGGCTTCGTCCAACTGACGTTCCATCAGATGGCCCATGATGTGAACGACGGTCACGTCGACCCCATGGGCGGCCATTCCGGCCGCAGCCTCAAGCCCCAGCAAGCCGCCGCCAATAACGACGACCTTGTTGTCCGGGCCCATGCCCATCATCTGCTGGGTGTCTTCCAGATCGCGATAGGCGATCACACCGTCCAGCTCATGACCGGGCAGAGGGATGATGAACGGATTTGACCCCGTCGCAACAATCAGCTTGTCGTAGGGCACATGTCCGTTGGCCCCCTCGACCACCTTCATCTCACGGTCGATCTTGGCCACCTGCTCGCCAAAACGACACGCGATATCACGCTCGGCATACCAGGCGTCGTCATGGGTGACGATCTCTTCGTAGGTTTTTTCACCCGAAAGCACGGGGCTGAGCATGATGCGGTTGTAATTCCCGCGCGGCTCGGCGTTGAACAGGGTGATGTCGAATGCATCCGGCGCGGCGTCGGTCAGGTGCTCCAGCACCCGGCCCGAGGCCATCCCCGCGCCAATGACAACAAGTCTTTGCTTCATAGTTTCACTCCGCTGCAATCGCCTTGGGGGCCGGTGTTTTAGGCTTGGCGCCGTGTTCGTATTCTTCGAGGAAATCGAGGACTTCTTGCCGGTAGGCGTAGTAGTCCGGATGCTCCAACAGGGCCTTGCGTGTGCGTGGACGCGGCAGGTCGACCTTGGTGATCTTGCCGATCGTTGCTTGCGGGCCGTTGGTCATCATCACCACGCGATCGGCCAGCAGGATCGCCTCATCCACGTCATGAGTCACACAGATTGCGGTGACCTTGGTGCGAGACCAGACCTCCATCAGGACTTCCTGCAATTCCCAGCGTGTGAGGCTGTCGAGCATCCCGAAGGGTTCGTCCAGCAGCAGCAGCTTGGGGGACAGAGCAAAGGCGCGGGCAATGCCCACACGTTGCTTCATGCCGTTCGACAGATCGCTCGCGGATTTGTCCATCGCATCGGCCAGTCCGACGCGTTCCAGATAATACTCCACCACGTCCTGCCGCTCGGCCATGCTGGCCTTGGGATAGACCTTGTCGACGCCAATCGCGACATTCTCCTTGGCGCTGAGCCATGGGAACAAGTTTGGCGATTGGAACACCACCGCACGTTCCGGGTCGGCCCCTTCGACGTGACGGCCATCCAACTTGATCGCGCCTTTCGAGATGTCGTTCAGCCCCGCCGCCATGGTCAGAACCGTGGACTTGCCGCAGCCTGAATGGCCGATCAGCGAGATAAACTCACCCTTGTCGATCTTCAGATCAAAATCCTCGACCACGGTCAGCGGGCCTTTGGGCGTCGGATACACCTTGTGCAATTGCGAGAAGTCGAGGAAACGGTTCTCGATCATCCCCTTTTGCGCCTCGGCCACCGCTGTCGGCACGCCGTGTATCGGTGTAACATCCGGCAGGACGCGCGAGCCTTCGACCTTGGCCTCGATTCCCACATCCATCAGGTACTTGGTGACGTCAGCGCGCAGACGTTTGAAGGTCTCGTCGTTGTTCATAGCCCCCCGATCCCGTGGACGGGGGATCGACACGCGGAACTCCTGCCCCAGCGTCCCATCGGGGTTCAGCGCAATGATCCGGTCGGCTAGAATGATCGCCTCATCCACGTCATTGGTGATGAGGACACAGGTCTTCTTGTCGGCCTCCCAGATATGTTCGATCTCATCTGCCAGATTGGCGCGGGTCAGTGCGTCGAGCGCTGACAAAGGCTCATCCAGCAGCAGAACTTCGGGGTTCATCGACAAGGCGCGCGCCACGTTGACTCGCTGACGCATCCCGCCGGACAACTCCGCCGGGCGGCGCGATGCGGCATGGCTGAGTCCAACCATCTTCACATAGTGTGCGACTTTCTCGGCTTTCTCGGCCTTGCTGAGGCCCGGAAAGACCGTATCCACCGCCAGCCCCACATTGCCGCTGACCGTCAGCCATGGCATCAGCGAGTAGTTCTGGAAGATCACGCCCCGCTCAGGGCCCGGACCCTTGATCGGGGTACCTTTGAACGTGACCTCTCCGCCGGTTGGGGTGTCCAGCCCTGCCATCAAGTTGATCAGGGTGGTTTTTCCAGTGCCAGAAAAACCGAGGATCACTAGAAACTCACCCTCTTGCACGTCCAGATCGATGCCTTTCAGCACATCGGTGCGTGCTATGCCTTCACCGAAGGATTTCGAGGCGTTCTTGAAGCTCAGAATGCTCATCTCGATCACCGGTTATTTGTGAAGGTAAACAGGGATTGCAGCGCGTACATCACTCGGTCCAGCAGGAAGCCGATGATGCCGATGGTGAAGACCGCTACCATGATCTTGGCGAGCGAGCTGGACGACCCGTTCTGGAACTCATCCCAGACGAATTTGCCCAATCCGGGGTTCTGCGCCAGCATCTCAGCCGCGATCAGAACCATCCAACCGACGCCCAGCGACAGGCGCAGACCGGTGAAAATCAGTGGCAAGGCCGAGGGCAGAACCAGCTTGGTGATCTTGGTATAAGTGTTCATTTTTAGAACTTTGGAGACGTTCACCAAATCCTTGTCGATGGACGCCACTCCCAATGCAGTGTTGATCAAGGTCGGCCAGAGCGAACAAAGTGTTACCGTAATGGCCGAGATCAGGAAGGACTTGGCAAACCAGCCGTCATTGGTGACGTAAACTGCCGAGACAATCATAGTCACAATCGGCAACCATGCCAGTGGCGAGACCGGTTTGAAAATCTGGATCAGAGGGTTCAGCGCTGCATTCGCAGTCGGCGAAAGGCCAGCCGCGATGCCAAGGGGCACGGCGATAACTGTCGCGATCAGAAAGCCGAAGAACACAGTTTTGATCGAAGTCCAGATTTGCTGATAGTAGGTCGGAGCCCCTGTGAAGGCGACGTCTTTCACCTTCTCGGGCTGACCCGCATCAATGAACTTTTGGTTCCGCTTCTCGACCATTGCTTCGAACTTGGCGCGCTTGTCCGCTTTGGTCTTGGCGTCTTCGTTCAGGCTGACCATTTCATGCCAAACCTGCGCCGGACCGGGCACCGCACCCAGCGAGGTCTGCACCTTTGGGGCCAAGGTCCCCCACAGCAGCAGGAATGCGCAGATCGACAGCAACGGCACCATCAGCAACCGCCAGATCTCGGTCATCTGGGCGCGTGGGTTGTCTCCGGCGGCGGCCTTTAGGACGGGTGTGGCCCAGCTGAGGCCCAGAACCTGAAACCACTTGTCGGCGGCATTGATGCGGGTGAAAAGGCGGGCGCGACGTTCCTCTCGGGCGGCGTCTGCGTTGAATTCGGGATCGACCGTTGTCATCTGTTGTGTCCTTGCGATGGCGGGGCACTTTGAGGTCCGCACCCGGCGAGGGCCGGGCGCGGCGTTTGGGGATTTAGCCTTGAACGTCCGAACCGACGATCTTCTGCTCGCCCTTCAGGCCGATGGATAGGCTTTCGAGATAGGCGTTGGGCGTGCGGCCGTCATAGGCGATGCCGTCGATGATATCTCCGGCCGGGGTCGGGGCTTTGTAGCCGTCGCTGTCCCAAGGGAAGTCGGCTTCATTCGCCAGACCGTCATCAACCAGCAGGCGCGCGGCCTCCAGATAAATCTCGGGTTTGTAGACGGACTTGGCGACCTCATCATACCAGCTGTCGGGTTTGGCATCGGCGATCTGACCCCAGCGACGCATCTGGGTCAGATACCAGACGGCGTCCGAATAGAACGGATAGGTCGCATTGTAGCGGAAGAACACGTTGAAATCGGGAACCTCGCGCTTGTCGCCTTTTTCATATTCGAACGTGCCGGTCATCGAATTGGCGATGACGTCATAGTCCGCACCCACGTATTCCGCGCGGCTGAGGATTTCGACGGCTTCTGGACGATTGGCGTTGTCATTTTCGTCCAACCATTGCGCGGCGCGGATCAGCGCCTTGGTTACCGCAAGCGTGGTGTTTGGATATTCTTCGGCAAATTCGGCTGTGATGCCGAAGACCTTTTCTGGGTTGTTTTTCCACAGCTCATAATCGGTGATGACCGGAACACCGATGCCTTTGAACACGGCCTGCTGGTTCCAAGGCTCGCCGACACAATAGCCGTAGATCGTACCGGCCTCCAAAGTGGCGGGCATCTGCGGCGGAGGCGTCACTGACAGGAAAACATCCGCGCCGATCTGGCCGGTCACGTTTTCGGGGCTGTAGAAGCCCGGGTGCAGACCACCTGCGGCCAACCAGTAGCGCAGTTCGTAATTGTGGGTCGAAACCGGAAAGACCATGCCCATGTTGAATGGCTTGCCTTCGGATTTGTATTTCTCAACGACCGGAGCAAGCGCCTCGGCGCTGATCGGGTGCTGTGGGCGGCCATCCTCCATCTTTGGGATATTCGGCTTCATCTCTTCCCAGATCTCATTTGAGACCGTGATTCCGTTGCCGTTCAAGTCCATCGAGAAGGGTGTGATGATATGCGCCTCGGTCCCGTAGCCGATGGTCGCGGCCAGCGGCTGACCGGCCAGCATATGCGCGCCGTCCAGCTGACCGTCGATCACACCGTCCAGCAACACTTTCCAGTTGGCCTGTGCTTCGAGCGTTACAAACAGGCCTTCTTCCAGAAAATACCCTTGCTCATACGCAACGGCCAACGGGGCCATATCCGTCAGCTTGATAAAGCCAAAGGTCAGTTCGTCTTTCTCCAACTCCAATTCGGCAAAGGCCGGATTGGCAAGCGCTGTCGTCGCAGCGAGGCTGATCAGGAGTTTTTTCATCTGTTTCCCTTTCGGTCTTGCCCTGTTGGGCGAATGGCCGCCTGAAATTTGGATCAGGCAAACAAAAAGCCGCCGACACAAACCGCCGGGAGGAGATGGCGGTCGGTCGAGCGGCTTTGCTCTTTTGTCGTTGCCCAAGCCTTTGGGCGAAATCTGTCGGTGGGCGCCTTTGCCGTCCGATACATTGACTAAGCCATCGTCCAGTCGGCGGGTCACTCAAAAACGGCACTGACCCTGGATATTTTCTGCATCGCAGCAATCAATCATGCTGCAATGCAAAAAAATTGTGCATACCTATTCAGTCGGCTCAAAAATGCGACGGTCAAAAAAGACGTTCGGGCGCAGGATGAGATTTCCCTGGGCGGATGCGACTGCGGTCGATTCCACAATCGCGCCCTCCAGTTTTTCCGAGGCCCCCGGCAAATCTGCGCCGGTCTGGTGCAGTTCGCGGCGGTATAGATCACTTCGAAATACCTGTGCTGCGCGCCGTTCTGCTTGGACGGTATCAAGACCGTGACGCGTTGCAAGCTGATGCCCGATCCATTTGGCCTGACTGCGCCATGGAAAGGACGCGGCCCCGTCAAAGAAGCCGATGAAGTCTGCGACACTGCGCTGTTCTCCTCGCGCGGAAATCGTTATTTCGCCCGACAGGGCGCGATCGATAAGTTCCGCCGGGACATTGAGATATGACTTGCGTGAAAGCATCTCTGCCGCGGCGGTCCTGCTTTCTGGATTTCCAAGCCAGCGGCCTGCGCTCCAGATCGCGCGCATCAAACTACCCACTAGATGTGGCTCGGTATTTGCCCATTCAGTTCTGACTGCCAGAACCTTTTCCGGTGCGCACGACCAGATCGCGCATCCCGGAAGCAACAAGGCGCCGACCTGATCGTCAACCGAGACCGATCCCCAAGGTTCTCCGACGCAAAACGCGTCAATTTCGCCGGCAGCCAATGCCTGCGCCATCAACGGTGGCGGAACGGTTCGAATTTCAACCTCTGTGTTCGACATTTCAGTTCCCGCGATCCAATAGCGCAGCAGTTCAACATGCATTGAGAACGGGAATGGCACTCCAAACACAAGCTTGCCCCCTGAGGCGCGCGACAATGCAGCGCCGGCTGCGTTCGCGTCAGCAAAGTCAAACGGGTGACCGTCTGATCGGAGACGTAGCTCTAATGCTCGACCAACACCAATGACATTTCCATTCAGCGAGAGCACTGACGCTGCGGACAATGGCGTCAGGATCCCTCCCAACCCAAGCTCCATCGCGATGGGAACCGGCGATAGCATGTGTGCGGCATCGACGTGTCCAAACGCCAGCATATCCCTGAGCGAGGACCATGACGGTGCCGGGCGCAGGTCCAGCGAGATCCCTTCAGCCCGGTCAAACCCCATTTCATGCGCCGCGATCAACGGGGCAGCATCGACCAAAGGCATGAAAGCTACGGGAAGTGAGACGGTTCTCATGACAACAATCCCGACGCTGTCACCAAAGCTTCGGCAACGTCCGCAACACGCCGGTTCTGGTTCATGGCGGTTTTTCGCAGAAGTGCATAGGCTTCGTCTTCCTGAATGCCCTTTGCCTTCATTAGTAGACCTTTGGCGCGGTCGATGACTTTGCGTTCCTCCAGCGCGCGCCGGGTTTCAGCCAGTTCGGTCCGCATTTGCCGTAGCACCTGAAACCGGGCGATGGCCGTGTCTATGACGGGTTTGAGACGTTCCGCCTGCAGTCCGTCGACGACATAGGCTGAAACGCCAGCCTCGACTGCCTCACGCGCCAGGTTTCCGGCCGCGCCGGACACGAACATCGCGACCGGACGCTCCATCGGTCCGGAAGCTAGGGTCAGTTCTTCGAGCATGTCGCGGGACGGATTATCTATGTCGATAAGCACTAAATCAGGCGCATGGGTGGCGATTCTTCGCGCAAGGCCGGATGTGTTGCCGATGATATGGACTTGGATGTCGCCCGACTCTTTTAGGGCATCGACAATAGCGAGTGCACGGTCTCGGTTTTGCTCTACGACTACAACGGTCAGGGTTTCGGTCATGAAGCCTCAATGGGTTCGTTCGGCGGGCCGCCACAATACGACGGCAATAGGTCAGTGCAGTATGAGGGCTTGTTCGCACATAAAATGTGCGATTGCTGATCGCGAGCTTAAAAACTGTGCGGCCTGAGCGGCTTTGCCGGTGCTCAAGGGAAATTGCGTCAGCAATGGAACCTGATAGGACGAGTCGACTATCAGCCGCGTGGATCAATGCCGGCAATCACAAGGAGGTTACAAAATAGATAAGAAGTGTAAATAATGTGTTGACAATTTCACCCCACGATGCCAATCCGCGTTCAATCTTGTGCCACAGCGTTCCAAGCCGAAGATAGTGATCCACGAATTGGTTATAGGTGGTTAAAGTGGTAAGCGTAGAGCGCGCAAGGAAAACGACCCTGCAAGGGCGGCGTAATCCGGTGTGACGATGCCGATCGAAGACGAGACCAAGAGGTAACCGAGATTTGACAAACCCTGCCTTTCCGGCGGAGTCCGACTCATCATAATGAAGCAGTAACGACATTGATTGGACGGGTTCGGCCCTCTTGCGGCCACGCGCTACACCAAGAACTGGTGACGCGGTAACAATCTCCGACCGATCTTACATTTTGCCTGGATCACATCACCATGCTTAACATGAATGCCGAAAATACCCCCGCAATGACAAAACTGAACCGCGCGAGTCTCGTGCTTTCAATATTGGCACTGGTTGCCGTCGGAGCATGTAAGGAAGAAGACACCGTCGCGACCGATCAAGTGCGCCCTGTCCTATCCATGGTGGTTGCGGATGTCGAAGCGGTTCGACTTGCCACCTATCCCGGTCGCGCCGAGGCCGTCCGCGAGCTGAACATCGCATTCGAGGTGCCGGGCAAAGTTCTGGCGCGTCCGGTTGACGTTGGCACCCAGGTCAAGGCCGGTGACATTCTGGCGACGATTGATCCTGATCCCTACGCCGCGCGGGTTCGCGCACTTGAGGGACAGCGCGATGCTCTGCGCGCCAATCTGGTGAACGCAAAGATCGAGTTGCAACGCCGAGAACAGCTGGTTCTGAACGAACATGTCGCGCAAGCGCGGGTTGATGATCAGATCGCTCTGGTCAAAGCGACCGAGGCCAATATCGAAGCGACCGAAGGTCAGCTGGACGAAGCAAGGCTCAATCTGGGCTACACGCAGCTGGTGGCACCTTTCGATGGGGCAATTTCGGCGGCATATATTGAACAATTCCAAAATGTTATCGCCGGTCAACCCATTGTCCGGATCCTCGATACGTCACGGATTGAGATGGAAGTTGCGGTTCCAGAAAACTTCATCAATCTTGAACCGTTTGTCGAAGGCATCGAGGTCGAGTTTTCCAGCCTGCCGGGCCTGAAAATCCCCGCCCGCGTGGCCCGCGTCGGGAATGAGGCATCGACAACAACCCGAACCTATCCGGTGACCATCGTGATGGAGCAACCGGAAGGTGCAGTCATCCAACCGGGAATGGCCGGTCGCGCAACGGCTCAGGTTCATTTGCCCGAAGGCTGGAGCGATGTCGGCATTCATGTTCCCACAAGCGCAGTATTTTCTCCTAACACACAAGCGCCCGACGACACGTTTGTTTGGGTCATTGATCCCCAAGACTCGACGGTTACTGCGACCCCTGTGACCGTGAATTCGTTCAATGATCGTGGTTTTTTGGTCAGTGGCCTAAGTGCCGGAGCCCGCATTGCCATCGCAGGTGCGAACACATTGACAGAAGGCCAGCAGGTTGTGCTGGCCGATGACGGAGAATAGTTCGATGTCGCTTGCTGCGGTCGCGGTCAGGAATCGCACAGTCACGTATTTTGCACTGGTTTTGATACTGGTTATTGGGGCACTCAGCTATTTCCGGTTGGGTCAGCTGGAGGACCCCGAGTTTACCGTCAAAACGGCGCTGGTGGTCACTCAGTACCCCGGAGCCAGCCCGGCAGAGGTTGAGCTGGAAGTTACCGACAAAATTGAGACAGCCATTCAGGAACTGCCTGAACTTCGGTTTTTGACATCCTATTCACATGCTGGACTGTCCATCGTCAAAGTCGAGATCGAGCAAGAATACTGGGCCGATCGCTTGCCTCAGGTTTGGGACAAGGTACGCAACAAGGTTGGCGATCTGTCAGGCAGCTTGCCCCCGGGGGCCGGGACGCCGAATGTCATCGACGATTTCAGCTTTGTTTACGGCTTTGTTCTGGCCGTCACTGGGGATGGCTTCACCTATGCAGAGCTAGAGGAATACGTCAAAGCCATCCGTAAAGAGCTAAGCCTTGTGGACGGCGTCTCGCGCGTCGAAACTTGGGGGTTGCAGCCTAAAGTCATTTATCTGGATGCATCGGAACAACGCTTGCTTGACCTGGGCGTGTCGACACAGGACTTTTTACTGACGCTCAACCTGCAGAACCAAGTTGTCGATGCCGGAGGGCTGAGCATCGGTGACAGACGATTGCGGATCGCACCGACAGGTGAATTCCAGTCGCCGCAGGACATAGGCAATCTGCAACTTAGACCTGGCCTTTCGGACCGTGTTCTGGACGCGGTTGAGGACTTTGATATTTCGTTGGAACTGCCGATTGCTCGGGATTCGGACGTCATTCGCCTTGGGGATATTGTCGATATCCGACAGGGTTACCTTGAACCCGCCCTGACCGAAATGCGGTTCGATGGGCAGCCCGCGATTGGTCTTTCCATCGCAAACGTGTCTGGCGGCAACATTGTCGATACAGGGCGCAATTTGGAGGCTGTGCTTGAGAAAATCACCGAACAGTTGCCTGTTGGTATCGAAGTGCACCGTGTCGCCTGGCAAAGCGATCTGGTAACCGAAGCAATCAACTCATTTATGGTCAACCTGCTGGAAGCCGTTCTGGTCGTTTTGGTTGTGGTCGCGATATTCATGGGTTGGCGCATGGGCCTAATTATTGGCAGTGCGTTGCTGCTGACGATCCTGGCCACATTCATGATTATGGTTGTACTGAAGATCGACTTGCAACGTGTGTCCCTTGGCGCATTGGTCATTGCGCTAGGAATGATGGTCGACAATGCGATCGTGGTCGCCGACGGGATGGCCACACGCCTGAAAAAGGGAATGAATAAGGTTGAGGCCGCGGTCGAGGCCGCTGGTCAGCCCAGTATGGCCCTATTGGGTGCCACAGTTGTTGCCGTTATGGCGTTTTTCCCGATCTACGCCTCTGCATCCAGCGCTGGCGAATATGCCGGTTCACTGTTCGTGGTTGTGGCCGTATCTTTGTTGGTCAGTTGGGTCATTGCAATGACCATCACCCCTTTGATGTGTATTGATTTGCTGCCCTTGCCAAAAAGCGACGATGTCCAAAAAGAAAGCGCGTTCACAAGTGGGTTCCGTAAAGTTCTGGGCACGTGTTTGCGGCATCGTGTGCCGACGGCTATGGTCTTTTTGGTCCTTCTTGGTGCGGCCACATACGGATTCAGCTATGTTGACCGGCTGTTCTTTACCGACGCGACCCGTCAGCAATTCATGGTGGATATCTGGGCTGATGAGGGCAGTACCATTGACCAGACGTCCGAACTGGCCCGGCGCGTCGAGGAAAAGCTCGATGGGGACCCGCGTGTGGAAGGCATAGCCACCTTCATCGGCGCGGGGGGACCCCGGTTCTATCTTCCGGTTGATCCTGAATTTCCTTACGCGAGCTATGCCCAGCTTGTGGTGAATACCACCAGCCTCGAAGTTGTGGATGACCTAATCACCGAATTGGACGGTTGGGTCGAACCCGCAATTCCAGAAGCTCTGGTGCGCGTGCGCAAATATACCGCTGGTCCAGGCAACACTTGGCCATTCGAGGTTCGCTTCAGCGGACCGGCGAATGCCGATCCTGAAATTCTGCGTGATCTTGCAGAACAGGGCATGGAGATATTGCGTGCATCGCCACATGCCAAAGACGTTCGAAATGACATGCGCAATCGTGTCGCCAAGCTGGTGCCGGAATATGATCAGACAACCGGCATTTGGACCGGCACGTCGCGCGGGGATATCGCGGACGCGGCGCGGCTATCTTACGATGGTTTACCGGTTGGTATCTATCGCGAGAACGAAGATCTTCTGCCGATTGTCTTGCGCCGTACCGAACGGGAACGCCGGACCGTGGGCCGGGATTTTGAGCAGATCCAGGTCACACCCGCATTCTCGACCAAAAGCCTGCCGTTGTCGTCGGTCACTCGCGGTGTCGAGGTTGAGCTGGAAGACCCGACGATTGTGCGTTGGAACAGGAGGCGCGCTGTTGCGGTTCAAGCCAGCTCGGAGGGCGTAACGCTGCCTGCGCTGGTCGACGAAGTGCGTGCCGATTTCGAAGCCATCGAGTTGCCGCCCGGCTATAGCCTGGAATGGCGGGGCGAGACTTTCACCACCGCGGATGCACAAGACTCGCTTAAACCTGGGTCGGCGCCCGCACTTGTCATCATGGTGTTCCTCGTGGTTGCATTGTTCAATGCGTTCCGCCCTGCCCTCGTTGTCTTTACGGTTGTCCCCTTTGCTGCAATTGGCATCACCGGCGGGTTGCTTCTGTTCAATCAGCCATTTTCGTTCATGGCCTTGCTGGGCGCGATGAGCCTTGTTGGTCTTATGATCAAGAATGCGGTCGTGCTTTTGGACGAGGTGGATTTGAACCTTCGAAAAGGCCTGGCGCCTTATACAGCACTGGTCGAAGCCGCTGTTTCGCGCCTGAACCCTGTGTTTCTGGGCGCGGCAACGACAATTCTTGGCGTGCTGCCCCTGCTGCAGGATATATTCTGGATCGCTATGGCGACGACGATTGCAGCCGGTTTGACGGTCGGCACCCTTGTGACAATGATCATGGTTCCGGTTTACTATGCCCTGTTCCATGGCATTCGTCCGCCTGACGACGCGGAAGCAAGCACCGAAGCCGCCTGAGCTAATAGATCATAAGGCCTGTCGCTGACGTAAAGGCGTTGGGGCGGGGTCTTACCCGACAAAAACGGATAGAACCTATGTCAACTTCCAGACTGATCGGAATATTCTTTGCCGTCGCCCTGGCCGCTGGTGCGGGGGCCGGGGTTCTTACACTCTCAAAGCCACCGCTTATCGTTCAGGGCGAAGTCGAAGCGACACGTATCGACCTGGCCGCGAAAATAGCCGGGCGCGTTTCCGAAGTGGCCGTTGATTTTGGGGACAGGGTCAAACAAGGCGACCAGATCGTGTCGCTTGGAAGCCCGCAGTTGGAAGCAGCGCTCAGGACAGCGCAAGCCGCCGTTGAAGTGGCCATTGCCAATCGTGATCTGGTGTTTTCGACCCGCCCCGAGATCATTGATACGCGCAAGGCAGAGCTTGCCCGTGCGCAGGCGGATCTGGTCCTGGCGCAAAAGACCTTTGACCGTATCGAGAGGCTGAGCGAAACGTCCACCGCGTCGTTGCAGAGGCTGGATGAGGCATCAAACAGTCTGGCTGCGGCGCAACGCGGCGTTGATGCTGCTGCGGCGAACCTCTTGTTGGCTGAAAATGGCAATAGTGTTGAACAAAAGGCGGTTGCACAGGCGCAGGTCTTCGAAGCAAAGGCCGCCGTTTTGCGGACTCAGGCCGATTTGGCAGAACTGAACATCAGCGCACCGATCGACGGGCAGGTCACCGCGCGCCTTGCAGAACCCGGAGAGCTGTTTTCGGCCGGTGCCATTCTGTTGTCGATTGTCGACATTGATAACGCCTGGTTCACCTTCAACCTGCGCGAGGATCTTTTGAACGGGCTGGAGATCGACCAAAAGCTTGACGTACGTGTGCCCGCGCTTGGCGACCAGATCATTCCAGCGCGGATTACCGCAATCAATGCCGAGGGCACCTATGCCAACTGGCGCGCGACCAAAGCGACCGGGGATTTCGATCTGCGCACATTCTCGGTCCGCGCCGAACCTTTGGTTCGCGATTCCGCGCTGCGTCCGGGCATGAGCGCGCTGATCGAATGGGGATCGCAATAGCGCATGGCCAGCCATCTACCCGCAGGTTTCAGACGCGCGTTCCGATGGGAGTTGCGGCAAATTGCGCATTGGCCGAGGCTGGTGTTCATGTTGGGGCCATTCCCGCTGAGCCTTATGCTGTTACTGTCGGCGGTGTTTGGCGCAGGTTTGCCAACCAACCTTCCGGTTGCCGTAGTCGATCAGGATGGCACTACCCTGTCGAGGCAAGCAATCCGAATGGTGGATGCGTCTCCGGACCTGAGTGTCACGCTGCAAGCTCCAAATCTTGCCGACGCGAAACAGGCGCTGGTTGCCGGTCAGGTCTATGCAGTGGTGTTGATACCCCAGAACATGGAACGCGATTTGTTCTTTGGACGCAGCCCTGAATTGGTCACGCTTTACAACAATCAGTTGTTGACCATTGGCGGTATCGTATCGCGGGCAACAAACCAGACGCTCGCAAGCCTGTCAGCCGGGGCCGCCACGCAGGCTCTTGTGTCCAACGGTAAGATCCCCGAAGAAGCGATCGAAGCCGTCCAACCGATCCCGGTTCAACGTAGCCCATTGTTCAATCCTGCGCTGGATTACGTTCAGTTCCTGCTTGCTGCTGTGATGCCGGCAATCTTACAGATTTTCATTTGCGCCAGCGCTGCATTGGCAATCGCGCGCGAAGCGCAGCTGAAGGGCGGAATCGCCCGGCTGGTGCGGATCGGACGATCACCACTGCGCGCCGTATCTGGAAAACTCGCACCCTATGGGTTGGCCTATCTGCTGGCTCTGATCCTTGCGGACGCCATTATGTTTGGATATTTCGGAGCGCCCTTTCACGGGGCCATCTGGTTTCACTGCCTATACTCCATTGGCTTTGTTGTGGCCTGCTTATGTCTTGGGGGGCTGCTGGCGATGGTGGCTGGTGAAACGGTCGGTGCGCTTGGACTGACCGGGGTTCTGACCGGTCCGGCCTTTGGGTTTGCCGGGATCAGTTTTCCCCGGATCACGATGAACGGTTTTGCCTGGGCTTGGGGCGGGATACTGCCTTTGACCGCGTATCTGCAACTTCGAACGGATCAGGTCTTGCGCGGTGCGCCGGTGGACATATCACTGCCCGCCTTGGGTTGGCTGGGGGCTCAGGTTGCGGTTTACGGCGGTCTTCTTTTGTGGATGGTCCATCGCGCGGCCCAAAGTAACGCCGATGTCACGGAGCAGCCGTCATGATCCGTTTTCTCAGGGCGATGGCAGACGCGATTGCGCGCTTGTTTTCTGACACGAGCGCGATGATGACCATGGTCATTTCGATCCTGATCTACGCGTGCCTGTACCCTCAGCCCTATGTCGGAGAGGTCGTTCGTGACGTTCCGATCGCCATTGTCGATCACGATGGGTCGGTCGCCAGTCGATCCCTTCGTCGGCAGATAGACAATTCCGACAGTGTCGCGGTGGTCGCGCAGGCGAACGGAATGCCCGAGGCCGAGCGGTTGTTTCAGGAACGCGATGTCTATGGTGTACTGATGATCCCGGCCGGTTTCGAACGCGATCTGCTGGATGGGCGGTCGTCTCCGATCGCCGTTTTTGGGGACGGCAGTTACTTCACCTTGTATGGTGCAATCTCGTCTGCGGTCACAACCGCCGCCAGAAACCTGGGCGCAGAAGTCCGGTTCGCGCGATTGATGTCCTTGGGCGTGGACGAACAAACGGCGACGGCACTGGTGACGCCCATCACGATTGTCTCGGTACCGCTGTTCAATCCGCAGGGTGGCTATGCCAGTTACATTGTCCCTGCTGCGTTTGTGATCATCATCCAGCAAACACTGTTGATGGGAATAGGGATCATGCATGCGGGTCGCCCTGCACGGGCGGGAATTGCCCGGTTGGCGACCCCGGTGGCCTATGTCAGCCTTTACATGGTTTGGATCGCCGTGACACAATTGCTGCTGCCCTGGCTTTACAACCTACCGACCTTAGGCCATCCGATCACCCTATTTGCTGTTGCTCTTCCATTTCTGGTATCCGTCACCGCGATGGGGTTTGCTCTTATTCAACTGATCCCGACCCGAGAGGGCATGGTCTTCTTTCTGCTTGTACAGGGCATGCCGATCTTCTTTTTGACCGGCGTTGCTTGGCCTGTCGAAAGCATGCCAGATCCCATTCGATGGCTGGCGTTGGCAATTCCGTCGACGTCCGCCTTGTCGGCGATCATTCGAGTCGATCAGATGGGGGCGTCGCTTTCATCCATGCTTCCCGCTATATCTTTTCAAATCGCACTGGCCTTGGGGTATTCCCTGCTTGCCTACTGCCTGCACAAATGGCGGTTTCCAAACCATTGATACCCTGGGTCGACCCCAGCGCTGATTTAGCGATGAAAGGCCAGAACGGTTCTCAGGATGCGATGCATCTGGTCCGAAAAGTCTTGCCGAGACTTTGCGACAACCAATGCCCCTCGTGAGGACGTAGTCAGAAGATGGGCCAAATCCTGCGCGCGCTCTGGTGAATCTGCTAAGCCCCGGCGTAAAAGAAAATCGCCCAGCTTCATCAAGTAGCTGCTCAAAAGTTTGTCTTTGTGGGCGGCAGCGACTTGTAGGGAATCTTCAAGCATCTGTGCCCCGTGCGTGGTTTTCGCCAACTCGACGGCGTCGCCTACAACCAGATCGAAAACTTTTTCGAGGGTTTCCAAGTCCGCGCCATCAACCTCTTCGAGAATTGCAAACACACGTTTGTACAGACGCTCCATATAAGTGTTGAGCGCCCAGCTGTAACACGCGTTTTTTGATCCGAATTTCTTATAGATAGATTGACGCGATAGGCTGACCGCTTTTGCGATGTCTTCCATCGACGTTTTGCGGAACCCGTACTGAGCGAATGCCATCATCACGTCTTGCGGTTCTATACGGGCCACTGCTGAAGCGTTGACCATGGTTTGCCTTTCTGTATTTGCACCAAATACAACTCTTTTGCAGAGCCTTTTTTGTGGTGTCTCCGACCAGCCTCAAACGCACTGTACCTAAATGCAGTCCAGTTGCCGGAGATTCTGCCCGAAGGCAGGGTAAGCGGCTCTACCAGTGTTTACCAAGTATACAGTTTTTAGCATAATTGTCAACTAGTGGGCGGGTGCAAACTTGGCCAATTCGCAGTATCGCGTACAATGGGCGCGGTGTTGCTGGAGTATTGTGAATTGGTTCCAACACCGCTCATCTTGTTGCGACATGGTTCGCGAAAACGCTTTGATCCCACTTTGGACATCCATCAACAATCAACGGATTTTAGTGTTGGTTGCGACGCAGTCAGATTTGAATTGAGCAACTGACGTTACTCCGATCTGGGCCATCGCGATTTCCAACTCGTCGCTGAGTACAGACCAAAGTTGTTCCAGGCCAGCTTCACCGTTAGCGGCGACAGCAAACTGCAAAATTCGCCCAAAGAACACGAAATCGGCACCGGCCAATAGGGTCTTGGCGACATCCTCACCGCTGCGCAGGCCACTATCGAAGAAAAGGGGATAGTCGTCACCCACCGCATCCCGGATCTGCGGCAGAACTGAGATTGGCGCCGGAGCGCTGTCAAGTTGCCGCCCACCGTGGCTTGAGACCTGAATCGCATCAACGCCCGCCGTCTTCAAAGCAATTGCATCGTGTTCGTCCAGAACACCCTTGACCACCAATTTTCCGGGCCACCTGTCCCGCAAACGCGCTAACGTTTCCCAAGTGGCTTTGGCTCGGCTTTCGGTTCTGTCAAATTCGTAACCGTCCATCAGAAAATTCGCCATCCGGGGTTTGCCGTGCGCCAGTGTCGTCAGTGACCAGCGCGGGTGCAGCGCAAAATCCAGAAACTGACGCGGTCCGATCCGAAAGGGCATCCGAAACCCGTGGCGCAGTTCCCGAGGTCGTCGGCCAACCTCTGGGACATCAACAGTCAGGATCAGCGTCTCGTATCCTGCCGCCATGGCTCGGTCCACCAACTTGAAGGTGCCTGTGCCGTCGCCGCTGAAATAGAGTTGAAACCACGCGTGCCCTTGGGCAACTTCGATCAGTTCTTCCATCGATGTCGATGCGACGGTCGAGACCCCAAGAGGTATCTCAAATCGCGCGGCGAGCCGTGCCAGCATCAGGTCCGCACCCGGTGCTGACAGGTTGCACATGCCCATAGGTGCAATGCCGAAAGGTCGTTTCGTTGCTTTGCCAAAGAGTGTGCTGGCCAGAGACCTGTCGCTGACGTCACGCAATATCCGCGGGCGCAATGTCATGTCGTCCAGCGCGGCCCTGTTGCGGGCCACGCCGATTTCAGTGCCAGCGGCCCCATCAATATAGTCAAAAACCATCCAGGGCAGACGCCGTCGCGCGAGGCGGCGGGCGTCTTCAGCGCTGTGAATGGCGCTGTTCGGCATTAAGCCTGAACGGCTTTCATAAAGCGGTCTCTGATGACAACCGGGTCCATTGTGATCGGCGGCATCTTGGCGTTTCCACTCTCGCATTTGCTGACGATGATCGTCATCTGCCCGGCATCCAGAGCGTCTTGAAGAACCCGCCCGGTGTCTTCCGCCTGACATTCAATGACCCGCTCGCATCCGGCAGCCTCGGCCATTTTCGTAAGTGATGTCTTTTGCCCCGCATAGGTCGGCTGATCTCCGGTCGACCCGTATGAACCATTGTCCACGATCAACAGGATGTAATTGTCGGCCACATTGTTGGCGATGGTCGGCAAGGTTCCAAGATTGGTCAGGACCGACCCGTCCCCATCGATTACGATTACCGGTTTGGGTTGCGACAGCGCCAACCCTAGGCCGATTGAAGACGCCAAACCCATTGTTCCTAACATGTAGAAATTCGAGGGCTGGTCGTCGATGGCATGCAGTTCCTGACTGGGTATGCCAATATTACAGACAACCAGTTGATCTCGCAGGATCGGGGCGATTTCCTTCAGGATTTCAGAACGGATCATTGGTCGCCGTAGCCTCCCCAGAAATTGGCGTCGGTCAGGATGGCGACCGGCTTGTTGCACATGAAGGTGTATTTCAGGATCGCGTCCAGTTCCTCGACATCCGCCTGGTGGTGGAAGTGGTAGGTCGGGATGTTCAACTGCGCCAGCAGTGCTTTGGTGTGCACTGCCATTTCAACCTGGCAGGCGATAGGCTCGCGCAGCTCGCCGCGATATGAAATCAGCATGGGCAGCGGCATACGGTAGTATTGGATCAAAGTGGCCAGAGTATTGATCGTCACGCCAATCGCGGTGTTCTGCATGATGATCGCAGGACGCTTTCCGCCCATCCAGGCACCGGCACACAGCCCCATCCCCTCGTCTTCCTTGTTCGAAGGGATGTGAAAGATGTCGTCGTGTTGGTCAATTTCTTCGATGACTCCGGCAAGTTGTTTGCACGGAACTGTGGTGACAAACGAAACATCGTTGGCCACAAGATCATCTGTGATCTTCTTGTCTATGTTCATGTCCGGTTTGAAGGTCCTGCTTGGGGCGCCAATGGCGCGATTGACGGATTATGGTCTGCGGTGCACGTGCACGGCGCAATGGGCATGGCGGACGACACGCGACGCGGTCGATCCCAGAAAATAGTCACTAAGGCCTGGTTTGTGCGACCCGATGACGATGCAGTCGATGGCTTGCTCGTTGGCAAAATCGATGATTGTCCGTGCGGTGTGGCCTTTCACGATTTCGGCTTGAACGCCGTCAAGACCCGCGACTTTCTCCTGCAACAAAGCGTGTGCGGCGCGAAATCCTTCGGCAACGACGTCCTTATCGAGGTAGGCATTTACGGAACCCTGAGGCATTTCATAAACATGAAGTGCTATGATCTCGGCCCCATCGGCCGCCAAAGCGCGCGCGACTTTCAGGGTGTGCTGCGAAATGCCGTGGTCCAGCGCCATCGGGACAAGAATTTTCTTATACATGTTCACCTCCGTTTCCGTTGGGTCTAAGCCCACGGTCTAAGGATAATCTTTGGGGCAGCGACTTCGCCAGTGCGCAAAGCACGAAATGCATCGGCACCTTCAGCCAACGCATGTTGTTGAACCCAGTCAAGCGCGCCCAGCCGACCATCAAAAATCGCTTGGGCCGTGTCGCGGAAATCCTGTGCGGTGTAGGTGTATGTGCCAATGAACGTGATCTCTTGCAGTGTCATGCGCCGCACATCCAGCCCTCCGGTATCTTCGCCCAGTCCGATATGAGCGATCACTCCACCCGGTTCTGTACGGGTCGAAGCGCTGGCGCGGGTGGCAGAAAACCCGACCGCGTCAATCACAAGCGGATACATATCTTCTGTCTCTTCGACTGCATAGCAACCGCATTTGGCACTCAGATACTCGCGCCGCATCGCATTCGGTTCAGTGATCGTAACATCGGTCACACCCATTGCCTTTAGCGCCAGAACAGCGGCCAGCCCGATGGCTCCACCGCCAATGACAAGTGCGCGCTTTTCCGTCTGCGAGTGCAGAGCAGACAGGCCAAGACGGGCAGCGTGCCAACTGACGGCCAGCGGTTCAGCCAATGCCGCCTTATACATCGGGACATCATCTGGCACGGTGACCAGATTGGCCTCGGGCATCGTCACGTATTGGGCAAACGCCCCTTCGCGCGGCGGCATAGAGATGATCTGCCTGTTCGCGCAAAGGTTTTCGCGCTCTGTCCGACATGCATTGCATGTCCCGCAGGCGACAAGAGGGTTGATCGTTACGCGCGTTCCGTCCTTCGGCCCGCCCTGAATTGTCCCGGCTGCTTCGTGCCCAAGGATCAAGGGCGCAGGCCTTCGGGCGTCGTGCCCAAGATAGGCATGCATATCCGAGCCGCAGATGCCGACAGCCTCGATCCGTATCAGATGCTCACCGTCACGGGGCGCGGCATCCGGGACATCCTGGTACGAAAGGTCCTCGACCCCCTGATAGACAAGCGCTTTCATTTTGCAGTGAACCCTCCATCAACCATGAGGACCTGGCCGGTCACATAATCCGAAGCCCGTGAGCATAGAAAAACGATCGGTCCGTCGATATCGTCCAACCGCCCATTGCGCTGAACACAGGTTTGCGCGGCATTTCTTTGGGCGCGATCCGGGTCGTCGAATACGGCTTGTGTCAGTTCAGTCGGAAAAAATCCGGGTCCGATTGCATTGGCGGTGATCCCGAACTGAGACCAGGCTTCGGCCATGGCGCGGGTCAACTGCCCGACCCCTGCTTTGGAAGCCCCATAGGCGATGCCGCCAGGAAATGCTCGGGTCGTCTGGAGCGACGCAAAGTTCACGATGCGGCCCCATCCCCGCTCTTTCATAGCGGGAACCATGGCCTGACTCAGAAAAAACGGGGCGCTCAGGTTTAGTGCTAGTGTGGTATCCCACCCGTCTGCGGTCACTTCATCGGCGTGCTGGCGCGTGTTCACCCCCGCGGCATGCACAATGATGTCGGGGGGGCCGAATTTGGCGGTAATCTCTGCGCACAAAGATTCCAGCTTGGGCCGGTCTGCAACATCGCCTGTGACCGCTGCGCCCCCCTCTCCGATCTCATCACAAAGCGTTTCCAAGGCCGCAGCGCGACGCGCGACGCCGACAACCCGTGCCCCGGCGGCTGCCAAAGCCTTGGCGGCTTGCCGTCCGAGGCCGGAACTGGCCCCGGTGACACAAGCCACGCGGCCCTCAAGATCAAAGAGTGCGCGCGGATCACCCATCGGCGCTCAGGTCAAACTGTTCATCCGGGAAATACTTTGCCAGCCGCACATCTGCGGCGCGCGCATGTCCTTCCATTCCTTCAAGTCGCGAAATCCGCGCCGTTGCAACGGCAATTGGCTTTGACCCTTCGCGGGTGGCGCGTTGCCAGGTGACGATCTTCATGTATTTGTGCACGCTTAGGCCACCGGTATAGCTGGCAGCGCCTGAGGTTGGCAGGACGTGGTTTGTGCCCGTCGCTTTATCGCCATAGGACACCGTAGTTTCCTCGCCCAGAAACAGCGAGCCATAGCAGGTTAGACGGCCCAGCCACCAATCCAGATCTTCTGCCTGAACAGTCAGATGCTCGGGCGCGTAATCGTCGGAACAGGCGGCCATTTCTTCGCGGTCCGAGCACACGATGACTTCGGCATAGTCGCGCCACGCAGCCGAGGCGTTCTCGCGATTCAATTCCGGCAGGTCGGCTATGAGGTCGGGAACAAGCTCCATAACCTTTTCCGCCAAAGCACGATCATCCGTCACGAGCCAAACCGGCGAGTTGTAGCCATGTTCGGCCTGACTCACCAAATCCGTCGCAACCACGTGCGCGTCCGAGGTGCTGTCTGCAAGGATCAGACTGTCGGTCGGTCCGGCGATCATATCGATGCCAACCTTGCCATAGAGGATACGTTTCGCCTCGGCCACGAACTGGTTACCCGGTCCGACCAGAATATTTGCGCGTGGTAGCCCAAACAGACCATAGGTCATAGCAGCAACGCCTTGTACGCCGCCCATGGCCAGAATGCTGTCGGCGCCGCAGATATGCGCGGCATAGACGATGGCAGGCGCGACGCCTTCTCCGGGACGCGGCGGAGAACAAGCGGTGATATGCCGGCAACCTGCAACCTTCGCCGTGGTCACAGTCATGATCGCGCTGGCGATGTGGCTATAACGCCCGCCTGGCACATAGCAGCCTGCGGCATCTACCGGGATCGCCTTTTGGCCCGCTATGAAGCCGGGAACGATTTCCATCTGGACATCAGAGACAGTCGCTTTCTGCGTTTCGGCGAACCGACGGACATTGTCGTGGGCAAAACGGATATCGGCCTTCAGTTTTTCAGGCACCAAGGCAATAGCCGCATCAATCTCGGCCTGCGTCATCAGAACATTGCCGTCGTACTTGTCGAACTTGGCCGCGTATTCCTTCGCCTTGACGTCACCGCCCGCCTCGATGTCCCCGAGGATGGTCTTGACCGTCTCATGCACCTCGGACGCATGAGATTGTGGGGTAAGCGTTGCCTTTTTCAGGTATTCACGCGGCATAGCAGGCAGGTCCTATTGGTAAATTGCAGGAAGCAGTGTTGTCGACACCGCCGGAACATAGGCGATCAGGATAACCACAATCAGCATCGTTAATACGAATGGCACGGCGCGGGCGGCAATCTTCAGAATCGATTCACCGGTAATGCCAGATACAACGAACAGGTTCAGGCCCAGCGGTGGCGTGATAAAACCCACACCCAGCGCGGTGATCATCATGATGCAGAATTGAATCTCGTTCATGCCGATATTGTCCGCCAATGGCTTGAGGATCGGTGCAAGGATCACGATGTTTGGCGTGGTTTCCATCACGCATCCAGCCGCGATCAGGATGCCGATCATCAGCAGGATTAGAAGATAAGGATCGTCGGTCAGCGATGTCACAGCGGTCACAAAGCCCTGCGGCACACCCATGATTGCCAATGCCTCGGCCAGTGGAGCCGAAAATGCGATGATCGGAAGGATCACTCCGTTTACCTTGGCCGAACTGACCAGCATCGAAGGAAAGTCCGCAAGTGTCAGAGTGCGCAGGATGAAGCCCATAACAATGGTCACGACCACCGCAGTCGCTCCCGCTTCGGTTGGTGTCAGGCGTCCTGAGAAGATGCCATAGAAGATGATCCCTGGCACGATAAATGCATACCAGCCGGATTTCAGCGCTTTGCCCAGATTGGCCAGCCATTCCCCCATGGTCATCATGCCACCGCCTTCATACGAATAGAGGCGGTTCATGATGATATTGGTAACGAGGATCGAAACCAGAATGGCCAGACCGGGGATTAACGCGGCCAAAAACAAGGTGGATGCCGATATGCCCAGCACAAGACCGATGATGATGTAAGCAATCGAGGGCGGGATCAGGATACCAGTACAGGCCCCTGCAGCGACCAAGGCACACGCGTAAGGGCGCGGATAGCCGCTTTCGACCAGACGGTTGATCGTCATTCGACCCACGGCGGCGGCCCCCGCTGCATCCGAGCCAGAGATCGCGGCGAACATGCCGCAGACCAGAACGGTGGCCGAGCCGAAACCGCCCTTGGCAAAACAGGTCAGCGCTTCGGCCACGTCCAGGAATTTGCGCGACAGGCCAGTGCGGACCAGAACGTCTCCGGTCAGGATGAACAATGGCACAGCGGTGAGGGCAAAGGCGTCGATGCCGGTGAACAGGCTTTCGCCCACAAGGCTCAGCGGCAAGTCGCCGGACATGATCAGCATCACGATCGCGGCTGTGCCGATGGCGGCCCAGACAGGCACGGCCAAGGCAATCAGGCCGACGAAGAGGATCACGGGCAGATAAAAATCCCAACCCAGTTCAACAGTTTGATTGAGGGAACCCCAGAGCATCGCTTTCTCCCTCAGTCAAACAGCTTGTCGCCTTCGAAGACGGGCGTACCGTCACGAAGGGATTTCAGATCGCGCATCAGCGACTGGATCAATCGCCAGATCATGAGTGCAAAACCGGTTGGAACGGCCATCAGGAACCAGACCTTTGATATCCTCAGCCCGTCCGTCACTGACCCGAATTTGGCCGAGACATGCACGGCTTCATAAGACCAGTAGAGCGCGATAACCGCGACGCCGAACATCACCAGGTCACCAAAGATGTACAACAGCGCCTTGGGGCGCGGCCCGAGGTAGTGCATGATGACGTCGATGCGGATATGGGCGCGTTCTTTCACCGCCGCTGCCGCACCGATCCAGGCGAGGTAGATAAAGGAATACCGGACGATTTCTTCGCCCCAGATCGACGAGAACGCGAATATCTCGCGCCGAAGGACCTCGATGGCCATGGTGATGACCAGCATCACGTAAAACACCAGCAGCAGCCAGCGTTCGGCGTTGCGGTCTATGTTTTGAAGTAGCGTCATCTGTTCCCTCGACAGTCTAGCAGTCAGGCACAGGCCTTCTGGTTCGGGCCTTTACCGGCCTGACTGCATGCGTTTCGTAAGGTCGACCTGATAGGATCAGGCGTCGTGGACGAAGTACTTTCCTTGCGTCCCGGCGGCCTCGACCAGTTTCTCGAAGGCATCCATCGACCCGGCCAATTCGGTCTTGAATGGGTCCCAATCGGCGTTCTGATAACCGCCGACGCTTTCCCACTCGGCCAATTGATCCGAGCTGAGTGAATGGAACTCGACACCGGCTTTGTTCAATTCGGCCATTGCATAGGCACGGGCCGACGGAACTTTGGCCAGGTTCTGGTGGCTGGTCATTTCCGAACCCCACATGATGCCTTCCTGCACGTCCGACGGCATGGAATTGAACCACTCGAGGTTACAGGAATAGACCTGACTGTCCGGCACCGCCTGCGTGAAGGTCACATGGCTGAGGATGTCCTTGAAGCCGAACACGAACAGAGCACCGACGGATGGATCGAGCGCATCCGCAACACCCTGCTTGATGGCCGAGGGGGTCTCACCCCAAGCGACAGGTGTCGGGTTGGCGCCAACCATACGGTAGTATTGCTGCAGCATCTTTGAGCCCGGTACGCGGAACTTGATGCCGCTCATGTCGCCGGGTGTGATGACGGCGTTTCCACCCTGACGCACGGCGACGACACGCGGGTCGATTACGACATAGAACAGTGCCTTGAACCCGGCGGCTTCGACCTTGGGATGGACCTCATTCTGCCATGTATCGGAATGCACGAGGTTGGTGAATTTCTGGTTCGAGCCGCACAGGTAAGGCATGTTGATCAGGTCAACGGTCGAAGCAAACGGCGCAAAGTTCGACAGCGAGTGCTGCGCGGCTTGAATGGTTCCACCCTGCACTTTTTGCACCAGCGAGCCACCGGCACCAAGCTGACCACCTGGTGCAAGTTTGACATAGACCTTGCCGTTCGTTGCGTTCTGAATGTTTTCCTTCAGGTCCAGCTGCATGATCGGATAGCTGCGGGACGCGCCCAGAACATAGGCAGTCGCGATGGTCATTACGTGGTCCGCGGCCTGCTCACGCTCGCGTTCTTCCTTGGCGGTCTGCGCTGCAGCCTCGGACGACCACAGGACACCCCCTGCCCCGGCGACAAGCGCGGCGGTAAACGCGCCACTGGCGCTGAGTTTCAGGAAATTGCGGCGTTCGGCCGACGCAAGTTCGGTTTTGTCGTTGTTCATGAATTGCCCTCCCAAGCAAAAAATTCAGCTGTCGCTTTCTGCGTTGCGGTCAGCTTCCTTTTTCAGAATTGCGACTACGAACAGGATCGACGCCGCGAACAGAACCAACATCTCACCGACGTCCCCCAGAAACGCGCTGCTTGCAAAAGCGCCCATGGCCACGTTCGCAAAATAGATGGCAAACACGATGATGGATGCGGCAAGAAACATGTCCGGGGTCCTCGTAGAATCGGCTCTAATCTATTTGTAAGCGCTTACATAATAAATGCAAGCGCTTACATTATCGCTTCACACCGCGAGTAAACACAGCTAGAATTGAAAAAAACGATGCAAAGCTTCGAGAATGTCAAAACTCCGATCTGCCCCCACCCTAAGCGACGTGGCCAAACAGGCAGGTGTATCCACGGCGACGGTGTCGAGATGCCTCAATGACCCCGAACGCGTGGTCGAAGCCACGCGCAAGCGCGTTTTGTCGGCAGTTGACGCGTTGGGCTATACCCCGAATTTTGCCGCTCGGGTGATGGCGGCCAAGCGATCCTTCACGATTGGCGCGATCATTCCAACCATGGAAAACGCGATTTTTGCACGCGGATTGCAAGCGTTTCAGGAAGAACTGCACCGGCACGGATACACTTTGCTGGTGTCCAGTTCCGCCTACCAGCCCGAGGTCGAAGAAGAGCAGATCCGCAATCTGGTTGCGCGTGGGGCCGATGGACTTTTGCTGATCGGGCACGACCGCGAAAACCGCATTATCGACTATTTGGCCACTCAACGTATGCCGGTTGTCGTTGCTTGGTCTTTTCGTTCCGTATCAAAGATGCCATCGGTTGGGTTCGACAACAGGCAGGCGATGTTTGAGCTTGCGGAAGAGGTAATCCGGCTGGGTCACACCCGAGTTGCAGTAATCTCGGGGATTACAAAAGGCAACGACCGCGCGAGGCTTAGGATTGAAGGCGTCAGGGACGCGCTTCGGTCGCACGGGTTGTTGCCAGACGCGCTGGAAATCCTCGAAATGCCCTACGAAATCGAAAGCGGAGCAGAGGCTTTTCGTCAATTGATGGCCCTGAAGGCGCAGCCGACTGCGATCATGTGCGGTAACGATGTTCTGGCCGTTGGCGCGATCCGTCAGGCCGCGGCTATGGGATTTCACGTGCCGGAAGATGTTTCGATTACCGGGTTCGACGATATCGAGCTGGCGCGGATCGTAAATCCCGGTCTGACGACCGTTCATGTTCCACATCGGGACATGGGGCGACAGGCCGCCCAGGCGCTGATCGGCGTGATCGAGGGAAAAACGCCAACTTCGGTCCGATTGGACACCGAAATAATATCGCGCGGTTCCCTGTCCCGTAATAAGCTGGCGCAGGCCAGTTGATTAGTGCCGCCATTGCGGCTGGGGGAAAGCGGATATGAAATCACGAACAAAGGTCGCGGTGATCGGTGGCGGCATCGCGGGATGTTCCACGCTCTATCACCTGACGCAGGAGGGGTGGTCGGATGTCGTATTGATCGAACGGGACGAGCTGACGTCCGGTACGACTTGGCATTCGGCGGCACAGGTGACGAATTTTGGGATGAACCAGACAATGGTTGGCCTGAAGTCTCACTCGATCAAACTTTATAAACAACTGCGGGATGATCCTGAATACCCTGTCGGTTACCATCATGGCGACGGCGGCATCCGGTTGGGCAACACCGAAGCACAGATGCAGGGCTACCGGCACTTTGCATCGATGGCGCGCGGCATGGGTGTCGAGTTTGAAATCATTGATGCGCAGGAATGCGCCCGTCGCCATCCGCTGATTTCCACGGAAAACCTGGTTGGCGGCCTGTGGGACGGCGAAGACGGAGACATCGATCCCGCGCAACTATGTCAGGCGCTCGCATTTCACGCGCGAAAGGCCGGGGCGGAAATCTATAGGCATACGGCCGTTACCGGCCTGAGACAGCATCAGGATGACACCTGGACTGTCGAAACCGACAAAGGCAACATCGACGCAGATATTGTTGTGAACGCATGCGGTTACCGTGTGAATGAGGTCGGTGCGATGATGGGTGTTCATCATCCGGTTGCCTCGATGGAACATCAGTATTTCGTAACCGAAGATATGCCGGCAATCATTGAAGCTGGTCACCGAATGCCTCTGCTGCGATGCCCGATTTCGGATTTCTATTCGCGCCAGGAAAAGAACGGCCTTTTGGTGGGGTTCTATGAACAGGATTGTAAGCCCTGGGGGATGGACGGCATAAGCCCCGATTTCTCTAACGATTTGTGCCCCGACGACCTGGACCGCGTGATGGACGTTCTGGAGGGCGCGTTTCAACGTATGCCCGCATTGACCGAAGTTGGGATAAAGCGGGTCGTTAATGGCCCGATCACCTACACGATTGATGGGGCGCCGTTGGTTGGTCCAATCCCGGGGAAACGCAATGCATTTTGCATCATCGGGCTGCGGGCGGGGATCGGAGAAGGCGGTGGTCATGGTTGGTTGCTCGCCCAGCAGATCGTTCACGGTGAAGCATGTTACGACACCTGGTGCCTGGACCCACGCAGGTTCACCGGACATGCCAATGTTGAATTGACCGCACTTAAGGCAATCGAGGATTATCAGAACGAATTCCGTTTTCATTTCCCCCACGAACACCGTCCCGCCGGGCGTATGGCCAAAACAACTCCGCTGACGCCGGTATTGGCCGCAGAAGGTGCAGAGTTCACCGTTGTAAATGGTTGGGAGCGGGTGGATTACATCAAACCGTCCCCGGAATTTCACCCGACCTTGTCCTTTGGCTTCGATGAGGCCTTCGACGTCGTTGGCGACGAAGTTCGCAATGTTCAGCAGAATGTTGGGCTTTGCGAAGTCAACGGGTTCAATCGGTTTGAAATCACGGGGTCAGACCGTCACAGTTTTCTGGACAGGCTGTTCTGCGGCAACGTGACCAGGAAAGATGGCCGCGTGGGCCTTGGGTATCTTTTGAATCACCAAGGCATGGTCAAATGTGAAGCAACAGTTGCGAACCTGCCTGCTTCCGACAGGGGGCCGGATCGGGTTTGGTACGGCTCAGCCGCGGCGGCGGAATATCACGACATGGACTGGTTGGCCCAGCATTTGTCGCCGGACGAGGATGTTCACATCCGCAGCCTCACGAATGAGCAGACCATTCTGGTTCTAGCTGGGCCAAAGTCTCGGGAAGTCCTCTCGCGCTGCGCGCGTGGCGACTGGTCCGCATCAGCCTTTCCTTGGCTTTCGGTTCGCGAGTGCTTTGTAGGCTATGCTCCAGCAACGGTGATGAGCGTCAGTTTTTCCGGTGAGCTGGCTTATGAAATCCACGTGCCTAACGTTTCGCTGTATTCAGCCTATCTTGCTTTGAAGGAAGCAGGGCAAGCGTTTGGACTGCGGCTGTTTGGTGCGCGTGCGGTCAATTCCATGCGAATGGAAAAGGGGTTCTTGCATTGGAAATCAGATCTGATCACAGAATTTGATCCGTTCGAAACCGGGCTGTCGCGATTCGTCAACCTCGAGAAAGGCCCCTTTGTCGGGCGCGACGCATTGCGTGCGCGTCAGGGCGAGCCCGCCCGCAGGCAAATGGTGACACTTGAAGTATTCACAACCGATGCCCCTGCGCACGACGGAGCGTCCCTAATGTCTAATGGTCGTGTCGTCGGCACCGTCACATCCGGCGGCTGGGGGTATCGGAGCGGCAAGAACCTTGCGTACGCGTTTGTTGAACCGGACCTTGCGATGACAGGTTTAGAAATGGAAGTGGACCTCTGCGGTGCTATGGTCAAAGCTAGGGTGATTCCGACTGCGCCATATGATCCCGACTTCGCCAGGCTACGGATCTGAGTTAATTCGTTCCAACGATAGAACCGCTTTGGACTGTTGGCTGACCTCAGAACGTTGCGTCATCGCAATGTCTCGGCGTCTTCCTGCCTGAAGCGCGGCTTTGATGCCGCAAAAATGCCCAAAGCAACGGCGTGTGGCCGTGACCCCCGTTGTTCGCGATCCTGCCCGAATATATAGTGCCCGCAAATGCAGCCCGCCTTCGATCGAAGGAAGCTGGTTTGATGACGGGTGCTTCCTGCAAGAATTTGAGGGCGATACAGCGTGAGCGCGAATAACAGAAAGTCTGCGCCGCAGCGGCACGAGCTGCGAAAAGTGCGCAATCAGGGGAATAATTTTCTGGCTCTGGCATTTTTGTTCAGCATTTTTGTCAATCTGCTGATGCTAACTGGTCCGCTGTTTATGCTGCAGGTCTATGACCGAGTGCTGTCATCTAGATCAGTCGAGACGCTGTCGGCGCTCTTCCTGCTGGTCGCAATTCTATATGCGCTGATGGCGATGCTGGACTACGCGCGGGGTCGAATTGTCGCGCGATTTGGCGCTCAGTTTCAATCTTCGTTGGATGAACGTGTTTTTGACGGAACAATGCGGCGGGCTTTGTTCCCTCAGCTTCGTTCAAAGCCAGCCACCGCATTGCGAGACCTGGAGTCCATCCGTACGCTGTGTTCATCCCCCGTTCTACTGGCTGTGATGGACATACCATGGACACCGGTTTTTCTGGCCGCGATTTTCCTGTTTCACCCTTTGTTGGGATGGCTGTCGGTCGCTGGCGGGGCGCTATTGATCATTATCGCCGTTGTGAACCAGGCTATGACAAGCCGCAAAGTGGCGGAAGCCCAAAGCGCAGCGGCAAGGGCAAATGGGTTCGCTGAACATGCCCGACAAGCGGCTGAAGTCGTGCGGTCGCAGGGGATGCAGGCTGACGTCTCGACGCGGTGGCTCAAGCAACGTTCAGAAGCGCTAACACAAACCATTGCCGCAAATGACTGGACCGGCAGTTTCACATCGCTGACGAAATCGCTCAGGCTGTTTCTTCAGTCGGCAATGCTGGCATTGGGGGCGTGGTTGGTGCTGCGTAACGAAATGACCGCAGGCGCGATGATTGCGGGTTCTATCCTGCTTGGGCGCGCACTTGCGCCGGTTGAAACGGCCGTTGGGCAATGGGGCCTGATCGAGCGCGCCCGAACAGCCTGGATCAGCCTCAGCAAATTCCTCGATGAAACGCCCCCGGAACAGAAACGCACCAAGCTCCCAGCTCCGAAGGCGTCGTTGGAGGCAAAGGGTCTTACAGTGGTGCCTCCGGGATCAAAAACGCCGACGCTGCGTAATGGATCGCTGCAACTGAAACCCGGCAGAGCCTTGGGTGTGATCGGCAAAAGCGGTTCGGGCAAAACCACGCTGGCCAAGGCGCTGTTGGGTCTTTGGCCGCCGGTCGCCGGAGAAATCAGGCTGGGCGGCGCAACCTTGGATCAATACGATCCGGACGATCTTGGTCGCCACATCGGCTATTTGCCGCAGCAGGTTACCCTGTTTAACGGCTCGGTAGCAGAAAACATCGCACGCATGTCCGAGACGCCCGATGCCGAAGCGGTGGTTGAGGCCGCAAAACTGGCCAACGCGCACGAACTCATTCTGAGTCTCGAAAAAGGGTATGACACTTTCCTGGAAGGGAATGACAGCCAGTTGTCAGGCGGGCAAAAACAGAGGATCGCTTTGGCACGAGCACTCTACGGCGATCCGGTTTTACTTATTCTGGACGAACCGAACTCGGCACTTGATGCAGACGGGACGCATGCACTCAACACTGCGGTCCGGCGTTTCAAGGCGATGGGAAAATCGGCAATCATTATGACGCACAGGCCGCAGGCGATATCCGAGTGCGACGACTTGGTCGTCGTCGAAAGGGGCCAGATAGTTAAGTCAGGCGATCGGGATGATGTGCTGAATACGATGGTCCAGAATGCTGGCCTCATCAAGCGGCACCTGAACAAGGTAGGAGAATGATGCCTCAGACAAACCCAAAGCCGAAGTGGAGCATTGCAGTTCCCGCGTGGGTTGGCCTATTTGCACTGTTCGCGCTTGTTGTCGGACTGGGCCTTTGGAGCATTCTGACCGAATTGTCAGGTGCGATCATTTCCCAGGGCGTTGTCGAAGTGCAAAGCAATCGGCAAGTCGTCGAGCACCCCGACGGAGGAGTCGTCGGCGAAATCTTCGTTCGTGATGGCGACTCCGTTGCGCAGGGTGACTTGCTTTTGCAATTGGATGACACGTTTCTTGCGTCGGAAAAGATAATCGTCGAAGCCCAGCTTTTTGAGTTGCTGGCCCGCAAGGCCCGCCTGGAAGCGGAACGTGATGGGGCAAATGCCGATGCGCTTTCGGTGCGCCTGCAAGCGTTGCGAGACGAAGAGAATATTGACGCGGATCTTTTGGCGGGTCAGCAGCGGCTTTTCAGCGCCCGGTTGGATACATTGACCCAACAGATCGAACAATTTGGAAAGCAGAAGGTTCAGATTGAGAACGAAATTGACGGTATCAATGCCCAGTTGATTTCACTGACGACGCAGGTCGATCTGATTGTAAATGAGCTCAAGGATCAAGAGGATTTGCTGCAACGCGGTCTGACCCAAGCCAGCCGCGTGTCAGCTTTGCAGCGTGAAGAAGCCAGCCTGACCGGTGAAATTGGTCGATTGGAAGCATCCGTCGCACGCTTGACTGGGCAGATCGCAACGACCGAAATCCAGATTGTGGAACTGAAGGCCACGAGGCGGGAAGAGGCGATAACCGAGCTGCGCGAAGTTGAGGCAAGAGTGGTTGAGCTTTCGGAACGCCGGTTGTCGCTGACAGAAAGGCTGTCGCGTTTGGATATCCGATCGCCTGTTGCGGGATCTATCTATGACAGCCAGGTTTTTGCCATTCAATCAGTGGTGCAGCCAGGCGAGCCAATGATGTATATCGTGCCGCAGGACACGCCTTTGCTGGTCGCTGCGCGCGTAGATGCGCTGCACGTTGATCAGCTACACCAGGGTCAGGAAGTCGCTCTGCGTTTCCCAGCATTTAACCAACGAGAGACACCCGAGCTTGATGGCCATGTGCTCAACGTATCCGCAGACACGTTCACGGATGAGACCACCGGTTTCACCTTCTATCGTGCTGAGGTTGTCCCTGATGACGGCCAGCTGGAACGTTTGAACGGCCAGGCTCTGTTGCCCGGGATGCCAGTTGAAACCATGATCAAAACGGATGAGCGCACGCCCCTATCCTATCTGGTGAAGCCACTCGCCGACTATTTTTATCGTGCGTTCCGCGAGTGAACTTGCCGCCGGCGATTTGATCTAAACAGCTTCGAGATTACCCAGCAGTATCGAGGTCATGTCCGCGGTCATATCTCCATCGACCACGGTCACCGGCACCTTTGTGTCATAGTGTACGGAGCTTCGGCCAATTCCTGACAGGTCTGCGGCGGAATCGACAAAGACCCATTCGGCCTCGTGGGCGCTTGGAAGTCCGACGGCCACCTGCAGAACGGACAAGGCGTCCAATGCGGTAACCGATCCGTCGCGGGTGATATCAGCCGCGATCCAGTTTTCCGGGGCTGCCGACCCCCATGTGGGGTCAAGCCCAACGGCCATTCGCAAGACCTGCAACGCGTCCAACGCGGTGATCTCATTGCTGGCCGTGGAATAGGATTTGATGATTTCGACATGGCCCGGATACGTACCTGTTGGCAGGTTGAGATCAAATTCTCCCTGATCGTTGGCCTGGACACTCACGGCATTGCCGCCGCTTGGCGTAAAGCGGATTTCTGCCCCCCGCAGACCCGAATTTGCCGCAGTCGAGTCAATCGACACAGCCCCGACTACACCCGGCGCGGCATTGTTTTCAGGCCCGCTGTTCAGCCCAACCGGGATATGGTCCGCACCGGTGAATCCGGCACCAAACACCTCGGCGCTGGTCAAAGGTGAACCTGTCAACGTGTTCAGCACGATGTCCGCGCCGCGATACTGAATCTGTGCCCCCTGAGCGGTGGCGGTAAAGGTCAGTTGTGCTGGGCTGCGCAAGAACTCAAAGTTCGTGAGGTCGAGCTGATCGATGCCCGCTTGAAAATCGGTGACCGTTGTTAGACCGCTGTCCTGACGAACAACAAAGATATCTGCGCCGCTGCCTCCGGTCATGGTCGTCGCGGATGTGCCCGAGATCAGAATGTCGTCCCCTGCTCCGCCGCTCAGCGAGGAATCGAAGAGGCCGCCGGTCAGGATGTCGTTCATCCCGGTGCCTGTCACGGGGCCTGAACTTTCGGCGACGATGCCCAAGTTGCTGACATCCACGCTTAGCTGCGTCAGTCCCGCGTCTGCTTGCGAAGCGGCAAATACCTGTATGTCATTGCCGATTTGCGCGATGCTCAGAGTTTGGACGTTCTGCAGTCCGCTGGCCAATGTATCCGCGAAGCTGTCCCTGTGTATCAGCTGCCCATCCGGCGTCAGGGTGAACAGACTGAGCCCGTCGTCGCCGCCTCCGGCAAGCACAAAGACATGTCCATTGACGTCGATAACCGCCAGATCCTGGACGGCACCAAAACGTGTATGCAGTGTGTCAATTGCATGATCGGTCGGAACCAATTGACCGCTACTGGTCAGTTTCATGACGCTGAGAGAATTGCTGCCAGACCCTGCGACAATGACCCAGGACTGACCGTAGGCCTGCACGACCTCCATCGCCGCAGGCGTATTGATCCCAAGAGTTTGAACGTTTGGGTTGTCGCTGACTTTTGAAAGAGAACCGGTTCCCGGGTCGATGAGATAGGCGCTGACATTATTGCTGATCGAATCCGCGGCAACAACGAATTCCGAGGATCCTTTTTGGAGGCTGTGCATGGTGTCGGCGCGACCTGATAGCGCGTTCACTTCGTTCAGTGAACCATCAGCCTGCACCCGATATGTTGTGATCTGACCGGAGCTATTGTGTGACACAGCCACAAGGTCGAATGTGTCGGTTGAGTATTGAACGACGGATGAAACGCCGCCACTGGTTGCAAGTGTCCCGGTCTCGCGAATCGCATCGATCGTGCCGTCAGGGTCCAGTCCATAGCCAACCAAACCGGTTGCAGTGTCTACGTCAAGAATCAGCACTTCGGTTCCCGCCAGCGAGACTGGAACGCCAAATCGGCCCACGTGCTGATCGATAGAGACATCGAAATACTGAATGTCCGCTACCTGAGGCCCGGCACCGTCCTGCAAGTGCCACGAGACGATTCCACCGCCCTTTCCAGAGACGCTGTAAATGTAGGTTTCGCCGTTAAACGTTTTTAAAGCCGTATCGCCGATACCTGAATCGAGCGCTGCGGTCCCCGTTGCAACCACTCTTTCGAATTGAAGCATCATCACCAATCACCCCCACGCCATATCTGGCGATACGTGAACGATGATCTGATGCGGTGACAGAAAACAGAACGGAATTGTGGTGAAAGCAAGGACTTCAGTTTCAGATTAACTCAATTTTTCTGGTTCGAACGCATGATGCACCGGGTAACAAGTATGATGAACAAGGCCTTTTGGGGCCAAGGCTGTCATCCGGTTCTCTGCGGTTTTCCGATGTGAGGGCACGATGACCAAAGATACCGTTTCGAAAAACGCCTCGACCAATGACGCCTTGCCTGATGAGGGGCGGCGGGAACATATCCGTAAGTGGATCAAAGACAGGCTGAAACGCGGGGCGGACCGTGGCGTGGTCGGGGGGTTGGCGTCAACTTTAATGGCCCTGCCTGCATTTGCGCAAGCCACGGACTCTGATCTTGAAGACTTTCAGTTTGCCGAAGCGATTGCGGGCGTGAAGTCCGCCAAGTTGCTGCCCAACGGTGATGTGTTGCTGAAGATGTCGGATGGCAGATCAATGGTAGTCGCCGCAGAAAACGTTCAGGTTCTGGAAAACGGAACCGTGATGATTTCCGATGATACGGCCGGTGAAATTGCGCAACTGGCCGCCGTTGCCGAAGCCGGAGCCGCCGCGGCTGCTGCCGGCGGAGTCAGCGGTGCAAGTGTCGCGTTGGGTGGGCTCGGTCTGGCAGGGGCTGCCGCTGCAGCTGGCGGCGGTGGCAGTGGCGGTGGTGAGGATGACGAAACGCCTCGGGAAGCACCAAGACCACCCAGCCTGAACCTTGTTGAGTTACAGTCAAGCGCGTTGAATAACCTCAGCACAAACATAGCACCCGCCGAAAACGCGACATCCATAGAGGTAACGATTGGCTCGGTGACGAAAACCGTTGCTCCGGCGGCCGATGGCAGTTGGAGCGTGTCCTTGTCGCAGGCCGAGGCCGCCGGGCTTCCGCAGGGCACAACCTCGGTATCGGTCCGAAGCCTTGACGCAGGCGGGGTTGAGCTTTCGTCAGCAGACAAGCAGTTCCTGGTCGACACGGTCCCGCCCAGCCTGACAGTCGACTCGTATTCTTCGGGTGCCGTTTTGAACGCAGCCGAACAAGGGGCAGCGCTTCGGATCACCGGCTCATCCGACGCCGAATCCGGGCAGGTCGTTACCGTCTCGGTAAACGGTCAGACTTATACTGGTAAGATATCCAGCGGCAGTTGGAGTGTTGATGTCCCGGCTGCGGATCTGTCATCTTTGGCGGATGGATCAACGATTGCGGTGACCGCCAATGTGTCGGATCGCGCAGGCAATCCGGCGACTCAGGCCAGCGGCAGTTTTCAGACGGATTTCACCGCGCCGACGCTTACTCTTGATCCAGTCGCCGGAGGGTCCATCGACCTGGCGGATGTCGTCGGCGACCTGGTTCTAACTGGTAACACGTCGGCCGAAGACAGTCAGACCGTCACAATTACTTTCGAGGGTCAGAACTATGTTGGGTCAGTGTCCAGTGGCAGCTGGTCCGTGACAATACCCAATGCCGATCTTTCCAGCTTGACCACCGGGACCCCGGTTTCGGTCAGCGTTGTGATCAGCGACGCGGCCGGAAACCCGGCCGCACCAGTTAGTGCGAATGTTCCCGTGGATCTGACGGGGCCGTCTGTCGCCATCTCTCCGTTGGGCGTTGGGGATGTGCTGAATGCCGCGGAAATGGGATCGGCTTTGGTCGTAACGGGCACGACAGGCAATGTCACGGACGGGCAATTGGTGACGCTCACCTTGGATGGCCAAACATACACGGGCAGTGTCACCAGCGGAAACTGGAGCGTTACTATTCCATCGGCTGACCTTACCAGCCTCGCAGATGGTGGAACCTTTTCGCTTACAGCAGACGTCACCGACGCGAACGGGCTCGTCGCACCCCAGGCCAGCGCCTCTTTGTCAAAAGACGCTTCAGCACCAACGCTGAGCATAGATGCCTTTTCTTCTGGGGCGATCATGAACGCGCTTGAACAGGGTTCGGACCTGATCATTACCGGATCAACGACAGCCGAGGATGGACAGGCCGTTTCCGTCGGGATGAACGGACAAAACTACGCTGCATCTGCAACGGGAGGCTCATGGAGCGTGACGATCCCCTCGTCCGACCTTAGTGCCCTGTCCGATGCCTCCACGGTTACCGTTGTCGCTAATGTCAGTGACTTGGCTGGAAACCCTGCGGTACAGGCGTCGGGCAGTTTCGGCACCGATTTTTCTGCGCCTTCGATTTCAGTGTCATCGGTGTCCACAGGTGCGGTTTTGAACACCAACGAGCAAACTTCGGGGATGACCATCACAGGTGCATCGAATGCGCCTGACGGCACCATTGTTTCTGTGCAGGTCAACCAGTCCGATGGGTCAACCGCGTTTTCTGGCACCGCAAGTGTATCCGGTGGTGCGTGGACTTACAGCGCAAATAGCGGCACCCTAAGCGGCCTTCAGCACAATGAAACCTACGACGTAGTTGCCGCAGTGGTGGATGCAGCGGGCAACAGCAAATCGGCCTCGACAAGTTTTCAGACTGACTTTGTCGCGCCCGTGATCAGTATAGATACGTTGCCGGTCGGATCCGTTCTAGACGTTACGGAAATGGGCTCGGACCTGATCGTCTCGGGCACCACAACCGCCGACAACGGGCAAGCAGTTGTGGTCGCCTTGAATGGGTCAAACTACTCATCAAGTGTCTCAAACGGGGTCTGGTCCGTTGCAATTCCGGCGGGCGATCTGGCTGCCTTGTCGGACGGCAGCAACTACTCGATTTCCGCGACCGTTGATGACGCGTCCGGCAACAGTTCACCGGCAGCTTCGGCGTCCCTGACGACTGATTTTACGCCAATACTCCGGATCGACCCCGCAGGGTCAAACAGCGTTGTCGGCTTAGGCGACGTTCAAAGCGTCGGCCTGACCGTGACAGGGACATCGCTTGGCCTTTCCGTTGGTCAAACAGTGAACCTTTATCTGAACAGCTCGGCTGTGGGCAGCGCCACTGTTGCGGCCGATGGAAGCTGGAGTGTCACCTTGCCAAGCTCGGATTTTTCCAGCTTGAATGCAGGAGATAATCTGGACTTTTCCGCTCAGGCAACGGTGTCTGGAGGACCCGACCCCGCGCCAGCGTCCGAGCAAGTATTCACACACACTCCGGCTGCCTACGTAATTGCTGAAGCGAGCCGAAGCGGCTCGACGATCACTTTCGACATATTCGCCGACGCGGCCCGAGACACGTCCAGTGGTTTGTCCTTTGACGCCGACCTTGAGTTTGATCCGTCCGTCGTGACGGTCGATACTGGCTCGGTGATCGAGAATTCGGACTTCAACTTGTTTCTGACCAATCAGATCAATTCGACAACGGTCAAGTTCGGCGGGGCCGCGGCTAGTTACAGCGACCTGACGCAACCAGTCGTTTCGTTCACGGTAACCGAACTGTCGCCGGGTCAACCAATTTCATTCAAGTTGACAACCACCGATGGTGGCCCATCCGAATTTCACCTTGGCTCTGGCAGCGACGATGTCCTGTCTGGTAGCTCAGTCGATGATGTGATCCGGGGTGACGCTGGAAACGATACGATTGATGTCACCGGTGCGGGGCGGGACGTTATCGTGTTTGAGACCGATCCCATTGCAAACGGTTTGGACACGATTACCGGTTTCAACCTGGGACCCACGGCCGAGGTTTCCGATGCCCTGATCTTCAGTGGGCTTGATGCAAGCACGCTGCGCGGCAACGGCACGGATATCGAACTTCTCAGTGTTGGCGGCGTGCTTGGTTCAGACACAGGGTTTGTGGCTATCGACGCAGCGCTTTCCGATCTCAGCGACGGCGCGATTGAGGCCGCGGCGGAGAGTTTGACCGGCGCTCAATCGGGTGACGAGGTCTACTTGTTGGCAACAGATGGGACCGACACCGTTCTGGTGAAAGTTGAATACGCAAGTGCGAATTCGGCATCGGTTCAGAAAATGGCCCAATTCGAGGGCCTGTCGGACCTGACGAATTTCAACAGTGACAATGTCTTGATGAGCGACCCGACAGGTGCAACCGCCTGAGGCCGCCAACACGCTGGTCGTGGATTGAGTAAAATCAACTAACAAGGAATGTCCGATGGCACAGAATGGCCTATTTCCAGTCAGCCACACGCGTCACAGGTACAAATTCTGGCATCCATTTGCATCGTACCAATTTGCCCGCTTTTGGTCCGAATGTGCGATCGTGGCAGAGGAATTGCAGCTGGTCGCAGCCGCGTGTCCCATTGTCTTCACCAGCCGCAACTCAGTCATCGAACCAGTGGCGTTGCTGAGCATATCCCCCGGAGCGCCGACGCCATACGTGTCGCCTGCAGGGAAATGGCGCGCTGCCTATGTACCTTCAGCCTTGCGTTGTTTTCCCTTTTCTGCCGGCTCGAAAAGCGATGATGCTTCGCCAACGGGCAATCGACAGCTTTTTGTGGACGAGTCCTCGGGGCTGGTGACCGGCGCACCCGGTGGCCGCCCTTTCTTTGACGAGAAGGGGCGACTCTCACCAGAGCTGGCAAAAGTTGCCGAATTCTTACAGGCTCGTGAAGCTGCGGCTGCGCAAACCAGATGGTTGGCGGCACTTGTTTCAGAAATGGACCTGTTGGTGCCGTTTCATTCTCATGGTGTGGAAAGTCATCCTTCTGCATATATGCGCGTTGATGACGCTCGCCTGAAGCAACTACCCCAAGCACAATTGACTATGCTTGCAACAAGCGGCGCGCTCGAGCTTGTTCTCGCGCACAAAATTTCCTTGGCTCATAGCATTTGGCTCAGGCCGTTCTCGGATTACTCCAAGGACGGCGCGACAGAACAAGAAACCTCGTACAACGACTTTTTGACAGCGTTGGCCGAGGATGTGGCCGGGGCAGATATCAAAAGTGAGGTGGCTGATGCAACGACATGAAATCGCGTTGATTTTCGCGTCGATTGTCGGTCTTTCGGCGTGCACCCCCCCACCCAGTGTTTCGCAGGTCGAGATGTCCTTTGCCAGCGGCACAACAGGTGCAGGTGCGGTCTCAGTTTCAGATCGATTGTCAAAAAGCGAATTCGGAAAACGCGTCAAAGCCGCCGTGCAAAGCAACCCGAATCTGGCACAATCGGACACTCAAATACAGATTGCGCATGCAAATCAGGACGCCGCGCGCGGGGCGTTTCTTCCGCAAGTATCTCTTGGTCTGAACGCGCGCAGCGAACGCTTGCAATCCGACCTGGGCGACGTGTCACCTTATTTTCGGGTGTCACAATTGGTTTACGATGGGGGTGTTGCAGCAGGCGGTCTGGCCGCCGCGCGCGCAGAAGTTCTGGAAAGCCGTGGCGACCAATTGCAAACGGCTTCGGCGACGGCCCTGGCTGCAATTGAATCTTACGTTGCGGTATTGGACCGCAGGAAGCTTCTTGAAATCGCGCAAAACAACGTCTCGTTTCACGAGAGCATTGAAAAGCAGATTGCCGACAGGACCCAAAGCGGCGCAGGGTCAAAGGCGGACGCTTTGGTGGCAAGCTCGCGCACGGCGGACGCGCGCACCCAATTTGCAGATGCCAAGGCGCGGGTGAGTCGCGCCGAGGCGCGCTTCATCGAAGTTTTCGGAACTCCGGCCGGCGCTTTGCCCGCGGTGGTTCCTGCTCCCAAAATGAGGCGGACTGATGATCAGATTGTCATGGACAGCCCGCAAGTTCGACGGGCCGATGCGACGATTGTCGCCGCACGCGCCGAGCAGGCCGCTGCGCAAGCGCGTCGGCGACCAGAAGTTCGAGCCGCCGCATTTGCCGTGCGGGATGACCTGGATTCCGCAGACTTTGGTGTTGATGTCGTCGTAAATTATGAGATCGACAGCACGGGGCAACGCCAAGCGGCCATCGCGGGGGCCGAAGCGCGCGTTGCACAAGCCATTGCAGACCGAGAGGTCCTTGTGCGTGAAATTCGCCGCGAACTGGGTTTCATCCGATCCGACCAGGAAGCGGGTGCAGACAGGTTGCGACAGGCGCGAACCGCCGTAAAGGCGAACAAGGACAGTATCGTCGCAGCGCGTGAGCAATTCGGGATCGGGCGCCGCAGCCTTTTGGACATTCTCGACGCACAACGAGACTACGTAAACGCGCAAGAACGCCTGATCCTCGCAGAACAGAACTTTTTCCTCACGAATTATGCCGCGCTTAGTCTGACGGGTGACATTTTGGATCTGCTGGGTGTCTCACTTGGTATTTGGGATGGGTTGTGATGCACGCCGAAAAAATCGAACTGACCGCTTTGGAAAATTGCCTGCTAAACGTGGCCAAAACACTGGAACGCCCGTTGACCGTGGCGTCACTTCATGCCGGTCTGTCCGGTAGCACAGACAGTCTGACGGTGCGAGACGTCATCGATATCGCGCGCCGCGGCGGTTTACAGGCGGCATTTGGAGCCCGGCCCCTGAATGCGTTTAATGCCGCGCTCTGCCCTGCGATCTTGCTGCTAGAAGGTGATCGGGCCGTCGTATATCATGGTCGATCGGACAATGGCGACTTGCTTGTTTTTGACCCCCACTTGGGTGAGGGGGCGGGCGAAGTCAGGGAAAATGAGCTTCAAAAAGATTATACCGGGTATGCGATCCTGTTTCGCAGAGAGCACACAGAAGGGGTAGATTCAGCAGACGTTGACCGTCGCGGGCACTGGCTTTGGTCGGCGTTGTCGGCCAACCGGTGGTCATATTTTCAGGTTGCCTTGGCCGCCGCCGTGGCGAACCTGCTTGGATTGTCGACTTCGGTTTTTATCATGATCGTTTATGATCGCGTTTTGCCTAACGGTGCGACCGAGTCTTTGATTGCGTTGACAATTGGCGTTGGTCTGGCCCTGGTTTTTGACTTCATGTTGAAACTCTTGCGGGCCGGGTTCATAGATCGCGCCGGTCAGTTCGCGGATATGTCGATTGGCCGTCGCGTGTTCGACCAACTGCTCAACATCCGTTTGGACTCTCGCGTGGGTTCAACCGGAGCCACAACAAGCACGGTGCGAGAGTTCGAAACGCTTCGAGAGTTTTTTACCTCTGCCACGCTTGCGGCCGTTGTCGATCTGCCGTTTGTGGTGATTTTTGTCGCAGCAATCTACTTGATAGCAGGCCCATTGGCGTTTGTTCCAGCGCTGGCAGTTCCCGTTGTTCTTGTCACCGGAATGGCGATCCAACCGTTTTTGTCACGCCTTGCCGAGCGGAGTTTCTCGGACGGGCAGTCAAAACAGACGGTCCTTGTCGAGGCGATTACGGGACTGGAAACGATAAAAACCACTGCTGCGGGAAGGCATATGCGCAACCGTTGGAGCGAAGCGATGGAGCGTCATTCGTCGCACGGAAAAAGCAGCAGGGCGATTACCCAATTTGCGCTGAATCTGACGGGATTTGTTCAGCAAACGGCGCAGGTTTTGGTTGTTTTCTATGGGGTGTTCCTTGTTACGGCTGGTAACGCGACTATGGGGGCTTTGGTCGCCGCGGTCATGTTGACCGGAAGAGCGCTGGCACCAATGGGTCAACTGGCGCAGACTTTGACGCGGGTAAATCAGGCGCGCAGTGCATATCGAAATCTGGATGGGTTGATGAATGCGCCAAATGAGCGCCCGGACAGACGAAGCTGGGTCAATCGTACGCAACTGAACGGCCGGATCGCTTTCAACAATGTGTATTTTTCGTACCCCGAGCAATCCGAAGACGCGCTAAAGGGGCTGACTTTTGCGATCGAGCCGGGTGAAAAAGTTGCGATCCTCGGACAAATTGGGTCCGGGAAAAGCACAATCGCACGGTTGTTGCTGGGGCTTTATCAACCGCGCGTTGGGTCAGTGATGGTCGACGGATTGGACATTCGGCAAATTGATCCCGGCGACCTTCGCAGGAACATCGGTTCCGTCATGCAGGACATCTGGCTGTTCTCTGGATCAATTCGCGACAACATTACAAGCGGGGCGACCAATGCGAAGGAAGATGATCTGATTCGTGCTGGTCGGATTTCGGGTGTTGAGGATTTTGTCTCGCGCCATCCCAGCGGGTATGACCAGCGTTTGGGCGAACGAGGTGAAGGTCTGTCCGGTGGGCAACGTCAGGCGATAGCTTTGGCGCGAGCGTTGATCGGACGCCCTCCGATCATGCTTTTGGATGAGCCGACAAGCGCGATGGATGTCAGAAGCGAAACCGAGATCATTCGCCGATTGAAGGCGGCGGGCGACGATACGACGATGGTGGTCGTAACCCATCGCACCAGCCTTTTGGAATTGGTCGACAGGATCATTGTTATCGAAGACGGTAAGGTAGGAACGGATGGTCCTAAGTCCCTACTGACCCAACGTATCCGCAAACAGGGGAGGCATCTCAATGTCGCGGCATCCTGACCTGGACCGTCTGGCCCGCGAGATCAAAGGCCAGTCACCGTTGCGCGGCTCTTTACTTTTAGCCGTCATTCTAGCGTGTTTGGTTTCGGCGGTGCTTTGGGCCAGGTTTACCGAATTGGACAATGTGGTTCGTGCGGACGGCAGAATTGTTCCATCCAGAGACATCCAGCTGATAGAGGCAACAGAGCCCGGCGTATTGCAACATCTTCACGTGAGCGAGGGCGAAATCGTCGAAGAAAACAGTTTGCTGATGGAGTTGGATGCAACGCAAATTGACAGCGAACTGAGTCAAGAACGTCAAAGGGTTTACGGATTGAAGGCGCGCGCACAGCGCCTTCAGGCGGAAATCGACGGTACAGATCTGATATTTGGGGAAGATTTGGCACGCATGGCTCCGACTGTAGTCCAGTCCGAACTGGCGCTTTTTCGCGGTCGGCAGGCCGAACTTCTGGCCGAAGTAGCCATCCTTGAACGCCAGCGTATGCAGCGTCGGCAGGAATACGAGGAAGGGTTGGTCGATCAGGTTACGGCAGTTGAAACACTAAAGGTTCTAACCGAAGAACGGTCTATGATGGAACCTTTGGTTGAACGACACATGGAGCCGGCGACAACTTTGTTGGCGTTGCGGCGCGACGAAGCGGAATGGCAGGGCCGTAAAGTCCGGGCAGCGGCAGTGATCAACAGGCTAAGAACGGGTTTGGATGAGATTGACGACCGTATAGACGCCACACGAAACAGGTTTCGCAGCGCTGCTTTGACTGATTTCGCTCTTGTAACGGCAGAGCTTGCGACGTTGCAGCCATCGTTACCGGCCCTGCAATACAGAGCTGATCGTGCCCAAATCCGAGCCCCGGTTCGCGGCGTCGTCAATCGAATTCATCGAACGACGCTTGGTGGCCTTGCGCGGAGAGGCGAAAAGCTGATCGAAATTGTGCCGTTGGACGACTCGCTGTTGGTCGAGGCATATGTAAGGCCCAAGGACATCGCGTTTCTATACCCGGGACAGCCCGTGAATGTGAAGATTACGGCCTATGACTATTCAAGATATGGTGGTCTGGACGGTGAAATCATTCGCATCGGCGCGGACACTGTCACCCGAACGGAGCGTTCAGAGGAAGAGGTGTTTGTGGTGGAGATACAGACTTCAGGCACCATGTTGGACGCAGCAGGTGTTGCGGTTGAAACTATCCCGGGCATGATCGCTGAGGTGGATATACTTTCTGGCCGGAGAACAGTTTGGGAATACCTCGTCCAGCCAGTTCTGAAGGTCAAAGACAATGCACTCCGCGAATGAGCATCCTGGGCGGGGACCAAGCCAAGACGACCGGTTGTACCGTCTATATCTCGGTCAATGCCATTCTACTTGCCCCAAAAAAATGTACCCGGCACCGTAGATGGTCTTTATCAGTTGCGGGTTTCGCGGATTTTCCTTCAGTTTGGTACGCAGCCGCGAAATCCGAACATCCATGGCGCGATCAAAGCTTTCCCCAGCGCCGCTACCCAACATTTCCTGCATGCGGGTACGGCTGATCAGTCTTTTTGGGCTTTCCAGAAACAGCCGTAAGACTTCGCCCTCGGCGTGACTGAACGGTGTTTCATCGCCCTCTGCATCTACCAGAACATACCTGTCAAAATGGGCTGTCCAGCCATTGAAAACTGCAACATCCCCGCTTTGAACCAATGCTCGGGGTGATCGCAGCCGGGCGCGAATTCGGGCCACAACTTCGGCAGGGTCAAACGGTTTGGTTATATAGTCGTCCGCGCCCAACTCTAAACCGGTGACGCGGTCTTGCACTTGCGCCCGACCGGAAATGATGATGACCGCTGCGCCCTGCTCCAACGCCAGACGATGCACAAGGGCGAGACCATCCGTGTCCGGCAAAGACAAATCCACCAGACACACGTCCGGCGTGACCCGCTTGAGAGCTGCTTCAAATTCCCGCGCGCGTGCGAAGCTCTGGGTGCGAAATCCGGCATCTTCCAGAGCGTCCGTCAGCATTCTGCGGATTTCGGGCTCATCATCTAGGATGGTCACCAGTGGTTGGCTCATCGCGCGGCCTTTGTGCGGATCAGTGCCGCCAATTGGGCATGGTTAAATGGCTTTTGCAAGACCGGAGCAAGGGTTAGGGCCTGGCGATGAAGCGGATCGGAGTTCTGCAGCGATGTCATAAGAATACACGGCAATTTTCCCTTGTTTTGCTCTACAACATCGAGACCGGTGCCCTGACCCTTTAGGCGAATATCAGACAGAATAAGCTGAATGTCTTTGACGTCCTGTGCCAGTGCAATGGCTTCGGCCGCCGACGTTGCCTCGATCACGGAACACCCCATTTCGACAAGAAGCTCGCGGAATTGACCTCGCAACTCATCATCGTCTTCGACCAGTAGAACCAAACCCGCCTGATCTGCCGGTGCGGGCCTGTAAGGCAGGCGTAAGACGACGGTCGCACCGAAAGGCGTATTGCGCAGGTGCAAATCTCCGCCAGAAAGTTTGACGGTGTCGTAGACCATCGGCAATCCCAACCCAGAGCCATCGCGACCCTTCGTTGTAAAAAACGGGTGAAGCGCTTTTTCCAGGGCTTCGGGCGAAAATCCCGGTCCGGTGTCCGAAACCGTTATTTCCGTCCAGATTGTGCCTATGGAATGCGCGCTGATTGTTATTTGGCCGGATGAGCCGCAGGCATCCCGGGCATTCAGAACCAAATTCAACAGCGCATCCTGCAACATACCGGGGTCCAGCATGAGAGCGCGATCCGGCAGTGCATTTACAACTGACAGCCCGATGCCTCGCGGGAGAGATGGGGTGGCCAGCGTTCTGAGGTCCTCCATCAGTTCCCGCATGTCCGTGGCGCGCGGTTGCGGAGTTCTGTTCCCTGTCATGTCGGCAATTCTGTTCAACAACTGACCTCCGCGTCGTGCGGTTTGTTGCGTTGCGGCGACCAGTTTTTCGGCCTCTTCGGGAAGGTTCATTTTGTCCAACCGGGCCTGCATGCCCAGTATTATGGTCAGCAAGTTGGAAAAATCATGGGCCAATCCGCTTGTCATTTGCGCCGCCATCGCTCGGCGACGGGTTTGTTGCAAGGCAACGCGCGCTTGGGTTTCCTCGGTGATGTCCACCGACATGACATAAATACCGCCGCTCCCGTCCGGTGTAAACGAAACCCGCAACCGGCGAGAGTCGTGGTCTTCAGTGAATTCAAACACCGACGGGTGACTGGAATAGGCGCGCTCAAGATGTTCCTTGACCCGCTCATAGGCCGCAGGCCCCAAAGCCTCAGAGACATGCAGACCGAGAATGTCGGACGGCCGACCCGGCATGACCGAGCTCAGGCGACGGTTTGAATAGATATACCGCATGTCGGCATCCAGGTGGGCAATATGCGCGGGCATCATCTCGGTCGTCATGCGGGTCCGCGCTTCGATCTCGGTCAGCTGACGCTTGGCCTCTTCCAATGCGGATATCGTCGCAGCGAGCTGCCGGTTCGTTGCGGACAGTTCTTGGGCGTGGCTCAACAATTGGTCCGAGAGCTCTTCAGATCGGGTCCGCAAAAGGTTCTCGACCCGCTGCGTGCGTGATATGTCTGTGTATACCGCAACCCAACCTCCTGTCGGCAGCGGTGCCCCCTCGACAGAGATCACCTGCCCGTTAGGGCGGGCACGTTCGATGTAGTGGGGTTCGAACGCTAAAGCCTGTTCGACGCGTTGTTGAACCATGTCTTCGACGTTCTGCAAATCGCCGTATTCCCCGCGGCTGGCAAGAAAGCGGATGGTGTCACTAAACAACGCGCCGGGCCGAACCAAATCGTCAGGAAGGTCAAACATTTCTTGAAAACGGAGGTTGCAGACGACAAGGCGCAACCTGTTGTCGTATATGGATAAAGCTTGGCCAATGAGGTTCAGCCCAGCCGTTGTCATTGCCTTGATGCGCTGTTCAGAAATCTCCAACTTCGCCCCCTCGTTGCAGCTTATGCCTAGCATCAGATACGGTGCAGGTGTAGGGGTTCTGGACCTTGAGGGCTTCAATGCAATTGCGCAGGGCCTACAGTTAATGCGCGTCCCGGAATATTGGCCCCAAGTCAGTCCTCTAAACGTACCGTTTTTGCCTTTTGGGCCCTTCAGCTGTAATTGTCTCAAGCGACAGTGTGTGGTCGGCGTTGCGCATCCGATGCCGCAACATTAGACGCCCCAGCCGCGCAAGATCGGCGGAGAACTCGGGTTTATCAGCAACGTTCTGCTGTTCACCCCGACCTCGATGATCGAACAGGATCGGGGGCAAGTCGCCTGCAAATTCAACCAGAGTAAAACGCGAATCCCGAATGATACTCAGGCACGAGTCGCTGTTACCGGTGCCTAACCCTTGCTGCCAAAGCGTAGGGTTCTCTGGCTCAGAGAAATCCAGTTCACTATATGAATAATCACGCCAGTCTGGCGGAATCGCTCCGTTCAATATCGGCAACAAGGACCGTCCATCCATCGAGTTCGGTACGTCTTGCCCAACCCACTCCAGAATAGTCGGTGTGACATCGACGGATTCCGTCGGTACGTTTACCACCCTGCCATGTTTGGTGCCCGGCATCCGAATGATCAAAGGCGTGTGATAAGCTGCATCATAGACAGTCATCTTGCCCCAGGTGTGGCGGTCGCCCAACATTTCGCCGTGGTCGGCGGTGATCACAAGCAGCGTGTCATCATACTGGTCGCTGTCCTTCAGAAATTGCAGAATGCGGCCAATGTGATAGTCTACCTCGGTTGCCAGTCCAAGATAGACTGAGCGCAGCGTCTGGATGTTTTCGATTGTAGGTGGAACGTCTTCGAAACCACTTACCGTATCGGCTGGGTGACTGCTTTTGATTGTCGGCTCAAAGAACGGGTGCAGCGCACATTCGTGTTCGGGCGATTCCAGGACGTCTGGAAGCGGGATCGACCGAGGGTCATACATCTTGTTGTAGGGTTCGGGCGCGACCAGTGGTGGGTGGGGACGAATATAAGTCAGGTGCGCGAACCAGTTTTCTTTGTGGTAGGCGGCAATCCCATTTAGAAATGCATCGGTCAGAAATGCGGTGTCACTGTCTTCTGCCCGATACAGGGCGGGATCGTTCAGTTTTGGTTTTCCACCATTTTTTGAAACAGGTTTGAATACATCCATGTAGTCTTCAAACGAATATCCTTTTCGCATCAGGTGCGATTGCCAGGGATAGGATTCCTCAAGGCGCATTTCGACGACCTCGTGAAATCCAACCATTGGATACTCATAAGTCTTCAGCGCCGGGTCGTTGGCATCATAATGGCGTGGGTCCGCTGACGTGTCCGTGTATCCGAACAACTGGGGTAGATACCCCGCCTTTCGCATTTCGGTGGCAATATTGGGTGTGTCATGCCGCAGTGGCGCTCCATTCCGGACCGAGCGGTGGTTCATGGCATATTGACCCGTAAGCAATGAAGTGCGCGATGGCCCGCACGGGTTGGTGACCGAATAGTGCCTGTTGAACGTCACCGCATCATCCATGAGTTTCCGCAGGTTCGGCAGTTCAACATGCGCCGCCAACGCTCCATTCAGGCAGTCTGCGCGCAGTTGGTCGATAATAATGAATAGAACATTTCCAGCGCGCCGCATTCACACTCTCCAGGTTCGAGACAGAGATTCAGGCAGACTTTGTCGGCGTTCCCGTTCTCATTCAACCCGATTTAGTCATTGCTCTGACGGGTATGCGGATTTTCAGTGCCCCACGTGGGTTTGTCCCCTGAATCGACTGTAACCCCTTGGCAATCCCCACCGTCAAAATTCCGGAAAAGGCCACAATTCCGTTGCAGCCGATAGCTGTTTCACATCACATACCGCCATGACGCAACCGACGATTACCACTGAAACCGATGCAACCGGCGTTTGTATCCGGATTTCCGGTAATCTGGTGACGCAATCGCTGGAAATAGTTGAAAAAGGCTTCAAATCCATTGCACCCGTCAATCAGGGTGTTGTCCTCGACATGTCTGGGCTTGAGGCGATAGACACCGGCGGCGCATGGATGATCGCGGATTTGTCGCGTCGGTTGACCGAAGGTGGCGCGAGCGTACAATACAATGGTCTCAAACCCGCACACTTGTCACTGATTGAGACGGTGACCCGCAGCATTCCGGACAAGTTGGGTGAAGCTGACCCACCGCGCGGGTTTATCAACTGGCTTGCGAAACTGGGTGAACGAACGGTTGGAAGCTGGAAAGAAACACTCTCCGTTTTGGAGTTTCTTGGCCTCACGCTTCACCGGCTGGTCCGTACGATGATAATGCCCTGGCGTTTGCGCCGCGCGGCATTGGTGTCCCAGATGGAACAGACCGGGTTCAAGGCGTTGCCCATTATTGCGCTGATGGGTTTTTTGATCGGAGTGGTGCTGGCCTTTCAGGGCGCCACACAGCTTAAGCAGTTCGGTGCCGAGATATTCGTGGTCGAACTGATCTCAATCTCGATCCTGCGGGAATTGGGTATCCTGTTGACGGCCATTATTGTTGCGGGTCGGTCCGGGTCGGCGTTTACGGCCTCCATCGGCTCGATGAAGGTTCAAGAAGAGATTGACGCCATGCGCTCTTTGGGGCTGGACCCAATCGAAGTTCTGGTGATCCCGCGCGTCGTGGCCCTGCTGATCACTCTCCCTATTCTTGGCTTTGTCGCAGACGTCTCGGGCCTGATCGGCGGCGCGTTGATGAGTTGGATTGATCTGGGGGTCAGCCCTGGCATGTTTCTGACCCGCTTGAAGGAAAACACCGGCGTCTGGCAATTGGCGATCGGGATGATCAAGGCACCGTTCTTTGCACTGGTCATTGGTGTGATTGCCTGCTGGCAGGCGATGCAAGTCAAAGGGTCATCCGAAAGCGTTGGGCAGCGCACCACCGCTTCGGTTGTGCAATCAATCTTCATGGTCATCGCGTTGGACGCATTGTTCTCAATCTTTTTCTCGGTCTTAGGTGTCTGACATGGATGGAGCGACCCTACAGGACGACACAAAGACAGAGGCGCAAAGACAGGCCGTCATTCGCGTCCGCAACCTGACCAATCAGTTTGGTGATCAGGTTGTGCATAAAGACCTCGATCTGGACGTTTGGCGGGGTGAAGTTCTGGGTGTTGTCGGAGGCTCGGGCACCGGGAAATCCGTTTTGCTGCGCACGATTGTCGGTCTTAACAGGCCCGCCGCAGGCAGTATTGAGGTGCTTGGGGTCGATGTTCTCAATGGGCCCGAGGCTGATCGTCAACGTATCGAAAGAAGCTGGGGCGTGGCGTTTCAGGATGGTGCACTGTTTTCGTCCCTGACCGTCTTGCAAAACGTCATGGCTCCGATGCGCGAACACACCGGGTTGAGCGAGAGCTTGATGAAAGCGCTTGGGGGCCTCAAGATCAGCCTAGTGGGCTTACCACAACTGAGTTGCGGCAAGTTTCCGTCAGAATTGTCCGGCGGCATGCGGAAAAGGGCTGCGCTGGCGCGCGCATTGGCTTTGGACCCCGAGATCGTCTTTCTGGATGAACCAACAGCCGGGTTGGATCCGATAGGTGCTGCGGCATATGACGATCTCATTGGAGAGCTTCAGCAGGCGCTGGGGTTGACCGTTTTCATGGTGACCCACGACCTCGACAGCCTTTACGCCATTTGTGACCGCATTGCAGTGCTTGCAGAAAAGCACGTCTTGGTTGAAGGTCCCATAGAAGAGATGACCCATGTGGATCATCCGTGGGTGCAGGAATACTTCACCGGCCCCCGCGCCCGAGCAGCGCAGCTAAAAGGGCAGAACAGGTAGAGGCGATGGAAACCCGAGCAAACTACGTTCTAATCGGCGCATTCACACTTGCGGGCATCCTGGGTGTCTTCGGGTTCTTCCTTTGGCTCGCAAAGTTTGAGGTCTCGCGGCAATATGCCTATTACGAGGTTCTTTTCGACAATGTTTCGGGCCTGTCCGCTGCCGGTGGCGTCAGCTATAACGGCTTGCCCGTGGGTCAGGTGATTTCTCTGCGGCTGGACGACGAAGACCCATCCAAGGTCCGCGTCCGGCTTGAGGTCGACGCTGACATTCCGGTCACCAAGGAAACGATTGCACAGCTTCAATCCCTGGGGGTCACGGGAGTTGCCTATGTGGAACTGACAGGCGGGTCATCTTCGGCCGAGCGATTGCCTGATAACAGTCTGATCCAAAGCAAACGAAGCGCGATCCAATCCCTTTTTGAGGGCGCGCCCCTGCTGCTTGAAAAGGCGATCAAGCTGATTGAAGATTTGAATTCGGTTGTGGACGAACAGAACCGAAAGTCTGTATCCGATATTCTGGCTAATCTTGCTTCGGCTTCGGGTCGTTTGGACAAGACCTTGTCCGATTTTGAATCTCTATCCAGTGATTTGGGTGGCGCGGCCAAGGAGATTGGTGATTTTACCAAACGGCTCGATCAGTTAGCGGATACGGCTGAGAAGACACTGACGACCGGCACAGACACTCTGAACAGCATCAAAGAGGCTTCCGTTTCCGCCAAGACGGCGCTGGAAACCGCAGACGAGACTTTGAAAACGGCCCAGCAAGTCATCGCTCAGGACGTCCAACCCTTTGTTCAGAAAGGGTCGCAATTGGCTGACAACCTTATTGTGTTGTCACAAGAAGGTCGCGCATCCTTGGCGACCATCACCGAGACATTCGTGAATGCAAACACGACTTTGGGCACGATCAGTGCAACTATGAAAACGGCTGAAGCGGCGCTGAAATCGGCCGAAACCGCCTTTGACTCGGTCAACCGCGTGATGGACGAAGATGTGGCTGCGGTGGTCAAGGATATCCGCAATGCGGCCAATCAGGTGGCGACGACGGTCACCAAAGTCACCGACAGGATTGACGACATCTCGGCGGATATCCTGAGCGCATCTAAATCTGCCTCTAATCTGCTGGGTACTATTGACGGAATAATCCAGGACAACCGCCGCCAGCTGTCGGATTTTCTTCGGGTTGGCCTGCCGCAATTCACGCGCTTTATCGAAGAAGCGCAACGTTTGACCATCAGCCTCGACCGGTTGGTCGACAAGCTTGAACGTGATCCTGCACGTTTCCTTCTGGGCACCCAAGCATCGGAGTTTCGGCAATGATTAAGCCTGCATTATTGGTTCTTGTGCTTGCGTCGCTTGTTGGCTGCACCGGATTGGGAACGCTTCGTCAGGCGTCAAAGCCCAATGACCTGTATCTGCTGACGCCCAAAAGCACCTTCTCGACATCCCTGCCACAAGTTCAACGGCAGATTGTTGTCGAAGAGCCGACGGCGACGGCGGCGGTGAACACGGATCAGATCGCGATCCAACCTACCGCATTGCAGGTCCAATATCTGCCCCGCGCCCGTTGGGTCGATCGGGCTCCGCTGATCGTGCAGGCGCTGCTTGTGGAAAGCTACGAAAATTCCAACCGGGTGGCAGCAGTTGGCCGCTCGACGGTGGGTTTGCGCGCCGATTATGTCATCGCGCCTGATTTGCGTGAATTTCAAGGCGTTGTCATCAGCGACGAAAACAACACCAAAACGGTTCGGGTCGAAGTGCGCCTCAACATCAAAATCATTGATGAGTTCGAAGACAAGATCATTGCTTCAAGCTCGTTTCAGGAAAACGTCGTGGCGGCGAGTGACGAGACGCCGGATCTGGTCAGGGCCTTTGACGACGCGTTGGGGGCGACAATGCGCGACGCGGTTGAGTGGAGCGTTCGCAAAATCCACACACATGCCGCAAACCACCCCAGAGAAATTTCTCGCTGACCAGGTCAGTAGATCGTCGTTTGAAAAACGCTCAGAAATGATCTGCCGTCGCATGTCGCCAATCAGCGGCAAAATCTGGTGGCAAGTCGTCTTTTAACAGGGCTCCTTCCTCAAGAAGCTCGTATAGGTCAGCATAGGTTTTTTCGTGCTCATCCGCCGTCCGGCGTAGAATGTCCGAGGGATGAAGATCTGCGACTTTCTGTTTGCCCATAGCACCCAGAATTTCACGAAAGCTTTCCAGGGTTGCATCGTGAAAGCGGTGCACCCGTTGGCGTTTTTGCGGGACATTTACGGCGCGCCCGCGGATCGGGTCCTGTGTTGCCACACCCGAGGGGCAACGGTTCGTATTGCAATGCAACGCCTGAATACACCCCACGGCAAACATCATCGCACGGGCGGCATTGCACATGTCGGCCCCAAGCGCACATTTCTCGATCATGTCAAATCCGGTGGCAACTTTGCCCGAACAGATCACGCGGATTTTGTCCCTCAGGCCGACACCCCGCAAGCAGTTGTCCACAAAAACCAATGCTTCGTTCAATGGCATGCCCAGTCGGTTGGTGAACTCGACGGGTGCTGCGCCGGTGCCGCCTTCGGCACCGTCGACTGTAATGAAATCCGGCAGGATTCCGGTCTCTAGCATTGCCTTGCAGATGGCCATGAACTCAGACGGTTTACCGATGCAAAGCTTGAATCCGATCGGTTTGCCGCCCGACATTTCACGCAAATGCTGAACAAAGTGCATCAAACCCGTAGGGCCTTCGAAAGCCGAATGTGTCGGCGGTGAGATCACATCCTGATGCAACGGAACGCCGCGGATTTCCGCAATTTCTTCGTCCACCTTGGCGGCCGGTAACACGCCACCATGTGATGGCTTGGCGCCCTGAGAGAGCTTGATCTCAATCGCCTTCACCACGTCCTTTTGCGCCTTTTTGGCAAACGCATTTTTGTCAAATCCACCCTCGGGCGTGCGGCAGCCGAAATAGCCCGTGCCAATCTGCCAAATGATATCGCCGCCTTGCGACAAGTGGTGTGGAGAAAGGCCGCCCTCGCCCGTATTGTGCGCAAACCCGCCATCCTTTGCGCCGCCATTCAATGCCATGATTGCATTTGCGCTCAATGCCCCAAAGCTCATGGCGGACACGTTCAGGCGAGAGGCATGATAGGGCTTTTCGCATTGTGGACCGCCAAGCATGATCCGTTCTTCCGCCTCGTCCACATGTTTCGGCGCAAGTGAGTGGTTGGCGCGGTGGTAACCCGTCTCGGTGATGTCATATTGGGTCCCGAAGGCTTGGGTGTCCTGTTGGCCTTTGGCGCGGGAATAGACCAAGGCGCGGATGATCCGATTATATGGCCGCCCGCTTTCGTTGGTTTCTACAAAGTACTGTCGAATTTCGGGGCTGACAAACTCCAACATATAGCGGAAATGGCCCAGAACAGGGTAGTTGTTGAGAACGTTGTGGCGCGTTGTCAGCAGATCATAAGCGCCGACGAAAACGTAAGGCAAAACCAAGACAAGCAACCAAAATGCTGGCGTCCAAAGCATCCCAACGATTACCGTCAGCGGCAACACTAGAAAGGCAACCGCAAAGTAAATCCTGCGTACGATCATTGGAATCTCCTTGGCTGTTACGCGCTGAGTTCATAGATGACGGGTTGAGCGTTCGTCCTGACCATCGCGGCAATCGTTGAACAGATTGGCGTTTGATTGCAAGTGATTGTCCCGCAGCCCATGCGAACTAACGGCAATTTGAGGTCGTGTTGGATGGTGGCGCTTTGGTTGATCCGAGCGGGCTCAACCGGTAATCCGGACGTAGCACAAGGAATCTCGGGTCGGGCACAGTGGCCAATTCAAACACGTCATTTGGTGATCGGACCTTGATGTACGCTGCGGTGTTCTCAGGCGGAGCAGCTGGTTCCCTGTTTCGTGAGGTCTTTTCTCATAGCATTCCGGGTGCCCCTTTTCTGACCGAGACATTCGGCATCAACATCGTCGCCTGTTTTATCCTCGGGTGGCTTTACGCAATTCGTAACAAAATTCACGCGCATGTACTGCATCTGGGTGCGGTTGGGTTCTGCGGCGGGCTGTCGACCTTCTCGTCTTTTGTTGCCGAACTTGAGAGGCTCGCGGAAACAAACGGCTGGAGCGTTGTCATCGCCATCCTCGCGGAGATCACCGCGGGTTTAGGGGCCGCAATGTTCGGAGAAATGCTGGGCCGCCGTTTCGGCAGGAGAGAGGCAAAATGACCGACCTCTATCTGCATGCGATGTTCGGGTTGGGCGGTGGATTGGGTGCGGTTTTACGCCATTGGCTTTCGCTTCGCATCACGCACAACCTTCCGATTTCCACTTTGATCGTAAACGTTGTGGGCAGCCTGCTTTTGGGCCTCTGGATCGGTTACCTGGGTGGACCGGTCGAGATGGGAGAAGAAGAAAGGCGTTTGGTGTTCGGTTTCTGCGGCGGGTTCACGACGTTTTCGAGCTTTGCCTATCAGTCCTTGCAACTGCACCGAGAACGCTCAGTCGCATTGGCGGCTGGCAACATATTGGTCAGTCTTGCACTGTGCTGGCTGGCGTTATGGTTGGGTTTGCGCCTTTCGACCCTTACATGACGTGCATATGCATGCGCAGGGCCAGATTGCCCATGATCCAGACCGTTCCACCGATGATGATCAACAAAACGAGGGTTGAGAACAGGACCAGGTCCAGGTCTTCACGGCTGCTGCGGCGGCGGTCGATATGCAAGAAGTAGACCAGTTGCACCAGCAGCTGCGTCAGCCCGAGCAGACCGATTGAAAAGTAAACTCCGGGCGTTTCGATCCCATAGACGTAAGCGATCAGGAATACGATCAGGGTCAGCAGCAACGATCCGCCATAGCCGATTGCATATCTGCGCCTTTCGCGCCGGTGCATTTCCGTTCGTCTATCCATAGGCCAGCCCTCCGAAATACACGATGGTAATGATGCCGATCCAGATCAGGTCGAGGAAATGCCAGAAAAGTGCCAAACGCACGACGCGAGATTTCACGAGGTCGGTCATCCCCATGACGCGTAGCTGGATGCCTAACACGATCAACCACAGACACCCGGCGGCGACGTGAAGCCCGTGTAGTGGCACGAGACCAAAGAACGCGGACAGAAATCCACTACGCTGCGGTATGCCTCCCTGAGCGGCCATGTTCATGAAATCCCGAATCTCAAGCACCAGAAAGCACAGCCCTAGAAACAACGTGACTCCAAACCAGAGGACAATCCGTGCACGCGGCAGGTTGTATTTTAACGCAAGCATGGCCAGACCAACCGTAAAGCTGCTGGTCAGCAAGATCAGAGTCTGGGCAAAGACGCTTTTGAGATCGAATAATTCATGTGGTCCGGGCCCGCCGGCCTGCGCATCGATCATCGTGATGTAGATCGCGAACATCAGGCCGAAGTAGACCAGATCGCTCATCAAGAAGACCCAAAAGCCGAAAGTTACGACCTCAGATGCTTTGTCCGCGCTGGCGTGATTTTCGCCGAGGTTGATCCCCGGATAACTGTGCGATGGCGCGCGCTTCATGTCACCGCCTCCATATCCGGTCGGGCAAGGCCGCAGTTCTCTGGAGCACTCTCATGATCGCGATCAACCGCTTTCGAACTGTGGACCAAGGCAAGCCAGGCTTCGTGATCCTTTCTGACCTCCTCAGCTGGAATGATCAGTTCGGTGCTGGTGTCAAAGCTCCAGACGATGATGGCCAGAATGATCAGGATCGTCATCGCGGCGGCCAGCCACCAGATCCACCACACCAAAGCAAACATCCAAACACCGCTGAGCACGCATAGAATAAAACCGATTCCAGTGTTGCGAGGCATCACGATGTCCTCGTATGCGTCCGCGTCAGGGTAGGCCTCTCCACGCTCTTTCGCGGCGGCGAAATCATCCCGTTCAGTCACGGTTGGAACAATTGCAAAGTTGTAAGGCGGCGGCGGGGCCGGGATTGACCATTCCAGTGTACGTCCATCCCATGGATCGCCAACAGGCACCTGTGTCTTTTCCCGGTCCCGAATACTGACCCAAAGTTGGATCAGGACCGAAAATAGGCCGCAGGTAATGATCAGCGCCCCGATGATGGCGACTATCATGAAGGGTTGGAAAGACGGGTCACTATAGCTGAAAGACCGTCGCGGCATTCCCATAAGGCCGACGAAATAGAGCGGCATGAAGGTCAAAAGGAAGCCGACCGTCCAGCAGGCAACGGACACACGTCCCCAAAACTCGTTCAGGCGGAAGCCGAAGGCTTTGGGGAACCAGTAGTTGTAGGCGGCCAGCAGCCCAAACAGCACGCCCGGCAGCAGCGCATTGTGGAAATGCGCGACAAGAAACAAGGTGTTGTGAACCTGGTAGTCAACGGTTGGGTTGGCCAGGATTACTCCGCTCAACCCTCCGATCACGAAAAGCATCAGGAAGGCCAGGCCGTACAGCATGGGTACCGAGAACCGAATGCGGCCACGGTACAAGGTCGCCATCCAGTCATAGACCTTCACGCCCGTAGGAATAGCGATCAGCATGGTGGCTATTCCAAACACCGCGTTGATAAGTGCGCTTTGTCCCATCGTGAAGAAATGGTGTAGCCACACCGTGAACGACAGCACCGCGATGGACATGGTCGCGATGACCAGCGAGTTGTATCCGTAAAGCCGTTTGGCCGAGAACGTCGCGAAGACTTCGGAATAGATGCCATAGGCCGGCAAAACCAGCAAATATACCTCGGGGTGGCCGAACAACCAGAACAGATTGGCATAGTTCATCATGTTGCCGCCGAGATCATTGGTGAAAAAGTGGAAATCCAGATAGCGATCAGCGGCGAGCAACAACGCGGCTACGCCCAAAGGCGGCATTGCAAACACAATCAGGATCGAACTGCAGATGATCGTCCAGCAATACATCGGCAACCGCATGAATTTCATTCCGGGCGCGCGTAGTTTGTAGATTGTGACGGCGAAATTTATGCCTGTCAGGGTGGTGCCAATTCCGGACACGACAATGGCCCAAATCCAATAATCTGGCCCTACCCCGGGGTTGAACGCGGCACCTGTGTAAGGCGGATAAGCTGTCCAGCCACCGGTTGAAAACTCACCAATAACAAGCGAGATCATCAGCATCATGCCCGCCGAAACCGTCAGGCCCAGCCCGATCTGGTTCATGACCGGAAAAGCGACATCACGCGCGCCTATCATCAGTGGAACAAGGTAGTTGGCGACGCCGAACACAAACGGCACGGCAACAAAAAAGACCATAATCGTCCCGTGCGTGCTGAACAGCTCGGCAAAGTGTTCCGGTTCCAGAAACCCATCCCCGGGGCCCATCGCCTGTTGCGCGCGCATCACGACGCCTTCCAAGACCCCGCGTGCCAGCATGACGATCGCGAACACGATGTACATGATGCCGATTTTCTTGTGGTCCGCGCTGGTCAACCAATCCCGCCAAAGCGGTCCCCACAAACGAAACCATGTCAGCAGGCCGATAACGGTCGCGGCCCCAATCAAGACGATTGCGGCGGCGGCGTTCGCAACGATTTCGTTCGCTCCGGGGTTCTGGATAAGTCCAGCGACGGGAAATGCATCCCAACTAAGGCGGCCAAAGAAGCTGTCAGTGGATGTCATTGACTGGCCTCCTGCCCGAATGAAACGGTCCCGGGTTGCTGGTTTGGCGCCAAGGATTCTCCGCTGTGATACCTGCCGAGGATCGTATGGAAGAGGTCACCGTCATCCAGAGTGAAATACAGCGCATTCTCGGGCATCTGCGGTGTGCCGAGCGCGGCCTGAACCTCATCGCGGTCGGTTCGCATTGCAAGTGTATTGTACGTGGCCGGGTCCAGCAGAATTCCGTTGGTCCTGACTTTTTCTACCCAAGCGTTGAAATCGGAAGGCGTCATCGACTTGGTGTTGAACTTTTGTTTGGTAAAGCCACGACCGTTGTACTGCGTGTTTTCTCCCAACATCGTCTCGGGCGTATCTGCCACGATGTGCAATTGGGTCGTCATGCCTGGCATCGCGTAAATCTGCCCCGCCAGCGCCGGGATCAAAAATGACTGCATCACCGTGTCTGTCGTCAGCGTCATAGCAACCTGCTGTTTGGTTGGAATGCCCAGCTCCCCCACACTGGCAATTCCCAGATCGGGGTAAATGAACAGCCATTTCCAATCGAGACCAACAACCTGCACCCGCAACGCGGGTTCCTCGCCGAATGGTGCGCTGTATGGGTCAAGCCTGTGGGTCGCTTTCCATAGGTAGACCGAGAGAATTATGACGATCAGAACCGGTATGCCCCACATCAGAAATTCCAGCTTTGCTGAAAAATCCCAATGGGGTCGGTAGACCGCCGCGCTTTTCGCACGACGCCGATACCGAAAGGCGATGAACGGCACGAGGATCAGAACAGGAACTACAGCGATCATGATAAGAACCGTCGCTCTTATCAGATGCGTTCTTTGAACCGCCGCAATTGGTCCCTGCGGGTCCAGGAAACTGTCGCTCGCGCCAGCGGACCGCGCCAAAAACAGGACTCCGAACACTAATGTCAGATGTAGCAGTATTGCCGTAGACACTCGGGAATTTGTCACGCCTGCCCAACCTCTGATACCTCGGGTTCGGGTCAACTATCGGCAGAGTCACAGAATTTCTCAAGGCCTTTTGCTGTGCTCAAGGCAGAGGTGGTCCACCTGAACACCATTCAGCGTCCAAATACGTTGACTTGCAGAACCGCACGGGCGAGGAAAAACAATGCGCACCCTACTTCTAACTCTTTCTTTCATTTGTGCGGCGACAACTTTGCACGCGCAAAATAAGGCTGAAGTTGAAGGCCTGTTCCAGTCATGGTTGTGGGAAGCCGTCTGGCCGCGCGCAAAAGCAAAGGGCGTCTCACGGGACACCATGACGCAGGCCTTTGAAGGTGTGACACTTAATTGGGACCTGCCGGATTTGGAGCCGCCGGGTTTTCCCAAAAAGACACAGAAATCCCAGAAACAGGCCGAGTTTGGGGCACCTAAGCGTTATTTCAATGCTGGATCGGTAAAGGGTGCGACTTCGGTCGGGCGGAAAATGGCGCACCGTCACCGCGAAACCCTGAACCGCGTGGAGGCGCATACTGGGGTGCCCGCACATATTATTCTGGGTATTTGGGGGCGTGAGAGCGGCTATGGGCAGGTGCCCATTCGCCACAACACATTTCAGGTGCTCGGCACAAAAGGATTCATGAGCACACGGGCGGATTATTTCACCGGAGAACTCATCGCAGCCCTGCAAATCGCTGAGGCGGGTCATGCGGGCGGCGTGGCAATGAAAAGCAGTTGGGCAGGCGCGCTGGGGCAGCCACAGTTCATGCCCTCGAACTTTCTAACGTTCGCAACGGATGGCAACAGCGACGGCAAGGCCGACATTTGGCGATCGGCTGATGACACGATCGCATCAATCGGGAACTATTTGATGCGCCATGGTTGGGTTCCCGGTCGCGACTGGGGGTTCGAAGTCTCGTTGCCCAACAACGTCTCCTGTACGCTGGAAGGCCCTGATCAAGGGCGTCCCATTCAAGACTGGGCAGACATGGGTATAACTCGGGTTTCAGGCCGCCCCTTCCCGGACCATGAACTGGCCGGCGAAGGGTATCTGATGTTGCCGGCCGGGCGCTTCGGGCCGGCGTTTGTCGTCACGCCCAATTTCTATGTCCTCAAAGACTACAACACCAGCGACCTCTACGCTTTGTTTGTGGGTCACGTGGGGGACCGTATCAAATATGGCGTTGGCGATTTCAAAGCGCCTTGGGACGCAGTGGGAAAGCTTTATCGCTCTGACATCGCGCAAATGCAGAGCGCTCTCGTGGAATTGGGCCACGATGTGGGCGGCGTTGACGGTCTGCCGGGATTTAAGACTCGTCGTTCTATCGGGCGGTGGCAGGAGGCGACGGGACAGCGATCCAATTGCTTTCCTGACCGGGACGCGACGCAGAAACTGGCACGCTGACGCGCGAAACGAATCACGCGGCTTCGCGATATTTGCAGATTCGTAAATCCTGGGTTCACAAAAATGTCATGCGAACGAGGTGTCGCAAAACAAAATTTCGTCACCCGGGCAAACACAGACCAAATCTGCCGATTGGCCTGCAAAACAACGCTATGGCTTTCGCATTCGCCGAATAAATGCCACGTTCCGCGGTAGTGAAAGACAACTTTCGCAACCAAGTTCCGACATCTCATCGGTCGAAGCGGCCGAAAACTGTGCGCTGCTGCGATCTAGATCAAAGCAAAGGCCTGCTGGATTTCGGAAACAACGGTATCCGGTGCCGTGTCACCTTTGCGAGACGGCCCGAAACCACAAAAAATGGGAGCAACCAGAATGAACCGCTTAGTCAAAACGTCATTGGCGGGGCTATTGTCCTCGACCCTCATCACAACTGCGGCCTTCGCGGCTGGAACACATCCGGAAACCGGCGAAGCGCTGGCCGATGATCAGACCTTTACCTATCGTGTTCTCGATGAACACAGCTCGGTAGACCCGCAGGTCGTTGAGGATGTGTCTGGCGCCGAGATTGTGCGCGACCTTTTCGAAGGTCTGATGAACCAGGACGAAGACGGCAATCTGGTTCCCGGCGTGGCGACAGGCTTTGCGGCCAACGACACCAAAGACGTCTACACCTTCACCCTGCGCGATGACGCGAAGTGGTCGAACGGTGATCCGGTGACTGCCGGCGATTTCGTCTATGCGTGGAAACGTGCCGTCGATCCCGAACTCTCGTCGCCCTACGCGTGGTTCATGGAATTGATGTCGATTGAAAATGCGGCCGCCATTATTGCCGGTGAAAAACCTGTCGACGATCTGGGCGTAAAAGCCCTCGACGACAAAACTCTGGAAGTCCGCCTGAGCGCCCCCCTGCCCTATTTCCCGCAGATGACCACACATTCGACCACCTTCCCGGCCCCGCAGAAAGTGATCGAAGAATTTGGTGATGCGTGGACGAAACCGGGGAACATTGTCTCGAACGGTGCGTATGTTCTGACCGAACATCTGCCGCAGGAACGTTCTGTACGTGAACGCAATGAAATGTACTGGGACAATGACAATACGATCATCGAAAAGGTCGTAGCGTTGGTCATCAATGACGAAAACGTGGCTTTGACCCGCTACCTGGCAGGTGAGCTTGACCGTACCGAGATCCCTGCAGGGCAGTATCCGCGCCTGAAAGTCGAGCATCCGGAAGAAGCCATCAGCTTCCCGCGTCTGTGTAACTATTATTACACCTTCAACCTATCGGAAGGCGGTCCAGAAGCTTTCAAAGACCCGAATGTCCGTCAGGCTCTTTCACTGGCCGTGGACCGCGCGATTATCACCGAAAAAGTGATGGCCGGTGGTCAGCCACAAGCCTTTACTTTTGCGCCCGAGGCGACTGCGGACTTTACCGCCCCGGAAGTGGAAATGACATCAATGTCTCAGGCCGAGCGTGATGAGCTGGCCAAAGAGTTGTTGGCAGAGGCTGGATATGGCCCCGGCAACCCGCTGAGTTTCGAGATGGTCTACAACACCTCGGAAGCGCACAAGAAAGTGGCCGTTGCTCTCAGCCAGATGTGGAAGCAAAAGTTGGGCGTTGATGCGCAACTTGCCAACATGGAATGGAAAGTGTTCCTGGAGGAGCGCGGCAATCAGAACTTTGATCTGGCCCGCGGCGCGTGGTGTGGCGACTATAACGAAGCCTCGACCTTCCTCGATCTGCTTCAGTCCGATTCTGGCTACAACGACGGCAAGTACAACAACGGCCGCGTTGATGAACTGTTGGCCGAAGCCAAGACCTCTGATGATGCAGCGCCGCTTTATACCGAGGTTGAGCGTATCATCGCGCAGGAAACCCCTGTGATCCCGATCTATCACTATGCTGGCGTCTACATGATGGACAGCGACGTCGGGAACTGGCCGGTGAACAATGTCGAGCAGAACTGGTACTCGAAAAACCTCTACAAGATCGCCGAGTAATCGTCTTTGAACCACGCCTTGTCCCGGGACCACCCGGGGCAAGGCCAATAAACGTGGGGGCAGAACAATGCTTGCCTATAGTGTTCGGCGACTGTTGGTCGCAATTCCGACGATCCTTTTGCTGATCGTCGCTTGTTTCTTTCTGATGCACTTCGCGCCTGGCGGGCCTTTCACCTCGGAGCGGCCTCTACCGCCTCAGGTTCTGGCCAATATCGAGGCGCGTTACGGGCTGGACCAACCGCTGTGGAAACAGCTCTGGGACTACCTGTACAATATCGTCGTGCATTTCGATTTCGGCCCGTCCTTCAAATTCAAGGACCGGGACGTCAATGACATCATCGCGCAGGGATTCCCGATTTCGCTCACCTATGGATCGCTGTCATTTCTGGTCGCGACCGCGGTTGGTGTCAGCCTGGGGATCGCTGCCGCAATCAAGCACAACAGCTGGATCGACTATTTCGCCGTCGGTCTCGGGATCGCTGCACAAGCGTTGCCGAACTTCATCATGGGCCCGATCCTGATCCTGACCTTCACGCTCTGGCTGGGATGGTTGCCCGGCGGTGGCTGGAACGGAGGGCAATGGCAATACCTGATCATGCCGGTCATCGCGCTGGCGACCTCTTACATGGGGTCCATCGCCCGGATCACCCGGTCGTCGATGCTGGAGGTTCTGAACTCGAACTTCATCCGCACCGCCCGCGCCAAGGGGCTGCCGACAAGAACCGTGATCTGGCGTCATGCGCTGAAACCTACCCTGTTGCCCGTGGTGTCTTATCTGGGCCCGGTCTTTGTCTATGTGCTGACCGGTTCGGTCTTTGTGGACATCTATTTCTCGACCGGCGGGTTGGGGCAAGCCTATGTCGGCTCGGCCCTGTCGCGTGACTATGCGGTACTGCTGGGTGTCACGATCCTGTACGGAGCGCTCACCGTCATCGTCAACCTGCTGACCGACCTGGCCTATGCCTGGTTCGATCCGAAAATCCGTTACTGAGGGGCAGGCACATGCTTGGAAAATCACAAAAAGCCGCCCATCTGGCCGAAGACATCACCGATTACACGGTCGTTCAAGGGCGTTCACTCTGGCAAGACGCGCGAATGCGTTTTGTCAGGAACAAAGCTGCAATGGCGAGTGTCTTCATTCTGGGACTGATCGTTCTGTTCACGATCCTCGGTCCATACTTTGCCGTCTGGAGCAATGAAGAGATCGACTGGGATGTCATGGGCGACGTGCGTGGAATGGGTATGCCATCCGTCGAAACCGGTCACTATTTCGGTGTCGATGATCTGGGGCGCGACCTTTACAGCCGCGTTATTCAGGCGACAACGACGTCGTTGCTAGTGGGCCTGATCGGGGCCGCAACTGCTCTGATCGTCGGCACCTGCTACGGGATCGCCGCCGGTTACATCGGCGGGCGGACCGATAGCGTGATGATGCGTTTTGTCGACATTCTGTTGGCGATCCCGGCGACATTGGTCATCATTTTGCTGCTTGTGGTGGCGGGACGGTCGTTCTTCATGCTTTTCATCGCCCTTGGTGCGGTCGGATGGCTTACCATGGCGCGGATTGTCAGGGGGCAGACTCTGACCCTGAAGAACCGTGAATTTATTGAGGCGGCACGCGCGGCAGGCGTCAGTGAGTTCACCATTATGTATCGCCACATCTTGCCCAATCTTCTGGGGGTCGTGATCGTCTACGCCTCGCTTCTGGTGCCCGAGATGATCCTGACGGAAAGCTTTATCTCTTTCCTAGGCCTTGGCATCTCGGAGCCCTATACATCATTGGGACGCCTGATCGCCGAAGGGGCCGGCACCATGAGCTACGGCACGTTGTGGCAATTGATGTATCCGCTGACATTCTACGTCGCCATCATCATCACCATGTTCTTCATCGGTGATGGCCTACGAGACGCCCTGGACCCAAAGGATCGCTGATATGAGTTTGTTTTCCGTCAAAAACCTGAGCGTCCGCTTTGACACCCCTGATGGAGTTGTCGAGGCCGTCAAAGGTATCAGCTTCGACATCAACCCCGGAGAGTGTCTGGGAATTGTCGGCGAAAGTGGGTCGGGCAAAAGTCAGACCTTCATGGCGGCGATGGGGTTGTTGCCTCCGGCTGGTCACGCGGCTGGTTCAGCGATGCTAAACGGCAAGGAAATCCTGAACCTGCCCGTGAACAAGTTGAACCAAATCCGCGGTGACGACGTTGGGATGATCTTTCAGGACCCATTGACCGCCCTGACACCGCATCTGAAGGTCGGCCAGCAAATGCGCGAGGTCCTTCAGGTTCACGAAGGTCTGCAAGGGTCAGCCGCGCGGGCGCGTTGTCTCGAATGGCTAAACCGCGTGCGTATACCCGAAGCCGCGCGCCGTCTGGACCAATACCCACATGAGTTGTCGGGCGGTATGCGCCAACGGGTCATGATCGCAATGTCGATGCTATGTAACCCAAAGCTGCTGATTGCGGATGAACCGACCACGGCTTTGGATGTCACCGTTCAAGCCGACATTCTGGATTTGATGGTGCGCCTGCAAAAGGACGAAGGCACTGCAATTGCCCTGATCACACATGACATGGGTGTCGTCGCGCGGATGTGTGATCGCATCCAAGTCATGCGTATGGGCGAGTTTGTCGAGAATGGCGACACGCGCGACGTCTTCCGGTCGCCTCAGCATGATTATACGCGCACGCTGCTTGAAGCGATGCCGCGTATTGATGCTGGTGACGCGCCGAAGGCCCTGGAAAAAAACGAAGAACCGTTGCTGAAAGTCGACGATATCAAGGTGCATTTTCCCATCGCCGTTTCCGGAGGGTTGTTTGGCCGCAAAGTGCCGCTGAAAGCCGTGGATGGCGTCAGCTTTGATATCCGCAAGGGCGAAACCTTGGGTATCGTTGGCGAATCCGGCTGTGGCAAATCCACGTTGGCGCGCGCTGTTTTGCAACTGATCGAACCCAATGCGGGCAATGTCAGTTGGCTGGGACATCCTATTGTTGGTCTGAGACGGTCAGAGCTGAACAAATACCGCAAGGACTTGCAGATCGTGTTTCAGGATCCGCTCGCCAGCCTTGACCCGCGCATGACAATTTCAGCGTCCATTGCAGAGCCCCTCAAAACTTATCGCCCTGACCTGACCGAGCGTGAACGCAAGGCGTTGGTGGCAAGCATGATGGAACGCGTTGGGCTTAGCGCCAATATGATCAACCGCTATCCGCATGAGCTGTCTGGCGGGCAGAACCAGCGGGTTGGTATTGCAAGGGCCATGGTCAACAAGCCCAAACTGATTATCTGTGACGAAGCGGTGTCCGCTTTGGACGTGTCCATTCAGGCGCAAATCGTCGCATTGTTGCGTGAACTGCAACAGGAGTTTGGGTTGTCGATGATCTTTATCAGCCACGATCTGTCCGTCGTTCGCGCGATCTCGAACAGGATCATGGTGCTGTATCTGGGCCGTATCGTTGAATTGGGGGATGGAGAGGTAATCTGCTCGGAGCCCGTGCATCCGTACACCCAGTCCTTGATCTCGGCTGTCCCTATTCCGGACCCGGATGTCGAGCGCACCAGGCAAAGGTTGAAACTGCCAGGCGAGCTACCGTCGCCAATGGACCCCAAAGCCGGATTACGGTTCCTGCCCAGCCGTTTATCCAAAGGACAAACGGATTATGTCCCGCGTTTAAGCGAAATTGCGCCCGACCATTTCGTGGCCGAACACGATTCGCTGGACGCTATTCTGGCGCGAAGCTGACTGATGCGCCCTCGATTCCAAATTTAGGGTCGGGGGCGCTCCATTCTGATCATGATGGCAATGTGAAACTAAGTAGCCCGCCAACCTAAGGACGCGGGTTTTGACTTCGCCATATCAAGCTGGCACCATTTGTCCGATAACTTCCCTGTGTGAACCGGAACATTGAATGATCCGTAGTTGGCGCATATTAAAAGGCAAAGACGACGCAGCACGTCGACAGATACGAATCGAATTTGAGAGGTAAAATGACACGCAAGGTTACCAAAGCGATTTTCCCTGTCGCGGGAATGGGTACGCGGTTTTTGCCGGCGACAAAATCGGTTCCCAAGGAAATCATGACCTTGGTGGACCGACCTCTGGTTCAGTACGCGATCGACGAGGCCCGCGCGGCGGGGATCAAGGAATTCATTTTTGTGACATCGCGCGGCAAGTCCGCACTTGAGGACTATTTTGACCACAACTTGATCCTGGAACAGGAGCTCAAGGCCAAGGGTAAGGATGACCTTCTGGAAACCTTGAGTGCGACCAATATGGAAAGTGGCGCGATTGCTTATATCCGCCAGCACAAGGCCCTGGGGCTTGGTCACGCAGTCTGGTGCGCGCGCCGCCTGATTGCAGATGAGCCATTTGCCGTGATGTTGCCGGATGATGTTATCGCGGCAGACAAGCCCTGCCTTCAGCAAATGATTGAAGCTTACGAAGAGACGGGCGGGAACATGGTCGCGGCCATGGAAGTGCCGCCAGAGCAAACGTCTTCATACGGAATTCTGGATGTTGGCGAGAACATTGGACCCGTCGTCAGAGCAAAGGGCATGGTCGAAAAGCCTGAGCCCGACAAGGCACCTTCGCGGCTGGCTGTCATCGGGCGCTATGTGCTTGGGCCGTCCGTGCTTTACAACCTGAACAAAACGAAGACCGGCAGCGGCGGTGAGATCCAACTGACCGATGCAATTGCCGAAGACATTGGAAACGGCGTGCCCGTATTTGGTTACAAATTTGAAGGGCAGCGTTTTGATTGCGGTTCAAAATCGGGGTTCTTGCAGGCAACGGTCGCGTTCGCGCTGGCGCGCGAAGACCTGCGCGGCGATCTGAGCCGGTATTTGCACGACATCGTCGCCGCAGAACGCGCCGCGCAGTAATAGTCTAATCCGCAATCTTTTTTCGTATGGTCATAAGCGTTGGCCAAACGACTTCTATCCGCAGTCGTTAACAGATCATGGCCCAGGCGTTCGGCTAGGTCAGCCGGGATTCATAAGAGATACGGCAGTGTGGCGCGCAATCAATGTCGGATTGACAGCCACAGGAGGACGTTCGTGTCTCAAATTTCTCCCCGATTGAACCTGCCCTTTCTGCAACCCGCACAGGCGCAGAAGCATGTCACCCACAACGAAGCGTTGCGGCAGTTGGACCTGGTGGTTCAGTTGACTATCACATCGTTGAACGCGATCACACCTCCCTCTGCGCCATCGCAAGGCGAAATTCATGCGCTTGGTGCCGCCCCCACCGGCGATTGGAGTGGTCAGGCGGGCAATCTGGCGGCATGGATCGACAATGGCTGGTCCTTTGTCACACCTGTTGAGGGCTGGCGCGCTTGGGACAGCAATTCAGACCAAATGAAAGTGTGGGATGGGTCAGACTGGATTGACCCACCGGTCAACACACAAAATCTGACTGGTGTCGGAGTTGCCACAAATTCCGACAGCACCAACCGCCTGTCCGTGAGATCCCCAGCCACATTGTTGAGCCACGATGGCGGTGGTCACCAGCTGAAGATCAACAAGGCGAGTTCTGGTGACACAGCTTCGCTGTTGTTTCAGTCAAACTGGACGGGCCACGCCGAGATGGGGTTGTCCGGCGACACCGGGTTTACCATCAAGGTCTCACCAGATGGCGGCAACTGGACCGAGGCGATGCGATTTGATCCCGCATCGGGGGTTGTGAGTGGCGCCGCGGTTCAATCCAGTGCAGACGACATTTCAACCGGGCGTCTCATGCGCGCCGACTACGGGTATGGGCCCGGGAATGTGTTGGGATCAGTTTCCGAAAGCAGCGGGACGCCGACTGGATCGGTCATCGAACGTGGCAGCACATCCGATGGCGAGTTTGTTCGTTTCGCGGACGGCACCCAAATTTGCACAGCAAAACTAAGCGCGGTCGACTGTACTGCAAACCTGGGTCCCTTGTTCACCAGCACTGTGCAGACGTGGAGCTTTCCAGCCACCTTCGCGGCTGGCAGTGAAACCGCAATAAGCGGCAGCGGCGGTGGTTTATCGCGGTTTTTGAGCGTCGGTGCCGCTTCGGACTCCCAAGTGGATGTTCAAGTTATTTCCGCGATATCAGACACAACGACATTGGAACCCACACTGGTTGCGGTCGGTCGCTGGTTCTAATACTGCACGCCGCTCGGGAAATGCCTGGGCGGCGGTCACACGCCAGACCCATCGGCGGCATGGTCAAGATACCACGCGTAGGTGTCCCGCAACCCCTGCTCGAAAGAAATCTGCGCTTTCCACCCCATATTGGCAAGGCGAGAGACATCCATCAATTTGCGCATTGTTCCGTCCGGCTTGCTGGTGTCAAACGTGATGCGACCTTTGAACCCAGTGACGTCGGCAATCAAGGCCGCCAGTTCGGAGATCGAGATGTCCTGACCGTAGCCCACGTTGATGTGGCTGAGCATAGGTTGCGTGTTGGCCTCATAGTCCTTTCGCGGAAGGTCCAAAACGAACAAAGAGGCAGCGGCCATGTCATCGACATGCAAAAACTCGCGCCTTGGTTTGCCGCTGCCCCAAACCACGACCTCATCCCGGCCGTCAAGAACAGCTTCATGAAACCTGCGGATCAAGGCCGGCAGGACATGGCTGTTCTTTGGATGAAAGTTGTCACCGGGACCATACAAGTTTGTCGGCATAACCGAGCGGTAGTCGACGCCGTGTTGACGATTATAGCTTTCGCACAATTTGATGCCCGCGATTTTCGCGACCGCATAAGGCTCGTTTGTGGGCTCTAGTTTGCCCGTCATCAACGCATCTTCTGACATCGGCTGCGCGGCGTCTCGCGGGTAGATGCAAGAGCTTCCCAATTGCAGCAGGTGACGGACACCTGCAGCGAATGCCTGATGGATTACGTTGCATTCAATCATCATGTTCTCATAAATGAAATCAGCAGGGTACGTGTTGTTGGCGTGAATTCCACCCACCTTGGCGGCGGCCAGAATAACGACGTCTGGACGTGTCCTTTGCATAAAGTCGCGAACATCTGCCTGTGAGGTCAGGTCCAATTCATTTCGAGAACGCGTAATCAGTTCAAACGCGTCCCCCGTCGATTGGCGGGCAACCAGTTGGCGCAAAATGGCGCTGCCCACCATGCCGCGATGACCTGCCACGAATATCTTGCGCATGGCTGGACCTCAATTGACCTCGAAACTTACGGGGGTTGAATACCCGTGTTCTTTCAATAGGGCATGGCGTTTGGCCGTTTTCAGATCTTCAGCGACCATTTCGGCGCACATGTCCTGCGCGGTTTGCTCCGGCTGCCAGCCAAGTTTCTGCCGCGCCTTCGAAGGGTCGCCTAGCAATGCGTCGACTTCGGCGGGACGGAAATAGCGTGGATTGATGCGCATAATTACGTCTCCGGTTTTCAAGGCTGGCGCATCATCCCCTTCGATATGCGACACGATCGCAGTTTCGTCTAGGCCTTCACCTGCAAACTCAAGCGTGATGCCCAACTCCTGCGCTGACCATTCAATGAATTGACGCACCGAATATTGCTTTCCGGTCGCAATAACGAAGTCGTCGGGAGACTCTTGCTGCAGCATCAACCATTGCATCTGAACATAGTCGCGTGCGTGCCCCCAATCTCGCAGGCTGTCGATATTCCCCATATACAGACAGTCTTCCAACCCTTGGGCAATATTGGCCAATCCACGTGTGATTTTACGTGTCACGAAAGTCTCTCCCCTTCGGGGGCTTTCGTGGTTGAAGAGGATCCCGTTGCAAGCATACATGCCATATGCCTCGCGATAGTTAACGGTAATCCAATAGGAATAGAGTTTGGCAACTGCATAGGGCGAGCGTGGATGAAACGGCGTGTTTTCCCGTTGCGGCGTTTCCTGCACCAAGCCATAGAGTTCCGAGGTCGATGCCTGGTAAAACCGGGTCTTCTTCTCAAGACCCAGAAATCGGATCGCTTCAAGCAGGCGTAGCGTTCCCAACGCATCAACGTCAGCTGTGTATTCAGGCGCTTCGAAACTGACGGCGACATGTGATTGTGCGCCGAGATTATACACTTCGTCAGGCTGCACCTCTTGAATGATCCGCGTCAGGCTCGAAGAGTCCGAGAGATCTCCGTAGTGAAGGTGAAACTTTGGATTAGGGACGTGCGGGTCCTGATAGATGTGATCAATGCGCTGCGTGTTGAAAGAGGAAGCCCTGCGTTTAATCCCGTGAACTTCATACCCTTTTGCCAACAACAGCTCGGCCAAGTAAGAGCCGTCCTGACCGGTAACGCCCGTGATAATTGCTTTGTTTGTCATGGTTTTACTCCACCGGGCTGGTTGATCCATTTGGCCTTCCAGAAACAGCAAGACCCATCTGAATGCAACTGAATCTTGCTAATGCGCGGTCACAAGGCGGCGGTCCAAACCCTGTACCTGCCCTGTCCCGTGACTTCGCGCAGCAATCCGCGTTTGTAGAATCGATCCAGGTTTCGTTGCACCGCCGCACGTGAGGCTTGCGTCAGTTCTTCGGCCAAAGGAGCAGAAATCATCGGCCATGCGATCAATGCATCAATCAGCAAAGGTGGTGTGCGACCGCTGAGATCCTGCGTCGCATCCCGCGCCTTTTGCCCCCAGAGCCGGACCCGATCCAGATGCAGCAACGCCGCGAGTGAGGCCTGCCCTGCGCCGCCAATCCAGGCGGATAGTTTTTCCACGGGTGTGCCACTGCCCCTCAGCGCTCCGGGGCCAGACAAGGCAAGAGGCATGAACCGAGCGCCGCCGCGCCCCATGGTGGCCGCATGGCGGGCGGCGATTATGGCGGCTTCGGTGTCTTCACTGATCCCTTGCGCCAAAGCCCGCCAGGCATGAAAACCGATCGCGGCTTGGATCACCGGGTGCAATGGTTCCGCGCTATTCATCACATCGGCGAGGTCCGAGACCGATTCGGGCACGTCTTCGATCCCTTGTGCCTGTCGATCCAGAAATGCTGAAAGACCGTTTTGCCACCCCCCGTGGGAGGGGCCTGCCCCTGATGTCAATCGCCGCACGGCCCAGCCTGCGCGGAACAAGGCCTGCACATCATCGCCCGTCGCACCAATACGCAATCCGGTCCAAAGTGCCAGCCGGTCCACACTGATGCGGTCACCTGTCCACCATCCCAGATCAGAAACCTCCATCAATGCCAGTCGATGACCCCAGCCATCCGGTCCCGCGCGAAGGCGCTCATCCAATGCCCCGAAGGTTATCGCCAAATCGGCCAGTTCTGCGGACAGCTCAGATTGTGCCTCGCGCCATTCCCTTGGGTCAAACAGGCGCTTCTGTTCTGATCTGGGGCCCAGCGGAAGGATGTCGGATGTCTCGTCCGCCTCGTCCTGCGGCAGGAACCACAGGTCTTCCTCATCCGGCGTGTCGACATCGTAGATGCTGCGCGGCCAGTCCTCAGGGTCCGGCTGGTCTGTATCTGTCAACACATTCTTGGGCGTCATAAGCCGTATTGTTCGGGCTTTCGACATGGTTCACAAGAGGTTTTGTGAAACTCATTTGATCAACCCGTGAATGCGCCGGTCAGAAGGTCGATGTTCTCGGTCAGATCAGTTTGTTCACTGCTTCCGATCAGCATGTAGCCATAGCCGTCCTTTGACCAATCCGCGGTGGCCAGACCGCTGAGAACGGTGTGGTTGACGTCCTTTTCTGGTGCGGCTGCCCCCTGACGGATCACACAAAAAGCCAGAGGCTGGCCATGTTCATCGGCGAATACGATCTGTACCAGTGGTTTGCCCTTGAAGGACAATACTTGCGCCCGCTTGAGGTCCAAGCCCGGAATACTTTCAAGAACATCCCGGTTCAGCGACCGCCCAAGTTGCGCTTCGGCCTGCGCGAATTGCGCATCAATTGCCTGTGGTGAGCTATCCAGCGCAGCAATCGTTTCCGGAACATAGAGCGACTGATAAATCGCCGCCTGTTCGGTCCATCCCAAGGGTTTTGGACGCATGGCCCAATAGGTCGCCGACACGGCCAAAATCGCAACCGATGCTGCAACGGCCAACAACCGCAATGGGTTGTGGTCCCGCATAGCAGGCGGTGGCAGCACCACATCCGGCGTTTTTGCGGGCAGGTCTTCGAACACGCGTTGGACAACAGGCGCAAACGGATCAAGCGCCATCAGGCGACTCTCAAGCTCGTGATCCTCGGCAACCGCTGTTTCCAGCACGTCTGCCTCGGCCTCATCCAGTTTGCCTTCCAGATATGCCACAAGCGTTTCGTCGGAAAACTTCATTTACCACCCCGTCGAACGGTATCAGCCGCGTCGTGCTGCAGAACTGTTTTAAGTTTTTGCCGGGCGTTTGACAGCCGGCTCATGATTGTGCCGATTGGAACGTCCAGCAAAGCCGCCGCTTCGCGGTAGCTGTATCCTTCAACAAACACCAGCATAACCGTTTCGCGCTGCGCCTCCGGCAACTCCATCACTTTGGTAAACACTTCAGCGGCGAAAATATTCGTTTCAACATCTGTGCCAGTGGCAACCAACTCGGTTTCCGGTGTCACGGACAGCGCCTGCGCCTTGCGTACAGATCGTGCGCGCAGCTCGTTCAGCCAGATGGACCGGCAGATTGTCATCAGCCAAGAGTCTAATCGCTCATAGGATGTTACCTGATGGTGCTTTTCCAGTGCGCGCAAGCAAGTGGCCTGCAACAAGTCATCTGCAAGATCCGACGCACCCGAAAGCGCAAGACCAAATCGCCACACGCGTTTGGAATGTGTTTGGACTGCGGCGCGTACCGCCTGTTCGGAATTCATTTCGGCGACCATCGAATAAATCGCGCCCTGTCTGTGTTTGTCATGACATGGGCCGTGCCCACGCGGTCAGACCTTGCATATACCTTGGAGGAAAGAAATGAAACTTCTGCACATTGCGTTCACGATTGCGTCGGCAATTGTTGCGACCCCGGCACTTTCGGCGGGTTGGGATCTGAACTCTGACACGTCGCACTTGGCTTATGGGACAATCAAGATCGACGACATTGGCGAGGTCAACTCATTCAACAACTTGTCAGGCCATGTCTCTGAGGACGGTAAGGTTGAAATCGGGATCGACCTGTCCTCAGTCGAGACAAATATCGACATTCGAAACGAGCGGATGATCGAACATGTCTTTCGCAAAGCGGCAACAGCGACGCTGACGGCGGATATTGATATGGAGGAGGTTTCGTCCCTGAACGTTGGTCAATCGACAGTGGTCGAAGTTGATGCAACGTTATCCTTCGTTGGGACAGATGTCGCGTTCTTCACCGAAATGTACGTCCTGCGTGTGTCCAAGGATCAGGTGATGGTGTCGACCAACGACATGGTTTTCATCAGCACCGAAGACGCGGGCGTAAGCGATGGCGTGGACAAGCTGATGGAGTTGGCGCAGTTGCCCAGCATCGCCCGCACCGTCCCCGTGACCGCGCGGTTGATGTTCGACATGCAGGGGTGACAGGCTTTATCTTACTGGCTGGGCTATTTCTGAACTGCGGTTGGCCATCAGCGCCAGCAACTGATCCCGGGCCCGGCCAATATGGGTTTCCAGCAGCGCGCAGGCAGTTGCAACATCACCTGCCTGTGCCAACGCCAAAAGCTCGCGATGCTCTTTGCGCGCGGGCTCTCTCTGTTTCATGACGCTCAGGTGCATACGGATGTAGCGATCGGATTGCAGTGACACTTTGTTCAATAGCGTGTTGGTCAAACCGCGACCGGCGGCCGCGTAGAGAGAGGTGTGGAATTGATGGTTCAGCGCCCCCCATTCGCCCACATCGTTGGCGTCATACGAAGCCTCCATCTTCTCGAGTATCCGTTCGCACGCCGTGACATCCGTGGTGGTCATCCGCGGAATCGCGCGACGAAAAAGATCGACCTCCAGCAATGCGCGCAGGTCGAAGATTTCGGCGATTTCAGAAATGGAATGCTGAGTTACCGACGCCCCCCTGTTGTTGGTCAGAACGACCAGCCCCTCGGCATCCAACTGTTTCAGCGCTTCGCGAACCGGCATGCGTGAAACGCCATACTCTTCGGCCAGGGCTTCTTGCCGGATGGTTTCGCCGCCCGCCAACTCGCCGCTGAGGACGCGGTCGCGCAGGTCATTTGCAATAACTTCCGGCAGGCTTTGCCGTGCTATGATGCGTTTTGCTGTCAACGGGATGCCCAGTTTTGCATTTTGGATACACTTAACCGTCGACGCGAAGATTTCCAACTCTGTTCCCGACCGCAGACATTGAATGCCCACAGTTTTCCCCGGTATCCATTGACCAGACAACGCAAACGAGAGGGCTTGTCATGAGCGAGATGATCAGAATGACATCAGACGAAATCGAGAATCTCTCGCTGCGGGTTCTGGCCCGAGTGGGTTTTGGCCCCGAGCACGCACGGGCCATCGCGACCATGCTGACCACCTGTCAGATGGATGACTGTCAGTCGCACGGGTTGTTTCGGCTTTTCATGTGCGCCCAGACCATGAAGGCGGGTCAGGTTGATGGTCATGCGGTTCCGGTTGTCGCGCCCTCGGACAATGCAATCGTGCGGGTAGATGCGAAAGGTGGAATGTCTTTGCTGGCGTTTCAGCAGGGGTTGCCGATTTTGATCGAGAAAGCGCGCGCACACGGAATGGCGGCCATGGCAATCAACCGCTGCTTTCATTTCTCGGCACTTTGGCCCGAGGTTGAGCGATTGTCCTCCGCCGGGCTCGCCGGGCTCTCTATGGTGCCCAGCCACGCCTGGGTTGCCCCGGCGGGCGGCACGCGGGGAAGTCTCGGAACAAATCCGCTGGCCTTTAGCTGGCCGCGAAAGGACAAGAACCCCTTCACCTTTGATTTCGCCACAAGCGCTTTTGCGCGGGGTGAGATCGAGCTTTACAAACGCGCGGGTAAACCTTTGCCGGAAGGGGTTGCGATTGACGCCCTGGGCAAGCCAACCACCGATCCGCAGGCCGCGCTTGACGGATCGATGCTGACATTTGGTGGCTACAAAGGTTCAGCATTGTCGATCATGATCGAACTATTGGCGGGGCCTCTGATCGACGACCTCACAAGCCTTGAAAGCATGGAGTTTGCAAAGGGCGATGGCAGCGCGCCGTATCACGGACAAATCGTACTAGCGTTCGATCCGGATCAATTTAGCGGAGGGCAAACCCAAGCCAATGACGCGCGGGCCGAACGCTTGTTTGCGGATATCGTGGATCAAGGCGCGCGGTTACCTTCAGAACGGCGCTATACAGCGCGCGTGCGAAACCGCGAGCGTGGATATGCTGAGGTTTCAAAGCAGCTCGTTGACGATCTTCAAGCACTGCTGGACTAAACACCCCAGGTATCGCTAAGCCGATAGCCTTCAGGCCAGGGATCGTCGGGATCCAGCATGTGCTGATGGGTGCCGGTGATCCAACCCCGCCCGCTGATCTCGGGTATGATCGCATCCCGGTCGCCGATCCGGGTTTCGCCGACGATGCGCCCTGTAAACCGGGATCCGATGATCGAAACCGCCTCAAAGCTTTGTCGCGCCTTAAACTGTCCTTTGGCAGCCATCAAAGCCATTCGTGCCGAAACCGCCGTTCCGGTGGGTGAGCGATCCACCTTTCCGGGTCGAATGGCCACGGCGGATTTTCCGCGCAGACCGGTCTCGGTCTCTTCCAAGGGACCACAGAACGCGCAGAATGAGATGTGGTTCCAATCCGTATTGCCGGGATGGGCAAAACCAAGCTGTTCGTTGGCGGCTTGTATAATGATCACGCCGAGGCGCGCGATGTCGCGCGCTTCGTCTTCAACAATCTCGAACCCGAGGGCAGATGCATCGACAACGACAAAACTGTCGCCGCCAAACGCAGTATCGACGGTCAGGGTTCCTAGGCCCGGAACTTCGAGGGGAACCGCAATCTTGTCAGCAAAACTTGGCAGGTTGCGGACAAAGATACGCTTTGCCTTGCCGTCCCTGCATTCTGCGCGCACTTGAACAAGCCCCCCTGGCGCTTCGAGAGTAAGGTGCGTTTCAGGCTCGCGCATCGGTACGATCCCGCGGTCCAGTAACACTGTCGCCACGCAAATTGCGTTCGACCCAGACATGGGCGGCGTATCTTCAGGCTCCATTATGATGAACGCCGCGTCGGCTTTGGGGTTTTTTGGCGGGACCAGCAGGTTTACATGGCGAAAGACACCGCCGCGCGGCTCGTTCAGCATGAAGTTCCGTAGTACCTGATCCTGCGCGATGAATGAGCGTTGCTCCCAGATCGTATCACCGGGTGGGGGCTGCACACCGCCCACAATCACATCGCCTACTTCGCCTTCCGCCTGAGCCGAGATCACGTGAATGGTCTTTACGCTGCGCATGCCTCCTCCTCAGAAACGAGTGGGGGAAAATGGGGTTAGGGATAGAGATGGCGTTTGGCCGTCAATCAGATCTCCGACCAGTTCTGCGGTTCCTGCGGATTGGGTCAACCCCAGATGCCCATGACCAAACGCATAGATCACATCGCGCGCTTTGGGTGAGATTCCGATCACCGGCAGACTATCCGGCAGAGAGGGGCGAAACCCCATCCATTGCGTGCCTCCTTGGGTTTGCAGTCCCGGCAGGAACTGCGCGGCCTTGTTCAACAACGTGTCCGCGCGTTTGTAGTTTGGCGGCAGAGTCAAACCGCCGAGTTCCACCGCGCCGCCCACGCGCACGCCACCATTGATCCGGCTGGCCACAAATCCGTGCCCGGAGAAGGTCAGGTGCATCCGCAGATCAAAGGCCCCTTTTGGGAGGGTCGTGTTGTACCCACGTTCCGTTTCCAACGGGATGCGGTCCCCGATTGTCTTCGCCAATTGATGGGACCACGCACCGGCGCAAAGGATAACTTTGGATGCCTGCAACGCCTCATCCGTCAGGATCAGAACTCCGTCGGAATTCGGCCGGAGTGCCCGAGTGTCTTTGCGGATAATCTGACCGCCGCGCGTACGAAACGCCCTCGCCAAATGTTCCACCCAGGCTTTTGGGTCAATCGTGTTCAGCCAGTGCGGAGTGAACCCCGCATGAGTAAAACGTTTGCTTAAGCCGGGTTGCTTTTCAGCGATTGCGGCGGGACTTTCCAACAATTCGAACTCAATCCCGTGGTCCCGGCGCAGCGCCCAACCGGGCAGGCTTGCACGAAACTCAGCCTCGGATTCATACAGTTGCAATTGCCCGTCCCGCTGCATCAAAGGCTCGCCCTGAACCGAAATGATCAGCCGTTCCAATGCAGGGGTGGAGACGTTCATCAAACTGGCCTGGGCGGACAGCAGATCTTTGTACCGCGCCGGACGACTGGCTTTCCAGAAACGAAAAAGCCATGGCGCAATCTGAAGTGCATAGGCGGGCGGAATGGAGAGCGGTCCCAGTGGATCAAGCAGCCATTTCGGGGCCTTTCGCATGATCCCCGGCGTTGCCAGAGGCTCAACTTCGGGGAACGCAAACGCCCCGGCATTCCCGGCTGACGTTTGCGCGGCCACACCGTCACGATCCAGAACAAGAACCGAATGCCCTCGGCGCTGTAGTGCCAGAGCGGTTGTGATCCCGACCACACCAGCACCGATGACAACAACGGGGTGCGTCACATTTCGATCCCATCTTTGAACGGATCGCTTTCGCCGAATATCAGGTGTGACTTTGCCATGACGAAGGCCTGCCCTGTGATTGATGGGGTGACCCCACCCTTTTGCCCAAGTTGATAGGACAATCGGTACGGGCTGCCGATAACGCTTTGCTGCACAATCTCCTCTCCAGGGCTCAAAAGACCGTCGGCGGCAAGACACGCGAGACGCGCCGAGCTGCCAGTGCCGCACGGGGACCTGTCATAGTTATCATCCGGGCAAAGGACAAAGTTGCGACTGTGAACACCTTCGACCGAATGCGGATCCTGCAAAATGACATGGTCGACTGGCTCACCCTGCTCGCCACCAATGCCTTGCGCAATGGATGCCTCGCGGATCGCGATGGTCAGATCGGTCAACTTGCGGATATTTCCGGGCTCAACGGTAATTGGGCTGGGGTCCACGATGAAGAACCAGTTGCCACCAAAAGCCACGTCTCCGGTCACAGGGCCAAACCCTGGCACGTCCAACGTCACTTCTGCGGCTACGCGGCGGCTTTCGATGTTGATCACGGTGACGGTGTTGGCGTCCCGCAGCTCAACTGTCACCACACCGACCGGTGTTTCAATCCTGTGAATTCCAGCTTCGATTTGCCCGAGATGCGCAAGAGTCACGACCAGACCAATCGTGCCGTGGCCGCACATACCCAGAACGGCTTCGGTGTCGAAATAGATCACTCCGGTCACGCAGGTCGGGTCGACGGGTTCAACCAATAGAGCCCCGACCATGGCGGGTTGACCCCGAGGTTCCAGCAGTATGGAGCGGTAAAACGACCTGTGTCTTTTCGCCAGACGTTCCGCCCGATCCGCAACTGATCCGCCCCCCAAGTCGGGACCGTCGGATAGGATGACCCGCGTCGGCATCCCTCCGGTGTGGCTGTCGATCACATGCATTCGGCGATAACCCCGCCCTGCCCCGCCCAGTCCTTAAACCAGTTTTGGAACAGGCGATATTGCGCTTCGCAATAGTTGCGCTGCGCATCTGTCAGCTCATCCGTTTCGTTGAAATGCAGGCGATATTCCTCTTCACCGTTCAGGACCAAAAGGTGCTTGTAATACAGCACCAGATCGGGGCCTTCGTCAAAGCTGGACAAGACGTGGATTGCCTCGGTCAATTCCTGTGCTCGTAGCCGTGCCTCAGCATGGCCCTGCGCAGCTTTTTGCGACAGGGCAGCCAACAGCAACGCCTCATGCGGCAAGGCCGTTCCGATGCCCGTTATTGACCCCGTCGCACCGCAATTGACGAATCCATGGTAGACCTCGGTGTCGACCCCGACCATAAGCGTCACCTGATCGTCCTGGCTCGTAATGTTTTCCGCCGCGTAGCGCAGGTCATCTTTTCCGCCGAATTCTTTGAAGCCGATCAGGTTGGGGTGCTCGTCGCGAAGCGCAAAGAACAGATCGGCCCGCGTCGCAAACCCGTAATGCGGGCTGTTGTAGATGATCGCGGGGACGTCGGGTGCCGCTGACAGGATCGCTTTGAAGTGGTTTTTCTGTGCTGCCGGAGAGCTGCCGCGCGACAGAACCCGAGGGATGACCATCAGCCCTACGGCACCCGTCTTCTGCGCATGGGCCGCGTGGTCGACGGCGGATTTTGTGTTGATCGCCCCAGTCCCGACGACAACCGGCAAACCTGCCGCGATCAACCGTTCCACGCCTTCCATACGCTGTTCATCCGTCAGCAATGGCCAGTCACCCATCGAGCCGCAGTAGACAACCGCCGACATCCCTGCCTCAATCATCTGCTTCCCCTTGCGAACAAGCGCGTCAAAATCCGGTGTACGGTCAGCTGTGCAAGGCGTCATCAGCGCGGGCATAGTTCCCGAAAATATATTGGCTGGCATAGGTTTTGTCCTTTGATTTAGCGCCAAAAACGGGCGGCCTTTGGTTTAGTCTATTGCGTACTAATGGATATTGGATACAAAATCTATTGATAATTGAAATGGAAATCGTGCCAGAGTTGCGGGCTGGCACGCTGAACAGTTTTGAAACGTATGGTTTAGCGGAACCGTTGGCCGCTTTGGGGATCAAACATCATAGAGCGTTCGGGGCGCACGATGATACCGATCTTGTCACCCTGTTTGCTGCGCTGATCATCGCGTTCTTCGACAATCAACTTGTCGCCGTTCGGAGCCACCAGATACGAATAGCTTACACCGCCAAGCGCCTCGGTCAGATCAACCGCACAGGTGTCGCCCGATCGATCAATCTCGATATGCTCAGGGCGAATGCCAAGTGTTACTTTGGTGGACCCTGCAGGAACAGTCCCCGTCAATGGCACAGATGTACTGAGCGCGGGATGAGTGACCTGACCATCGACAATATCGCAGTCCAGAAAATTCATCGCCGGAGAACCAATGAAACCAGCCACAAAGCGATTGTCCGGATCGCGGTACAGGTCCATTGGTGCGCCAACCTGCTCGATCCGGCCATCGCGAAGCACAACGATCTTGTCGGCCATCGTCATCGCTTCGACTTGATCGTGGGTCACGTAAATCATGGTCGCGCCGATTTCATTGTGAAGCCGCGCAATCTCAACCCGCATTTCGACCCGCAATTCGGCATCGAGGTTGGACAGCGGTTCATCGAACAAAAACACCTCGGGGCCGCGCACGATCGCCCGTCCGATGGCGACACGCTGCCGCTGGCCGCCGGACAGGGCTTTGGGCTTGCGTTTGAGGTATTGGTCCAGCTTCAGGATATTCGACGCTTCCTGAACCTTTTTGTCGATCTCGCCTTTGGCGACTCCGTTCATACGCAGACCGAACCCCATGTTCTCGGCCACCGTCATATGTGGGTAAAGCGCATAGGTCTGAAATACCATCGCGACCCCACGCTTGGCCGGGTCCATATGGGTCACATCGCGGGACCCGATATGAATCTGACCCTCGGTGGTTTCTTCCAACCCCGCGATCATACGCAACAGCGTGGATTTTCCACAGCCAGAGGGGCCAACGAAGACACAGAACTCGCCATCCTCAATCTGAAGATCAATGCCGTGAATTACCTGCGTCTCGCCATATCGCTTGATCGCCTGGTTCAGAGTGACACCTGTCATGTCGCTTGCATCCTGTCATTGTTTTCGTTTGGGCGGATTTCAGGGAACCGCCATGCCTGGGCCTCGGCCCCGATCTGATCGGCCACACGGCGTACACGGGGCACCCAAGCTTGCAACTGGTCAAACTTCATCCGTTCGGTCGATCCGGTGATTGAGATCGCCCCCAACATCCGTCCTTTTTCCGTCAGGACCGGGCAGGCAACGCAGATGATGCCGGGTTCGTGTTCTTCATCATCAACGGCATAACCCCGAGCACGGATCACTTGCAGATCGGCGCGCAAAAGCTGCTCCGAAGCCAGCGTTTTTTCAGTAAACCGGTGAAAACTTTGCTGCGAGACCGCCTTGTCCAACGCGTCAGGCTCAAGATGTGCCATCATCGCTTTGCCGACGCCCGTGCAATAGGCCGGTCCGACTTTGCCCGCCTGCGAATACATTTCAACCGGTTGCGTCGCATTGCGCTTGTCGACGTATAAAACCTGCCCGGCATCCAACTGGGCGAGGTGAACGGTTTCCCCGGTTTCCCGGCTAAGCGCATCCAGAAACGGCCGTGCAATCGGCGCAAGTGAACTTTGGGTCCAGGCCGCATGCGCAAGACGTACCAGCCGCAACCCAGGCGTATAGGTCTGCCGGTCAGGATCGTAGGACAACATTCCCTGATTGGTCAGCGATTGCAGAAACCGGTAGAGTGTCGCCTTTGGAAAATTGCTTTGATCCAGCAACTCGCCAAAGCGGACCGGGCGCGCGAAGGCCGCGACCTGATCCAGCACATCACAAGCTTTGCCAATTGTTCCGTCACCAGCCACGAGCGGGTTTTCTCCTCCTATTCCCCGCGGCCATTGGCACGAGGGTCTTGACAAGACTAACCGAGTCGATGTGTAGTTTTCAACATATAAAACTAAGTTCCACAATTTGGAACCAGTATGGAAGCTAAGGGAGGACACTATGCATTCCATCTACAAGCGCACAACGGCCGCGCTGGCCATGAGCGTTGCACTTGCTGTTCCGGCATATGCCGAGCTGAGCGGCGAGCTGCGAATCTTTCTTGATACATCGAACCCGGCGCCACGCGCGACGATGGAAGCGATGATCGACCGGTTCGCGGCAGAACACCCCGGACTTGAGATCGAAACAACGGTGATCGACCGGGAGGCGTACAAAACGCAGATCCGCAACTTCCTTACGGCTGACACTCCGGACGTGGCCACATGGTACGCTGCCAACCGCATGAAGCCTTATGTCGAAGCCGGCCTGTTCGAAGACGTCTCGGACCTGTGGGCCGAGCCTGAGATCGCAGAGAACCTTGCCTCGACCAAAGGCGCGATGACCATTGATGGCAAGCAGTGGGGCGTGCCCTACACCTATTACCAGTGGGGCGTTTATTACCGCAAAGACATCTTTGATGAGTTGGGCCTGTCCGAGCCGACCAGCTGGGAAGAAGAACTGGCCAACTGCCAGAAAATCGTCGATTCCGGCCGCGCCTGCTATACCATTGGCACCAAATTCCTGTGGACCGCTGGTGGTTGGTTCGACTACCTGAATATGCGCACCAACGGGTTTGACTTCCACAATCAGCTTGCCAACGGTGAAATCAGCTGGGAAGACGACCGTGTCAAGCAGACCTTCGCCAACTGGAAACAGCTGATCGACATGGGCGCGTTCATCGACAATCACCAGACCTACAGCTGGCAGGAAGCCCTGCCCTTCATGGTGAATGGTGAGGCCGCCGCGTATCTGATGGGCAACTTCGCTGTGGCTCCATTGCGCGAAGCGGGCCTGTCCGACGACCAACTGGACTTCTACCAGTTTGTTGCCATCAACCCAGACGTTGAACTGGCCGAAGACGCGCCGACCGACACGTTCCACATCCCTGCCAACGCATCGAACAAAGAAGCAGCACGTGAATTCCTGCGCTTTGTGGTCTCGGCTGATGAACAGACCGAAATTAACAACGGTTCGAACCTTGGTCAGTTGCCGGTCAACGCCAAATCCTCGGTGGACAATGACAAGTTCCTGCAGCAGGGATTCAACATGCTGTCATCGAACAGCCCCGGTGGCGTAGCGCAGTTCTGGGATCGTGATGCGCCTGCTGAAATGGCCAAAGTATCGATGGAAGGGTTCCAGGAATTCATGGTCAAGCCCGACAATGCTGACCGCATTCTGGCCAAGCTGGAACGCGCACGCCAGCGTATTTACGACAACTAAACCGGACAGAGCGGGCCATGGCCCGCTCTGATCCGAAACCTGCGTAAGGCGGGTGCAGACCCGCCTTACTCCATTGACCAAACCCCGAGATTCAAAATGTCCGCTGTCGACGTTCCCGAACAAGAAAGCTGGTTCCACAGAAACCAACAGCGCATCGCGCCATGGCTGTTTCTGGCCCCGGGCCTGCTGTTCTTCATGGTTTACGTGATTATCCCGGTCTTTCAGTCCTTTAACCTATCGCTTTACGAATGGGACGGGTTGGGTGCCGCGGAATATGTCGGTGTTCGCAACTACGAAGATCTCTACTGGGAATTGGTCGACCGCGACGCGTTCTATATTTCGCTCAAAAACAACCTGATCTGGCTGATCCTATATCTGGCCGCGATCCCGGCGGGTCTGTTCATCGCCTTGTTCCTAAATCAGACCGTAGTCGGTATTCGCCTATATAAGTCTCTGTTTTTCTTCCCCTTCGTGATTTCGCAGGTCGTGGTTGGGCTTGTCTTTACGTGGTTCTACGACCCCACGTTTGGCCTGCTGAACGAATTCCTCGGCCTCTTTGGCCTCGGCCCGCTCAACGTTCTGGGCGACGAGCGGTTCGTCACATACGGCATCATCTTCGCGGGGCTTTGGCCGCAAACCGCCTATTGCATGATCCTCTACCTGACCGGCTTGAACGCCGTAGACCCTGAACAGATTGAGGCTGGACGTCTGGACGGGGCCAAAGGCGCGCGGATGCTATGGCACATCATCCTGCCGCAACTGCGACCTGCGACGTTCATCGCCTTTGTCGTTACAATCATTGGCGCGCTGCGCAGCTTTGACCTGATCTCGATCATGACCCAAGGCGGTCCGTTCGGGTCCTCTCGCGTCTTGGCCTACTATATGTTCGAGGTCGCCCTGTCCGAGTACGGTTTCCGCATGGGGTACGGCGCGGCCATCGCGGTAATACTGTTCCTGATCATGCTGTGTTTCATCGCCTATTTCCTCTGGTCGATGTACCGCGAAGAAAGGGGGCATTGAGATGTTTCCCAAACCCATCGAAAAACAACCCCGTGCTGCGCAGATTACTTACCAGGCCATGTTACCTCTTGCCTTGCTTTTGTGGCTTGGCCCCCTGCTGGCAGTGGCTTTATTCTCGGTCAAACCCGCTGCGGATTTCACCAACGCGAATTATTGGGGCCTGCCGTCAAGCTTTGAGGGTGCATTCAACTACGGCCAGGTGTTCTTTAATTCAGACATGCCACGGTATCTTTTGAATTCATTCCTGATCACCATTCCCACGGTGATCGGAGCCGTGGCGCTCAGCTGCATGACCGGCTATGCACTTGGCATCTACAAGTTCAAATCGAACTTGTGGATCTTTTTCATGTTCGTCGCAGGCAACTTTGTGCCCTTCCAGATCCTGATGGTTCCTGTTCGCGATCTGACCTTGCAACTTGGCCTGTACAACACCAAGACCGGGCTGGTCCTGTTCCACATCGCTTTCCAGACCGGATTCTGCACCCTCTTTATGCGCAACTTTATCCGCGCCCTGCCGTTCGAGCTGATCGAGGCCGCACGGGTCGAAGGTATCAGCGAATGGCGCATCTTCTGGTACGTCGTGCTGCCGCTGATGAAGCCAGCAATTGCGGCGCTCAGCGTGTTGATCTTTACCTTCATCTGGAATGACTATTTCTGGGCGGTTGTCCTGACCCAGGGCGCTGAAAGCCAACCTGTCACGGCGGGCATTACCAGCTTTAACGCGCAATTCCGCGCGGCCTACCAACTGATGAGCGCCGGTTCCATTGTCGCGGCGCTGCCGCCGGTGGCCATGTTCTTCCTAATGCAGAAACACTTCATCGCGGGCCTGACCCTCGGTGCCGTAAAATAACGTCAAGCCAAAGGTTTGCCTGATGACCAAGATAGCTTTCGTCGGAGCGGGTTCCACGATCTTCATGAAGAACATTGTGGGCGATGCGCTGCTGACCCCAGCCCTGGCCGATTGTCACTTTGCGCTGATGGACATCGACGTTCAGCGCCTTGCAGAAAGCGAATCCGTGGCACGCGCCATGATCCGCTCGGTAGGAACAGGCGCGTCGGTCTCAACACATACAGACCGGCGCGCGGCTCTGGACGGGGCCGATTTCGTGATCACCGCCTTTCAAGTCGGGGGCTATAAGCCCTGCACCGTCACGGATTTTGAAATTCCCAAGCAGTACGGCCTGCGTCAAACCATTGCGGATACACTGGGTGTTGGTGGCATCATGCGCGGATTGCGTACAGTCCCGGTCCTGTGGGACGTGGCGCGGGACATGATGCAGCTTTGCCCGGACGCAACACTGCTGCAATATGTCAACCCGATGGCCATCAATACCTGGGCGTTGTCGCAGCAATTTCCGATGCTGAAACAGGTCGGTCTGTGCCATTCGGTGCAGAATACAGTTGAGGAACTGGCCCACGATCTGGATTTGCCCAAAGCCGACATTCGGTACAAGGTCGCAGGCGTCAATCATGTTGCATTCTTCCTGCGCCTGGACCATGACGGCCGCGATCTCTACCCGGCGCTGCGCCAGGGATATGCGGATGGACGATTGCCAAAGGCTCCCCTGCTGATGCCCCGCTGCCCGAACAAAGTGAGATACGAAGTCATGGATCATCTGGGCTATTTCTGCACGGAAAGCTCGGAACATCTGGCCGAATATGTTCCATGGTTCATCAAGAATGGCCGCCCGGACCTTATCGAGCAATTTTCGGTTCCACTGGATGAATATCCCACCCGGTGCGAAGAACAGGTCGCGACATGGAAAGAGCAGGCTAAAACGCTGACCGATGGCAAAGCCATGGACGTAGAGCGCAGTCACGAGTTTGCTGCCGATCTGATAAATGCGATTGTCACGGACACACCTTATGTGGCCTATGGCAACTTGCCCAACACGGGGCAGATCCCGCAACTCCCGCTGGGGGCTGCAGTTGAAACACCTTGTCTGGTTGATTCAAATGGCGTCCAGCCCTCACTCGTCAAGGACATTCCGCCACAGTTGGTCGCGCTGATGCGCACGCAAATCAATGTGCAGGAGCTGACCGTCCGTGCCCTGACCGAGCAGAACCCGGAATACATCTACCATGCCGCCATGATGGACCCGCACACCGCTGCCGAGCTGGACCTGCGCCAGATCCGCAGCCTTATCACCGACTTGCTGACTGCGCACGAGGATTGGCTGCCTGAATGGTGCCTCCCGGCGCGCGCCGCTTGATCATCACCTTTTCAAAAACACTCAGTTCCAACATCCGCCAAAGAAATACAACCAAGTATGAAGACTCGTCACTCACAACACTGGTATGGCAAACCGGCCCCTGACGAGGCCAGTGTAAACCTTTCGGCAGCGCAGGATGACTTGTTGGAGACCAGAGCCAAAGCGTTCGGCGTTGCGAGCTCCAAGGATCCAAAGGCCAACTTCGGCCATGTTTTTCAGTCAGGCCGCGGCGCGGAACTTGATTTTCTGGTGGGCAAAGACACCCACCTTGTGACCATAGTGAGCCACTGATGGAACAACCTGCAACTTTCCACGATCTGAACGGAGCCTCGGTATTTATCACCGGTGGAGGCTCGGGCGTCGGCGCCGCTTTGACCGATGGGTTTTTGGCACAGGGCGCAAATGTCGCCTTTATCGGTCGGTCAGATGCGAGTTTGTTTGTCGAGGAAATGCGTGACAAACATGGCCGCGCGCCGCTGTTTTTACAGGGCGACATGACAGACACAGAGCTGTTGCGCGCAACAATGGCAAAAGCGGCCGAGGCTTTTGGCCCGATTGACGTACTGGTCAACAACGCCGCCAATGACAAGCGCCATTCGCTGGACGAGACCACGCCCGAGTTTTGGGACTGGATGATCGAGGTCAACCTCAAGGCCTATTTCTTTGCTTGCCAGGAGGCCGCGCGCCAGATGCAGGGCAAGGGCGGATCGGTCATCAATTTCAGCTCAATCAGTTACATGATGGGCAATGCAGGATATCCGATTTACACCACATCCAACGCGGGCATAACCGGTATGACCCGGTCGCTTGCGCGAGAGCTCGGGCCGCAGAACATCCGGGTAAACGCACTTGCACCGGGCTGGGTTCTGACACAAAAGCAACTGGACATGTGGGCGACACCTGAGGATCTGGCCGCACATATGGACCGCCAATGCCTGAAAGAACATCTGACCCCCGAGGATATGATCGCGCCCACTTTGTTCCTTGCGTCCAAGGCCAGCCGCGCCATGACCGGTCAATGCATGGCAGTAGACGGCGGCGTTGTGGTGACGGGGTGATGCGATGAACGCGGATTGGATTGCGGTCGACTGGGGAACTTCTCATCTGCGCGCGTGGGCTATGCAGGGTGATGCGGTTCTGGATCAGGCGCATTCCGAACGTGGCATGGGGCGGGTGGTCAATGGCGCGTTTCAGGCCGCACTGCTCGAACTGATCGAACCATGGTTGGGCCCGTCACGGCTTGACGTGGTTGCCTGTGGCATGGTCGGTGCGCGTCAGGGCTGGGTTGAGGCGCCTTATTCAGCGGTGCCGTCGGAGCCTGTGCCGGCTCCTCCGATCCGGGTCCCCAATACCGATCCCCGTATTCGGGCCTTCGTTGTCCCGGGGCTTAAGCAACAATCGCCACCCGACGTCATGCGCGGCGAGGAAACGCAGATCGCGGGCTTCCTGGCCGAACGGCAAAATTGGGACGGTGTCATTTGCCTACCCGGAACACACACGAAATGGGTGCAGGTCAGTGCCGGAGAGGTCGTAAGTTTCCGTACATTCATGACAGGTGAAATGTTCGAACTTCTGCGCGGTCAGTCCGTCCTGAAACACTCGATTGGCGAGGGGTGGAGCAACGATGCGTTTGCCCAGGCCACAGCGGATGCATTGTCAAAGCCGGAACAGCTGGCTGCCCGCCTCTTTGGTCTGCGCGCAGCAGATTTATTGCATGGCCAGGATGGTGGCGTCGCGCGTGCAACGCTTTCCGGTTATTTGATCGGCGCAGAATTGGCTGCCACGCGCCCTTATTGGCTGGGTCAGCAGATCGCGATTATCGGGGCCAAGGGCCTTTCCGACGTCTACGCAAGCGCGCTGAGACAACAGGGCGCGTTTGTTGAGGTCGCCGACAGCACTCAATCCACTCTTGCAGGCCTGTTGAAGGCCAGAAATCTGACGAGGCAAACCGTATGAGCCGTCCTATCATTGCGATCCTACGTGGCCTTAAGCCGACCGAAGCCGCAGATGTCGGTCATGCTCTGATCGATGCGGGTATCCACCGGATTGAGGTGCCGTTGAACTCGCCCGAGCCCTTGGAAAGTATAAGGATCCTGGCAGACCGTTATGGCGATACAGCACTGGTCGGTGCGGGCACTGTATTGACCCAGGCGCAGGTTGATGCGGTTGCCGCGGCTGGTGGCAAGCTGATTGTTTCACCCAATTGCGATACCGACGTCATCACACGGTCGGTTGCGCTGAACCTGCAAAGCTGGCCGGGAATTTACACGCCCACCGAAGCTTTTGCCGCACTCAAGGCTGGCGCGACCGGGCTGAAACTCTTCCCCGGCGTGATGGCAGGCCCAAGCGGCATTGGGGCTTTGCGCCCCGTTCTACCAGAAGGGACGCTTGTCTTCGCTGTAGGTGGTGCTGGACCCGAGAACTTTGCGCAATGGATCAAGGCGGGTGCCGATGGCTTTGGCATCGGTTCGGCGCTTTACAAACCGGGTATGACGGTTGCCGATGTCGCAACGCGGGCCAAAGATATCGTTGCGGCCTATGATGAGGCCGCTGCATGAGTTTGGTTTTTGACGACCGCCCCTGCGCGCTTGGCGAAGGCCCGCTGTGGCACCCGGAACGTCAACAACTGTTCTGGTTCGACATCATCAACAAGTGCCTGCTGACTCAGGTCGACGGATCGCAAATGCGCTGGGATTTTTCCGAGCGAGTTTCGGCTGCGGGTTGGGTCGATCGGGACACGCTTCTGATCGCATCCGAAACTGCGCTTTGGACGTTCGGGCTGGAAACCGGGCGGAAAGAAAAAATAACTCCGCTAGAGGCCGACAATCCGGACACGCGGTCCAACGATGGGCGCGCTGATCCCTGGGGCGGGTTCTGGATTGGGACAATGGGCAAGAATGCCGAAAAGGGTGCCGGATCAATCTACCGGTTTTGGCGCGGAGAGTTACGGCGGTTGGTGCCGGATGTAACGATTTCAAACGCGATCTGCTTCGCCCCTGACCGGTCTTGCGCGTATTTTGCGGACACAGCAACCAAACAAGTCATGCGCCAGACTTTGAACGCGGACACCGGCTGGCCCGAAGGCGACGCCTCGGTCTTTCTGGACATGCGTGCCGACGGGCTAAACCCGGACGGTGCTGTGGTGGATGCCAAGGGAAACATCTGGATCGCGCAATGGGGCGCAAGCCGGGTGGCTGAATACGACAGCAACGGCAGCTTTCTGAGCGCAACCGAATTTCCCGCCGCTCACACCTCGTGCCCTGCTTTCGGCGGAGAGGACCTGACGACGCTGTTCTGCACCTCGGCACAAGAAGGGCTGGACGCGGACGCCCTGCGAGGGCAACCCACAAACGGAATGACATTTGCCCGGCCCGGTGCGGGCAAAGGGCAAGCAGAACACAGAGTCATCATATGAAACCCGAACTTGGCGTTTGCTATTATCCCGAACATTGGCCCGAGGCGATGTGGGCGCAAGATGCTGCCGCGATGGCCAAAGCGGGCCTGTCCTGGGTCCGGATCGGTGAATTTGCCTGGAGCAGGATGGAACCCGCACCCGGCGATCTGCAATTCGACTGGTTGGACCGCGCAATCGAAACATTGGGATCCGCCGGGCTGAAGGTCGTGTTGGGAACGCCGACCGCGACACCCCCGCGCTGGATGCTGGACAAATACCCGGACATGCTGGCCGTGGATGAACATGGGCGGACGCGCAAATTCGGATCGCGCAGGCATTATTGCTTTAGTCATTTGGGCTATATCGACGAATGTGTTCGCATCGCGCGCATCATGGGCGAGCGTTATGGGCGCAATCCCCACGTCGCGGCATGGCAAATCGACAATGAGTACGGATGCCATGACACGACGATCAGTTACAGCCCGGTCGCGTTACGCGCATTTCGTCTCTGGTTGGCTGATCAGTTTGGCAACATTGACGCATTGAACAAAGCCTGGGGCAACGTGTTCTGGTCGATGGACTATGGCAGCTTTGATCAGATCGATCTGCCCACCCAAACAGTAACCGAGCCCAATCCGGCGCATGTTTTGGCATTTCGGCGGTTCAGCTCGGATCAGGTTGTCACATTCAACGCGGCGCAGGTCGACACGCTGCGACCCCTGACCGATGCGCCATTGCTCCACAACTATATGGGTCGCGTGTTGGAGTTTGACCATTTCAAGGTGGGTGCAGATCTGGATATTGCCACCTGGGACAGTTACCCCATCGGGTTCCTGTCTGACCGACTGGAAGCCGATCAGGCGCACAAAACGACCTTTTTGCAGCAGGGCGATCCGGATATGCAGGCCTTTCACCACGACCTCTATCGCGCAGTTGGGCGCGGTCGATGGTGGGTGATGGAACAACAGCCCGGCCCGGTGAACTGGGCCCCATACAACCCTGCTCCGCTGCTCGGTATGGTTCGGTTGTGGTCGCTGGAAGCTGTGGCGCATGGGGCCGAAGTGGTCAGTTACTTCCGGTGGCGGCAAGCACCGTTTGCACAGGAGCAGATGCATGCAGGTTTGCTGACTCCTGACAACCGCCCTGCCCCGGGCCTTGCCGAGGCGCAACAGACCGCGGGTGATCTGAAGGAACTTGGTGACGTCCAGCCTTGCAAAGCTGAGGTTGCGATCCTTTTTGATTACGCCTCTGATTGGGCCTGGAAAACGCAGCCTCAAGGCGCCGGGTTTGACTATTTCATGCTGGTGTTTGCGGCGTACCGCGCTCTGCGCCGGGCGGGTCTGTCGGTTGACATTGTTTCGGCGTCCAACCCGGCACCTGAGGGTTACAAGGTGGTGCTGGCCCCTGGATTGGCGACAATTTATAATGCGTTGGTATCCAGTCTGGCTGGCAACGCGCTGACGATTTTTGGCCCGCGTTCTGGGGCAATCAGCACCGATTTTCAAATCGCAGGCCGCCCTGGATTGAAGGATCTTGAATGCGCCGTTGATCTGATCGAAACGATCCCGCCAAACGTAGAACGGTCTGTACAGGGCGGAGGCGCTGCAGTGCATTGGATTGAGCGGTTGTCGGGCAACGCCCCGGACCTGCTCGTCTTTGACGACGGCACTTCGGCACTAAAAGGGTCCGGCGCCCTATGGTATCTGGCTGGCTTCCCCAACGACGCGCTTTGGGACCGGATAGTGGAACTTGCCGCGCACCAGACAGGGTTGAAGTTGCATCCAATGCCGCCCGGACTGCGCCGACGTGAAACGGCCACGCATGAGGTGCTTATCAATTATGGCGCGAATCCCGTGGATTGGGACGGAACGCAAATCGACGGCTGCGATGTTGTCTTTCGCAAGAAACCGTCTACCGACGCCGCTTGATCCGCACGGCCAATCAAAAAAATTGATAACGCTAACATAACCTGCTAGGTGGCGTGAGGCTGTCCACTCCATCTGACAGGTCGCAAGAATGAAATACACCCGCGCTGACTTTCCCACAGGCTTCCTTTTTGGACATACGGGCCCTGATTCAGAGTCCAGAGTATTCGATTGCCAGGAAGTCCTGATCCGCTGGTCAGATGTGATGCCAGAGGGCCGCGGAAAGCCTGACGAACGCGCGCTGGGTCGCTATGATCGGCTGGTGGATGACATCTTGAAACCGGGGCAGCGGCCGTGCCTTTTGCTCGATCAATCCTCCTTGCCTGTTTCGCTGGACGACTTGGGAGGGTGGCGCAATCGCGATGTCGCGCGCTGGTTCGCGGAATTTACCGAACACGTGGTCGCACGGCTCGGAGATCGTGCGTTCAGCGTTTCTCCGGGCCCGTTGGCGTATGCCGAACAAATTGATACGCGAAGCGCGGCGCGCGCGTTGCACCATCGCCTGCTGGCACATGGTTGGGCCATCCGGGTGATGCGGGGTTACGGCATGGGCAACCTCGGCCTGTCGGTAGACGCCAGATCAGATGGATACCGGGACGTCCTTTGTGCGGCGTTCTTGGGTCGATATCCGGAAGCACTGTCAGAGGTAATGTCAACATCTTTGCCGGATGATTGGGATAAGGATCTTGAAGCCATTGCCGAACCTGTTGATTGGTGCGGACTGACCATTGATGAAGCAACTTCCGAGGATTTGGCTCAAATTTCACGGCGATTCACCAAAGACACGCCGCTATGGATGGCGGCAAGCGCATCGACCGCCGAGGAATTGCGCAGTCAGCTGGGTGTCCTCAGCAGCGCTTTGGATAAATCCGTTCCGATCAAGGGGTTTACGGTAAGCGGCACGGCGAAAAAAACACTGCAGCATATCCTTGAAATGGACGGGGTGCCAAAACCCTGGACGCGACCCTCCGGTAACATCCATGCGCATTGGAATCTTGTGGCCGATATTGGGGGCACAAATACCCGGTTTGGAGTCGTCACGAACGGTGAGTTGACCGAATTGCGCAAACACCCCACCGGAACACTGGAAGACCTGCGCACCGCGTTGCATGAGTTGTGCGATGACATTGGCACCTCTCCGCGCGCGGTTGTTGCGGCAGGTGCGGGTCCTGTGCAGGATGGCACAATCCACTTGACCAACGCACATTTGAAACTGTCCGAGAGTGAACTTGCCCACGCCACCGGCGCAAAGCACACGTTCGTAATCAACGATTTCACCGCGGCGGCATGGTCGGTCGCGGAAATCACTTCCAAGGACGTCGAAGTTCTGCAAGGCGCGTCCGAACCCCAACAAGGAACGCGGCTGGTGGTCGGACCGGGAACGGGCTTGGGCGTGGGTGCATTGCTTTTCTCCGAGGGGCATTTTCACACCGCCTCGGGCGAAGGCGGTCACATGGGCTTGTCCCCAAGACACAAAGACGAGGTAGATGTCTTTGATGCTGCACGGCGGATCGCGCCTGAATGTTTCTTTGGCGACACCCTTGTCCTTGAGGCTGAGATGTTCTTGAGCGGCACTGGCCTTCCCGTTCTTTACCAAGCCGTCAGTATGGCCGCCGGAACTGAAATGCCCATTGCGCGCTCAGCGAAGGATATTCTCCAGGACGCCCGAGATGGAACTGACGTTTGCGCCATCAGAACCGCGCGCATGTTCACAGAACACCTTGGAGCGATCATGGGTGACCTGGCCGTGGCTCTTGTTCCGAGAGGAGGCGTTTTCCTGGTTGGTGGTGTTGCCGAGAAAAACCGTTGGCTGTTCGGACAGGACTTTCTGGACGCCTTCAATGCAGGCGGGCGCTTTGATGATTTACGCCGTTCCATGAACCTGTATGTATCGAAACAACACGAATTTGGTATCGTTGGGGCCAACAACTTCTGCAAAAACGCGCTTTTGCACTAGTTTTGACCTGCGACTGCCGTCGGGAAAGAGGACTTCGGTATGATCCTTTGCTGTGGTGAAGCCCTGATTGATATGATCGCTGCGCCAACCGTTTCTGGTGAGCAGGGTTTTATTCCCCATGCCGGGGGGGCAATTTTCAATACTGCAATAGCTCTTGGTCGACTGGACGCGCGGACCGGAATGCTGACGGGCCTGTCGTCGGACATGTTTGGCCAAACCCTGACCGCGTCGCTGCAAATCAGCCACGTGGATACAAGTCACGTTGTTGAATCAGACAGACCGACAACGTTGGCTTTTGTTCAGCTGGAAGACGGGCATGCATCCTACAGTTTCTTTGATGAGAATTCGGCCGGGCGGATGTTGCGACCGGAGGATATGCCGGATCTGCTGCCCGGCGTCACGGCACTTTACTTTGGGGGGATCAGCCTTGCCTGCGAGCCATGCGCAGACGCATATGCGGCGTTGCTGGAGCGTCAGGGATCGGACCGTGCGGTTATGATCGACCCTAATATCCGCCCTACTTTCATCAAGGATCAGACCCGCTACCGCACGCGTTTGAACAAGATGATTGCGCAGGCAGACATCGTAAAAGTCTCGGACGAGGATCTGAACTGGATCGTGCCCGGTCCGGAAAGCATCGCGGAAAAAGTCCCGTTGCTGCTTAAGGCGGGGCCTTCCGTGGTGATCGTAACGCGCGGCAGCGAAGGCGCGACCGGATACATCGCCGATGGGTCCGAAGTTTCCGTCCCGGTGACCGAAGTTCAGGTCGTGGACACGGTAGGTGCAGGCGACACGTTCAATGCTGGTGTCTTGGCGGAACTCGATCGCTCGGGGAACCTGACCAAAGAAGCCCTGCGGGTTATGTCGCCGGAAACCCTCCGATCCGCCCTGGAATTGGGGGCCAAAGTGGCCGCGATAACCGTATCGCGTGCAGGTGCAAACCCACCGTGGGCAAGAGAACTCTGAAAACCGGAAAAGCTGATGAAACGTTCTGAGATCAACCGTATCAAATCCGACGCGCAAAGCTTCATACAGTCGTTTGGCGCCGTCCTACCACCCTTTGCGAACTGGTCGCCTGAGCAAATGCGCAGCGACGAGGCTCAGGGCATTCGTGAACGTGGTTTAGGCTGGGATATCACAGACTATGGGCAGGGCCGATTTGACGAACTGGGTCTGTTTCTGTTCACCCTGCGCAATGGCGACGTCAACGATCTGAGCCAAGGGCGCGGGATGCTCTACGCGGAAAAGCTGCTGATTTCACGCGACAAGCAATTGTCCCCGATGCACCGCCACATCCTCAAGGCCGAAGACATCATCAACCGAGGCGGCGGGGATCTGGTGATGGAGCTTTACGCGTCAGACCCCAAAGGCGGCATTGATCGGGACAATCCAGTGACGGTTCCCAGCGATGGCTGCCCTGTTACGGTTCAACCCGGCGAACTGATGCGCCTAAAGCCAGGTCAAAGCGTCACGCTTATGCCGGGCGTCTGGCACGCGTTCTGGGCTGAGCAGGGCGATTGTCTGATCGGCGAAGTTTCAACGGTAAACGATGATCGCACGGACAACGTGTTTGAAGATCCGATCCCACGATTTGCCACGATCGAAGAAGACACGACACCGGATTTCTTGTTGGTTGCCGACTACTAAAACGGAACACCCAAAAGCAAAACGGCCCGCCAATTGAGCGGGCCGTTTTTATTGAAATGGGTATCAAGTCAGCTGCGGCCCTTCCAGGGCACCAGCCAGTTCTCGGCCTTGCGCATCAGGATGTCGATGCCATAACCGATAACCCCGATCAGAACGATGCCCATGATCACGATATCGGTCAGCTGGAACTTCGACGCCGCGATGATCATCATCCCCGCGCCTTTTTGTGCCGCAACCAGTTCCGCCGCAACAACCGTACCCCAGCACACGCCCATTGCGACGCGCGCGCCTGTGAAAATCTCAGGCAAGGAGTTCGGCATGATCACATAGCGCATGATCTGCCATTTTGAGGCACCCAGCGAATAGGCCGCGTGGATCTTCGAGATATTTACGCCAGACACCCCAGCCCGCGCCGCGATGGTCATGATCCACAAAGCGGCGAGGAACAGCAGAACGATCTTGCCGGTCTCCCAGATGCCGAACCAGATGATGACCAGCGGGATCAGGGCCAGAGGCGGCACCGGGCGCATGAATTCGACGATGGGATCAAACCAACCCCGGAACCATCCGGACAGACCCATGGCGTAGCCCAGTGGAATTCCCACAATCGCGCCCGCCACAAACCCGGCGATCACGCGAAGAAGCGACCATCCCAGATGCTGCCAGAGTGAGAAATTCTGATAGCCTTCGCTCGCGATCTCAAAGAACCGTGCGACGACGGTTTCCGGCGCGGGCAACCAGATCGGGTTCATCTGCAGACCCTGATTTGGCGTGAAACTGATGGCCCCTTTGTCGGTCAGAACAACGCTGCCATCTCTGGTATCAACACGTACACCCGGTCCAATTGGCGTGCCGTTGATTGCGATGATCTTGGCACCTTCTTTCCGCGTCACATCGTCGTTTTTGTCGAACAGAATAGTCGAGGACCGACCCGCAGCGGCGGAGAACGCGTCATCTTTGGCGAAACCGCTACCAGGTTCTACTTCGAACTTTTCAGCTTCTTCGCCAAAGGCCGGAACACGTACAAACACGGTTGCGTCGTCCGTGGTGCCATCTGCGTTTTCCAGTGTGTAGGTAAATTCAGTCTCGCCAACGAATGGACCCGGCACATGAAGTGGGATCAGCTTTGACCCTGTGAAGGCCCCCCAGATCACAAAGATCACAAGCACCGATATTATAGATGCCGCGCGATCCGCGCGTACCGCGCTTTCGTCACCAAAGGTCACCGTTTTCAAGCTGGTAAAATCATGGCGTGCAGTCAATCCGCGCCGCATGAAATGGACGATGAAGAACGCCCCACCAAAAAGGCCAACATAGAAGAGAAGTACAATCATGCGACCTCCTCCGTCCGACCCATGATTTCCTCTTCCATCTCCCAGATCATCGAGAGGATCTCATCACGTTTTTCAGCAAATCCTTCGGATTTCTTGACGTCGCGCAAATCTGCGTTCACCCCGCGCTCGGCGAATGGCAGATTGTACTCGCGGTGAATGCGGCCCGGACGCGGGGCCATCACGATCAGCCGCTCACCCAGCAACAACGCTTCTTCGACCGAGTGCGTAATAAGGATGATCGTCTTGCCAGTCTCTTTCCAGAGCTTCAGCACCAGACCTTGCATCTTTTCCCGCGTCAGCGCGTCCAGCGCGCCAAGCGGTTCATCCATCAGGATAACATCAGGTTCATTGGCAAGACACCGTGCCAGCGCGACGCGCTGCTGCATACCGCCCGAAAGCTCGTAAACGGCCTTTTCCTTGAAGTCCTGAAGCCCGACGACCTCAAGCAGATGATCCGAGATTTTCTCTCGCTCTGCTGTGGCCATGCCTTTCATCCGCGGACCGAATTCAACGTTGTCTCGGACATTCATCCACTCGAACAGCGCGCCCTTTTGGAACACCATGCCGCGTTCCGCGTCAGGACCCTTCACATCATGGCCGTTCAATATGATGCGGCCTGATGTAGGAGCCAGAAACCCGGCGACAATGTTCAAAAGGGTCGTCTTGCCGCAGCCCGATGGGCCAAGGACTGACATCAGCTCACCCTCTTTCAAACTGAGGGACACGTCCTGCAGCGCCTGAACCGAAGAACCGTTCGGCAGGTCAAAGCGCATGGACAAATCGACAATGTCCAACTCGGGCATCCGGTTTCCTTCCTGCTAAAATTTTTTTTCAGACCGGCCCGCCACGGGGCCGGTCATTAGTTTGATTACGGTCGTAATCAGTTGCTGGCTGCAGTCAGCGGCGCAGCGTTCACTGCACCATCGTATGAATCCAGTGCGGACTCGATGCTTCCGGCAGAAACAAAGACGTTTGCAACGCCCTTCATGAATTCCTGCGCACCGCCGCCCAGCCACTTGTCAGACAGCTGCTCGTCGACCGACGGGAAGGTGAACGTGGCGATGGTGGCCTCGGCATCTGCCGGGTCCATACCCGCGTCCTTGGCGATCACGGGCAGCATTTCATCCTTGCTGTCGCCAGCGTTCCATTTCGCGTTGGCATCTGCGGTCACTTTCAGGAATTTGGACAGCAATTCAGGCTCTTCTTGGATGAAGCTCGACGGCGCGCTGGTCACGTCGAAGACGAGGATGCCGAGTTCTTCTTTCTCAGCACCGGTCAGAAGGATGTTACCGTGTTCGACCATCCGACGCAGAGCACCGCCCCAGCCGCAAACCATGTCGAGGTTGCCTTGTGCAAAGGCCGCCGCACCATCCGCGGGCGCCATATCCACAATTTCCATCGATCCGACGTCAACGCCGAAATGGCCCATCTGGGACAGGAAGCCGTAGTGCGCCGCCGTACCGATCGGAACACCGACCTTCTTACCATTCAGCTCTCCGGCGTTTGACTTGTCGATTTCAAGCGCTTCGGCGACAACGCAGTTGTCGTTGTCCGAATAGCTGACGGCCACGTCGACGATCTGGATGTCCTGTCCTGCCGAAGTTGTCACAACGAAAGGCGGCACACCCTGGCTGACCGCAATCTGTACGTCGCCCGAGGCCATGGCCGCGGACATTGCCGTACCTGTGTCAAACGACACCCAGTTGATTTTGACACCCAGCTCTTCTTCATAGGTGCCATTGGCCTTGGCATATTGGAACGGCATCGGCCATTCCAGGAAATACGCAACGGTCAGTTCATCCAGTGCCGCCGCCTGCGAAGCAGTCAAAGCAGCCACACCGGCAAATGCTGTCGAAAGCAGTTGTTTCTTGATCATTTTGTCTATTTTCTCCCTGCTGGTCTCGTTTGTTCGATTGTTCTGAGTCTTCCGAACTTCGGATCAGTCCCAAAACCATAGACGGCGGGTCCAAAAACAGTGAAACAATTTCTTAGTTGCGAAAAAAGCGAAACTTTGTTTCGATCATCGGGCAAGGTTCATCGTACAAAAGGCCGAAAGTGACCAATAAATCACTCAGTTTGAAATGGCTCGATGTCTTTCAGCTTATCTCCAAGCTCGGCTCCATTCAGAAGGTCGCGGCTGAGACCGGATTGTCGATCAGCACAGTTTCTAACCACCTGCGCAGTCTGGAGGCGGCGCTTGAGGTTGAACTGGTTGATCACAGCCGCAGACCCATGCAATTGACACCCGCCGGGACAGTGTTTGCGCGCTATGTGCAAGAGGGGCTGCTGGCGCTTCAACGCGGCGAGGCTGAACTGCGTTCCGGCACATGGCAACATGCGACCGACCTGCGGCTGGGTTTGATTGACGATTTCGATAACCAGATCGTACCGGAACTGTTCCGTTTGCTTGCTGCCAACCTGCCGCGATGCAGCTTTCGTCACTTTACCCGGCCGAGCCACGAGATCGTTGAAAAGCTGCAAACCCATAAACTGGATGCCGGAGTGGCAACACGCCCAGCCGAAAGGATCACGGGTTTGATCGAATACCCTTTGATGCGTGATCCCTTTATCATCATTCTGCCAAAGGCCTACGATGAAGCCGTTGAAAACTTGCTGAGCGCTCGTAGTTCACTGCCGTTTTTACGCTATTCGCGCGATCACACGATAGGTAAGCTGATTGAAATCCAACTGACGCGCAGCAAAATATCGCTGCCCAATCGGTTCGAACTGGAAGGCAACCAATCCCTGATTGGCCTTGTGGCCGAGAACAGCGGATGGACGATCACGACCGCTGCCAGTTATCATCAGGCCGGGCGTTTCCACGATGACACACGCATCTTGCCGTTCCCGGGCAAAAGCTTTGCCCGCACGGTGTCTTTGTTCACCACAGACGTGTATCCTGAAACAACATCCCGGATGATCCATCGAACGTTGCTGAGCCTGATCCGCCGACATGTGACTGGGCCAACGACCGCGCAATATTCTTGGCTGGCGGATGATTTCCGGACGTTGTCCGATCAGGCTGTGTGACAGAGTTCGGTATGCTAGTCCTCAGGCCCTAGCCCTTCGGTCGACAGGTCATCCAATTTGGGCATCAGGCGTAGAAGCTCGCGGGTGTAATCTGTCGTGGGATTGGTGAACAGATCATTGGTTTCCTGCAACTCGACGACCTTGCCCTGCTTCATCACCGCCACCCGGTCGCACATCTGACGCACCACCGGCAGGTCGTGACTGATAAAAAGCAGTGTCAGGCCCAAATGTTCCTGCAAATCCTTCAGGATATTCAGGATCTGAGCCTGAATGGACACGTCCAGCGCACTTGTCGGTTCGTCACAGATCAGAAACCGAGGCTGCGTCGCCAAGGCCCGCGCGATTGAGATGCGCTGACGTTGCCCGCCCGAGAATTCATGCGGGTATTTCATCCCCGCCTCATGGCCCAGACCCACCTGATCCAACAGTTCATCCACGCGGCGCTTGATATCCTCGCCGTCCATCAGACGGTGATGACGGATCGGTTCGGCGACGATGTCGTCTACCCGCATCCGCGGATTGAGCGAGGAATATGGATCCTGAAAGATCATCTGGATGTTTTTGCGATAAGCATCCAACGCGGCTTTGTTTGTCAGGTCACTCACGACCTGACCCTGAAAGCTGATGGTTCCTCCATCGACGGGGTACAGCCCCGCAATCATTCGTGCGACGGTCGATTTGCCAGAACCGGATTCGCCTACGACCCCAAAAACCTCTCCTGCGCGGATATCGAAGCTGACATTGTCAACGGCAGTGAAATAGGTGCGGTCCCACGGCAGCAGGCCCCGTTTTTGCAGGAATTTCTTGGTCAGGTCCCGAATTTCGAAAATGGGTTTGCTGGTGTCATTGTCCACCTTGGGCCAATGACGGGCCATGTCTTCAATCGCGAACCGCGTCTCGCGCCCGCCATAGCTAATCTGAGGGAAACGGTGCAGCTTGAGCGTCGGGCGCGGCACGGCAGCAATCAGAGACTTGGTGTATTCGTGGCTTGGCTGGCCCATGACCTGAGACGTCGGGCCGCTCTCGACCACTTTGCCTGCATACATCACGGTCACCTTGTCAGTCGTGTCGGCGATCACGCCCATATCGTGGGTGATCAGGATGACCCCTACCTGCCGTTCTGTGGCAAGCTCCTTGATCAGGTCCAGAATCTGCGCCTGAACGGATACATCCAGCGCCGTGGTTGGTTCGTCCGCGATGATCACGTCGGGTTCCGTGCAAAGCGCCAGAGCGATCACTACGCGTTGGCGCATTCCGCCCGAAAACTGGTGCGGATACTGATCCAGCCGCGTGTCGGGATCGGGGATACCCACCCGGTCGATCAGATCACGGGCGCGCTGGTTAGCCTCGGCATCCGATCCGCCCAGATGCGCCTGAATCGTCTCGACAAGCTGTTCGCGCACGGTGAATAGCGGGTTCAACGAGGTCAGCGGGTCTTGGAAGATCATCGAGATCTTTTTGCCACGCAGCCCGCGCATCGCCTCGGCATCCAGACCGCTGATCTGATCGCCACTCAGCTTGATCGTGCCGCTGGCGATGCGGCCAGGGCGGTCAAGCAACCCCATGATGGCCGCGCCAATTGTGGATTTACCAGCCCCGGATTCGCCCACAAGCCCGTGGATTTCTCCGGGTTCCACCGACAGGTCCACGTGATCGACGGCGGTGAACAATTGGCGGCGGGTCGGGAATTCGACCGTCAGGTCATTGATCGTCAAAAGGCTCATGAAATCACCGCAGCTTGGGGTTCAGCGCGTCGCGCAGCCAGTCGCCCAGCAGGTTTACTGATAAGGCCAGCGCCAGAAGGGTGCAGGCCGGGAAGAACAGGATCCACCACTCACCCGAGAACAGGAACCCTTGCCCGATCCGGATCAGAGTACCCAGCGAAGGTTGGGTTGGTGGGGCGCCAACGCCAAGGAAACTCAGCGTCGCCTCTGCAATGATTGCCAAGGCCAGTGAGATCGTCGCGATCACCAGAACCGGGCTGAGGACGTTGGGCAGGATGTGGCGGAACATGATCGGGAAGGACCCGCGCCCGATCAAGCGCGCGGCCTGAACGTATTCCTTGTTTTTCTCAACCAAAGCCGCGCCGCGTACAACCCGCGCAAACTGCACCCAATCCGACAGCGCAATTGCGATGATCAGCACATAAATCGCCATCTCATCCCGGTATTCCGGCGGCGTGACCCCCTTGGCGATCCCAAAAATCAGCATGGCGACCAGTATGGCCGGGAAGGTCAGTTGGACATCGGCAATCCGCATGATCAGCGTCTCGATCCAGCCGCCGAAATAGGCGGCGACCAGCCCCAGAACGACGCCGATGATCAACGCCAACAATACAGCAGCCGCGCCGACAAACAGCGAAATCCGCATCCCGTATAGAATGGTCGAGAATACGTCCCTGCCCTGATCATCGGTGCCCAACAGAAATGTTTCCTGTGTGAACGCGTTCGGCGTACCGGGCGGCGTAAAGCCGTTCATCAGGTTCAGCGTTGCTGGGTCGAACGGATTATACGGCGCAATCAAAGGCGCAAAGACAGCGGCCAGCACAAGGATAACCACGACAAGTGAAGCAGTGATAGCGACGGGCGAGTGCCGAAATGACCACGCAAAATCGCTGTCCCAGAACTTGGCGAAGCGCGATTTTTCGGGCGCTTTGGAGGTTTCGAGAGTATCGGTCATGTGGCCCTCGCGTCGACACGCAGGCGCGGGTCAATGGCATAATATAGAAGGTCGACAATCAGGTTGATCGTCACGAACATGACTGAGATCAGCATGAGATATGCGGCCATGACGGGAATATCGACGAATTGGATCGCGTTGATGAACAGAAGGCCCACGCCGGGCCACTGGAACACAGTCTCGGTGATGATGGCGAATGCAATGATCGACCCCAACTGCAGACCGGTAATGGTGATGACTGGCACCAGCGTGTTTTTCAGCGCATGGCGGAAGTTGATCACGCGGTCTGACAGCCCGCGGGCGCGGGCAAAGCGGACATAATCAGCGCGCATCACCTCCAGCATTTCGGATCGGACCAGTCGCATGATCAGCGTCATTTGATAAAGCCCCAGCGTGATCGCCGGCAGGATCAGCGCTTTCAGCCCCGAGGCGGTCAAGAACCCCGTGGACCAATTGCCAATCATAACGGTCTCGCCCCTCCCAAAGCTAGGGAGGAGGTCCAGTTCGACCGAGAAGATGTAGATCAGCAATATCCCGATCAGGAAAGTTGGTAGCGAGACCCCTATTAGACTGACCGTCATGATCACGTTCGCCGCGATCCCTTGTCGTCGGATCGCGGTGAAAACGCCCAAGGCGATCCCCATGGTGATTGCCAAAAAGCCCGAGACAAATGCCAGCTCCAATGTCGCTGGAGCACGTTCGACAATGATTGTCGAAACCGGGCGGCCCTGTCTGTACGAGACACCAAAGTTTCCCTGCACAGCGCCTTGAAGGAATTTGAAGTACTGAACCGGGAATGGCTGATCCAGCCCAAGCTCAGTCCGCAACCGGTCGATATCGGCCTGAGTCCGCTCCTGCCCCAACATGTTGTCGATTGGATCGCCAACAAATCGGAACATCGAAAACGCGACCAAACCCACGACCAGCAGCACGATCACGGATTGGAACATCCTTCGGACGATATATGCGAACATTTAGCTTCCCCGTTGATCTGCCTGTCTACGCATGGGCTTGGGAGATGGTCAAGATGCCGCGGCGGTCAGTTCGTGTCTGTCATGCGGAACGCTCCAATCGACGTCTGGCCCAAGGGGCACGATGCCCAGCGGGTTGCGCAGTTCCGATGGCGAGAAATACCCGGCCTTGTAGATGTCAAACTTCACCGTCTGCGCGATGTCCGGACGCGAATAGAGGTCTCGCGCATAGCCCCAGAGGTTTGGATAGTCGATCAGCCGTCGCAGATTGCAGCGGAAGGCATAGTGGTAGGCCACATCGAACCGTGCCAGCGTTGGGAAAAGGCGAAGATCGGCCTCGGTGAGAGTGTCTCCACAGAGATACCGGTTTGTGGCCAAATGCGTTTCAATCTCGTCCAGCATCGAGAAGACATCGTGAAACCCGGCCTCATAAGCCTCTTGCGTCCGGGCAAACCCCGCACGGTAGACGCCATTGTTCAGGCGCGGATAAATCTTCGCGTTCCAATCGTCGATCTGATCCAGTTTGTCTGGCGGCGCGAGGTTTGGGCCATAGCCTTCAAGCGATCCCAGCATCCGAACCAAATCCGCAGATTCGTTGGACACGGCGCGGTTTTCCAACCGATCCCACAACAAGGGCACGGTGATCCGCCCCGTGTAGGACGGATCAACCTTGGAATAGACCTGATGAAGCGCTGAGGCTCCAAACAGAGGGTCTGAAAACGCGCCGCTTTCGTCATAAACCCAGCCATCCGGTGTTCGGCGCGGACGGGCGTAGGCGACGGTGATCACGTTCTCCAGCCCTTTAACCGCGCGGGTCAGCAATACCCGATGCGCCCATGGGCAATTCCAGGCGGCATAGAGGTGAAACCGTCCGGCCTCAAACGGCCCGTCCGGCAGGTTGTTGCGGATGGTAGACGCCTGACGGCGAAATTCACCGTCAAGCGTCGTGTCTGGCGCGGGGTCTTCCACATGGTAGACTCCGCCTATCATCACGCCCATGAGGTCAGTTCACCGTCACCCAGCGCAGGATGAAGAAGTTGTCGGGGCGTTGGGTCAGCTCGACGTTGCTGCGTGTACCCCAGACAAGCGGCTGCACGTACATCGGCACATAGACATGCTCGTCCTGATAGATTTGCGTGACCTCATCCAGCATGGCCTGGCGTTTCGCGGCGTCCAGTTCGGATTGAATCATCGGCAGCAGTTCATCTACACGTGCGTTTGAAAACCCGCCGAAGTTCCAACTGCCCAGCTTCTTTTCTTCGTTCGGAGTGGCCACGAGGAAACGCACCGGGTGTTCAGCGTCGAAAGTGCCTGGGCTCCACCCCAGCAGATACATGTCGTAATTGTCTTCACGCAGTTCCGGCCAGTAGTTGCGCACCGGCATGGCGTCGAGTTCCGCCGTGACCCCAATCTGGGCCAACATGCTGACAACGGCCTGACAGACCGCCTCGTCATTCAGGTAGCGGTCATTGGGACATTTCAGGCCAAAGGAGAACCCATCGCCGTAACCCGCGTCGGCCAGCAACGCTTTCGCGCCGTCGACATCAAAGGCCGGGCGATCCGCATTTGCCGCCGAATAACCGCTCATCGCCGGGCTGACGAGTTGTGAAGCGGCCTCGGCATTGCCACGCATGATGGTGGCCAGAATGGCATCGACATTCACCGCTTTGGCGACCGCTTCACGCACCCGCGCGTCACGGAACGGGTTCGGTTTGCCCGCATCGTCTGTGTACTTCAATGTCTCGGATTCGTGGTCGAATCCCAGCATAATCACGCGTGCCTCAATCCCTTGAATGACGTCCACATCCCCGCTTTCTTTCAAGCGCGCGACGTCCTGAATCGGAACCGGGTTGATCATATCCACTTCACCTGACAATAGCGCCGCAACGGCGGTGGCCGGGTTCTGGATCGGGTTGAACTCGGCGCGGGTCACGTTGTGCTCAACCTCGCCCCACCAGCCTTCGTGCGGTTCCAGAACAGTCTTCAATCCCGGCTCACGGGCGGTCACCTTGAACGCGCCTGTACCGTTGGCATTGATTGTCGCATAGTTGCCGGACTCTTTGTCAGGCACGACCGCATCATTCGCCTCGGTCCAACCCTGATCCATGATCATCCAGTTGGCGATCGACGATGGGAACAAAGGGTTGGGCGCTGAGGTCATGATATCGATAGTGTAATCATCGACCACGATCACATCGCTCACCGGGGCAAACCAGCTGCGTGTATCGGATGCCTCACCTGAGGCGCGTTGGTAACTGAACAGTACGTCCTGCGCGTTGAATTCGCTGCCATCGTGGAACGTCACACCTTCGCGCAGGTTGAAGCGCCAGCCGTCGCCGTCTCCAATCGGCTCCCAACTCACGGCCAATGCGGGTTCGACGGTCATGTCTTTGCCGCGACGAACCAGACCTTCGTAAACGTTGTTAAGAAACCCAAGCACGGGTGCCGAATTGACCGCGTGCGGGTCCATCGTTTGCGGGTCGGTGGTCGAGGCCCATTTGAACTCGGCGGCCTGTGCCGTGCTGGCAAGCAACATGGTCAGGCCGATGGCGCTGTTCCTGAGGATCATGACAATACTCCCTGTTTGTTGACCGAAGCTTGGTGCTTTTTTGCGGTCAGGTAAAGGAATTCTCACGTTGAGATCACAGGACCGTTACCGCTAGCACAAATAAAAAACAGGGCGCGAGGTCGCGCCCTGCCCTGATTACGATATGATTCCTTAGTTCATCTCGAAGTATTTGATCTTGGGCGAATCTTCTGGCTCGACAATAGTGCCAACGCCAGACTTCATGCCCCAGTTCAACACCTGGTGGTGGATCGGGATGTACAGTTGATCATCCTGAACCACCTGCCAAATCTCGGCGATCTGCTGATCACGCGCGGGCAAATCCGTCTCGGATGCCAGAGCTTGAATTTTGGCGTCCAGATCCGGGTTGCTGTAGCGGGTTGCGTTCCACGAACCGTATTTCTCACCCTTGGTATGGACCAGGAAGTTGAAGATGTATTCCGAATCGTAGGTTGGCACACCCCAGCCCAGCATGTAGAAATCGGTCTCGAGGTTCGACAGCAGCGGGAAGTGTTGCGCCTTCGGCTTCGCGTCCAGATTCACAGTGATCCCGATTTGGGCGAGCATACCCACCGCCGCCTGGCAGATCGCTTCATCGTTGATGTAGCGGTCATTCGGGCAGTTCAGTGTCAACGAGAAGCCATCCGGATACCCTGCCTCGGCCATCAAAGCCTTGGCGCCTTCAATATCGGTGGTCGAGGACGCATCCATGCCCTCATCCCAGCCATTTACGAAGGGCGGAGCGATCATCCCCGCAGGGGCGGACTGTCCGCGCATCACGATCTGCTTGATCGCATCACGGTTGATCGCCTTGGACATCGCTTGACGCACACGCACATCGGCCAACGGGTTCGCGCCATCAACGCTGTCCGAAGCCAGATCGGCGTCACCCAGGTTCATCCCGAAGAAAATCACCCGGTTCTGAGGCGCGGTTCGTACGTCCAGCCCATCAGTGCCAGCCACGCGGGCAAGATCCTGAACCGGAACGTCCTGAATGAAGTCCACTTCGCCGGACAACAGCGCCGCCACACGGGTCGCAGCATTCTGGATCGGGGTATAGATGATCTCGGTCACCTGAAGCGGGAACTCATCTTTGCCCCAATAGTTCTCGTTGGCGGTCAGAACAGTTTTCACGTCCGGCTCGCGGCTGACCAGCTTGTAAGGGCCAGTGCCGTTGGCATTCTTGGCCGCAAACGTATCTTCGCCCCCCTCATAGTCCTGAACCTTCACCGCATTGTTCGCCTCGGCCCAGCCTTTGTCCATCATGAACATGTTGGTCAGGTTGTTGGGCATGATCGGGTTCGGACCGTCGGTTTCAATCTCGATCGTGTATTTATCCGGCGCGCGCACCTCTTTGACCGAGGCCAACAGTTCTTTGTAATCAGAGTCCGGTGTCATCGCGCGGTTGAGCGAGAACAGAACGTCTTCGCTGTCGAACTCTGCCCCGTCATGGAAGGTCACGCCTTCGCGCAGTTTAAACACCCAAACATTTGGGTTGTCTTCGGATGGTCCCCATTCGGTGGCCAAAGACGGAACCAGCGCGCCGGAATGATCGCGCATCACCAGCGTTTCCATAATCTGGTGCGCAAAGGCCGAGGTCGGCCCCTCATTCTGTGCGTGCGGATCCAGCGTCAACGAGTCCCCGGCACGGGCCCACCTCAAGGTCTCCGCGGATGCGCTGGTCGCGACCAGAGCGATCGCACTGGCCGCCAGCATCATTGATTTCAATGACATTTTAGTCTCCCCATTTATTTTGTGACCGCAATTCTCTTGCGGCTGATCGAATTGTTCGATCTTCATGGCACTGATCATCCAGATGATCGCCCGAGTTGCAACACCAGAATGTCAGAACTTGAGACCTTGGCTTTGTCCTCGACGGCCACCCGACGGTATGGGCGGCCAAAATTGCCGGCTTAGGCCCGTGCAAGCCCGCGCGTCAGACGCCAAAACGGTGGAATTCCGTCATGAGGAAAGAAGCATGCCGGTGCGTCGTCGGTTTGTAGAATGGACTCACCACCGCGATTTTGAAGCGCATAGTCCAAGGGAACCAAACGAGCGGCTTCAAACGGCTCGATTTGGGCGTGCGACCAACCTTGCGACGACTCGGCCAGCACACGGCGTATCGCACACAACAGTCGTTCGGCGGCAGCGCTGCTCCAAGGCTTCAGGCCAGTGCCTTCCAGAAGATCGAACAGGTTGATCCAGCTCTGCAGATTAAATGCGCAATAGTGCTGTGTCAGAGTGCGCTTCATTTCGTGCGGCTGCGCGCCATCAGGCGTAATTGTGCCCAAAAGTCTGGCTTGGGCCCTTAGGTTAATGTCCTGCAACGCCTCAACGTCACCCAGGAAGGCAGCCAAAGCCGCTGCTTGCAGATCAAAGCAAGTACCGTGGTTATTGGCTGCCCGACTTTCCTCAATGCCTTGGTCGCTGGTCCGGAACCAATCAAAAAACTCGCGGCTCCAGTCTTTCACGCCATCTTTAAGCGTTGGGTTGTCCAACATCCGCAGGGCATCGAAAAAATAGTAGAGGTCCTTGGTTTCGATCAGCCCGTGGCAAAGACCCCTGTTTTGCGCGTGCCCGCGCCGAACCTGCGCATAATAGAGATGCGGATTCATTTTCGTGTCCGGATTGATGAACCAGGTGTGAACCAAATTCTGGGCATGGTCTGAGTACCGCCGATCCCCACTCAATCGCGCAGCCAGTGCCAAAGACGTCGTGTCGTCAAACACCCTCTGCAACCGGGTCCGGTCGTAGCGGTCACTTTCAGGTTCATAGAGTTGAGTTCCAGGGACGCGCTGGCCGTCTTGCCGAACGTAAGGAAGACCATCCTTTTTCTTTGGGTTCGGCCACCAATAGGGCGCAGGGTGGAAATAGTCATGCAAATCTCCGCCAGGGCCCGGTTCCGGCTTGTCCGTTACCGAAAACGGACCGCGTTGCAGGGCGTCATCCGCTGTGGACAGAATGGCGAGGTGATCCGGATGGTCTGGCATATCAGTCAGCGCCCTAATCCGATCCTTCGCATAGAATATCGGTTTCCCTGGCGCAGAAAGCTGCGCCATCTCCTGCGCTTCCAGCATATTCAAAGTAGCCCGGATTGCATCGTTTCTGGCCGAGCCACGTACGACGACACCTTGCTGACCGGTCACCTCTAGCTGCGCTTTGCCTGAAAACAAACGTGCGACCCAACCTGCTGTGCCGACCCGATATCCTTCCGGACTGACCTTGCGCGGCGGCAGGTCAAACGGCAAAAGCGGCCACTTCTGCCAGGGCCCTGGAATGCCCAGATGCAAGAACAGCTCGACCTTGGGGCGCCGACCATAGGGGTGCGCTTCGTCGAAACGCAGCGGCGCGTCGCATCGAAAAGCAAGTTGCGGTTCTTCCACGGCCTCAGGTTTCGATTGATCCGTAAACAGGTCCGCATTGTCATGGATACGCGCCATCGGAACGGTGAAGTACCTTTTGTTCCCTTGCGACAAAATATCGGACGTCAGCTCATCCCAGGCGGACTGCGTGAAGAAGCAGTTTCCATCAAATGGCAATGCCCATTTCGCATGTCGGATACATAGCTCTAACGCCGCATTCCGGGCACCGTTATTGTTCATCACGTAGTTGTTCTTAAGCCGGTATGCCTGAGCGACCATCCGTGACTTGGCGTCGTCTACTTCACCTTCTACGGCGCCATCGACAAAGACCATCGGGTCATCAAAGGTCGAAAAATCGTAACCAATCCGCTGAAATTCAGTCGCGTCAAAGGGGATACGTTCGAAGATCTGGCCATGCTCTTCCAGAAGAGCGATCAGTTGATTTTCGTTCTCCGAGTCAAAAATGCGGTTGAGAATCCAAAGCTTGGTGCAATTTTCAAACTGTGGCTCGTTTTCCAGAATGAATGCGACATTCCTGAGGGATTGCCCGGCTGTGTGGCGGGGAACAAGGTCATTACCGATCACGCGGCACAAGGCAAATGTGTTGGCCAGCGCGTCAATGCGCGCTTCTTCGGATGGGTTCGGCTGCTCCGGTTTAACTGTGCTCAGCGTGCCTGCGACCGCACCCATTTGACGTATCCGAGCGGGTTTTCGCCCACCCTTCTTTCGGAACCACAGAAAGTAGATCGGAACCAAAACCGGGGACAGTAGCAACAAGACCGGAGAAAGCAGGATCAAAAGCCGATTGCGTACCCGTTTGCGCCGGACTCTTTCTTCCAATGTCTGCAAGGGTTTTGCTCCGCGATGTGCCACTGTTGCAGGCGCAAAAAGCGTGTTCGGGCCTGCGTCCGCTGCCTTCCTTACCCTTGTTGCACCGCAATGGGCAACCAGTTCAACCGCACCTGGCCCCGCAACGCCACGAGGTGAATTCTTCAAGGATGTCCTACACCTGACAAATCCGCTTGAATTACACCCCGCGACCCGCATATTCGGTCGCCAACAAAGCTGTGCGACTTGCACAGCCCAAAGCTTGCCCCGCAGAGTGTTCTGTTGGGGCACCCGCCGCTACCAAAGCTGGCAACAGAAAGGAATTTAAAAAATGCGCATTGCGATGATTGGCACCGGTTATGTCGGCCTGGTTTCCGGGGTCTGCTTTTCCGATTTTGGACATGACGTGATCTGTGTCGACAAATCCGAACAAAAGATCGAGATGTTGCAAGCTGGCGAAGTTCCGATCTACGAACCGGGGCTGGATGTCCTCATGGCCAAGAACGTAGCCGCCGGGCGCCTGAGTTTCACCACCGATCTGAAGTCCGCCGTAGATGGGGCCGATGCGGTTTTCATAGCGGTCGGCACGCCCACCCGGCGCGGTGATGGTCACGCAGACCTGACATATGTGATGGCGGCGGCTGAGGAAATTGCGCATGCAATCAAGGACTACACGGTAGTGGTGACCAAATCGACAGTGCCGGTCGGCACGAACCGTCAGGTCCATGAGGTAGTATCAAAGGCCAACCCGGATGCCGAATTCGACGTGGCATCGAACCCCGAATTCCTGCGCGAGGGCGCTGCGATTGATGACTTCATGCGGCCTGACCGAGTTGTCGTCGGTGTGGAAAGCGAACGTGCTGCCGAGGTGATGGCCGAGATTTACCGGCCCCTCTACCTTCGCGACTTCCCGATCCTGACCACGGATGTTGAAAGCGCCGAGATGATCAAATATGCCGCCAACGCGTTTCTGGCGACAAAGATCACCTTTATCAACGAGATCGCGGGCCTGTGCGAACGGGTTGGTGGAGACGTAAAAGAGGTCTCGCGCGGCATCGGGCTGGATGGTCGGATCGGCAACAAATTCTTGCACGCGGGCCCCGGCTATGGCGGATCGTGTTTCCCCAAGGACACCGCGGCCCTGGCTCGGATCGGCCAGGACTACGCCTATCCCATGCAGATCACTGAAACCGTCATCCGAGTAAATGACAGCGTCAAAGCCCGTATGGTCGAGAAAATCCGTGAGGCCTGCGATGATAGGTTCAACGGCAAAACGATTGCGGTGCTGGGGGTGACCTTCAAACCCAATACCGACGATATGCGCGATGCGCCGTCTTTGACAATCGTTCCGGCTCTGATCGGTGGTGGTGCCCAAGTGCGCGTCGTTGATCCACAAGGACAGGCCGAGGGCGAGGCTTTGTTGCCGGGCGTCCATTGGATGGATGACCCCTATGCCGCAACCAAAGATGCCGATGTAGTGGTATTGCTGACCGAATGGAACGAATTCCGCGCGCTGAACCTGAACGATATGGCCGAGGCCATGAAAACCGCTCGTATGGTCGATCTGCGCAACATCTACTCGCCCAAAATGGTATTGGGGTCGGGATTTGAAACCTATGTGGGGGTCGGTGTTACTGCTTGATTTGACGATCTGGCCGGTTGCGAGCTAAGCAACTCTATGACCCATCATCCTGTTCTTTGGTCATTCCGGCGCTGCCCATATGCCATCAGGGCGCGCCTGGCGCTTGTCAGCGCCGGTCAGAAGGTCGAATTGCGAGAGGTCGTGCTGCGGGACAAACCTCCGGCTTTTCTGGAAACGTCGCCCAGTGGCACCGTCCCGTCTCTGCGTCTTGACGACCGTGTATTAGACGATAGTCTGGACATCATGATCTGGGCTTTACGCCAGAACGATCCGCAAAGGTTGCTGGACATGCCCCAGGTTGGGTGGGACCTTCTCGAAGAGAATGACGGCCCGTTCAAGCAGGCCCTGGACCGCACGAAATATGCCACCCGGTATCCGGAAGCAGACCATGCTGCTGAACGCGCCAGAGCGTCGGAACACCTGATGAAGCTGGATGCGCAATTGAAGGGGCGCACCTGGCTGTTCGGAGACCGCCCGACGCTCGCCGATCTGGCCCTTCTGCCCTTTGTCCGGCAATTCGCGTATATCGACCGGCCATGGTTTGACACACAGCCTTGGCCCAACTTGATTGCCTGGCTCGACGCTTTCCTTGCCAGCGACTTGTTTCAGTCCGTGATGGCCAAAAATTCACAGTGGAGTGAGGGCGACGCCCCGCTCTGGTTTTCCGGCGATGCACCACCCATTGGCTGAGATTCGGGCGCAGTGATTACCAATGCTGGACAGGCTGTCAGGCCAGAACTACCGTAGCGGCCAAATACCCAACAGGAGGGAAATTCATATGTCGAGGACGCTTACGATCTCTGTTGCCGTCTTAGCGCTGGCAACGGCCGCGCATGCGGATGGGCACTGTGCTGCAGGGAAAACCCTGACCGATGGGAAACTCACCATCGCAACCGGTAACCCCGCGTATTACCCTTGGGTCCTGGACGACGCCCCGGAAAGTGGCCAGGGGTTTGAGGCTGCTGTAGCCTATGCCGTCGCGGAAGAGATGGGTTTTGCGGCCGAAGATGTCGTCTGGGTCCGATCGTCGTTCGACGAAGCGATTCAGCCTGGCGCGAAAGAGTTCGATGTCAATATGCAGCAATATTCTATCACGCCCGAGCGTGATCAGGTGGTCGATTTCTCGGCCCCCTACTACACCGCGCCCATGGCCGTGCTGGTCAGCGCAAATGCCGCTGAAACCGCGCCATCGCTAGATGCGTTGAAATCGCTACAATGGGGCGCCGTAGGATCGACAACAGCCGTTCCGAAACTGGCCAGCATCATCAAGCCCGATAGTGACCCTCTGCTCTATGGGGATAATGCCGATGTCAACGCGGCGATGACCGCCAACCAGATCGACGCGGCACTGTTTGATTTGCCAACTGCTCTGTTCTTGAGCGCGGTCATGATCGAAGGATCGAAGGTGATTGGTCAGTTTCCACCGGATCAGAGCGACAACCCAGACCAATTCGGGATGTTGTTAGAGGAAGGAAACCCGCTCAAATCCTGCATCGATGCGGCCATTGTCACGCTGTCGGAAAATGGCAAGCTGGCAGAGATCGAAGCCAAGTGGCTGCAGGACACAACCGGTGTCCCTCTGATCAAGTAGATGACCAGTCCCAAGGCGGCGGGGTTGACCCGCCGCGAACGATATGAGGCGCAGCAGCGGCGGCGCTCGGCGATTGTTGCGGCGACCAGCACGGTCATCGTTGTTGCTGCGATATACTTTCTGGTGCCACTGGCACCCGGCTGGATAAAAGTTCAGCAGAGCTTTTTTAACTGGGATACGCTAACGAAGACGTTTCCGAAGCTGCTTGAGGCCTTTCGGATCAACGTGATGATCTTCGCGTGGTCGGCCCCCGCTATTGCCGTGCTTGGCTTGTTGATTGCATTGGCCCGCGACGCGAAATCACCGGCTTTGTTCCCACTTCGCATCTTTGGTGCGGCCTTTACAGATGTCTTCCGAGGCGTGCCTGTGATCCTGACGGTCTACCTGATCGGCTTTGGTATTCCGGGTCTCGGCCTGCCACGCCCGTGGAATTCACCCTACATTTGGGGCTCATTGGCGTTGATCCTGACCTATTCCGCATACGTCGCCGAAATCTTCCGGTCCGGCATCGACAGCGTCCACCACAGCCAAAGGGCTGCGGCCCTGTCGTTGGGTCTTTCAGAACGGCAGGTCATGCGGGATGTCGTGTTGCCGCAAGCGATCCGCAACGTGGTTCCGTCGCAGATGAACATGCTGATTGCTCTTCAAAAAGATGTCTCGCTGCTGAGCTTTATTGGTCCGGTTGAAATCTTCCGCCAGGCTGGTGTCTTTAAGTCCCTATTGGCCAACTTCACGCCATATGTCGGGGCGGCGATCATCTTTCTGATCGTGACCATCCCTGCGACGCGATATGCTGACCACCTTATGGCGCGCCAGATGCGAGAGAGGCGCTGATGCCGAAACTGGACCTTCAAGGCGTCGTCAAACGGTTTGGCGACCGAACTGTATGCAACGGCATAGACCTGACGGTGGATGAAGGGCAAATGGTCTGTCTGATCGGTGCGTCGGGGGCCGGAAAGTCGACCGTGTTACGCTGCATCAACCTTCTGGAACCGATCGAGGATGGGGCCATTTTTTTGGATGGCGAGGACATTTCGGTTCCTGGCCTGAACCCGCAATCGGTGCGCGCGCGTATTGGGATCGTGTTTCAGAGCTTTAACTTGTTCCCTCATATGACGGCTTTGGAAAACGTCATGCTCGCCCCGCGCCGGGTGCGCGGATTGACCCGCGATGAACTCAAGCCAGAGGTGGAAGCTCTGTTCGCCCGATTTGGTCTAGCGGATCGACAGCACAATTACCCCGATCAATTGTCAGGAGGCCAGCAGCAACGCGTCGCCATTGCGCGTGCTTTGGCCATGCAGCCCGAGGTCATGTTGTTTGATGAAATCACCTCGGCCCTCGACCCCCAATTGGTGGGTGAAGTTCTGGACGTTTTGCTGATGCTAAAAAAACAGGGAATGACCATGGTGATGGCGACCCATGAGATGGGATTTGCTCGGGAAGCCGCCGACAAAGTTTGCTTTCTTCAGGACGGGCGCATTGTTGAAGAAGGCCCGCCGGAGCAATTGTTCGGTGCCCCAAAACAGGAGGCCACGCGGGCGTTTTTGGCGCGAGCACTCAAGTGATCGCATAGGGCAAGCTAGCAACCTTGGAAGGTTCTTGCATTCCGATTTTGACCACAGGCTAAGGCACTACCCCTTTTTGACATCACCTGCGAACCGCGCGGCGTTTTCTTTTGCAAAGGCACTGGCATCCGCCTTCCCATCCCAAAAATGTGGATTGGCCTTGGGAATCGTCAGCGCTTTTTGCACAGCAGGTCGGGCATCAATTCGGTCAAACCACGCCTTCAGATGGGGCAGATCATCCACCTCGACGCGCGCCCAGACATATGCCCGAGCCCAAGGATAAAGCATCATGTCGGCAATGGTGTATTCATCTGCTGCGATCCAGTCGCGGCCATCCAGCCGGGCGTTCATCACCTCCATCAGGCGTCGGCTTTCATCGACATAGCGGCGGGTCGAAAAAGGCTCGTGGTGGCCGTTTGGTGCGGCAATGTGCTGGAAATACATTGCCTGACCCATCATGGGGCCAACGTGGCCCACCTGAAAAAACACCCATTGCATAACTTCGGATCGTTTGACCGGATCAGAAGGCAGGAACTTCCCGTATTTCTCTGCCAGATGCCACAGGATCGCACCGCTTTCGAAGATCGCGCGCCCCTCGGCCCGGTCTACGATCGTCGGTATTTTGCCGTTTGGGTTCAACGCCAGAAAGTCCGGCGTTTTTTGTTCCTGCTTTGAGAAATTGATATGCGTCAGATCGTAGGGAACGCCCGCCTCTTCCAGAAAAATAACTGGTTTGTAGCCGTTCATCGTTCCAGCGGTGTACAGGTGGATATCAGGCTGGGACATTGGCAACCTCGGCAAACAGAGTTTTCAGATGCGCATCGAAGCGCGCAAAATCTGCGTCGATTGTCGGGTTCTTCATCACATCATAGGCCGCAAATGTCGGAAGGGCTTCCATCCCTATGAACCGTCCGTTCAAATGCATAGGTCGCAGCAAGTCGTCGACGCTGTCACCATTGAAGAATGGTTCCGAGGGGTCGTCGAACGCCTCTTTCGGAGCGTTAAATGTGACAGATAGCATGTATTTCTTGCCTGCCAGACTGCCACCCATCCCGTAGTTGGCTTTTGGCGAATCCGACGTTCTGCCGTCACCTACTGAAAGACGACCGTCCATGCCAATGGTGTACACCTCGTCGATGTACTTTTTGAATAGCCAAGGGACCCCCATCCAGTTCACCGGAAACTGCATGATGACGACATCCGCCCAAAGATGTGCGTCTACTTCGGTATTTGCGTCATATCCATCGGCAATCGTTGTTGCGCGTACTTCATGCCCCAAGGCTTCCAAAGTAGCGCGCGCGCGATCCACCAGGCTCGCGTTTAGCTTTCCCGGTGCAAATTCATAGGGTTGTGTGCCGTTTAAGATCAGGAATTTTGTCATCTCAATGTCCTTGAGTTTGCCATGTTGACTTGACTTTTCGTTCGCTCACCGAGAAATTGGGCACTTAGGTAAAAGTTTTCAACCAGTATACTTTTTGTAACCTATATCAATGCCAAGGAACGCCGATGGAAGCCAAAGTCGCAACAAACAAAAAAGGGCAACGTCAAGTGACGCAGGCTTGTGCGGAACCCTGCGCGATTGAGCGAGGTATGCGAATTATCGGTGGAAAATGGACCGGATCGATTTTGTGGCACCTGAAAGATGGGGGCGTGCGGTTCAACGACCTGTCCAGAATGATCGGCGGGGCCAGCAAAAAGATGATTTCAGAAAGGCTTCGTCAACTTGAAGCACAGGGCCTTGTTCATCGAGAGGTCATGCCGACCTCGCCGGTGTCAGTCGAATACTCAATCACTGCGTTTGGGCGCACTGCATTGGGATTTCTGGAAGAACTTCGGCAATGGAGTGAAAGTTTGCCGGTCGGTTTGCAAGCAGAACCGCCAAACCAGAAAACCTCAGGTTCTTTGGTCAGGCCGTCTCAGCCACAGTAGGCGAATGGTCTCTGTTATTTTCACTACGCGGATCGCGTAGTGCACGCCCCAGACAGATATCGCCTGACTGAAACTCAAGTCCGGGGTTCTAAGCAGGTTGCTTAATGTCTTAAATGACGGGATGAGTTTCTGGATCGGCGGGATGTAGTTGATAAACCCCCGATCTGCATTTCGCCGCAACCGCGCGCCTTCGATCCGGCGCGCCTTTGCCAGATGTTCGCGTAAACTGCCGCGCGCGGGGTGACGCACAATGGCATCTTGCGCAAAGACAATGGGTTCACCTGCTTCGGACGCGCGCGCGTTCCATTCCATGTCACCGCCGGACAGAACCGTGTCATTGAACATTCCTACATGTTCAATGGTCTTGCGACGCACGATCAGGTTGGCCGTCACAGCCCGGCCCCGTTCCACCCATTTCTTCTGCTCAAGCCCCAGGTGGTGGTCAAACAACTCGGTCGTCGTCCACTGGTCGCCATTGGGTATCAAAACAACGTCGCCGCCAAAACGGCCGCATTCTGGGCGGGCCTTTGCGATTTTTAGACCCGCCTCAAGGTATTTCGGGTCAGGTCTGCAATCGGAATCCGTAAAAAACAACAAATCTGATTTGGCATTTTCAATACCTCGGTTCCGGGCAGCATATGATCCGGGCTTTGACTGCCCAAGGACACGGGCGTTCGCTGGCAACCTCAAGCTTTCCGGAACCGGATCAGAGGGGTCATTATTGACCACAAGGATCTCGAACTTGTCCGGATCAATCGACTGAGCCGCCAGACAGTCCAGGCAAAGCTGCAACTGGCCCCAGCTGTGATAAGTTGGAATAATTACAGACGCATCCATATCGCATCGTCCATGATGTTGGTTCGACCGTAGCAGGCAGCCGTCACTCAGATTTGATCGCGTTCGAGAACTGATGATCGTAAAGCGTCCGGAAGGGTCCCGGATGTTTCAGCAACTCTTCTGCCCGACCCTGCTCCAGAACCTGACCGCTCTCGATAACCACGATCTTGTCGGCATGAAGTATGGTCGACAATCGGTGCGCGACGATGATCGTGGTACGCCCTTTCGTCAGGCGATTGAACGCTTCCTGCACCATATGCTCGGACTTTGAGTCGAGCGCGCTGGTCGGTTCGTCGAGCAGCAGGATCGAACTGTCCCGCAACAATGCACGGGCAATGGCCAAGCGTTGTTTCTGTCCACCTGAAAGGAACGCGCCGTTTTCACCGGCCATAGTGTCAAAGCCATCTTCAAGGTTCATGATGAAGTCATAGGCATTTGCAGCTTTGGCCGCTTCGATCACCTCGTCAAGCGACGCCCCCTGTCGTCCGAGCCGGATGTTGTCGGCAATCGATGCTGAGAACAGGAAAGTCTCTTGACCGACAAAGGACATCTTATTGCGCAGGGTTTCGAATGACGCGTGTTTGACGTCGTGACCGTCGACAGTGACGGTCCCTTCCAGCGGATCGTAAAGGCGCAAGGCAAGGTTTAGGATGGTCGACTTGCCTCCGCCGGACAACCCGACAAGAGCGGTCGTTTTCCCAGCCTCGAACGTCAATGAGAGGTCTTTCAGGATCGGGTCGCTTTCGCGATAGCCGAAGGTGACATCCGAAAACACCACCTCGCCTGGACCCTCTGGCAGGCTTAGCGGGTCTGCGTGTTCTATCAGTGTCTCCGGCTGATCAAGTAGGTTAAACAGCATTTTGACTCGCCGCAGACCAATTTCCAGCTTTAGCCGAACTCGCGACAAGCGTTTGGCGGGCTCATAAGCCATCATCAATGCGGTTACGAAAGACATCAATTCACCCGGAGTTGATCGGGCCGACCCAAAAATGTTGGCCGCACTCAAACCGATAACAGACGCAATAGCAAACCCCGCCAGGATGTCCATCAGTGGGCTAGTTGCCGCCTGGAGGCGAGCCAGCTTGTTTCGGCGCTTCTCAACGCTTTTGACAGCCGCAAACATCTGTCCGGCCATCTTCTCCTCAAGGGCAAATGATTTAACCACCCGAATACCGGAAGACGTTTCCTGGATAACCTTCATGATCGCACCAAGCGACTGCATTTCCATGTCGGCAATTTCGCGCACTTTGCGAAGCAAGGTCCTGACACCCCAGATCGCCAGCGGACCGATAACCAAAGTGAACAGGGACAACAAAGGTTGCTGATAAAACATCACCGCAAGCAGGCCGATCAACGAAAGCGTGTCGCGCACTGCGGTCGTTACGATAATCTCAATGACAGACCGGGCGGCCTGCGCGGACTGGGTGACCTTTAATAGAAGGTCCGAGCTTTCCGTAAGGTTGAAAAAAGACACGCCCTGGCGCAGCAGCTTGTCATAGAGTCTGATTTGCTGCTGGGCCACGATGCGGTTGCCCGCGCGCGTCAGTGCGACCACCTGCACGTATGTGGCGACACCTTTCACCAGGAAAATGATGAATACTGCCATCGACACGGAAAAAATCTTTGCTGAATTGTCACTGTCAAAGAGCGAATCCACAACGTCGCGCATGATGAATGCGACGGCGGCGGTCGTTGCGGCAACGAAAACCATCGCGATGATTGCGACGATGTACGGAACAGCCTGAGCCCGCAGGTTTTCGGCCAGCAATCGCCACAGGATCGAGTCGCTTAGCGTGTCAGCGAGTTTTTGCTTTATTTTTGGCAATACGTTTTTCCGCCGTCATTTTGTGAGACAAGCATAACGAGTCTTGGCTCTTCCAGAACCGTCTACGCTAGATAGTCGCCTACTTCTTTTTGGGCAAGTACGCTTTCGAACTCAGCTATGTTCCGAAATTCGCCACGTTGGGCAGAGTGTCGGGTTTTTGCAGGCTCCGGGGGCGAACCCGGACAACATGCCGAATTGGCATTCAATATGGGAAAAGCCGTTCTCTTTGATCCCAAATCCAAAAAACGGATCAAACAAACAACACGGTAAAAAACCAACAAGATGGATTGAGACTGTGCTCAGGCATGCGCTGCTCAGTACAATGCTCACACCCAAAAATTGCCAAATTTATTGCCTAAACGTACCAAAGCCAGCTCATGTAGCTTGTGCATTAAAGTGGTACTGCTACAGCAGAATTATGCGGTGTTTCTTGAGAATCACTGATGCCTGCGCCGATAGTGAGTTAATAATAGTCTTTGCCGTAAGGAATTTGAGAAATGAATCAAACCGTTCACCCGTTGCTCCTGTGTGGTGGATCAGGGACGCGGCTTTGGCCCCTTTCGCGCAAAAGCTATCCAAAGCAGTTTTCCAAGCTGACCGGGGAGAAAAGCTTGTTTCAAGCCTCGGCGCTCAGGTTGTCCGGTGAGGGTTTCGCGGCTCCGATGGCCATAACCGGGTCCGACTTTCGCTTCATTGTTTTAGAACAATTGGCAGAGGTTGAAATTGCACCAGCCGCTATTTTGATAGAACCCGAAGGGCGCAACACGGCCCCAGCCATTTTGGCGGCAGCAATAGCGCTGGACAACACGGACCCTGGGGCGCTGATGCTGGTCGCTCCGTCTGACCACGTGATCCCGGACGACGCGTTATTCCGAAATACTGTGCAAGCCGCGACCGCAACCGCCAAAGACGGCCAAATCGTTACCTTCGGCATTCGCCCGGACCGCGCCGAGACAGGATACGGTTGGCTGGAACTGACTCATTTGCCGGATGAAGCCTTTTCACCGACGCCTCAGAAACTGGCGCGATTTGTTGAAAAACCAGACGCCGAAACGGCCCAAAGCATGCTTGAAGCAGGGAAATTCCTTTGGAACGCTGGAATATTCTTGTTTTCGACAACAACGCTGATCAAAGCATTCGAGACTCATATGCCAGAGATGCTCGATGACGCGCGTCGTGCAGTAGAAGGCGCGGAATCAGATCTGGGCTTTTCGCGCTTGGCCAGCGAACCATGGGCTAAACTTGAAGACATTTCAGTCGACTACGCTGTCATGGAAAAGGCGAATAACCTTTCTGTGGTTCCGTTCAACGGCGGCTGGTCGGATCTTGGCGGGTGGGACGCGGTTTGGCGCGAAAGCGGGCCGGATGAAAACGGTGTGGTTGCTGGCGGTGCCGCCACCGCGCTGGGTTGCACCGACACGTTGCTACGGTCCGAATCTGAGGCGCAACAACTGGTTGGTATCGGGCTGGACAACATCATCGCCGTGGCCATGCCTGACGCGGTCTTGGTCGCCCACAAGGACCGCGCGCAGGACGTTAAATCTGCTGTTGCAGCGCTGAAAGCCAAAGACGTGCCTCAGGCCGAAACTCTGCCGCGCGACTATCGCCCGTGGGGCTGGTTCGAAAGCCTGGTTGTTGCCCCGCGCTTCCAGGTCAAACGCATTCATGTGCATCCGGGCGCATCTCTGAGCCTTCAAAGCCACCATCATCGCGCAGAACATTGGATTGTGGTCGAAGGTACCGCAAAGGTCACAATCAATGATGATGTTCAGTTGGTGTCAGAAAACCAGTCGGTCTACATCCCGCTGGGCGCAAAGCATCGGATGGAGAACCCGGGCAAGGTGAACATGGTCCTGATCGAGGTTCAGACCGGGTCGTACCTGGGCGAAGACGACATCATCCGATACGAGGATGTTTACGCCCGCGGACAAGGTGCCAAGGGTTAACCCGTCAATTGCAATTCTTCCCACCTGTGGCAGGTGACAGAATGCCCCTGTTCACAGGTCTCAACTTGTGGTGCTTCTGCTCTGCACTTGTCAGCGGCAAACGGGCAGCGTGTGTGGAATTGGCAGCCGGTGGGTCGGTTGGTCGGAGAAGGAATTTCACCTTCGAGCTTTTGGGCGCTTCCCCGGTTGTCCGGGTCAAGCGACGGAATCGCCGAAAACAATGCTTTGGTATAGGGATGGCGCGGTGAACGAAACAGAGCGCGAGTAGGTGCGCTCTCGACGATCTGACCCAGATACATGACGGCAACGTGGTCGCAGGTATGCGCCACAACAGACAGGTCGTGGCTGATAAACAGAAATGTCAACCCCATCTCTTTCTGAAGAGATTTCAACAGGTTCAAAATGTCTGCCTGAATGGACACATCCAGCGCGGCGACGCTTTCATCCGCAATCACGAAACGGGGTCGCGATACAAGTGCGCGGGCGATCGAGATACGCTGACGCTGTCCACCCGAAAAGGCGTGCGGAAAGCGCCGCAAATGCTCTAGGTTCAATCTGCACAGGCTGGCGATCTCACGCACGCGGTCATCGACCTCTTCGCGCGAACGGCACAAACCCATGACTTCCAGCGGTTCAGCAATGATGTCGCGCACTGTCATCCTGGGCGAAAGCGCTGCATAAGGGTCCTGAAAAATCAGCTGCGCGCGGCGGCGGTATTCTTTCAGATCAGACCCTGCCAAATTGCCCAATTCACAACTGAATTCGCCATCATCATACTGTGCAGTCCCATTTGTCAGCGGTGCGGCGTTCAACAAAGCCCGACCAAGCGTAGTCTTCCCGGACCCGCTTTCCCCCACAACTCCAAAGAACGACCCCCGCGGAATGGAAAGCGAGACGTCGTCCACGGCTTTTAGTGACTGTTTGTTGAAAATTTTGCCACCGACAGGAAAGCTCACCGACAACCCGATGGTTTCGATCAACATTTCGCTGCTCATGAAGAGTGCTCCGTTTGGCAGAGATGACAGGCTGTTTGGTGGTTTTGCCCGGTCTCGGCCCAGGTCGGCTCGGTCAATCGGCAAATGTCGCCGATCACTTTGCTACAGCGTGTGTGAAACACGCACCCGTCTGGTCGCTCTAATGGCGAAGGGATGTCACCCGGAACCGGCGTCAGCGGTTTGTCCAGGTCATCCAGCTGTGGCAAAGCGTCTATCAAACCTTGTGTGTATGGATGGTAGGGGTTGCGGATCACCTCTCGCACCGGGCCCTGCTCGACGATCTTGCCGAGATACATGACCGCGACCTTGTCCGCAGTTTGCGCCACGACGCCCAGGTCATGGGTGATAAAGATAATCCCCATTCCGAATTCAGCTACGAGATCCTTCATCAGATCGATGACCTGAGCCTGAATGGTTACATCCAGCGCGGTTGTCGGTTCATCTGCGATCAGCAGCTTGGGCTTCGTCGACAAGGCCATGGCGATCATCGCCCTTTGGCGCATTCCGCCCGACAATTCAAAGGCATACTGACCAAATCGAGTCGCAGCATCCGAAATCCCGACCCGGTCCAGCATTTCGATCGAGAGGTCGCGGGCCTGTCTCTTGGACAGGTCTGTGTGGATCAGCAATTGCTCGACCATCTGACTGCCGATGGTCAGAGCGGGGGCAAAACTGGCCATGGGTTCTTGAAAGATCATTGAAACCGCCCCGCCCCGAACAATCTCCATATCGCGCGGGCGTTTGAGGTCCATGACATTGACCGGTCCGTCGTCCAGATGCAGCGTAATCCGACTTTCAGGCGCATAAACGGCGTTGCCGGGATTAAGCTTCATCAACGATTTCGCTGTGACGGATTTCCCTGATCCGCTTTCACCAACAAGGCCCATCACTTCTCCTGGCGCTAGCGAAAACGACACGTCTTCAACTGCGGTGATCAACCCTTCGTCGGTTCGAAACTGCAGTGTGAGGTTTTCGACATCGATCAGGCTCATTTGCGGGTCTCCGAATAGGGGTCGGCCGCGTCGCGCAGGCCGTCCCCGACAAAAACGAATGCCAGCACCAAGGCCACAAAGAAAAACACCGGGATAAAATACCAGTGGTAGTTCAGCAGAACATCGGCCTTGGTTACGTTCTGCAGCATCACACCCAGAGAATTCACAGGGTCCTTCAACCCAAGACCGATGAAACTCAGGGCGGTCTCGGACAGTACCACATAGGGAAACGAAATCACCAGATCGACGATGATATAACTGGTGAAGCTGGGCAGCAGATGGCGGCGGATGATATGCCCGGCGGGCGCGCCGCACAGCTGAGCCGCCAGAACATATTCCTGATTGCGTTCGGTCAGCAGATGGGTCCGGACCCTGCGGGCCAGTGTTGGCCATCCGACGAGGCCAAGGATCAAGGTTATAACGAAGAACCGGGTCTCGGCAGACCACTCGGGCGGGATGAAGGCGGCGATTGCCATGAATAATGGAATGGACGGCACGGTTCGGACCGCGTCGGTGATCATCTGGATCACGCTGTCAACGACCCCTCCGTAATAGCCCGCGATGCCCCCAATCGCGAGGGCGAGCACGAAGGAGATCAAAACACCCAGAGTTCCGACCTGAAGCGAAGTCCAAATCGCGTGAAGCGTCCGCGAAAAGATATCCTTTCCGGCGCTGTCGGTGCCAAACAGGTGGATATATCCCTGCTCCATTCCAAACAGGTGAATGTCCCCGGGGATGAACCCAAACAGCTTGTAGTCATCGCCGCGAACAAAAAATTGCATGTATCGGCGTTCATCTTCGTTGACCTTTTCGACCCAGCGAAAATTTGTGGCCAGCGACCGTTCACGAGTAACAGTGTGCAGGAAGGGCCGAATTGAGCAGCCATTCTTGTCGCAGAATTTTGGTATTTGGGGCGCACCGTTCAGGTAATCTTTATCACGCCCAGCCACTGTCGGATCGTAAGGCGACAAGAACGGCGCGAAAAGGCCGGACAGGATCAGTACGACAAGCACCGTCGCGGCAATCATCGCCGCGCGTTGTTTTTTGAAGCGGGCCCAGATCAGTTGTCGCTGGGAGGCGGTGAAATAGGCCTCTTTGGCTTTCTGATCGACGGATTTTGTGGACATCGACTTCACCTCAGAATGCTCTTGCGTACACGCGGGTCGATGACGGCCAACAAGATATCCGTGGCGAAATTCAGCGTCACAATGGCGGCCGTCAGCAGGAAAATGATGGCTCCGGCCAGCTGTTGGTCATTGGACCGCGCCAGCGCTTCGAGCAGCAGCGAACCGGCCTCGGTCAGGGTCAGGATCAAAGCGACGATGGGCAGTTCATTGAAGATGCGGTTCAAATCAAACCCCAGCGAGTTGACGATTGGTCCCAACGCGTGACGCGCCGGGTATCGCCACAATAATCGTCGCCCGTAAATCCCCCGTGCAGATGCTGCTGTGACATAGAGTTTTCCGATCTCATCAGACATAAGCGCCCGAACGGTCTGCAACGCGAAGGCGGTCGCGGACCAGCCGAGGATGAAAATCGGCAGCCAGGCGTGTTTCAGTAGATCGACGACCTTGGCCCAAGACCAAGGCGCTTCGCGATATTCGGGGCTAAATAGGCCGGTCAGTGTTTCACCAAAGTAGATGGTCGAGAACAACATCACCATCAACGCCAGCAGAAAGTTCGGCAGCGCAAGACCCAGATAGCTGAGCAAACGCAACGAATTATTCAGAACGGCATTGTTGGACGCTGCCGAAATGATGCCGACTGGCAATGCGATCATGTAGGCTAGGGCAAGCGACCCTAGGCAAATCCAGAGTGAAATCCAGAATTTGTCCCCCAGCAGTTGGGCGATATCCACACGCAGGATGCAGCTTTCACCAAAATCACCGCGAAACGCACCACTCAACCAACTTGCCCAACGGGTCAGAAAGGGACGATCGAGCCCTAGACGGGCACGCTCGGCCTCGATATCGGCAAGGGTAATGGCCGAGCCTTGGGTGTTCTTGTAAGCAAGGTATCGTTCCGCACAATCGCCGGGCACCAACTCCATCAGCGAAAACACGATGAGCGAAACCAGCACCAGCGTGACGACGGCCATCACCGCGCGTGTGGCAGCAAATCGAGCGAAGTGAAGCATGTACCTGTTCCCGGAAATGCAAGGAAAGGGGCGCGAACGCCCCTTCCCGTTGGCTAAAGTCCTATACGATTATTCAGACAACCACCACTGCGCGGGGCGGTACGGATATGTCCGATAGAACTCATAGGATGAGGTCTTGAACGACGGAACATTTTCCAGAACATTCGCGTGATAGACCGGCGATGGCGCATTGATGGTCCCGATGAACAGGGTCTGACCTGCCATGATCTCGACCATCTTCTGCGCAGCGGCCTGCGACGCTTCGGACCCCGGAGCGCTGGACTGATAGATGTCCAGTTGGGCCTTCAACTCATCAACCCAGGCCGGAGGTTCAACGCCGTTGGCCCCGCCCGAGCTGATGTATTCCGCCCACAGCATCCCGGTGCGCACGTCAAAATAGCCATCGAACGGCGGCACCCAAATTTCGCTGTCGCCCAGGATCGAGCCTGCTGGCTGGCCCTTTGTCCACATCAGAACATCGAGGCTGTTGGCTGATTGGGCGGTTCGGTACTCGTCTGAGGTGACCTCTTTGATGGTTGTATTCACACCCACATCGGTCCAGTTCTGAGCGACCAGTTCAACCAGTTGGGCAGGTATTTCCTGCGTACCGAACTGCCAATCCAGAACCAACGGCGCGCCGCTTGGAAGATCGCGCATTCCGTCGCCGTTCTTGTCCACCAGACCGGCCTCATCCAACAGAGATTTGGCACGCTCAGGGTCGAATGCGGCCTCGTAAGACGACCAGCTTTCGTCGACATAATCAGGGCGCGGCGAGAAGCCGATATACTGGATCGGCGTACCCAGACCAAAGGCGACCACTTCGTTCAACTGATCCCGGTCAATAGCAACGCTCATCGCCTTGCGGAAATTCAGGTCGTTGAACAGAGCGCGACGCTCGGGGTCTTCGGATGTCACGTTAAACGCAATGGTCGCGGATGCGATCGATGGCTGAACCTCAACCGTATAGTTGCCCTTTTCTTGATTTTCGAGAAGCACCGGAGCCGAAGTCAGGTTGATCCCCTGGGATTTATAGTCGACCTCACCATTGATCAATTTCAGCAGGCGCACTTCCTCGTCCGGGACATAGACCTCATCCATTTCCGAGATGTACGGAAGCTGGTTGCCCGCCGTATCTACCTGGAAGAAATAAGGGTTGGCGACGTAGTGACGACCTTCCGTGCTTTCCTTGACCAGGATGTGGCTTTCCAGGGTCGGCATGGTATCCGCGGGCAGACCCGCAAGCTTGTCCCCGGCCGTCAGCATCGGTGACGGCGTATCCATCCAGTCGGAGTTGCCATAATAAGCTTTGATCAGGTCATAGCCGTTCTCATATCCCAAGGCTTGCGCATTGGCGTCCGCATTCTTGTCCAAAGCTGGGTGGAACTTCGCAAAGAAATGCTTGGGCTGATAGGGCTGGACGTAGGTAAATGAAAAGGTTTCCGTCAGGCCGGGTTTTGGCGCGGCCAGTTTGAACCGAACGGTGGTGTCGTCCAGTGCCTCGACCTGCATGGGCTGGCCGCCTGCCAGCGCGTAGTCTTTGGTCTCGGCAATGACATTGCTGTCCAGCATCAGATTGTCATACCAAAAGACAATGTCATGCGCTGTGAACGGTTCCCCGTCCGACCATTTGTGACCTTGTCGAAGATGGACGGTCAGCTCGGTGAAATCATCGTTCCAATCCCAGGATCTGGCGACATTGGGCACCAGAGTTTGCAAATCGTCGGAATAGCGGAACAGGTTCACATGGCGGACGGAAAGGAAGTCCGATGTGCCACTTTCGGTCGCGTTGGACAGCGCGTCCAACACGCCACCATACTGGCCGATCTCGTCATAAGGGACGACGACAAGCGGATCTTCCGGAAGACGATCCGCAACAGCTGGCAGATCTCCGTTGCCCCGGATCATCGCGTTCAAGTCACCTATTGCGGGGTTTTCGGAAAAGCTCAGCGTACAGCCAGCGGCAGACTCGAGCTCATCCAGGTCAAATTGCTGCGGAAAGGCACCTGCGGATACGCCCTGCATATCAGCAACGGTGAGCGTCGGACAATCAGCCCACGCCGTTCCCCCCAAGGCAACGACGGCGACACCTGACATTAGAATTTTTTTCATGGTTTCTCCCTAAGATAAACTCTTGTCTATGGTTTGGGTTTACGTGAAACCGCTTTGCCGACTGCCGCGGCGGCGGTTTTCCTGTTTTTGTCGAATGCATCCGCCGAGGCGATGTGCACATTGACCCCGGCCCTCTTCAGATGAGGAGCAAAGGGTGCTGGCGGCGCGACATCGGTAACCAGATCCGTAACCTGATCAAACCTACATGCAACATTAGGCGCGCGCGCACCAAATTTCGTGTGATCCGAGGCAACAATGACCCGTTCCGCGTTCTCGCGTGCCGCCCGCGTCAAATCCGCCTCCAACGGGTTTGATGCCAGCACGCCTCCTGCCGTTGAAATTGCGTCCGCACCACAGATCACTGCGTCATAGCTGTACCGCCGGGCCAATTCTTCTGCTGCACGACCAAAGCTGCCACGTTCCGACCGGATCACGTCCCCACCTGCAAGAACCGCGCGCGTGCCATTGTTGTCAGCCAATGACCCAACCACTGACAGCGAGTTGCTGACGACCGTCAAGCCATGCAATTCGCGCAATTGTTCAGCCACATGGGTCATGGTCGAGCCGACAGCAATGAACAGCACCATATTATTGTCGATTAACGCCCTGACCTGCCTGGCGATCTTGGTCTTTTCTTCGGCATTGTGTTCGAGCGCGCCGGAAAACATGGGGGTGTCCTGCGCCCGAGACAGGTAGGTTCCACCGTGCACACGTTCGACCAGCTTCTGTCGCGCCAACGCCTTGACCAGACGTCTCACGGTCTCTTCCGAGACATCCATGACCTGAGCGATCTGCGTATTGCGCGCAGACCCGCCCAATCGCGCCAACACGTCCAAAAGCTCTCGCCCGCGATGAGGTATGTTGCCGCTGTCGTCGTCCATTTGGGAATTCGGTCATAATTTGACGCGAAAATCCACAAATATTGTAAAGCTATTATGACGACTTTGGATTTTTGCAGTTTTTTCTTGGGTTCCGCTGTCAAAACGGGCGGCGCGTGACGACAGACGTCAAACGCAGCTTGAATATTCTCTCAGGTGACCACCGTTTATTTACCCTTCCAGACAGGGTCACGTTTTTCGGCAAAAGCACGCGCACCTTCCATCTGGTCTTCGCTGGCGTACAGGACATCCACCGTCCGCAACTGGCGCTTGGTGATGCGGTTCATCGTCTCCTGAAATTTGGAATCTTCCGCCTCACGCACGACTTCTTTGATTGCGGCGTAAACCAAGGGCGGACCGGAGGCCAAGAGACGCGCCAATTCCCACGCACGCTCCATAAGCTGATCTGCGGGCACGATCTCATTCACCAGCCCCCAGCGGTTGGCTTCCTCGGCATCAAACCAACGCCCGGTCAGCAAAAGCTCCATCGCGATGTGATATGGAATACGCTTGGGCAGCTTCACGCTGGCGGCATCTGCAACCGTGCCAGATCGAATCTCGGGCAGTGCAAATGTAGCGTGATCCGCTGCCAGGATCATGTCTGCCGAAATCGCCAGCTCTAGTCCTCCACCGCAGGCTATACCGTTCACGGCAGCGATGACGGGTTTATTCATGTCGCGCATTTCCTGCAATCCGCCGAAGCCGCCCACTCCGTAGTCACCGTCAACAGCATCCCCATCTGCCGCGGCTTTCAGATCCCAACCGGGGCAAAAGAACTTTTCGCCCGCACCGGTTAGAATGGCGACACGCAGCGAAGGGTCGTCGCGAAACTCGGCAAAGACTTCGCCCATGATGCGACTGGTTGCTAGGTCGATGGCATTAGCCTTGGGTCGGTCCAACGTCACTTCGAGGATCGCACCATCGCGCCGGGTTCTGACTGGGTCCATATCTCAGGCCTTTCTGATGAGGGCATCAACTGCGACGGCCTTGTTAGGCGTACAGAGAAGCGGGTTAATCTCGACCTCGCCAAGCGTGTCAGCGTTTTCCACGACATAGGCCTGAACGGCCTGCACAGCGTCAACAATGGCATCCATATCAGCCGGTGGCTTGCCGCGATAGCCTGCGAGCAATGGCGCAATTTGCAGCTTGCCAAGGGCCGCGCGGATGTGATCATCCGTACTGGGAACCAGCAAGGATGCCGTATCCCGCAACACTTCCGCAAGCACCCCGCCTGCACCAATGGTCAGGACAAACCCGTGGGCCGGGTCGCGCACGACCCCTACCAGCAGCTCGATCGCGTCGCCCGTAATCATCTCTTCAACTAAAACCGAGTCGGTGCCCGTGGCCGAGACAGCCTCAGCCAATTCGGATAAATCGACACCCAATCGCACGGCGCCGGATTCGGATTTGTGCGCAAGGCCTACGCCTTTGACTACAAACGGAGGTCGCATCTCAGCCGCTGCAGACAGTGCCTCAGCCGCGCTATGAACGGTTCGGTGCATTGGGACGGGCAGCCCGAATTCAGCCAAAGCTTGCTTGGCTTCCGCCTCAGTCAGTGTCCGCATCTCGCGCGCCTCGCCAGGGCGGCAAACCGGCTCGCCTGCGGGCGCAGAGACCTGACCTGCCGCCCGAACTGCGGACAAAGCCTCGCGCAGCCCCATCAAAGGCACCACGCCGCCTGCCATCAGCTTTTGTGCCACAAGTTCGGGCAGGAGTTCTGGCAGAGTCGCCGCAATGGCAAACCGCGCACCGGTATCCGCGCGCACCTTCAGCGCGGCCTCTGACGCACACGCCCAATCCGTCGCGTCGGTCGTGGGATAGTCGACGATCGACAGAGTCAGGTCGATATCCTCACCCGTCATGGCCGCCCAAGCACCCGCCATCGCATCCGTGTCGCGCCAGATATATGTGTTGTAGTCCAGAGGGTTATTCAGCGCGACCATGGGTCCAAGCGCATCGCGCAAGCTGGATCTCTTATCATTACTTAACGTTGGGAACGAAAGGCCCGACCTAATCGCCATATCCGCAATCAGGCTCGCCTCGCCGCCAGAGCAGCTGATTGAGGCAATATTGCCGCCTGGCAAGGGGCCATAGCAATGCAGAAGCTTCAGTGTTTCCAGAAAATCGGGCAGAGCTGACAATCGTGGTATACCCAACCGTTCCAGCAAAGCCTGCGCACCCGCATCGCTGCCCGCAAGGGAGGCAGTGTGCGACACTGTCGCGGCCTGTGCCTGCTCGGATGCACCAACCTTCAGGGCGATCAGGGGGATGCCTTTTTGATGTGCTTTTGCCGCCAGCGCCTCCCATTCCCGGATGTCTCCGAACCCTTCGATATGCAGGCCCACTGCGGTCACGCGGGAATCGTCCAGCAGCGATGCGGCGATTTCGGCCTGGCTGGTCTGCGCCATGTTCCCGCAGGCCACCATATAGGCAATTGGCAGTGCCCGTTTCTGCATGGTCAGGTTGATCGAGATGTTGGAACTTTGCGTCAGGATCGCAACGCCCCGGTCCACAGGTTTGGCCCCATGCTGATCCGGCCACAACAAGGCTCCGTCCAGAGCGTTGATGAAGCCATAACAATTCGGACCAAGGATGGGCATGTCACCCGCAGCTTCTATCAATTGGTCTTGCAGACCCGCGCCAGCGCCATCCTCCGCCGCAGCCTCAGAGAACCCGGACGCGAAACACACGGCACCGCCTGCGCCCATATCGGACAGCACCTGCACAGCTTCAATCGTGGCATGGCGGTTGATGCCGATAAACACGGCGTCCGGGGCTGAAGGCAGGTCTTCCAGCCGCTCGAAGGTCTGATAACCTAAGATATTCCCACCCTTCGGATGGACCGGCCAGATTTGACCGGCATACCCCATGCGTTCGCATTGAAGAATAACCTGCTTGCACCACGCACCTCCCCCAACCACAGCGATCGACCTGGGGCGGAACAGTCGGGACAGATCCTTGGCCATCGTCACGCGCCAAGTGGACGGAGGAGATCGCGGCTGATGATATGGCGCTGAATTTCGCTGGTTCCATCCCAGATGCGTTCGACCCGCGCGTCGCGCCAGAACCGCTCGATCGGAAAGTCATCCATCAGGCCCATTCCGCCGAAAATCTGTAATGTGGTGTCCGTGACGCGTGCCAGCATCTCGGACGCGTACAGCTTGGCCGAGGCAATCTCGCGGTTTGCCGGCAGCTTTTGATCCAGACGCCAGGCAGCAGACAAGGTTAGCCAGTCAGCAGCGTCTATTTCGGTGATCATATCGGCGATCTGGAATCCCACGCCCTGAAACTTGCCAATGGGCTGGCCGAACTGTTTGCGTTCGGCCGCGTAGTTGAGTGCATAGTCAAAACACCTGCGCGCCCGCCCGACGGAAAACGCAGCAACGGTCAGCCGGGTCGCGTACAACCATTCGTTCATTACGGCGAATCCGCCATCGACCTCACCCAGAACCTGGGCATCGGGTAGGCGGCAATTGTCGAAATAAAGGATGTAGTTCTTGTACCCTTTGTGACTGACCGAACTATAGCCTTCGCGCACCTCAAACCCCGGCATTCCGCGATCCACAAGAAAGGTCGTGATCCGCTTTTTTGGCCCTTTCGGAGTTTCATCCACACCGGTCGCGATGAAGACGATGAAGAAATCGGCATGCTCGGCACCCGAGATAAAATGTTTGGACCCGTTGACGACCCAGTCGCCGCCATCCCGCACCGCCTGGCATTTCATCCCGCGCACGTCGCTGCCGGCATCCGGCTCGGTCATCGCCAGCGCATCCATCTTTTCGCCTCGCACTGCGGGAAGCAAATATCGCTCGCGCTGCTCATCGTTGCACGCCATCAGGATATTCTGGGGGCGGCCAAAGAAATGCGTAAGCGCCATCGACCCGCGGCCCAATTCACGCTCGACCAGCGTGAAATCCAAATGCGAAAGCCCTGCCCCGCCGACTTCCTCGGGGAAGTTGCAGGCATAAAATCCCAGCTCGATGCACTTTCTTTTGATCTCATCGCCCAACTCGATGGGCACGGTTCCGCTGCGTTCGATGGCGTCTTCATGCGGATAAATTTCGTTTTCAACAAAGCTCCGCACGGTTGAGACGATCATTTCCTGTTCTTCTGAAAGACCAAACTGCATGAGGCGCGTTCCCTGAATTGGTGTTTGACGCATGTGACCTCATGTTCCATGTTTCTGACATGCTGAGTTAGACAATTTTCGTGCAGGAAGCGAAAAATTTGCACCAACGCTACACCATTCTGTTATTCGACGAATTCTCGAACCATTGTCTGGCCAATCTGGTCGAACCGCTGCGTGCCGCGAATACTTTGGCGCGGCAAACCCTGTACGATTGGAAATTCTGCTCGTTGGATGGCGATCCGGTTCAAAGTTCCAGCAGCCTGTCTGTGACGCCCCAGGGCGCTCTGGCCGATCAAAGCGGCGACGTTCTGGTTGTCATGCCCTCTTACGGATACTTGAAGATCGATACTCGCGCCACGACGCGAACACTACGGGCGGCGGCGGCAAAACACGCTCAGCTGATGGGTCTGGATACCGGTAGCTGGCTGTTGGCGCGTGCGGGACTTTTGAATGATCATCGCGCTACCATTCATTGGGATGTACTGTCTCGGTTCGAAGAAACGTTCCCGCATATTCACGTTGTACGCGAACGTTTCGTCATCGACAAAAACAGGCTGACTTGCTCGGGCGCGATGGCAGCGTTTGACCTGGCTTTAGCTCTGATACGCAGCGCACACGGGCCGCTTTTACCTGTCGAAGTCGCACATCTTCTGATGAGCCGCGGGGCGGCAGATCAATACGCGCTGCCGCTGAAAACTGAAAACGTACTGATCAACAGGGCGCTGACTGTCATGCAGGAAAACTTGGAAACATCGCTGACGATCGCTGAAATTGCCCGCAAGATCGGATGTTCGCAAAAAAAGATCGAGCTTCGCATTCAGGCTGAATTGCAGACCACGCCGCAAGCCCTTTACCGACGATTGCGTCTGAACAGAGCGCGCAAACTGTCAGAGGAAACGGATCAATCCGTCGCCGATATTGCCGGGCAATGCGGCTATGAAAACGCAAGCGCCATGACCCGCGCGTTCAAAGCCGAGTTTGGCCAAACACCAACCGCATTCCGCAAAGGGGTTTGACATCAATGCAGCGCATGTTGTGCAATCTCGCATTGGAAGGATCCGCGGCAAGCCTGTAGAGTTCCAGAGGGATTTGGAGGGAAAAACATGACCATCGGACACAGAGATTGGGTCCCTGCCCAATGCGAAGCCCTGATTCAAGATATCGCCGCCCAAACACAAAAAGCGACCTCGTCGGATCTGCTTGCCCGGGTCGAAGCTTTGGCAATCCGCAACAAAGACATCCACCAGAAAGAGTGTTTCAACCTCAACCCCGCCACCAATGTGATGAATCCCAGGGCCGAGGCGCTTTTGTCCTCGGGCATCGGGTCGCGCCCGTCGCTGGGCTATCCTGGTGACAAATATGAAATGGGTCTGGAAGCAATTGAAGAGATCGAGGTCATCGCCGCTCAGCTTTGTGCCGAAGTCTTCGACGCCAAGTATGCCGAAATCCGGGTTCCTTCGGGGGCGATTGCTAATCTCTATGGTTTCATGGCGACATGCCGGCCCGGCGATAAAATTATTGCGCCACCCGCGACGATCGGCGGCCATGTGACCCACCACATGGCTGGCTGCGCCGGGCTGTTTGGCCTAACGATCATTGAGGCTCCGGTCGATGCCTCAGGGTATTCGGTTGATCTGGACCACCTCCGCGAACTTGTTCTCAAAGAGCGGCCTCGTCTTTTGACCATCGGTGGCAGTCTCAACCTGTTCGAACACCCGGTGGCCCAGATCCGCGCTATTGCGGATGAGGTTGAAGCAAAAGTCATGTTCGATGCCGCGCATCAATGCGGGATGATAGCGGGAAAAACCTGGCTCAATCCGTTGGTCGAAGGTGCGCATTTCATGACCATGAGCACGTATAAAAGCCTGGGCGGTCCGGCAGGCGGTTTGATCGTCACCAACGACGCCGACGTTGCCAAATCGCTGGATGCCATTGCCTTTCCGGGTATGACGGCAAATTTCGATGCGGCGAAATCTGCAGCTTTGGCAATCACAATGCTCGACTGGCGTGACTTTGGCCCAGCCTACGCACGCGAAATGGTGGACATGGCTCTGGCCCTTGCCAATGCACTTCAGGAAGAAGGCGTTCCAGTCTTTGGCGCAGATAGGGGCTTTACGACATCCCATCAATTTGCCGTGCTGGCCGAGCCTTACGGAGGCGGCCAGGCCGCGTCAAAGATACTGCGAAAGGCGGGGTTTCTGGCCTGTGGTATCGGCCTTCCCGTTTCACTGGTTGAGGGCGACATGAACGGGTTGCGGATTGGCACGCCAGAATTGGTCAGATGGGGGATGACCTCCAGTGACGCCAGCCAGCTTGCGACCCTGATCACAGAGGGTCTGAACAACAAACCTATAGCGCCGCAGGTCGCGAACTGGCGTCGCAGCTTTTCACAGATCCATTTTACGCATTAAGGACAAGCGAACGTTCAATACCCATCCCTGTCCGTTAGTCCAAGAGCATGGACCAAGGGCCTCTGCATCAGGATCGAACACGCGATACAATCACAGGGCGGTGGCGTAAATAACGTTTTAGATCAGTAAGTTACCCTCCTTCTGTCATCTGATCGCGCACGCCATGTTCACGAATCTTGTTATGGCGTGAAAAACTGAAGCCTTAATAGCCATCATTTCTTCGGCCCAGTTTGCGTTGCATCTGGCCTTGTA
>NZ_JBQFXE010000010.1:0-159131 GCF_056540685.1 Ruegeria sp. AM2 | reverse complement strand
AAAAACAAACGCACCCCAAAAAATCAGCCAAGCACACCAAAAAACAACGTAACCGCAATAATACCAATAAAACCGTACGCTCATACTTGAGGCTCCTGCGCCGGTTCAAAAGCTGTTTTCAGGGCCTTTGACTTTAGGCTGCGGCCGCCTTGATCAGGTCGGCCGCTTTCTCAGCAATCATAATGGTCGGTGCGTTGGTATTGCCCGACACCAGCAGTGGCATGACCGACGCGTCAACAACGCGAAGGCCCTCAACGCCGCGAACACGCAAGTCCAAATCGACTACGGACATGTCATCGGTTCCCATTTTACAAGTGCCGACCGGGTGGTAAATCGTGTCAGCGCGGGACCGGATATGCTGTTCCCAGTCCGAGTCCGTGTTGGCTGTGTCAGTTCCAAACATTTCCTTGTGACGGTATTTGGCCATTGGCTGGCTTTCCAAAATCTCGCGTGTCAGTCGCGCGCCCTTGATCATAACGTCAAGATCGCGTTTGTCGGACAGGAATGCGGGATCGATACCAGGTGAAACCATCGGGTCCGTGCTTTGCAGGAACACGCTGCCGCGGCTGTCAGGGCGCAGCTTGCAAATATGACAGCTGAAGCCATATCCCGGATGCAGTTTGCGCGCGTGGTCATCCACCAGTGAAATCACGAAATGAAGCTGAATGTCGGGTCGATCCAACGACGGATCAGTCTTGATGAAACCTCCGCTTTCAGCAAAGGGGCTGGACAACATGGACTTGCCGTTTTTGCGCCAGTTCAGGATGTGCCCCAGCATACGTGCAGAGCCCGCAAGGCCGATGCCAAAATTGTCGGGGTCCTTGGTCTTGTAGGCCAGAACAAAATCAAGATGATCCTGCAGATTCTTGCCGACACCAGGCAGATCATGAACGACGTCGATGCCGTGACTGGAAAGTTCCTCGCCCGAACCGATGCCGGACAATTGCAGCAGGTGCGGCGAATGAAAAGCGCCGCTGCACACCAGGACTTCACGTTTGGCGGTGACAGTTACGTCCTTGCCTTTGTGGCGATACACAACGCCCGTGGCCCGTTTGCCCTCAAATGTCAGCCGCTTGGCATGCGCTTTGGTCACCACGGTCAGGTTCGGCCGGCCCATAACAGGGAAAAGATAGCCCGCAGCGGCCGAGCACCGCTCGCCATTTTTAGCCGCGTCGTGGAACTGCGTCACCTGATACAGGCCGACGCCTTCGTTGTCGCCACCGTTGAAATCGCGCGCGCGGCGGAACTGCATCTGCTCTGCTGCATCGACAAACGCCTCAGAAATCGGACGCGGAGCCTTCTGGTCCGACACTTGCAACGGCCCATTACCACCGTGCAGGTCGCTGCCACCCCATTCGTTGTTCTCGGATTTCAGGAAATACGGCAGCACGCTGTCCCAATCCCAGCCCTCACATCCAAGCTCGGCCCAACGGTCATAGTCCTGACGTTGCCCGCGCACGTAGAGCATCGCATTGATGGCGCTAGACCCGCCCAGACATTTGCCGCGAGGTTGATACCCCTTACGGCCATTCAAACCTGGCTGCTCGACCGTCTCCAACGCCCAATTGTTGATTTTGGGGCGCCCCGGCAGCATCGCCACAACGCCTGCAGGCATCCGTACCAACAAACCGTTTCCGGACCCGCCGGCCTCGAGCAGACAAACCTTGACGTTTGGATCTTCGCTTAGACGCGATGCCAATACCGAACCAGCAGATCCACCGCCAACAATGACATAATCGAATTCCATTTTGTTCTCCCATCCGAGACGCGATGTTGGCCGGATTCTCTTCCCATCTCCGGCGTCTCAATCGATTTGCAGCTGTCGCCAAATTCTATCGCAGGCAGCCCGCACTCTCCACATTCTTGTAAGAATGTCCTTCGGGCGGGTTTAAAGAAAGATCGAATGAGGACAGTCTTTTGTTTTTTCCGGACAACTCGCCGATAGCGCACTCTTTTTTCGCTTACTGTCATGATCAAACCGGGGATATTGCTGTGCGCGGTGCTTACTGGCAAAGTCGCAGAGAATGCCAAAGGTCATGAGTTTCAATGAGTGGGAATTGCTATGAATGGTGCGCGCGCTCTGGTGAAAACATTTCTTGCCAACGGCCTGGACACAGTTTTTGCCAATCCCGGCACCTCAGAAATGCACTTCGTCGCCGCGTTGGACGAACACCCGGAAATGAACTGCGTTTTGTGCCTGTTCGAAGGCGGTACCACGGGGGCTGCCGACGGGTATTACCGTATGAAACGCGATGTCGCCGGTACGCTTCTTCACCTTGCACCCGGGTTTGGGAATGCGTTTGCAAACCTGCACAACGCGCGCAAAGCGGGTTCCGGGATCGTGAATGTGGTCGGGGACCATGCCACACACCACCAGCGACACGAAAGCCCTTTGAAAGGCGATGTGACGGGCATCAGCAATACAATAAGCCATTGGACACGAATATCCAACACCGCGGCCAGCGTGGCCGCCGATGGTGCAGCGGCTATTCAAGCTGCGCGGTTTCGAAATGGCCAGATTGCTACGCTCATTCTGCCGGCTGATGCCGCATGGAACGGCGTGGATGCGTCTGCGGTGGTTCACGCCTCGCAACCCGAACTGCACTGCCCGTCTTCGGCTGAAATCGAAGCGAGCGCCGCACGGTTGAGAACGGACGGCGCAGTTCTGATTATCGGCGGTGCGGCCCTGTTCGGAGCGCTGCGCGAACTGGCGGGAAAAATTGCTGAGGTGACGGGATGCCGCTTGATGGCCGACACTATGATCCCGCGAATATCCAAAGGCGCTGGAACCGCGCGGCTGGATCAATTGGCATATCCGGTTACCACGAAGATCGACCAGCTTGAAGGGACATCTTCGATCACCTTGCTGGGATCGGAAAGGCCTGTTGCTTTCTTCGCCTACCCCGAACAACCCAGTGTACCGGAACCGGCAAACTGCACGGTCACTCAACTTTGTTCGCCAACGGACGACATCGAATGGACACTGCAGGCCCTTGCGGATGTGCTGGGCGTATCAATCAAAACGACCTTTTCGACGGTCTCGCTGAATTTACCATCCATCCCGACCGGTGATCTGACGCTGGAAAAGGTGGGGCGGTCTCTGGCCGCACTGCTCCCTGAGAACGCGATTATCTGCAATGAATCTGTCACGTCGGGGTTTCATGTCATGCCCCCGCTGGCAAACGCGCGGCCGCACGAGCTTTTGGGTGGAACTGGCGGTGCCATCGGGCTGTGTTTGCCATGTGCGACGGGTGCGGCCATTGCCTGCCCGGATCGAAAAGTTGTTGCGCTGACGGGTGACGGATCGGCAATGTACACTTTGCAGTCGTTGTGGACGATGGCGCGCGAGAACCTCGACATCACAGTCGTCGTATTTGCCAATCGCGGGTATCAGATTTTGCGCGATGAGCTTTCCAATGTTGGGGTCAATCACGTTGGGCGCAACGCGCAGGCCATGTTTGACGTCGAGAATCCCGAACTGGATTGGGTATCTTTGGCGAAAGGGCACGGAGTCCCCGCTGTTCGCACAGATACTGCGGACGGTTTTGCCAAAGCGCTGTCCAACGGCTTTGCAAACGATGGACCATCTTTGATCGAGGTCGCCTGCCCACCGCCGGGCTGAGGTCATAGCCCGCAATAGGCCAGGTGCCATCGGAAACACCGTCGTGATTGGCACCGGAACCGGCTTCAGGTCGGATCATCACCGGGCTTGGGGTCTTTGTACCTGTTGATGTCCAGTATCCCGGACTGAACCGGGTTTTGCCGGAAGAACGCGGCCTGAACCTGATCGACTGTCACCCAAAATTCAGGACTCGTTCTGCGCACGCCATATATCTGGATCACGTCAAACCAGTCACTTTGATCCTCGATTGACATCAGGGCCGCAACAAACGACCCGAGATTTTCTTCCGTGACCTTGAAATAAAAATTGGGATAGCTGCTGATAATCCCTGGCATAACTGTCAGCGCATCGGATTGTGGTGCCCGGCGCGCGCTTTCATCAAACAGAAAGGCCACGTTGTCATGGGCCTTGTCGTGCACCAACGAGAAAAGTTGGGTTGCGCCCTCGCGCTCGATCACAAGGACAGAGATGTCGGGCAGGTATTGGACCCAATTGCCGCGCTGGCCGACCAAATCGCGCAACGTGGACGCACTGTCGCTTTGGTTTGCGGCGCGGCAATCGGCATCCTTACATCTGTTGATCGGATCGGCCACCGACCACAATCCATCTCCGCGATCCAGTAACTTCAAAAGGAACTCACGCTTGGGATCCGAAGTATCAAACTCAATGCCTGTCGGGAATCTGCTATCGACATGGCGTTCATGCCAATAGGTGTGGATACCCGCCAATGCACCCTTGTACCATTCGGAATGCAAGTCCTGTCGAATTTCCTGAGGCAGGAAAGACAGAAAGGTATCCTCGCTTTCCATCCGCAATTCATCCATGTAAAGCCGCGTTGAAAGCTGATGCTCAACCCGACCAAAAACATCGTATCCGGCGACAAGATTGTAATAAATCCGTTCGAACACCGGGTAATCGATAACCCAAGCCGTCTCGGGAATATTTCCGTGAAACCCCGTCATCGCTGATGCGTTGTCAAAGTGACGAAACACTGTGATCAGCGCATTGGGATTGTGACCGTCGCCATCCCAGATCGCGGCATAGTCGAAACCGGTGTTATTGGCGGGGCTAGCTTGGTACTTTGCGTCGCGGAACTTGAGATATCTGACTTGGTTTTTGTGGGAAAAAGACTGCAAGTCGCCGGTGGCTCCGTTTTCAACCTGTGAAACGGGCAGCTCCAGAAAGGCACTTCCTTCTGTTAGAAACGTGGGGTCTGTTATCGAAATATCGGCGTCAGGATCAAGGAAGCTGACCCAGAAACGGTCTTCGATTACATCGACGGCTGTTTGGCCATGGCAGACGGGGCCACGAATAAAGCTGCGAACAAAAAATAGCGCGTCATCCAACAAAAACTGATACCGGCTGCGGGCTGGAATATCTGCGAAAGTTGAAAACGGGTCGCCGCCTTCTGCTTCGCCAAATGCCGGCAACTCAGTTACATTCCAATCCGGTTCCAAAAACAGTTGCTTGAACCGACCCAGACGCGCCGGGCCAAAGCTGTAGACGAGGTGTTCCTTGTGTACGATCGTTTCGCTGACCGGCTTCAGGCGGTAGTAAAATGAAACAACCCCTGGGGAATCAAAGGGACGGCGTGTAGCCATCACCTGAATGGCTTCGCCAGGTGGGGTCGATGACCGGACAAGTTGGAAAAACTGTCTGGACGGGCCATCCGGAAAGTGAAGACGTGCGAGGAATAGATGTTCGTAGATGTATCGGCTGGCAAGTTGCGTTCGAAGGTCTCGCTGGTTGAGAAACGCCTCCCACGCCTCGATCTGCGATGTGATCTCGTCCGGTATTTCCGGGTTTGAGCCAGGCAAAGGCACGCCATTCTTGGCCCATGTCTCCAACAACAGATATTCTTCTTCATGAAGTGGAGCAGTCGCATATGGCATGCCCGCCAGCGGGTGGTTGTCCCGAAAATCGCCAAATTCTTGCGGCGAAGGACACACAAGGGGTCGATCAACAGCAAGCCCGAGCTCTTCGGGGACATAGGCATCAGGCTTCAATGGATTTTCGCGACCCAAGGCAAGATATCTTTCCAACAGGTTCACCGAGGGGTCCGTTCCCTCAGCGTCTGGAATGATCGGATGAAACCCAAGTTCCCGCCACTCGGGGACCGTCTGTGCATCGATACCCAATCGGGTTGGCTGCGCGTCTTTCAGCCGTTGGGAATGGTACACCGCATTTTTGCTGCCCCCGCGCAGCAGGCCGGCTGGCGACGTGAGTTTCAGCTGGCACGGTGCGTCATAGCAACTGTGGCAGACAACGCAGCGGCGGTTGAGGATGTCTTGAACCTCAGTCCATTCTGTTTCTTCGGCAATATGGCCAACGCCTGCGTTCTGAACAATCGTTGACTTGTTGTCGTCTGCGGCTTTGACCTGATTGGTGGCAAGCGACAAAAGCGCAAACGCTGCCACGGCCAATGCGCACTGAAAACTCGTCAGTTGAAGTTTTTGCATATTTCTTCGAGCCAAACCCATCGCCAGACGACCGCAAGTTATCCTATGCTTTCTCAATTCTTACGCCACCCTTCGTGCTTTGTCCCGCATTGGATTTGACCCCCGAGAGATACGAAGCCAGCCACGCGAAGCTTGACCAGTTCAATTTTTTCTCATTCTATAATAAGGCGTCTCGTAAATTGGACTCATCCCGGAATGCACCTTGCGCGTCTGATCAACCTTCTGGACATCATTGCCGTGGCGGGTCGGCCAGTGACCGCTCGCGAAGTTCACACGGCGAGTGGAATACCAAAACCAACCTGCTACAGGCTGATACAAACGCTGCTGGATCAGGGATTGGTCGAGGAGCCTGAAGGCAAGGGCGCTTATGTGATCGGTGACAGGCTGATCAGGATCGCTTTGTTGGGAAAATCCGATATCGACGTTCGGCGTGTCTCGGCACCGCTGCTTAGATCCGCAGCGACAACGTATAACGAGACTGTCTTTCTGGCCCGATTCCGCGACAGTAAAATCGAGATCATTCACGTCGAAACACCAGAGGACCCGGGGCGCGCCTTCATCCACCCCGGAATAGGCGAGCGTCCCTTGCATGCGTGTTCGTGTTCGAAGGCAATCGCCGCCTTTGCCGAGCCTGACTTTCAGGAAACGATTCTGAATGGTACGCTCAAGGCGTTCACAGATCATACCAAAACCACGCGCGCCCAATTGGTGGCCGAGTTTGACCTGATCCAGAAACAGGGATTTGCCGACTGCGATCAAGAGATCGATATCGGCATTTCCAGTGTAGCAGCGCCCGTCACCGTGGGAAAGATTGGCGCTACGTTCAGCGTCGGTGCCGTCGGCCCGGTGCGGCGGTTCGGATATGAGAACCGGCAAGAGATCGGTGCTCAGCTCAAGGAATTGGCGACCAAGATCAGCGGCGCCATACAACTTTGTAACGTTGGAGACGTATGAGGAGACACTGACGCAACGATTGCAAACAATCCCCAGGGAGGTGGGGCAAACACAAAAGGGAGGACTGAAATGAACTTACGACCAGACCCGACGTTCCACGCGTCGCCCAAACTGGCCATGGAAGCGCCGGTCGAGAATTTTGCGTTTACGATAATGCTGGGCAAGGACGCCGATCACCATGATGGGCTTGCCGTTATTGACCTGCGATCCGGTTCGGACACTTATGGCCAGATCGTCCACACGGTCATGACGCCTACGACAGGTGACGAGTTTCATCATTTCGGCTGGAACGCCTGTTCTTCATCTCTGTCACCCTTATCCGGCCACGCCTTTCTGGAGCGTCGCTATCTGATTGTTCCGGGCATTCGGTCCAGCCGGATTTACATCTTTGACGTCAAGGAGCCGCTGGAGGCAAAGATCCACAAGATCATCGAGCCCGAGGAAGTGTTCGCCAAAACCGGATATTCCCGTCCGCATACCATCCATTGCGGCCCCGAGGGTATCTATGTCTCGACGCTGGGCGGCGCGGGGCCGGACGGCACTGACGGCCCTCCGGGTATCTTCATCATGGATTGCGAAAGCTTCGAGATCATCGGCCAGTACGAAATGGACCGAGGCAAGCAGGACAAACACTATGATTTCTGGTGGAACCTGCCGCAGGACTACATGGTCAGCTCTGAATGGGGCCTACCGCCTCAGTTCGAAGGCGGTGTCGTCCCCGAGGACCTGCTGAGTAACAAATACGGCCATTCGATCCATTTCTGGGACCTGCGAGCGCGCAAGAACATCCAGACCATCGATTTCGGCGAAAACTATCAGATGGCGCTTGAAATCCGACCGGCGCATGATCCAACCAAATCTTATGGCTTCTGCGGCGTGGTCGTTGATACGACCAACCTGCAAGGTGCAATATTCACGTGGTGGCGCGATGATGATGGCAAATGGCAATCAAAAAAAGTCATCACCATCGACCCGCGCCCTGAAGACCCAGAAAACCTGCCGGAATTGCTCAAGGGGTTCAGCGCCGTACCGCCATTGGTCACCGACATCGATCTGAGCCTTGATGACAAATACCTGTACGTCGCTTGTTGGGGTCTGGGTGAGATGCATCAATACGATGTGTCGGACCCGTTTAACCCTGTTCTGAACGGCAAGGTTGAGTTGGGTGGCATCGCCCGGGAAACCAAACACCCGAACGGCAAAGACTTTATCTACGGCCCGCAAATGGTCGAGATCAGCCGCGATGGGAAACGGGTCTATTGGACCAATTCACTGTATTCCACCTGGGACAACCAGTTCTATCCGCATCAGGAAGGTGGCCAGATGGTGATGGCCAATGTCGGCGATGACGGCGATGACGGCAGCTTTGCGCTTGATCCCGATTTCTACATCAACTTCCCCGAAGGCACCCGCGCCCACCAGATCCGTCTGGAGGGGGGCGACTGCTCGACTGACAGTTTCTGCTATCCCTCTGTCTAGGTTGTGATGGAAGACCTGTCTCTGGCGGCCCTTTGGTGGGCCGTCATTTTTTCTGGCCTGTATCACGGCATCAACCCCGGGATGGGTTGGCCCCTTGCCGTTTCAGCGGCGTTGATGGAGCGCAAACCTGCGGCCATGGCCAAAGCCTTGGGTATGCTAGCGCTGGGACATTTCCTGGCGATGATCGGCATTTTGCTGCCGTTTTCCCTGATGATCTTTCTGGTCGAACGCGAGACGGAAATCCGGATGGGGGCTGGCCTGATCGTCGTGGCTATGGGTGTCTACCTGCTGGTAAACCGAAAACACCCAAAAATTCTGGCCCGCGTCCACCCTGCCCGCCTCGTACTGTGGTCCTTCCTTGCGGCGATGGCGCACGGGGCCGGTCTGATGCTGGTGCCGATCTATTTGGGGATTTGTGGACTGCTGGAACCGGGCAACGTCGCTGCCACGGGGCATGCCGCGGCGCAGGCACTGATGAGCAATGATATTCTGACGGCCTTTTTCGTAGCAATCGTTCACACCTTTGCCATGACCGTGGCCGGCGCAGTGATCGCGACCGTCGTCTATCTTTGGCTTGGTCTTAGGTTCATCTCAAAAAGCTGGTTCAATCTGGATGTTGTCTGGGCTCTCAGCCTCATCCTTGTCGGCGCCTTTGGGTTCTATTCAGCCTATGCCGGGCACTGAAACAGGTTGAAATGAAAAAGCCGCATCGGTTTCCCAACGCGGCTTTTTGTTCCTTCGCAGAGATCAGAACCGCCAGCGCGCGCCAAGAACAACGGTCGACAGATCTTCGAACTCATCTGACGAGTCGTCATAGGCATAGTCCTGGTACGAGAAATACGCCTCCATGTTGTACCGGTCGATGTTTTGAACAACACCGATACCCCAGACATCCGAATCCGATCCATCGCTGTTGAAGTCAGAACCATCCCAATAGTGGACGCCGACACCGGTCTTGCCGAAGCTGAACCAATCCGCCTCATAGCCGATCTTTGCGTAGTAGTAGTGCGGGTCACTTGACGTGCTGTCATCCACGTCACGGTCACCTGCGGCAAAGGTAAAGCTCAACCCGTTTTCCAACAGCAACGATGCTGATCCGACGATATCCTCGCGTTTCTCGCTTTCAGCACCACCCGAACCGCTGTTGCCCTCTCCGCGGACCTGGTAGGCAAGGCCTGCGGCAAGCTCCATGCCATTGGCAAAGGTGTTGCCGTAGTAAACCGCAAAGTCATAGTAGTCACGGTCGTCGTCGAAATCTTCCTCCAGTACGTTCTGACCCCACGATGCGCTCAGCGTGAATCCGTTGAACGACGGGGTGTCATACCGGATACGTGTCCGACGCGAACCGTCGAAGTTGTCCGAGCTGTCCGCAACTGCCGGACCGGTCAAAAACCCGGCATCATCCCGGAACAGGAACGATGCGTTCGAGTCTGCCGTGTAGGAATAGAGGATCAAGCCAACAAGCGACAGGTCCTGCTCGGCCACACCGTCTGCGGACATGCTGCCTTGACCGGCCGAGAACGTACCCCAATCGCCTTCCAGCGAGAAATCCACGTGCCGAATGTCTTCGCGAGTCCAGCCACTGAAATCATCACCGAGCTGGTTTGTTTCGGTTGAATTGGGCAGACCCAGCGCCGATTCAAACCGGAAGCGGAATGTATTCGCGCCATAAGGCTGGCTTACCCGCAAACCGACGCGGCTGTTGGATGCGTCGTTGTCCCGAATGTTGGTTTCGGTCTCGTCACCGTCATCAACCGAAATGATGGCTGGGTTCAGCTGGCCGTACAGGACGACCGACCCGCCCGAGGCATTGTCGTATTTCAGCTCGGCCGCAGCGGGCGCTGCAACAGCAGTCGCCACAAGCATTGCCGAGGACATGAGTCTGGTTCTGCGTTTCATCTGTAATTCCCTCAAGTTGTCGTTCTCACCGACGCGATTGATCTATGCAGTCATTGGGATCGCAGGGATCAGCTTGCTCGCGCCGGTGGTTGTTTTTCAGCTGTTCTAGTCTCGTAGATCGACCTACCTCCTGTATCAGTGGAACCCGGTTTCACCCGCATCGGCGCGGATGGTGGTGCCTTTGGTGCCTGCAACGATTCCGGCCAGATCAGCCAGAGCGCCAATGGCAGCTGCCTTGCCGGTCTTACGGGCAAACTGGGTGGCAGCGTCGACTTTGGGACCCATCGAGCCTGCAGCGAAATCGTAGGCGTCGATCGCGTCCGGTGTGATGGATTTGATGGCGCGCTGATCTTCGGTGCCCCAGTCCAGATAGACGCTGTCGGCGTCCGTTGCGGCGATGAACAGGTCCGCCCCAACTTCACGGGCCAGCAGTTCCGAGGCCAGATCCTTGTCGATCACCGCCTCAATTCCTTCCAGCGCGCCCGCCTCGTTGTAAACGGTCGGGATACCGCCGCCTCCGGCGCAGATCACCACGGTCTTTTTCTCCAGCAGCCACTTGATCGGCCTGATCTGGAAAATCCGTTTCGGCAGGGGCGAGGCAACAACGCGTCGCCATTTGTCCCCGTCCGCGCGGATTTCCCAACCCTTGTCAGCGGCCAGACGTTCGGCCTCGGCCTTTTCATAGACAGGCCCGATGAACTTGGTCGGGTTGTCAAAAGCCGGGTCTTTGGCGTCGACCTCGATCATGGTCAGCAGCGTGGCCAAAGGCGTTTCCTGCGGCAGCCGGTTGCCCAGCTCCTGTTCGACCATATAACCGATCATGCCTTCAGTCTCGGCCCCAAGCACGTCCAGCGGATAGGCTTCGTCCGGCTTGTAGGCGTTGCCCTGCAGCGCCAGCAGACCGACCTGCGGACCGTTGCCATGGGTCACGATCAGCTCGTTGCCTTCGGCGATGGTGGCCAACGCCTCGGCGGCGATGGCTGTATTTTCGCGCTGGTTTTCCGCGGTCAGGGCCTGACCGCGGCGCAGCAGCGCATTGCCCCCAAGGGCGACGACAATGCGCATGGCTTAACTCCCCAGCGTGGCGACCAAAACCGCCTTGATGGTGTGCATCCGGTTTTCTGCCTGTTCGAACTGGATGCCGGCTGGGCTTTCGAAAACCTCTTCGGTCACTTCCATTTCGGTGATCCCGAATTTCTGGTGGATGTCCTCACCCACTTTGGTTTCCGTGTTATGGAACGCAGGCAGGCAGTGCATGAACTTGACGTTGGGGTTGTTGGCCGCCGCCATCAACTCGCTGTTCACCTGATATGGCGATAGCTGTTTGATCCGGCTTTCCCATACTTCCGCCGCTTCGCCCATCGAGACCCAGACGTCAGTATGGATAAAGTCCACACCGTCCACCGCTTCTTTCGGATCGTCGGTGATGGTCAGCTTGGCGCCATAGCGCTTGGCGGCTTCCTCGGCCGGACCACGGAACTCATCCGACGGCCACAGCTCTTTCGGAGCTGCGATGCGCACATCCATGCCCATCAGACAGCCCGCGATCATCAGCGAGTGACCCATGTTCGAGCGCGCATCACCAACATAGGCGTACTTGATGTCATGCAGGGGCTTTTCGCCATATTCCTGCATGGTCAGCAGGTCAGCCAGCATCTGGGTCGGGTGGAACTCGTCGGTCAAACCGTTGTAAACTGGAACGCCCGCATAGTCGGCCAACGTTTCGGCCAGATCCTGACCAAAGCCGCGATATTCGATCCCGTCAAACATGCGGCCCAAAACGCGGGCGGTGTCTTTCATGCTTTCTTTGTGACCGATCTGCGACCCCGAGGGGCCGAGGTAGGTGACGCCCGCGCCCTGATCCATCGCCGCCACTTCAAAGGCGCACATGGTCCGGGTCGAGGTTTTCTCGAAGATCAGGCAGATATTCTTGCCCTTCAGGTGCTGGATCTCCGATCCGGCGTATTTGGCGCGCTTCAGATCGCGCGACAGGTCCAGAAGATAGCGCAGTTCGCGCTGGTTGAAGTCGAGCAGTTTGAGGAAACTGCGGCCCTTGAGATTGAATGCCATCGTTTTCGTCTCCTATCTTAGTAATCCACAGGGTCGCGCCAGATCGGGCAGGTCATGCAATGCCCGCCGCCACGTCCGCGGCCCAATTCCGAACCGGAAATCGTAATGACTTCGACGCCCGCCTTGCGTAGCAGCGTGTTGGTGTATGTGTTGCGGTCATAGGCAACGACCACGCCGGGCTCCAAAGCCACAACGTTGTTGCCATCGTCCCATTGCTCGCGTTCCTGGTTGAACGCGTCACCACCGGTTTGCACGATGTTCAGCGATTTGATGCCCAGACACTCGGCAGCTACGTCGAACAGGTGCTTGTCTTCGCGTCGGAAGTCGATTGCACCTTCCTTGTTGCCGGGGCGCAGGCTGATGCATTGGATGTCATTGCAGACATCGACAAAGGCCGTCGCGGTTTCCCGGTCGCAGTGGCTGAACACCGTATCCAGGTGCATGGCCGCCCGGCTGCGCGGCATTTGGCACGCAACCACGCGTTCCGCAGCGCCCTTGGCAAACAGCGCCCGGGCCACCTGCCCTACTGCTTGCGGGCTGGTCCGTTCGCCCATACCGATCAACACGGAGCCATTGCCCCACGGCATGACATCGCCGCCCTCGACTGTGGCCGCACCGTGATCTTTGTCGGGATCGCCCCACCAGATATCGAAATCACCATTCTTGAAATCCGGATGGAACTTGTAGATCGCGGTAACCAGCAGAGTCTCGGGTTGTCGTGCGGGCCAGTACATCGGGTTGACGGTTACACCACCGTAAATCCAGCAGCTGTTATCTCGGGTGAACTGCGTGTTCGGAATCGGTGGAATGACAAAGCCATGCGTGCCCAGATAGCTGCCGAACATGCCTGACGGGGTGAACGGCATGTCTTCAACCGCGATACCGCCGATCAAATACATCGCAAGGTCCTTGGCCGCCATCTCGTCCAGCCAGCCGCGTAGCTCGTTCAGCATCCCGACGCCCACCTGATTTTCGGTGATGCGGCGATCCAACACCCATTTGCGAGCCTTCTTGTCCTTCAGCGTGGTTTCGAGCAGAGCGTGGAATTCAAGCACCTCGACCCCGCGTTCTTCCATCTTCATTCGGAAATCGGCGTGGTCCGCGCGGGCTTTGTGTACCCACAACACGTCATCATACAAAAGTTCGGCAGCGTTGCCGGGCGTAAGGCGGGAATGGGCCAGACCCGGCTCGCACACCATCACCTTTCGAAGTTTGCCAATCTCGGAATGAGCTCCAAATCCAGTCATGATTTCTCCTTCGACTTCACAGTTGTTGACTGCCAGCGCAGCCAGACATGGATGGGCAAACCTGCCAGAAGAAGCAGGACGCCCCAGAAAACGACATCCTCACCTGCGCCGTAGATGGCCCAAAGCGAATAGGCAAAGCCCAATACGGCAAGGACAACGGCGGCAGGAGACAATTGGATAGATTCGCCCCGGCGCACGCGGATCATCACCTCGGCCAAGGCACATAGAAGATAAGGGATTAAGGTCGACAGAGTGGCAAGCAGGATGATGAATTCAAACTGTTCAGCCAAACTGCGGGTGTAGTTCATAGCGATCAGTGCGCTGGCCAGCAGGCTCGACACGATCAGGCCAAAGGCCGGCGTCCCCGTGCGTGACAGACGCGCAAATTGTGCGGGGAATAGCCCGTCGAGGGCTGCACCCAATGGCACCTGTCCGGTCAGCAGAACGAAGCCGTTCAGCGTTCCAAAGGTCGAAATGCAGGCCCCGATTGCTATGAAGACTGCCCCGCCAAAGCCCCACATCACAGCTGCAACATCAGCCAGCGGCGCATTGGTACCAGCCAGCTTGGCTGCGGGGACTACCCCCAGCGCCACATAAGTGGTCGCGATATAGATCGCCGCCGCGACGCATGTGCCCAGAATGGTCGCTCGGGGGATTGTGCGTTTGGGGTCTTTCACATCCCCCGCCGGAACGGTGGCGGATTCCAGGCCCACAAATGCCCAGAGCGTCAGCGCAGCGCAGGCCGAAATCGCCGAGATATTCGACATCCCGCTGACGTTGACCGGCCGAAAATTGGCGCTGTCCACATAGGCAAAACCCAGCACGATCAGCAACAGCAACGGGGCCAGTTTCATCACAGTCGTCACAACCTGAATGATCCCCGCCTCGCGCACACCGCGCACATTGATCCAAGTCAGCAGCCACATCGATCCCAGCGCCGCCGCCAATCCGGCCAATGCGCTTTGGCCCACAATCGGGATCATGACGCTGAGGTATCCGGCAAAGGCAACTGCGACGGCTGCATTACCCGACCACAAAGCAATCCAGTAGCCCCAGGCGATCAGGAACCCAGCGAAATCCCCGAACCCTTCGCGGGCGTATGCATACGGCCCACCGGTATCTGATGACAGCCGTGCCAACCGTCCGAAGATCAGGGCCAGAACGATCGCACCACCGGCGGTCAGAACCCAGCCTGCCATCGAGATCGGGCCGAACACTGCCAGCGAAGACGGCAGCAAGAAAATTCCCGACCCGATCATGTTGCCCACCACAAGCGCAGTGCACATCCAAAAGCCAAGGGCGCGTTTGGTTTCTGACCGGGTCGAGTTTGTCATCGTCTTACCTCAGGCCATCGCGGACAGGCTGAGCCCGGCCATGATGATCACGATAAGGACCGCCAGCAGTGGAAGGATGAATTTCACCCATCGCTCATAGGGCACACGCCCCAGTGCCAGACCACCCATCACCACAGCCGAGGTTGGCGTGATCAGGTTTACCAGACCGCTGGCCGACTGATATGCGGTCACCACCAGCGAACGGTCAACACTTGAGAAGTCGGCAAGCGGCGCCATGATCGGCATGGTCAGAACCGCCAGACCCGAAGACGAGGGCACCAGGAAGGACAGCAAGCCCTGCAGCCCGAACATGGTGTTGATGAAGGCCACCTGCCCCAACCCGTTCACCGCGCCTTCAGCCCAGTTCAGAATTGTATCGGTGATATTGCCCGCATCCATGACGATCACGATACCGCGTGCGATACCGATCACCAGCGCCACGCCCAGCAAGTCGCGCGCACCGTCCACAAAGGTCGAGGTAAACTCTTCCTCGCCCATACGGCCGATGACACCCACAACAATCGAAGCCACGATGAACAGGCCCGACATCTCGGCCATCCACCAGCCACCGGCGGAAACGCCCCAGATCATTACGCCAAAGCTGGCGGTAAAGATCAGAAGGATGAGGCCATGCGTGCCAGTGAATGCAGACGGCTCATCTCCTTGGCGGTTGCCCTTGAGGAAATGCTCGGCGTTGCTTTCGCGCTTGTCTGCAACAATGGACAACGCAGGGTCGGCTTTCACTTTGGCTGCATAGCGCATGACGAATGCCACACAAGCCAGCCAGCACGCAGCCAGCAGGGCAAAACGCAGCATGATTCCATTGGTGAACGGAACCCCCGCCGCGTCTGATGCAATCACGGTGGCAAACGGGTTGATGGTTGAGCCCAACGTACCAACACCAGCGCCCAGCATGATAATGGCAACCCCAACAGTCGCGTCATACCCAGCAGCGATCATCACCGGGATAATCAGAGTGTAAAACGCCAGCGACTCTTCGGCCATGCCATAGATTGTGCCACCTGCGGCAAAGAACGCCATGAGTATGGGGATCATCCACCTCTCATGCCCTTTCATCCGTGCCATCGCCTTGGCGATGCCCGCGTCGATGGCGCCTGTCCGGGTCACGATCCCCAGAAAGCCGCCGATCACCAGCACGAACAGCGCCACATCAATGGCCTGTGCTTCGTAGGTGGCGGGATTGTAGAAACCGGCAATAGGCGCCAGCACTACATCATAAAACCCCTGTGGGTTCGGATCGACAACCTGATAGCTGCCGGGAACAGGCACATCGCGCCCCAATTCCTCATTGGCAATCCGGTCATATTGACCTGCAGGCACAAACCATGTTGCAATCGCGACAGCCGCGATCAACGCAAACAATATTGTATAAGCAGTCGGAAACTTGAACTTCATTTCACCGATCTCCTTTGAGTTCCGAAAACGAGCTCCGGTTCTTTTGTCGATCAAGCCTGTCAAGTGGCAGGACTTTTGAATCATCGACTCTGCGGGAAACTCGAATTTTTAGACATGTGCCCGAGTTCCGTTTGGTCAGCTTTGACCTAAATCAACAAAAACGGTAAAAATTGTAAACTTTGTATGACAGGGACCCAACTGCCTGCATCTGTCAAAGCCAAGCCGCGCAGGCAGCCAGCTTATGATGTGCCGATATCCAGAACGACCCGCCCGTCAATCTCGTTTCGGCGCATCCGGTCAAAAATGGCGTTGATATTCTCGATCGGTTCAGTCGTGTACTGCACCTTGACCTTGCCCTCGCCGGCAAAAGACAAACATTCGGCCAGATCCTGACGTGTGCCTACGATAGATCCGCGAATGGTCTTGCGCGACAGAACCGTGTCGAAGATATCCAGATCAAATGTACCCGGCGGCAATCCAACCAATGACATGGTTCCGCGACTGCCCAGCATCCCAAGACCCTGCGTGAATGCCTGAGGGGACACCGCTGTCGCCAACACACCTTCGGCCCCGCCGCACAAGCCCTGCACTTCGGCCACAGGATCGACCTCAAGAGCATTGACGGTCGCGTCGGCACCCAGTTGAGACGCCAATGCCAGTTTCTCGTCCGAGATGTCCACGGCGATTACATGCAACCCCATCGCCTTGGCGTATTGCACCGCCAGATGACCCAGGCCGCCGATACCGGTAATAACAACGGTTTCGCCGGGGCGCGCCTCGGTTTCCTTGAGGCCCTTATAGACGGTGACTCCTGCGCATAGGATGGGTGCGGCGGGTCCGAACTCTAGGCTGTCCGGTAAATGGCCGACAAAATTAGGATCGGCCAGAACATATTCTGCATACCCCCCGTTCACCGTATAGCCGGTCTTCTCTTGATCGGGGCACAGGGTTTCCCAACTGGTCAGGCAGTGCTTGCAATGGCCACAGGCCGTATGCAGCCAGGGCACGCCCACGCGGTCGCCTTCTTTCACGTTGGTCACCCCAGCACCAACGGCAACCACATGGCCGACACCTTCGTGACCCGGAATAAAGGGCGGCTGCGGCTTGGCGGGCCAATCACCTTCAGCAGCATGCAGGTCGGTATGGCATACGCCCGAAGCCACAACCCCGACCAAAACCTGACCCGGCCCGACCTCGGGCACCGGAACTTCTTCGATCATGAGCGGACCGCCCAGCTTGCGGACCACAGCCGCTTTCATCGTCTTGTTCATACATGCAATCCCTTTGGTGAATTCAGCATTCGTTTTCAGGAGTTGTCGGTAAAGATTTGTGCAAGTTTCGTATCACAGTGACACTGAGTGTCGCCACGCTAACCCAAGTAAAACCGACTTGTCACGCAGTTCCGACATGAGGGAGACACACGAAAACCCCGCACCAAGCAGATTGAGTCCATCGCTGTGTTTCGGCTAGCCTTAGAGCGACCGACACCTGGTGAAAGAACCCTCATGACAGATCGACGCTTCGCCATCACCCAGGCCGAACTGCAGCGGATGCTGCCACCATCACCTGATTGGTCGGGACGCAGCGCGTCCTTTGCCCTGCCTCCCGATCACGACTGGGCCACCCAAACCGAGCGGTCCCGCTTTACCGAAACCGCCACATACGCGCAGGTTTCGGATTATGTGCAACGCATAGCACAGGCCAGCGACCACGCCGAGCTTTTGTCGCTGACCAAGCTTGCCAATGGCGAGGACATTTGGATGCTTGTTGTTTCCGACGCCGCCGACAAATCACCTGTGGGGCTTCGAGCCAGCGGAAAGCCGACGGTGTTTATCGAGGCTGGCATTCATCCAGGCGAATCCATGGGCATCAATGCCGGTCTGATGTTGATGCGCGACCTTGTGGTTACCGGAACGCAGGCGGCATTGCTGGATAAGGTCAACGTCTTGTTCATCCCCGTCCTGAACGTTGAGGGCCATTTGCGCCAATCCGAGGCGGGACGGATCAACCAGCATGGCCCAAATACTTCGGGTCGGCGACCAAATGGGCGGTGGTTAAATCTGAACCGTGATTTCAGCAAGCTCGACAGCCCCGAGGTGCGTGCCTCGGTTCGCGTGATGACTGACTACCAGCCCGATTTCTTTGTCGACGCGCATTCCACCAACGGGCAGAATTACCAGCACGACGTCACGTGGAGCGACAACGGAGATGCTGGCCTGAGCCCCGCGATATACAAATGGCTGCGCGGTGAAATGACCAAGGACCTGTCGGCCTTTCTGACTGACCTGGGCCATTTCCCAGGCCCCTCGATCGACGCGAACGACTCGATGGACCCAAAAAAGGGCTATTACCCCTATTTCACCGACGGCCCGTCCTATTCCACAAACTACGCCGATCATCGTCAGATTCCGGCTTACTTGCTGGAAATTCACGCCTTGAAACCCTACCGGCAGCGGGTTTTGGGTGCCTACGCGTTTTTCCTTGGGGTTTTGACCATCGTTGGCGACAAAGCGCTCGGCCTGCGTAATGCAATTGCCGCCGATCAAGGCGCACGAGTTGATCCGGTACCGGTCGCATGGGATTTTGACAAACCGGCCCCGCAGGTGAATTACGATGTGTTCAGGCATGAGATCGTCCGCAATCCGGCGCTTGGGATCGACCAGATCGTCTGGGGACAGGACCTGTCATCGCTGACGGTTGAACAATCAACCCGAAGCGTACCTTCGAACCCGGTGGCGCGTCCTGCGGCTTATTACATTCCTGCTGTTTGGAATGATGTGATCGAACGGATCCGCGCGCATGGGATAGGCGTCGAAGTCCTAACCGAAGATCGCCTTATCGAAGTCGACCGCTATCGCATCACTAATTTTCAAATCATCGATCCAAATCGCGAGGGCCGTGCCATCGCATCGGGCACTCCGGTTTCGCGAAGCGAACGCATTCTCTACCGTCCCGGTGATGTCCGGGTTTCCACGGACCAGCCGCTTGGTACTCTGGCTGTGGCCCTTTTGGAACCGCAAGGCGAAGGCAGCTTTTTCTATTGGGGATTTTTCAACGCGCAGATGTTCAGCCATGAGTATGGCGAAAACTACATCACCACGCGGATCGCAGAAGTGATGCTAGAACGCGACGGGGATATCGCCGAAGCCTGGAATGCTGCGTTGCACGAGGACCCTGAACTCACGCAGCGCCCCGAAGATGTCTTGAATTGGTTTTTCGAGCAGACCGAATTCTACGATCACGAGGCGTTCATGCTTCCGATTGGCATCGAAAGATAGCCCCAGACCCGCGGCGCTATTCAGGACGCGGGCAGACTGCCTTATGCGGATTGGCGTTCCGCCCATCCCGCAAAGATCTTTTCTAGAACAACAACGATGTAATACAAAACGATGCCAAGGAAGGCGAGCGCGATGAGAACGGCAAACATCAGCGGATAGTCCGAGTTTGTTTTACCGCTGTCGAACAAGGCACCCAAGCCGCGCCCGTGGGGCGAGACGATCTCCATCAGGTTGGTTCCGATGAATGCCAGCGTCACCGAAACTTTGAGTGCACCGAAAAACTCGGGCAATGTCTTAGGAAGTGCGATCTTCCAGAAAATCGTTGTTTGGCTGGCTCCGAGAGAGCGCAGGATATCCCGGTATTCCGGCTCCAGCGTTGACAGTCCGATGGACACTGATACCGCAATGGGAAAGAACGAGATCATGAAGGCGATCAGGATCGTGTTGAAATCATGCGCGCCCACGAACAGCAGCGCCACGATTGGCACGATCGTCGCTTTGGGTATGGCGTTGAACCCGACCAGCAGCGGATAAAGAGCGTCGCGCATGGTGCGCGAAAATCCCATTACCATACCGACGGCTACGCCGAACACGATGGCAAGGAACAGTCCGACAATCGTCCGCCACAGAGTCTGCCAACCCATGACGACGAACAGTTCCCAATACCGGGTATAGGCGGCAGGCAGATCAGATGGGGCAGCCATGATGTAGTTGGGCCAGCCGTTTGCCCAGACCAGAAGTTCCCAAAGCGCCAGGAACACGACGATGGCAACGAAGGGCACAGTGAGTTGGCGAAACGTCATGCCGGTAACTCCGCGGCGGGCGCTCGACCTTGGGCAATTTCGATCTGGTGCCGCAAAGTGTTAAGACGCTCTGCGGCTTCTGGCGTATAGAGATCATCCAGGATTGGGTGCGAATTGCGCTTAATATTCATGATGTATTGCGTTGTGGCGGGGCGCGCTGACAAAACCACCACCTGATCGGCCAGAAAGATTGACTCGCGCAGGTCGTGGGTGATCAGAACGCCCGTAAACGGCTCTTCAGCCTTAAGGGCGTGCATAGTCTGCCACAGATCTTCGCGCGTAAATGCATCAAGCGCGCCAAAGGGCTCGTCCAGAATAAGAACCTCGGGTTTGTGGATCAGCGCACGACACAGCGATGCACGTTGGCGCATGCCCCCAGAAAGCTCGGATGGGCGTTTGTGTTCAAAACCCGAAAGCCCAACCAAATCGAGAAGATGCCGCGCGCGTTCCTCTTGTTCGGCTTTTGACATCTTGGTCGGTACGATTTCCAAAGGTAGCATGACGTTTTTCAGGATCGTCCGCCACTCCAGCAATACAGGGTTCTGAAAGGCCATACCAACGGTCGAACGGGGCGATGTGACGGGTTTGCCATGCAGCCAAACCTCGCCTCTGTCCGGCTTCATCAGCCCGGCGATCAAACGCGTCAGCGTTGACTTCCCGCACCCCGAGGGCCCGACAACAGCCACAAACCCGCCCTCAGACACGGACAGGTTGAGGCCGTTTAACACTGGGAGCCGCCCCGCCTTGGTTTCATAGGCGAGGTGGACATCTTTGATTTCAATGAGAGCTTCAGTCACTTGAGTACTTCTTGCGAGTGGAGAATCTACCAGGCACTCGCCTTCTACTTCAATTGGAACCCACCCTCAGGAAGGTAGGCATCCGTAAAGTAAAGGGATACATCCTGGGGATTTTGAAACTCGTATGTCTCGCCCAGTTGCTCAATAGCCTTTTCCATCCGTGCCGCGTCCACTGCGCCCATACCATTGGCTTTCACGTAGTCAGTGAAGACATTCTGGTCGATTGCGATCTGCAAGCGCTCTTGTTCCAGTCCCTTGTCGGCCGCTGGGTTACGTTGAACGAGCGAGTCAATCCCGGCAGCTGGATCATTGATCACATCTTGCCACCCAGCCGCGACGGCGCGCAGAAACGCCCGTAGGGTATCGCCGTTCTCAGCCGCCCAATCCGTATTGACCAGGATCGCGTTTCCGTAGAGTTCCAACCCATGATCCGCCATCAGAATGTTCGAGATATCGTCGTCCGGCACGCCGAGACGCTTAAGGTTGACCACGGATGAGAACGAGAACCCGGTGATGGCATCCACGTTACCTTCCGCTAGCATTGGTTCGCGCGTGGGAAAGCCAACAGGTTCAACCGTCACTGCGGCCGGGTCAATGCCGGTTTCCTTTGCAAACACAGGAAACTGCGCCCAGGCTCCATCGGGGGGCGGTGCTCCAAGCACTTTGCCTTCCAGATCTTTCGGTTCTGACACGCCCTGGCTTTTACGACCGACGACAGCGAATGGGGGTTTGTCATATACCATCATGACCGCAGTGACCGGCGCGCCAGGGTTCTGATCCAGAAATTTGATCATGGAATTGATGTCACCAAAACCCACGGGAAAAGCACCCGTCGCGATCTTGGGGATTGTCTGGACTGACCCCGAACCGGCCTCAATGGTCACCACCAAATCTTCACTTTCAAAGTGCCCATTGTCGATTGCTGCAAAATAGGCAGCCGAAGGGCCTTCAAATTTCCAGTCCAGTGCAAACGGCAACTCGGTCTGAGCGGCGGCAACCGTCGCGGCCAATACGCAAGCTACGGTAGAAACAGCGCGGTGAAACATTTAGAGCATCCTTCCTGGGCGGTGATTTGGTTCGGCCGAGCACCTTCCTTGTGCTAACCCATTCAATACACCAGCAGTTACGGATTCACCAAGCCGTCATTGTCGACCAATGCCCAAGGAATAGGCGCAAATCACGCCCTTTGCCTTTTTTCTGAACGCCAGTCCAGAAGGCCCGTGTTCGTTTCGCGCGCTAGATAAAACCTAAATGCGCCGCCCCGTTTGCCAACCTGTGAGACTTAAGACCGCGAACAAAAGGGCGGCGACACAGACGATTGATGGCCCTGCCGGCGTGTCAAAGACATACGCCGCCCTCAGCCCTGTGACTGCTGAAACAGAGCCGATCACCGCCGCAATCACAGCCATCGCTTCCGGTGAGCGTGCCAAACTGCGTGCAGCCGCTGCCGGAATGATCAGCATGGCCGCGATCAACAGTACACCGACGACCTTGATGGCAACCGCGACGGTGACGGCTAGAGACAAGGTCAGGATAAGTTGTTCGCGCTTGGGATCAAAGCCGCTTGCATAGGCCAGTTCTTCATTCATCGTTGCCGTCAAAAGCTGAGACCAGCGCCATGCGATCAATGCAACAACAAGCGCGGCACCGCTCCAGATTACGAGCAAATCTGCACGCGACACGGCGAGGATGTCACCAAAAAGGTAGGCCATCAAATCAATCCGTACCCCTGACAGGAAGGAAACGGCCACAAGCCCAAAGGCCAGAGCAGAATGCGCCAAAACACCTAGAAGGGTGTCAATCGCATAGCCGCGACCGGCCAAAAACGTTACAGTCAGCGCCATCAACAGGGCCACTGCCAGCGCCCCCGCGAAAATCGATGTCTGAAGTGCCAGCGATAGGGCAACACCTAGAATTGCGGCATGCGCCGTCGCATCTCCGAAATACGCCATGCGGCGCCAGACAACGAAGCATCCAAGTGGAGCAGCCGCAATCGCGACACCAACGCCGGCCAGCGTCGCTCGGGTCATAAAGTCATCAAGCATTATTCTGCCGCTTCCTGAGGGTTTTCGCTGTGATCATGATGGTGGTGATCGTGGTCATGGCGATATAGCGCTAGGGCGCCTCCGGTGCCTGTTCCGAACAGGGCACGATATTCCGGGGCCGAGGCCACAACAGCTGGTGAGCCTTCGCAGCAGACATGACCATTTAGGCAGATCACCCGGTCGGATGCGCTCATGACCACGTGCAATTCGTGACTGATCATCAGAATGGCGCAGCCGGTTTCACGCCGCACGGCTTCAATCCGGCGGTAGAAGGCCGCCGAACCCGGCTGATCCAGTCCCTGCGTCGCTTCGTCCAGCAACAGGACATCGGGTTGATTGATCAGGGCCCGCGCCAACAGAACGCGCTGGAACTGCCCACCCGACAACTGCGACATCTGGCGTTTCAGAAGATCCGGCACGCCGGCAGCTTCCAGAGCCGAGGCGCAATCGTTCCGCGACACGTGGTTGGTCAGACGCATAAATCGTTCCACGGTGACCGGAAGGGTCGGATCGATATGAAGCTTCTGGGGGACGTACCCAATCTTCAAACCCGGCTTCAGGGTGACACGCCCAACTGACGGCTTTGTCGCTCCGATGATCGCCCGCAAGAGGCTGGTCTTGCCTGAGCCGTTCGGCCCGACAATGGTGACGATTTCGCCCGGTTCAATCTCCATGTTCACATGCCGCAGCACCGTATTGGCGCCGTAGCGCACGCTGAGGTCTTGAACGGTGATTAGAGTCATCTCTACGCCTTTTTCGTGCAGTCCGGGCAGATTCCCTCGGCTTCTACTACCGTTCGCTCGATCTCGAAACCCACAGCGCGCGCAGCCGCACCCAACACGCCTTTGGCAGGTGCCGACTGTGCCTCGGCCACAGCATCGCACTTTCGGCAAATCATAAATGCAGGGGAATGTGCCAGGCCCGGATGCGAACAGGCGACAAAGGCATTCAACCGTTCGATCTTATGAACAAAGCCGTTTTGGACCAGAAACTCCAGCGCGCGATAAGCCACCGGCGGTTGAGAACCAAACCCTTCATCCCGCAACCGGTCCAGAATAGCGTAAGCACCTAGCGCACGATGTTCTTGCAGCAGCATCTCCAGAACCTTGCGCCGAACAGGGGTCAGGCGCAGCCCTTTCTCTTTGCACTTCGCCTCTGCCGTCGCCAGAGCGGTTTCGACACAATTCTTGTGGTCGTGTTTCTGGAAGCCGACCAACGCGGTTTCACCAGTCGAAATGGCTTGCGTGTCACTTGTCATGTTATTCCATATCATGTATGCCGCCCGTAACGTTATAAAATCACACAGAGGGTCCGATGTCCAGAAAGCTCCTTCCACTATCAATCTCGACAGCACTCATGGGTGGAACAGCCAATGCTGAGGTTCCGAACGTCGCAGTTGACATCGCCCCGGTTCATTCTCTGGTTGCCCGCGTCATGGAGGGTGTTGGGACCCCTGACCTGATCATATCACCGGGTGCGTCACCCCACGAATACAACCTGCGCCCCTCCGAGGCGGCAGCGCTGCAGAAGGCCGATTTGGTCTTCTGGATCGGAGAGGATCTGACACCCTGGATGGAGGATGCCGTCGAAACGCTCGCCGATGGAGCGACCGTCACGGCGTTGCTGGAATCTGATGGCACCGTTTTGCTGGAGTTCCGCGAGGATGCCTTGTTCGAAGCGCATGATCATGGGGATCACGAGGACCATGATGAGCATGCGGAACACAAAGATCATGATGATCATGACCATGAAGACGAGCATGCTGACCACAAAGAACATGACCATGACGATCATGTAGAAGACAAGGACTATGACGACCACGATCATGATGAAGATACAGAGAGCGAGGCGCATGATGATCACGCACACGGGGAAGAACATGATCACGCGCACGACGAGCACGCACATGGCGACCATGATCCGCATGCTTGGCTTTCCCCGGCCAACGCAGAAATTTGGCTAAATGCAATCGCCGCGCAACTGTCAGCAGCTGACCCGGACAACGCTGGTCCATATTTCGCGAATGCCGCAGCCGCGCGTGAAGAAATGGCAGCACTTTCCGCCGAAGTGGCTGAAACACTGGAGCCGGTCCGTGGCGGCAAATTCATCGTGTTCCACGACGCCTACCAGTACTTCGAGGACGCGTTTGATTTCCCAGCCTCGGGCGCAATTTCATTTGGCGATGCATCCGATCCAAGCCCGGCCCGCATCGCTGAGATTCAGGCGCGAATAACGGACGAAGGCGTTGATTGCGTTCTGTCCGAGCCGCAATTCAATCCAGGCCTTGTCGAGACTGTATTGGATGGAACGGAAGCGAAAACCAGAGTAATCGATCCGCTGGGATCGGATCTGGAGCCCGGCGCGGCGCTTTATCCTCAGATTATCCGAAACATGGCCAAAACACTGGCCGAGTGCCTTTGAATTCTAGCGCGACCGGCGTTGAAAACGCTGGTCCGCTAAACACCGTCGGGGGCAACACAGGTAGTTTGTGTTTTGTTTCCATTGACAGCGTTGTCCCCGACGTATTTGCCCAGACAAAATAATGCCGCCACTTTTCCGCGAGTCTCAAACTAACCTGCGCTCGGGTTTCTTCTTCGCCAGAAACGACATCCAATGGCAGCCGCAAGTGACAAACCCATTCGCCAGTTCTCGTAAGGCTGTGCTTTTTCTGAATAAAAGTGGCTGAGAATCCAAATTTGTGTTATCAGAACCTCGTTTACGATTATTTGGAGCATCTCAATGAGCGACGCCACATCCATTTCAATGCACATTACAAGTCTGCGGACCATGACCGAGTACCAGTCTGCCGCCCGGAAGATTTCGATTGCCTCAACTGCGAATATCCAAACCTGGGCCAGAGATTCCAGCACAACGGATTACGCCCAGCTGCGTTTGATCATCGGAGTCTGGGAAAGGATTGCCGGCATCATTCTACCCTCAAAGCCCGATCAGGACACGGTATTTCCCTGTGCTCCTGTTGGCATGATGTGGGATAAACTCAAGCCAGCCATTGATATCATCCGCACAGATCTGAACCTGGAATACTATGCCAGCCAGTTCGAAGAACTGAAGGACGAATACGAGGCTTGGGGCAAGACCACCGCAGGCAGCAGGTACAGCACGGTCGATAAACAGGCGATCTGCGCGCTTTTCGGGTAAGTACAGAAAACGGGCGTGATGCAGCCGTTGCATCGCGCCGGTACGCCTTAAACCAAACGAACTAGGACAGGCCGGTTTTCGGGTGATCAGAAATCTGCTGCAGCCCTATCTGGACCTTGGGACAAGCGACCGGGGACCCATATTCGCCGAGGGCATCCAACACTATTGGGCCGCGGTTCAGGATGTTGAAACGCCCCGTTTCGCATTGCAAAGGACGCTCCCTCCAGCGTTCCGCTCCATTGCACTGACCGAGATGGGATGCACAGACCATATTGTCGAGGATCCAAGGGACCTGCCGCAGAACCTGCGCACGCCGAATTGGCAAAAGCTGTGCGCGGCGCTGGAACGCTGGTCAGATCTGCCGGCAGTCGCGCAAAGCCGCCTGGGCTTGTTGTTGCATGCCTTGTGCTTCTATCAACTGATCGTTCGCTTGGTACCGCCCCTGGACGACGTCAGCCGTATTGACGATCCCCATATGGCGGATCTGGCCTATACACGCGCATCGGCAAGCTATGCCCTGTCTTTACCCAACCGGGTTTCGGACTATGCGGATGCTGATTTGTCCCGTTTCATTCGGATTTCAGGCGCGGAAGGCGTGCATCCGCAAATCGGCTTCAACGCAGCGATCAAAGTGTTCACACATATCGCAAAAACATCCACCTCTCTCGACGATTTGCGTGAATGGGAGGCAAAAGCCGCTCAATTCCTGCACCAGATCAGTGAGCGCGGAACCGAGTTCGACCATCTGCTCAGCTCCAGCCGGTTCTACCGCGCCACCGCTTTTGTTCCTATGTATGCGGGCGATCGGGCTGAAGTTGTTCGTCAGATGGATCAGGCCAGTGAATTTGCGCAGGCGCTGCAGCCGGAAACTGCGGCACAGGATGTCTTGCGTCGCGAGAACCTGCACCCTCTTCTGGAAAGCCGGACCAAAGAATCCATCTGGCTGGGTGATCTGCAAGCTGCGTTGGGATATGCGGAACAAGTCACGCAGCTTGACCCATTCGAGGCGCGCGGCTGGCTGGAACTTGGCGATGTGTTCATGAAACTTGGCCAGTGGAACAAGGCGCTGGACGCTTATTTGACCTCGGCAACAATCGGCCCTCCGGCGACGGCCATTGCGCAGCATATGGCGGGGTTGTGTCTGCTGGAAATGGGCCAGACCAGCGCCGCAGCCTATCTGTTCAAATCGGCGGTCGAGACGGATCCGGGCGCTGTGTCCACGCGCAATCAGATTCGAAATCTGCCGGATACACAAGTGATTTCGGAACTGAAACGCTGGAACCTCCAAAGCATCGATTTCTAGGTGCCCCAGAACATCAACTGCATCTGGCCTTGCAACTCCGAGGCCCGAGCCCTGTAGGTATCGGCTTGATCGAGATTGCCAAGCTCTGCCGTGATTTCCGAAAGCGCAATGAGGCAATTGGCCTGCAAGGGGGTGATCTCGAGTTGTGATCCCAGAGCTATTGCCCGGGTCATGTTGTCTTGGGCCATTTCGGGTTGTCCGGACCGGTGGTTGACGCGCCCCAGCACAAATAAGGAAAATGCCTCGTTTGCCCGCTCCCCCAGGGCGCGCGCGCGTGCAACTGCTCGTTGCGCCGCATCTTGCGCGTCCGCAGTGCGACCGACGGCCAGCAAAGCCTCGCTCAGATAAGCCAGCCGCAAGGAATGGCGCGCGACAAAGCCATTTTCTTCCGCCAGTCGGACTGTTTGCTCCAACAGCGCCAGGCCCTGGTCCGCCCGTCCGTCAAGTACATAGGCGTATCCAAGGTGCAGCGCGACAAAGGAAAACCCGACCGGGCTGTCCGAAAACCCCTGATCACTGAGCGCGTTCTCGAATTCAGTAATAGCCTGACCGACCCTGCCCTGCCGCAAATAAGCGACGCCCAGCCCAAGATGCGCGTAGCCGATGCTGAACGGGTGTTTCGCCGCGCGTGCCAGATCAAGTGCCTGCAACCCGATCCGTTGGCCTTCATCGAATGCGCCCAGTTCGGCATGGCTCCATGCGATGAAACTCTGCGCGAAGGGCGTCGGCATGACAAACAGGCCAAACCGCTCGCTACTAGGGCTTTGGGAGACCGCTTGCACACAATCATCAAAATGCCTTATCGCATCGCGATAGCCGCCCATCGTATGGTGCGACAGGCCAAGCGGCAGGTTGGTGATCACGTTTAGTCTGAGGTCCTGTGCCGCAGTGGCGACCTGCAACGCGTGTTGTCCCGCAAGGATCGAGTTTTTGTACTCACCCACAATCCAGAAATGGTCGGTAAGGTAGGATTGCACCCAGGCACCGCGATGCTGATCCGAGATCTCGCCAGCCAAATCTTCCGCCTGCTTCAGAACCTCAAAGATGCGCTTTCTGTCGCCCAGCGGTTGCAGCGCATTACGCAGATTAAACAGCAGATCAATCTCAAGCCCGATGCGGTCCGGCCCATCCCCCAACTTGTCCAGAACCTGCGTCGCACGCGAGAAGAACTCGACCGCCTGCCGGAAAGCGCCGCGCGTTATCGCCGACTCGCCCGTGAGCTGAAGATACGAAACCGCCTTGTCCCATCGCTGACTACGCAGCGCGTGTGTCGCCAGCACTTCGTGGTGCGGATCCAGCCTGTCCGCAAACAGGCTTTCGGTTTCATCAACTATGGACGAGTGAATTGTCCTGCGGACGTCGCGCAGCAGACCCGAATAAGCGACCTCTTGCATCAGGATATGCCGGAACTTGAATTCCGCAGCGGGCTTTTGGCTTGACTCAATATAGACAAAGCCCTTGCGCATCAGCGCTTCGATCTCGCCAAAGAACCGTTCAGATGGACCGCCATAGACCTTTTGCAGCAGCCTGAGCGAGCCTTCGGCACCAACAACCGCAGCGGCGCACAAAAGGTTTTTCGTATCCTCCGACAACCCATCGATACGCGACGCCAGGATAGAACGCACGTTTGAAGGCAGCTTTCTTTCAAGCTCCGAGCCGGTCAACGCCTCTGGGCCTTCAAGCGCCAACAACGATGGGTCTTCCAAGGCCGCACGGGCCAGTTCTTCGGCAAATAGCGGATTGCCCTCGCTGCGCCGTACCAATACCTCACGCAGATGCGCGGGGACCCGTGCGGTTTCCAACACCTGATCAACCAAAGAGATCAGGCTCGCAGTATCGAGCGTTCCAATTTCGATCTCTTCGCCACAGATCAGGTCTGTTTTGGTTTCATCCGGACGCGTGCTGCACAGGATGAGTAACCTGGTCAGCTCGGCGCTGCCAGCAAGGGTGCGGATGAACTGCCGTGTGGGTTCATCCATCCAGTGCAAATCCTCGAACACCGCAATAACCGGTCGCGTCCGTGTCTCGGCCCTGATCAGAGATTTGATCGCCTGCTCGATACGTCGTGAACGGGTGCCGACATCAAGCGCCGCAAAATGGTGGTCGGTGTCCAATGCCCCAAACAGGTGCAGAATGGGGGGGCCTGTTTTTTCGGGGTCCAGCGCTAGGCGGTGTATCGTCGAGGCCAACCTGTCCTCAATCGCGCTGGCTGTGTCGTGAGCTGTAATGCCCAGATAGGTCTGCAGCAATAAAACAAGGCCATGATATGGTGCAATGTTTGCGTAGGCGCTGGCCTTGCATTTCAGGACAAGATTGTCGGTCGCTTGGGCCTTGCCAAGAAATCGACGGATGATTGTGGTTTTTCCGATTCCGGGATCACCAACAAGAGTGACGCAACCGGGTTGGCCTGCACTGGCGGCCTGCAAATGTGATTCCAGCCTGGTCAATTCGGATTCGCGGCCAACAAAATGTGCCTGAACGTCATCCTCCGCCGCGTTGGAAAACGCATCGTGATCTGTATGGCCAGCTACCCTATGAACCAGAACCGGTTCCGACAGCCCTTTGACGTCCAATCTCCCGACCGGGCTGAACTCAATCGGACCGCTGGCTTGTTTGAAGGTTGCATCTGTCGCAAAGATTTGTCCCGGCGGAGCGTTTTGTTCCATGCGCGCCGCAAGGTGCACAGCCTCTCCGATCACGCTGTATTCCCGGATCACGCGTTTTCCGAATATACCGACAACGGCCTCGCCCGAGTTTAACCCAACCCGCGCCTGTACGTTCAGGCCCTGCGCGTGAAACTCTTTCTGCTGAACGATTTCCTGAATCTTCAATGCGGCGATACAGGCCGCAGCCGCATGGTTTTCGCGCGAGATCGGCGCACCAAAAAGCGCCATGATGCCATCACCCAGGAATTGCAGAACCATGCCGTGGTGGTCGTGAACTGCTTGCCCCATTTCTTCCAGGAGCGGGCTCAGAATTTTCTGCGCATCCTCGGGGTCCAGCGTTTTGATCAACTCGAATGACCCGACGATATCCGCAAACAGAATCGTGACGTCCTTGCGTTCAGCCGTGATATCGCGCGCTTCTGATAGGCCTGGTTCTACAGGAGTTTCGTCCTGAGTATCGCTGCGCGTCACCCTAGGTAGCAGGCGCGCACCGCAGTCCGAGCAGAATTTTTCACCGTTGCGGTAATCCTTGCCACACAGCGGGCAAAAGTCGATCTCGTCGATCTTGAACTGTTGTTGCGTCATCTGCGCGAACTGCGTTCGTTAACGTTCACAAGGTAGGCGTCGGGACACAATGATGCAATTAATCAAGCCGTTTGGCTACATGATTCGCAGTCAAGCATAGACAGCCAGGGGAACAAGGCGGAGCCTCAATTCTGAACCCGTGCCTGCAACGGATTGAACACCATCGGATTGTTAACGGCCTTAAACAACGATGGCACGAGGTTTCGCCGAAGCAGGTGAAACTGCACCCGGTCGGTCGCGGTGCAGTACATTCAAACTCGCGTTTTTTTCGTTTCGGCAGCGCCCGGCAGGTCGTGCCCCAGAGCCCGATCACGGCCATAATCCTGTGTAGAATTTCAAGGGCGGAGAAGCCAGCAACGCCCCCTTGGAAGACAGAATGACGTGCCAGTTCGTTCTTGTAACGCCCGAACGCGCAGGTTCTGCGACCCGATTGAAGGGCCGTCATGCCAAAATGAACAATTCCTTCCTATCGCATGTCTATCACCGCGTTTACTTTCATATCCGAGTTTATTTCGACATTTCACATACAGATCACCCATATTTTTCCGGGGGCGCCTTATTCATCATGACGTAATGAGCAAGCACGTCATCGCCTCGCCACATCAGAGCACCAGGCTGTCCATGATCGCGACACGCGTTACACCGCACACATGGTTCGGCGTTTCCGCTGTGTTTCATTATCTCGGCCCGGCCTTTGCCGTTCTGCTGTTTCCGGCAATCGGCGCATTGGGCACCGCTTGGTTCCGGATCGGCTCAGCCGCTCTTGTCCTGGCCCCGATCACCAAGCCCTGGAACACGTTCCGCAATGCCCCGATGCAAGAACGCGTATTACTTTTTGCTTTGGGAGGATGCCTCGCGGTTATGAACAGTGCGTTTTATCTTGCACTGGATCGGCTGCCGATCGCACTGGTTGCCGCCATCGAATTTGTCGGCACTGTCGGCGTCGCGCTTTGGGGTTTGAGTAGTATTCGGAACTACCTGGCCTTCTTGTTGGCCAGTCTTGGCGTGACCCTTTTGATCGACGTGCCGTCGCTTTTGTCGGCAAACGGACCGGCGCTTCACTCAGACATAGCCGGGCTGATCTGGGCATTTCTGAACGGCGGGCTTTTTGTCGTTTACCTTATCCTCGGACACAAGGCCTCTGAGTGTGGCGCGTCTCGGGGCGTAGAGCGTTTGGGTGCCGCAATGATGATTGCCTTCCTCTGTGTCATGCCCATCGGCTTTGCACAGGCCTTTGCGGCATTCGGGGTACCATTGCTGGTACTGTCGGGTATCGGCGTCGGCATATGTTCATCGGTCATCCCCTACATTTGCGATCAAATGGCAATGTCCCAATTGCCGCGCGCCAGCTATGCCGTTTTGCTTGCGCTGCTACCAGCTACGGCAACGATAATCGGCCTGGTTGTCTTGCGGCAGATCCCATCCGTGATCGACATGCTTGGTGTACTTTTAGTTATGCTTGGTGTCGCCGTACACAGGCCAGACACAGCATGAGTCCCTTCAAATGTCAGGAAGCGACACCGCGTATGATTGGACAAAACCGCTCCAGGCCGAAACTATTTGCAAATCTGGCTCTGAAAACGCCAGCTACAAAAAGTACTGGACCTCTGTCATGGCGGGCAGAATGCTCTGCCCGCAATTCCTGGTATGCGAAGGGATGGTCAGGTATCGGGACAGCATTCAACCGCCGACATTCACCACCATTTTGCCAAAGTTTCCGCCGCTCAGAAGCTGGATCAATGCCTCTGGCGCGTTTTCCAGACCGTTGACCATATGCTCTTTGTACTGGATTGCCCCGTCCTTGATCCAACCCGTAACGTCTCGTCTGAAATCCTGATACACAGACGGCGGGAAGCTGTCGAAGATGATGAACCCCTGCATCTTGACCTTCTGACGCAGCAACGTTCCCATGATGGCAGGCCCCATATCCGGGCCATCCGGTAGGCTTGCCAGATTATACCAGGCCACGACACCACAGACCGGTATCCGCGCAAACGGGTTCAGCAACGGCAGAACCCCGTACAGGACTTTGCCGCCGACATTTTCAAAGTAGATGTCGATCCCGTCAGGGCAAGCCGCCGCCAATTGCGCGGCAAAGTCGTCAGCATGATGATCGACACATACATCGAAGCCCAGAGTGTCCTCGACATATGCGCATTTGTCCGCGCCACCGGCAACGCCAACAACGCGGCACCCTTTCAACCTTGCAATTTGCCCGACGGTGGCCCCAACCGGGCCGGACGCTGCCGCGACAACAACGGTTTCGCCGGGTTTCGGCTCTCCGATCTTCAGCAAACCTGCGTAGGCGGTGTAACCGGGCATACCCAGAACGCCCAATGACCACGACGGATTTTCCGGAGATTTGCCGAGATTGATGACCTCGGAACCGTCCGACACAGCGTAATCCTGCCAGCCGCTGCCCGACAGCACGTAATCACCGGGCGCGTAGCCTTCCAGATTCGAGCTTACCACTTGCCCGACGACCTGCGCCGTCATCACACCACCGATGGCGACGGGTTCGGCATAGGATTTGGCATCATTCATCCGGCCGCGCATGTAGGGGTCCAAAGACAGGTAAACTGTGCGAATCAGCATTTCATCAGCACCAGGCACCGGAATATCGGCAGTTTCCAGGCGCAGAGTGTCCGCGTCCGGTGCGCCATTCGGGCGTTCGTTCAGAACGATCCGGCGGTTGATCTGTTCGGACTGGGGCATCGTGATCTCCCTTTTGGAAATAGATTGGCTGGCATGAACGCCGCCGGTTTTCGGCGTCCCGGGTTCCGCATTGTGCTGGTTCGGACCGAAATCGGGAAATCCGGCCAAGGTCCACACATCATAAAGGCACAGGTTCACGACAAAAGCAGGGATCGCAAGCCCAAAACGGGTGCCGAAGACAAGAATGGTGAATTCCATACGACAACACCGCTTTCCGCCAATTCGGGCAACGAGGCAGTGTCGACCAATTGAATTGTGGAATCATCGGGATAGGCAAAGCCGGAAAAGGCCTTGCACGTCGTTCACGCCCAACCGCGAAAACCCAGCTTGTCGGCCATAAATCAGTACAACACCTGCCCAAATCCCGACACAAACGATGCGTAGAATTGGAAACAGACTGTTTCGAGATTTTGCTGCTGCGAGTTGGGGGCTTATGAAAACCAGATCCAACAATAGGTGCTTCCCTGCGCCGGCTTTGCGCGGCGATGGCACTCGCGGCAATATTGCAGTTGGCAAGTGAAGAACGCAGACAGATACGATGATGACGCGGCAAAACATTATTCCAGGCGCGGAAACAAAGCGAAACTGGATCTTGATCGGCTTGTTGTTCACGGTTTGCGTGATCCTGGGGTTGATCGCTTTTCTTTGGGGCAGCGGCGCCACATTCGCCAATTTCTTAGCCCTATGCGCCCGCGTCCCGGTTTGGGCATACGGTCTTATCGCTATAGCCCAGGCCGCAATCGTGGTGTTGTCGGCCCTTCGCTGGAGAGTTTTGCTTAAAGCCGTCTCGCCACAGGGTGAAACCGTGTCACTCGGGACTGCAACGGCAGCGACAACAACCGTCGTGATCGTAGGGCAGGTTCTTCCTATCCAGCTTTGCACCCCGGTCATTCGCGCGTGGTTTGCGGCGCGTTTTGATATCCCGATCTTGCGATCTCTGGGCACGTCCGCCTTAGAGCAAACCTTTCAACTTCTGGTATTGGTCAGCGCGGCTGTACCCAGCTTTTTGTTTCTGCTACCCACGGTCGGCTGGCTGTTCGCCGCGATTGCACCGATCCTGATACTGATCGCCATGGTTGTTTTTGTCAGATTTGTCATTCAGCTTGCCTCGAAATTGTTAGGCAGTATCGCAGGCCGCGGAACGCCGCTATTGTCTGAATCCGCCACCCGCCTGCGTCAGGGTTTCGACAAAGCCGCGCGGCTTCCGGATCGACTACTGGCCTCGGTCACCGCTCTGAGCCTGATTGGATATGCCATTCTTGCCGCGCTGAATGTCTTGCTGCTCAGCGTCATAGCCGACGTGGACATTCTGCCGCTGCTAATTGCCTATCCCCTGGTTCTGTTTCTGATGTCACTGCCCGTATTCCCGGGCGGCCTTGGAGTGGTAGAAGTCACTTGGGCGGGCGTGCTCGTGACCGAAGGCCTGCCGTTCAATCAGGCGATCGAAGCGGCGTTGGCCCTGCGGGTGATCTCGACCTCGGGATTTTTCTTGATTGCACCTCTGCTATTCACCGGCCTTCAATCCCCAAGGTCGCGCACACCATGACTCACCCCTGGCTTTCCGTGATAATGCCGGTCTTCAATGGCCGAGCGACGCTTGAGACCGCGCTGGCATCTTTGGCAGGCCAGAACGATGGTCTTGAAATCATAGCCGTCGATCAGGGCTCCACCGATGGCAGCCGAGATGTTCTAGAGGCAGCGAAACTTCAACTGCCGCTCCGGGTTTTTGACAATCCCGATGCTAGCTCTTGGACTGCGAACACCAATTTCGGCTTGCGCGAAGCACGCGCACCACTGGTCACAATGCTGCATCAGGACGATGTCTGGTCGCTCGGGCGAGCCACATTGCTAAAAGGCATGAGCACCCAGGTACCGGACGTGGACATCTGGGTGCACGGCGCCGACATCATCGACGTGCGGGGCAAGCCTATCGGACAAATGTGTCCGCCTTTCGGGAATGACCGGCGTGTCCTGTCAGCTGAACAGGCGCTTTCGCAGCTCATAGTCCAGAACACCTTTGCGCTGCCTGCGGTCATGTTCCGGCGCGACGCCGCGTTGCGTGAAGGCGGTCTTGACGAAGAACTTTGGTACACAGCGGATTGGGACCTTTGGTTGCGGCTGTCGCGAAATGGGCTGGCCTGGGACCCCACACGCGCCGCATCATTTCGGGTTCATCAAAAGTCGCTGACCATGACCGGATCACGAGATCTTCAATCGTTCCGCCGCCAATTGCGGATACCGCTCGACCGTCATCTCGTGCATTTACCTGATGGATTGGCGACACGCGCCCGCAAGCGCGCCGAGGCTTCCAACGCGCTCAACATCTGCTTGGCGGGCCTGCATCATCGCAGCCTGGGCGATGTCGGATCAGCTCTTCGGAAATTCCTCTTGCTTGGCCCGCTCGAATGGCGGGATTTTCTGACCACTTCGCAGATTGCAAACCGACTAGCACCCCGGCTGAAGCTGGCATTCAAAAGAGGAACTTGACATGGCTTCGATTGGGGCAAGTGGACGGCACATTGCATCATCTTTTGAGAGGAATGAACCGAAACCGCGCCAGCGTCTTCTTAGTGTTTTGGAAGGCAAGTCAAAAAGGATAGCTGGCCGGTCGGATTGGACAGCAATTTTCAAGAACGTATGCGGCAAAGAACGCGCCGGTCAGTTCCACCTGGCTACGATCATCGGCGCCGCGCTGTCCAAACAATCTGGTTATCGGGCTCGACACAAACGCAGCGAATCCACCTGTCTGTTCGTGTTCACGGAATCGCGCAATCAAGGCTGCGAAGCAGGGAACAAAGGATGACGTCCGCCGCCCACATCCAGCCCGCTGATCTTAGCCAGGAGCAAAGGCTCTGGCTCGCGCTCAGGCTGTTCGTATTGATGAAAATTGCCATTTTGATTGTGCTGGCGGTCAATACGCGCTTTGTGATGGACGAGTTTTGGCATTTTACCCAACCCGTCTATCTGTTCGATGGAACGTTCGAGACAATCTGGCCCAAAAAAGCTGTTGGATACGCCGTTTTTTATGAACTCTCACATCTGATCGGCTGGGACGCGACTTCAATGCTGATGGTTGGTCGGCTGACGACCGCAGGCCTCGTATTGGCGCTGTCTTGGTGCATCTACCAATGTGCCCGCGCCTTGGGATACGAGCGCATCACTGCTCTTCTGTCTGTGGCGCTCTTGCTCTGCTTCAGCAACTTCATCGAACGCGGGTTCCGCCTCAGATCCGAGCCGTTGGCAATCTTATTTGCGGCTTTGGCCCTATGGGTCGTAATCCGATACGAAACCGACCGCGCCAAAACCCTATTCATTGCCGGTCTGCTAAGCGGGCTTGCGTTTGTGACAACGCAAAAATCCGTCTATTTCAACTTCGCACTTGGCAGCGCTCTGGCGGTTGATGCTTTGTGCATGAGGTCCGTCACGCGCGCCCTCAAGCGCGGAGCGCTTCTGTGCCTGGGTTGGGCCCTCGCCATAGCCACTTATGGCCTGGTGCTTGGCGGCCAAGCCATGCCGCAGGTTCTCGAAGTGTTGTTTTTTGGCCCCGCCGAACTCGCCCTCAACGGCGGCAGCTACTATGAGGGGCTTGCCTCATATGTCCGGCAAACGCTGTTTCGGAACGCTTTGCAATATGGGTTGGTTGCCTTTGGGTTGCTGCTGGCCGCGAGGCGGTTTTTCGATTGCAGCAGCGCGTCGCGCATATTCCTTGTCTTCACGACCCTCATCACCACTTTTGTGTTCTTTCACAATCAGACATGGCCCTACGTGTTCACCATGGCGTTGCCCTTCCTGGCCATCTACGGCGCTGGCGCGGTGGAATACCTTGCGCGGCAGCATCAGAATCGCGCCACGCTAGTACCAGGACTGCTCATTATTATCGCCGTGCTCAGCACCGCGCGAAATGTGCAATACCTGAGCCACGACAATCGCGCGCAGATAGCGCTTATCCAGCAAGCCGAAGCGCAGCTGGAACAAGACGAGACCTATTTCGACGGCATCGGCATGATCCCGAGCCGTCGCATGGAGCCGCGTCTTTGGCTTGACGCCCAAGCGGTCCTTAAGATCAGAAAAGAAGGGCGGGCTTCAACTGTCTACAAGGCCCTTGTCGAAGCGGAACCCGATCTGGTCATTTCAACCTATCGCACGGACAACAGCGGTGATGCCATCAATTCGGCCCTCAAGGCCAAATACGGCTTTCTGTCTCAGTATCTTTTGCTGCCCCTCGACACCAACCCGGAACTCTCGTCGGAACGACCCGAGCGGTCCTCTCTCTTTTCGGGCATTTATTCCTATTGAATCAGGCAGAACACCCTTGCGCCAACACGGTTTGGTGCCGCAAAAAACACAATTTAGCCATACTAATTGGTCACAGATAAGTGGTTGGTAAATAGATTGGTGTGCTGACGTCTTCCTTGACAATTCAGCGCCGAAAACGAGAGCAGAATGACAAACGCAGTTACTCTTGGTGCAACAAGCACAATCATCTTTTTGGCCTCAGCAATCCCGGCTTTGGCCTATATCGATCCGATCACCGGAAGCATTATTATCCAGACAATCGTTGGCGGACTGGCAGCGGCTGCGGTTGCGATGCGTTCGGTACGCGAAAAGATCGTGGGTCTTTTCAAGGCCAAACCACGCGACGATCACGAAAATGCGTGACAATACCGCGTCGCCGGTTCGGGATGCCGGTTCGTTTCGCGATCCGAACGGGTATGTTTTTAAACACGACGGTCGGATCGTTCGCGCGATCATGCCCGCGATGCACGACGAGTTTGCCGCGATCTATGACAGCGGTATTCTCAGGCGGCTGGCAGACAAGGGGCTAATGATCGAATGCCAGCGGATGAACGCTGACGATCTTACGCGGGCAAGTTTTACTGGCGCTCGCGGAGAAGTCGCGGCGGCGCTTTACGAGCATCCCGAAGTTCCGATGCTGAGCTACCCCTACGAATGGACCTTCACGCAACTGAAAGACGCTGCACTTTCCCATCTTGAGCTGCAGATTGAAGCTTTGAAAGAAGGGTATGTGCTGTCGGACGCGACCGCCTATAACATGCAGTTTGTGGACGGAAAACCGATCCATATTGATGTACTGTCACTGCAACCCTACGAGGACGGGCAGCCGTGGAGTGGCTATAACCAATTTTGCCGTCAGTTTCTTTTGCCGCTTCTGATCGAGGCGTGGGGCGGTATGTCCTTTCAGCCAATGTATCGCGGATCGATTGATGGAATCTCATTCGAAGATGCACTGGCAATTCTGCCAAAGCGGAAGCTGTTCACCAGCCTCACAGGTTTTTCCCATGTCTATTTGCATGGAAAATCCGTCACGGCGGCCTCGTCCGCAAATTTCGAAAAACCCACGAAAAAAACCGCAGAGGTCAGCAAGAGCAACTACCTTGCAATCCTTATGCAAATTCAAGGTTTTCTGAAAAACCTCGAGAGCCAGAATCGCGGAGCCTCTTACTGGAATACCTACGCCGTCAAAAACAGCTATTCGGACACAATGCGTGATACCAAGCTGGATTTTGTCAGGGCCTGGTCGGAAAGCGAAAAGCCCGACCTGATTTGGGACATCGGTGGCAACACCGGCGATTTCTCCAGTGCTGCAATCGAAGGCGGCGCAAAGCGGGCTGTCGTTCTTGATAGCGATACCGACTCACTTGAGTTTCTTTACAACACCCGCACGAAATCAGGTGCAGCTCTGCTGCCGTTGAAGATGAACCTTTCGGACGCGTCCCCTGATATCGGCTGGCGCCAGGCTGAGCGCAAAGGCTTGATGTCGCGCGCGAATGCCGATGGTGTGCTTGCTCTGGCGGTCATTCACCATCTCGTCATCGGCGGCAACCTCCCTCTTACCGAAGTCGTCGATTGGTTCCTTGATATTGCGCCGACCGGTGTCATTGAATTTGTTCCCAAGCAAGATCCGATGGTGCAACAGTTGTTGCAACTGCGCAGAGATGTCTTTCCCGACTACACCGAAGACCATTTTCGCGAACTTGTCGGGCGTCGGAAATTGATTTTGCAGGACCACAAGTTTGAATCCAATGGACGCCTTCTGCTGAGCTACAAGGATAGGTGACGTCTTGCGCATCGCCTGCATCAGCCTGTTATTCGCCGCTTTGCCATTCGCGCATCTTTTAGACCTGGGCTACTCTTTCTTCTCTTTCGAAGTCTGGGCCACGTCCTTTTTGTTCTGGTGTGGCGGGGCGCTGCTAGCTGTCCTGTTTGTGCGCTTTAATTTGCTTTTTGTGCTATCGGCGTTTGCTGTTTTCGCCTTTGCAAGCGTCTACTTTATTGGAGCGTGGCGTTTTCCGACGTTTACAATTGTCGCGATCATCTTTCTGGTAATCGTCGTCATGCGAAAGGCCGAGGCTTCGGTTCTGCCGGCAGCAGCCGCATTCGCGGTTGTCTTCAGCCTGTCCAATGTCGCCGTACCCAAAAGCAAACAGGTCGTGAACTCCAATGGCGCTGCTGAAACCGCAGTTATCCAAAATCGCCCAGCGAGCGCTCTGTTGCACATTATTCTGGATGAACAAGCAACTCTGGCACCGGAGACCGACCTGACATATGCCACCGAAGTTGCGGCATCGATGGCGCGCGACTATCAGGATCGCGGCTTTAACGTATACCCCACCGTGCGTTCCATTGACCAGGAAACATACAAATCGCTGAGCACACTGGTGTCGCTGAATGGCGATACAAACAACTATCTCCATCACAGACGCGAATATGGCTATGACAAATCCGTCATAACCAACTCTCTTTTCGAGCGATTGCAGGGGGCAGGATATCGCTTGCGCGTCTATCAGAGCAATTACATGGATTTCTGTCTGCAGATGCAAAGCATCTCGTGCAGCAAAACCACCCACATTGATATGGGCGTGTTCGAGACGTCGGGCCTGTCCTATCTGGACCGCGTCAAAACAGCTATGTTATCGCTGTCGCGCGACTATATGGACCAATCGGGTCGACGCCTTATTGTTCCCTATCGCGCAATTGCTCATGCGATCTCTCCACACCAGAAAAACTTCCTTTTTCCATCTCTGCCCCTGAATTCCTTGGCCGTGATGGATCAATTGCGCCATGATGCAGCGAATCTAGAGCCTGGTGACGCCTATTTTGCGCATCTGTTGATACCCCATTTTCCTTTCGCTTACGGTCCCGACTGCCAACTCAAAGCCCCTGAGGATTGGGCCTATCCGATTTATCAAGGCCGCCTGCAATCCAAAGATGCTGTCGAAACGGCCTATTGGGAGCAAAGCGCCTGCACACATGACAGGATCATGCAGATTTTGGATGTGATCGCCTCCAAACCTTTTGTCACAGTCATGATCCACGGGGATCACGGCGCACGCCTGTTTCGCAAGACAGAACACGAATCCGTGTCAGACAACCTCGATACTTTCTTTGTGGTGCAAAAATCGGCCGCCGATCATATCGCAAGACCAGGGATACCAGTGCTGCAAGAGGTTTTCGCCAGCGAGTTCGAGGCTTTCATCGACAAGGATCGAGAAACAGACATCACGCGGCTCAGGTAATCCCACTCTCTGCGGCCCAACCTTGTGTCAGAGGCATGTGAGTGGCTTTGAATGAATCTTTCGGGGCTTTTGCAACCGTTATTCAATCGCCCGCGCGCCCGGCAATAGAGAGCGAAACAAACCAACCAAAAACCTTGTGCGATCTTAGGGGCATAGGCCATATTGTTACCCGTCTGGTCACGAACCTTGTGAATCCATGTCGGAGGAGACTTGAAAGAAAGACACTACACCGCCGCAAAACTGGATGCGGCCGTTCGCGTATTGCATCGCCGGGAACTGGACTCTGCCGTCGTGTTCGCGGGAACAGATGTTGACCGATCCAGGCTTGGCGACAAGGACTACCGCGTGTCTCTCGGTCAGATTGTCGGCGTTCTGAGGAATATCTCAGAACAACGCTGGCACCCGGATATACCATATGAGATTGGCAGAAACCTTCATATCTCGGACTATGGGCTGTATGGCTACGCAGTGCTGTGCAGCACGCGGTACAGGGATACGGTAGATTTCGCGCAGAAGTTTCACTATCTGGCGGCGCCAACAGCCGATATGAAATTCGTGTTCGATGATGACCGCCCCGCTTGGGAATTCGAGCCCATTTCCTTGGTCGAACAACCCCCTGACTTTTATGCCTTTCTGGCCAACCTTCAAGTCGGCATCTTTGCGTCGCTGCATCAGGATGTGTTGGGGCAAGAGTTTCTGAGCAGCCTGATTGAACTGCGTCATTCGTCTGATGGGTTTTATACGATACCTGCCGACGCCGCGAGCGCTGTGCAATATCTTGCCGGACAGAACCGATTTTATGTGCCGTCAAAATGGATTGATCGGCGGTTGGAACTGGGAAATCAGATGACATTTCAACAGATCGTTCAGATCTGCGAAAAGGAACTGTCCGAACTGATGAACCGCGACAAGGGCCGCGTTACACGTGAGGTTCGCAAGGCGTTGGTTCAAAACGCCTGTTTCGGCTCGAACATGGATTTGATCGCGCGTGAGATTGGCCTGACCAGCCGAACGTTGCGTCGGTATCTGAAACGCGAAAACACGACATTCAGTGATATCGTGGATTCCACCCGGTCGGAACTTGCGCTCAGCTACTTGCGTGATGCAGAACTCAGCACTGAGGAAATCGCCTTTGTTCTGGGTTTCGCGGATTCCGCCAGTTTCATAAGAGCCTTTCGCAGATGGACCGGGAAGACTCCAAAACACTACCGCGTTGGATATTGAATTGCGGCCTGGCAACTGTATTTCGCAGGCGACGGCATGATCTTTTCTGGTCAACTGGCGCGCAGATGATGCGTCCTGATCAGCATGGTATTCTCCAATCGTAGTGGCTTACGATGGCGTGATGCTCGCAAAGAGCGTGGCGCCAGCCCAATTGAAGACGTCTGCGGCCTATCTTTGCCTCGATTGGGCAGGGAGTTTCTATCATCGCGGCGCGTCATTCATGATCGGCCCAAATGTCATTCAATTTTGACCGTGGACTTCATGATCAACGCGCTTGCATCCCCAGCCGAACGCCGAGTGCGCAATAGATGCTGCCGACAGATTTATCCTGCCACTTGAGTACAGTTGGGCTGCGGCGCAAGAGTGCCAAATCCGCCAGCTGCGTCCGAATAGACAATGGTGCTGACAAACTCGATCAGAGCAAATACGACACTCAAAACGTTGAGTTGAAGTACGACGTTGCCTTTTTCCGGTGCGATGAACTGAGGCAAAAGCGCCAAGAAGTACAGCGCTGTCTTAGGGTTCAATTGGCCTCAGCTTCATGCAGGTTGTCGAAGTTCTGGCGGCACTCGAAACCGCCATTGGCGTTCGAACTGCATCCTGCAATTTATTTTGAAACGGATCTTGTGACCAAGGTTCCTCAGATGTGCGGTCTTTGCAGGTCAGGCCAATCATGATCGACAGCTCCACAGTAGATTTCTTTAATAACAAAGAATTACGGAGAAAATTTTAGTATTTTCCATCACGTGGATTCTTCTGTTCGGGCTCAGATCAAGCACAAAAAGAGTCTACCGTGTCGAATGCTTAAAAAAAGCTTGACGGTTCGCCTGTGCACGTGGTTTCGTATATAAAACGATTTTACGGAATCGCATCTACGGCGAAGGGAGGCGCTGTAATGACGAGCAAGCAATCCGCTCTGCGTGCAACGCAAGGCACAGAAAGTCAGATCACATTGTCATTGAACGGCATTGGCATGTCGTTCTCGGGTGTTTCCGTTCTGCGCGATGTAGATTTGACTTTTGACGGCGGTGAAATTCACACGTTGATGGGCGAGAACGGTGCTGGCAAAAGCACGTTGGTCAAAATCATCAGCGGTGTCCAAAAACCAACGTTTGGCACTTTTCAGATCGATGGCGAAACCGTTGAGTTCGATGCTCCTCGCGATGCGGAAAAACATGGCATCGTCATCATGCATCAGGAGTTGAGCCTGATCCCCGAGATGACCGTGGCCGAGAATGTTCTGCTTGGGCATGAACCAAAAAAGTTCGGCACTTTTATCGACCGCAAGACTTTGCGCGAAAGGGCGCGCACAGCGCTGGCCCGGTTTGGTTTTACGCTGGATATCGACACTCCCGTCAAGGACCTGCGCGTCGGAGAGCAGCAGCTGGTTGAAATTGCCCGCGCCCTACTGATGAACGCGCGCCTGTTGATTATGGATGAGCCCACATCGGCCCTGTCTCAGGCCGAGGCGGACGTCTTGATGGAAGTGGTCCGTGATCTGGCGCTGCAGGGCGTGGCCGTTGTTTATATCTCGCACCGCATGGACGAAGTGTTTGAAATCTCGGACCGTGTCACGGTACTGCGCGACGGTGACCTGATCGGGACGCGACTGGCGTCCGAGACGACACCGGCCGAACTGATCCGGATGATGGTCGGCCGCACGGTCGAGATCAACCCGGTCGATCGCCAGAGACCTGCCACTGAAGATGTGGTCATGAAGGTCGACAACCTGTCGGCCTGGGAAGGTCATCGTCAGGTTCTTGACGGTGTTTCCTTTGACCTAAAGCGCGGCGAAGTGCTGGGCGTGGGCGGCTTGCTGGGCGCAGGGCGCACAGAGTTGCTGGAAACGCTGTTTGGGGCTCGTGGCGGAAGTTATCACGGCGAGATCACAATCGAAGGCCAAAAATTTCGTCCGGTCAAGCCGCAGGACGGTGTACGCAACGGGTTGGCACTGATCACCGAAGACCGCAAGGGCAATGGCCTGCTTCTGGATCGCTCGATCTCGGCCAACGTTGCCCTGCCCCTGATGCCGCTGCAATCCCGATTTGGTCGGTTTTCTGAAACGGAACAGCGCAAACAGGCATTGAAGGCTATTGAAACACTCAAGGTCGCCGCGACGGGTCCCGATCACCCGGTCGGCAAGCTAAGCGGTGGCAACCAGCAAAAGGTAGTTCTGGGCAAGTGGCTGGCGACGCAGCCTCGTGTCCTACTGCTGGATGAACCTACCCGTGGCATCGACATCGGTGCCAAGGACGAGATCTACGATCTGGTCGGGCGGTTGGCAGATCAGGGCATCTCGGTCCTGTTTGCCAGTTCGGAACTGTCCGAGTTCATGGCTGTTTGTGACCGCATCATCGTTCTGTGCGAAGGCCAACTGGCCGGCGAGCTTTCGCGAGAAGACATGACCGTAGATTCAATCAAGGCCCTGGCGATGCAGTTCCGCTGACTGCCCCGGCCCAATCAGAGAAAAGACATGACTGTTATGGAACCCAATAGCACCACAATCAAACAAGAGCGCCGAGGATCGGCCATGTTGATGCAAGCGCTGAACAAGACAAAGCTCTATTGGGGTCTGTTTGCCCTCATCATTTTCGGCGCGCTGACTTCGCCGTTAACCTCCAAGGGCAACAACATCTTTTTGTCGCTTGGGAACCTCACAGACATTCTGCGTCAGGTTTCGGTCACTGGGATTGTGGCTGTGGGAATGACGATGGTCATCTTTATCGCCGGTATCGACTTGTCGGTGGGTTCGGTGATGGCGCTAGGTACTGTGATTTGCGCGATGCTGCTGACACAAGAAGGGTGGACGGCTGCAAGCTATTTCGGTGTTTCCTCGACGGGAATCGTCTTGTTCGTTTGCATTAGCGCGCTGATCTATTTCGTTCAAAGCAACCTCAATCGCGAAGCTGAGACGGCCGCAACCTCTAGTGCGCCGTCGCGAATGCTGAGCCGTCTGGTTGCCGCGGCCATTGCCATCGGCGTGATGGTTTGGCTGGCCGGTCAGGTGATGCCTAAATTCGGTGTTCTGGCTGTGCTGATCGTGGTGCCTTGCATCGGAGCCGTGATGGGGACGGTCAACGGCGCGTTAATCGTTTATGGCCGTCTGCAGCCGTTCATCGTGACGCTGGCGATGATGGTGGGTGCGCTGGGTTTGGCCCGCGTGATTGCCGGACAGGACACCGCTGTTTATCCCGTCTACACCGGCTCGAATGCGACCGAAAATTTCGAGGTGCTGCGCGAGTTGCTGTGGGGTGTGCTGCCCGTACCTGGCCTGTTCTTTCTGGCCGTTCTGCTGGTGTTCTTCCTTGTGACGCGCTTCACCACCTTCGGCAGCTACCTGATGGCCATCGGCGGTAATGAAGAGGCCGCGCGTCTGGCAGGCATCAATGTGGGCCGCAACAAGATCATCACCTATGCGCTGGCCGGAGGGCTGTCGGCGCTGGCCGGGGTGCTGTATGTGGCGCAGTTCCGTCAGGGGAAACCGGATGCGGGCCTTGGGCTGGAACTGGACGCGATCGCGGCCGTGGTGATCGGCGGCACCAGCCTGATGGGTGGACGTGGGGCCATCATGGGGACATTTGTCGGGGTGCTGATCTTTGGCTTCCTCAGCAACATCCTGCAATTGAACAACATCGACAGCAACACGCAGCTGGTGCTTAAGGGCATCATCATCGTGGTCGCCGTTCTGCTTCAGGAAGGGCGATTTGAAGAGATCTTTGTCATGGCGAAAGAGCGCCTCGGCAGAGGGAGGAGGCTCTGACCTCAAAGTCTTGGAGGACCAAGGTCAGAGCAATCAGAACGCGGGAACATTGGAGAAACCCGCATCATGACTAAGGAGTAGACTATGAAAAGAAGAACATTTGGCAAGGGCCTGATGGCCGCCACCGCGCTCGCAACCTCGTTTTCGGCATCAATGGTGCTGGCCGCTGACAACTATGTGATCGGTTTCTCGCAGGTGACGACCGTTGAACCCTGGCGTGTCCAGTTCAACAAGGACCTGCGCGCCGAAGCGGACCTGCACGACAATGTCGAGTTGATCATCGCTGACGCCAACGACCGCACCGAAAAGCAGGTTGCGGACGTTGAAAACTTCATCCGTCAGGAAGTCGACGCGATCCTGATTTCGCCGAAAGAATCCGCTGGCCTGACCGGCGTGGTCGAGCAGGCAACCGATGCGGGCATCCCCGTATTTGTTCTGGACCGTAACGTCGACACCGACAAATTCGTTCAGTGGGTTGGCGGCGACAACGAACTGATCGGTCGTGAAGCCGGCAAGTTCGCGGTCGAGCAACTGGGCGGTGCAGGCAATGCCAAAGGCACAATCGTCGAAATCTGGGGTGGCCTGGGTACGCAAGCCGCGCACGACCGCGCCAACGGTTTCCACGAAGCCTTTGAAGGCGAAGAAGGCGTGACCTTCCTGCTGGATCAGCAGTCGGGCGACTGGAAGCAGGATCAGGCCTATGACATCATGTCGACCGCCCTGCGCAACTATGAAGACATCACCATGGTCTACGGTCACAACGACCCGATGGCTTATGGTGCCTATCTGGCCGCCAAAGACGCTGGCCGTGCGGATGACATCATCTTCATCGGTGTTGACGCTCTGCCCGGCGAAGGCGTGACCTGGGTTGCAAACGGCGAACTGTCGGCCACCTTCCTGTACCCGACCCCCGGTGCAGAAGGTCTGCGTCAGGCACTGAAGCACCTGAAAGGTGAGGAAGTACCGAAATCCGTTGTCATGGGCACCGAGGCCATCACGTCGGAAAACGCAGGTGAGGTCCTGAAAAAGAACGGTCTGTAAAGACTGTTCAAGGTCGGCACCCTTTCTCCTCCCTGTCGGGATGGCCGACCGGACACGCAGGGGCTTGCGCCCCTGCTGTCTACTTTGAGAAAGCTGACGGAAATGGGTAACTGAATGTCCGAACAGAAGACAAAGCTACAGAAATACTCGGCACCCGCCTTGGAAAAAGGGCTGGATATTCTGGAGTTTCTGTCTTTGTCAGATGTTGCACCTACCCTGTCGCAATTGGCGCAGGCCATCGGGCGTTCAAAAAACGAAATCTTCCGAATGATGATCGTGCTGGAAGAGCGCGGCTACATCGAACGGCTGGACGGTGATCTGTTCAAACTGACCAGCAAACTTGCGCTGTTGGGCGGGGAACGAACCGACAACAGCAAACTGGCCGAACTGGCCGAACCCTATATGGAGCGCCTCGCTGAAGAGACCGAGTTGTCAAACCACTTCTGGGTACCTAACGGAAAAGACGAGTTGATTGTGATCAACAGCGTATCCTCGTCGCAGAACTATGGCGTGACCGTTCAGGTCGGATATACAATGCCTGTGTTCCAAACTTCCGCAGGGGCGTGTTTTCTTTCAGGGGTCGAATCGAACGAAGAAAGACTGCAATATCTTCGTAATATCGTGACGCGGGAAAGCGAAGAGGCCCTGCAAGACTTTTCTGATTGCGCAGCTCTCTGCGCGGATCAGAATTTCGTTTCTCACAAAAGCCCCGAGAGCAACGCAATCAGCGAAATTTCCACCCCCATATGCCATGGTCCGGGTCGGTCGGTTATTGCTGCGCTTACGATCCCTCATTTCGCAACAGCCCTAATCGACAATCGCCGCGAGATTGTAATCGATTCATTGAAGACTACGGCTGCACAGCTTCAGGCCAGTATTGCGACCCGAATGCCCCTGCCCCGTAGGCCGTGGTACCAGGTTGGCTGAGGCTGTACTTCGAGCAACGCAGTTTAAGTTTCGGTGTTAACTTGCGACCCATGGCGTATCGCCTAGCTGCGGACGTGCTCGGCCACGTCATCATACAGGCTGCGAAGGGCAGTGTTGCCAGCGGCAACCCAACGAGGCCCGTCGACCAGTCGCCCCAGCATGTGACCCATGGCCGCAGCGCATAAGAATTCAGGGCCGCATTGTGCGCAACCTTGGCTATTTCCCGATTTGTTCCTGAAGGTCGCCAATGCGCCGGTTGCCGATGAAAATCTGGTTCAATGACGCTAACGTCCATCCGCCCCACAAAAATGCGGATATCTACTGCCGCGACGGCTAGGAGATGATCAAATGTGCGACATCAAATATGTCCCGATACCCTGCGCGCCTGGGCCGGTTTACGCCGGATGGCCACAACGTTGATATTGTCCGCGAAAACTTCAGACGGATTCGCCGAACCCACGATACCGGAGTTTCTTTCAGTGATCTGTCAGAAGTGTTTTTCGTATCACGTCCAGTAGTTTATCAAGCTTTGAGGAAACACAGCCACTAAACACTGGGCAGTACCTTTGAAACAAACTTCTGTCATACTAAAGCGCCAAGTTCCCATTCGTTTTGATGAAGCTCCGCGTTCTTGGTTGGGTGGACTTCCATTGATGCCAAGGCTCACCAAGTGGCCGCGCGATGGGGAAGGCGCACCACTACATTTCCTCGCGCAGATTTGCTGCGCTGATTTGCCGAAGGCGCTCTGGAATGGTCTGGGACCACGCAAAGGTTGACCACTGCTTTTCGCAGAGACCTTGAAAGTCGATGACTTTGCAGAAAATCCAACCGCCCAAGTTTTACACGTCAAGCGATTGGGATCAGAGCGCCAGCCCCCAAAGGACGCACCAACAGTACGTCATGCAATGTCTGACTCTATCGACCATAGTTCGCCCAATATTCGGCAAGGTGTTCCTAAATTCTGGCGCAAGTGGCCGGTAGATATTCTTGTACACGAGTATGAGGTTTCTGGCAGTGAGCAGGAGGAATGTGGTCCGCCGCTCATGCCAGTGGATGACCTGTATGCTGGACCTGTCTCGATGGATAGCATCAACGGGAACCTTTGCGCTTTGGATGGTCCGTTGACCTGGAGGGGAGCACTTTATGTTGTCGAAGGTGCCCTGAGGGACCTGGCGCCTGAAGAGTTCAAACGAAACTACATTGGAAATCAAAGGGGCTTGCTTGAGCGTCCTGTTGTGGATCGGGACGCATTTGACGAGGTCGTGGCTCAGCGGATTGCTCAGCGACCCGAATTGGAAGGCATGATTTTTCATCTACGCGCTTCAGCCCTCGAAGAAATTGAGCTTCAGGTTCGGGCTGAGCTATCAAGTGGATGGCTCTCTGAAGCGCATTCATTGCTTAATGCCAAAATCGCCGAAACCGTGAAAGAGTTGAATGATTGCCGCTCCGAAGCCGCCGAGGTTGGACTGCATGAACTGCAGCCAAACGGTGGCACATTGGGCAGTAAACTCGAGTATCTGGAAGCCAAAATCGCGTCAGTGGAAGAGGATCGCCAATACTTTGACGAGTTGATTGCACGTTATCCCGGCCCCGAAGGTGAAGCGGGCTTGACCACTGAAATTCAGGAATTGGGAAGGGGGCACTTGGCCTGGGGCGCACAAAAAAGACGGCAACTGGAAGCGATTTATGAAAGACTCCTGTCAAAAAAGCTGGACTCTCCCATTTCTGATAGCGACTGGTTCGATATCAGGAAGGCCATTACTGGCGACGGCTTTGCGTCTTGGCGTGGGCCGCTCATTGCTGGCGACAACCGCATTCTCAAGAGGGTCGAGGCCAGAGTTTCCATTGATCGATGCATACACATGGCTATCCGCGAGGATATCTTGGATTTGTACGCACATGGTTCGGATGCGAGCGCGGCACTCGTCCATGATCAGATAGAGAAACTCGAAGAGTTTCTGCGGTTTGTTGAGGACGGCGTGCTGCATCGCATGGGCGGGCAGCCAGATTTGTTTCAGGACATGACGCTTGATCCCGACGATATTCTGCTATTCCAGCTCGCATCAGATCGCGCCATGGGATGGATGTGGGGGGACCTCGGTGCGTTTTATGTCGCGATCAAAGACCGAGATCTTCGGCGCGGTTGGTTCAATTCTATAGAAGCATGGATAGAAGGCCACTGACGCCAGCAGAATATGGCAAAGTTGACAGGCTAACATGCCCAACGAACTATTCGATCCTTTACCGAATTCGCACCCTTTTGATGTCCGCACCCAGACATGGCTTTTGAGCCGATTCGCCGAGCATCCAAATGCCTAGATCAAGATGTCGTCGTCACCTTTGTGTCCAAAGTTCCTCATCAGGCATCCAAAATTAAACGTTGGCGGCACGCGTGTCGTGCTCAAGCGGCACAGCTCAAAAGACATGGCCGCACGCAAAAAATGGAAGTTGGATCGTTAGCGAAGCCGGCGCTCTTTGTTGAACGGTGCAAAAATTTGTTCTGTCCAAGGAGTGCGAGGCAAAGCGATGAACACGCGGATGAGCCAGCTTTGGCAAGGAGGTACCCACTCGCAATTTGGGACGAACAAAGCACGTAATTTGAAATGATTCGGAATTCAATTCTCAGGATCGGACGGCTTCAATGAATCCCCATGCAGGTGTTACCGGCTGAATTTGTTCAGACTTTTCGGCGAAGAGTGATTTGAATTGACAATTGTGCACCGCCAATAGATTTTACATACCAATCGGTCGGTATGTTATTTGGAGCACGAAATGGCGAAAGAAACCAAAGCCCCTTCACGTATTCGGGACGCGGATCGGACCGTCGCGCTGTTGAAACAGGCGACGATCGAGCAGCTGATTTCGAACGGCTTTTCCGGGCTTTCCATCATCCCGATCCTCAAAAAGGCTGGTGTTTCGCGCGGCGCATTGTTTCACCATTTTCCCAGCAAGGATGATCTGGTCGCCGCGGCATTCGAAGATCTGCTGGATCAATTTGCGGCACGCCTGAACGATATCTCGCTGCGGTTGCGGCAACGCCGGATCACTCGGGAAGAGTTTGTCGCAGAAGTTGGCGCGGCTTTCGCAAGCGACCTGTTCATAGCCTGTATGGAAATGTCGCTCGGCATGCGGTCCGAGCATTCGCTTTCGGAATCTGTTCAGGGCGCAATTCTCAAGTGGCGTGCAGCCCTGCTGGCTTTCTGGACGCAGACATTCGACCTGCCGGACGTGCCGGAAAACGACCGTGAAACCCATTGGGCGATGGCGTCGAATACCCTTCGCGGACACGGGTTTACCACCTCATTCGGGCATGAGGATCTGGCGCGGAACCATCTGCAAAAAGGCTTTGCAAAAATATTTCTGGACGCAGCGCAACTGCGCCCACTCACGGACGATGGGGTCCTGCCATTTCTGGCAAACGATGACACAATTCAGGGAGAAGAGAAGTGAAACCCATTCAACTAGCCGCCTGCGCGGCGTTGGCATTTGGTCCTGGTGTCGCTGTGGCGCGCGACAGCATAACGGCCGCGACATGGTTGCCGCCACAACACCAATATTCCAGGTACCTATACACCTATTGGGGCGACAGGGTTGAATATCACTCGAACGGCGCTTTGACCGCGAATGTCGAGTTAGGTTCGCCCCGCGTCACGGCGACCGGAAATCTGACCGAAATCGCCGATGGCTTGGCGGATGTGTCCGGACATTTTGCGCAATACACGCCCAGTGACCTTCCAGTTTCGAATGCGGTCGAGGAGTTGGGGATGACCTTCGATGACCCGCGCGTCATCATCGCAGCAGCGACCGAGTTCAATATCAAGGACCCATTACTTTCTGCGGAATGGGCGCGGCACGGAGTGGTTTTTGGCGGCTCTTATGCGACCAATCATTACAAACTGATCTGCAACACGCCGATACGCAATCTGCACGAATTGAAAGGCGCGAAACTCCGTCTTCCGGGGCGAGCACCTGCTGAATGGGCCAATTCCGCCGGGGCAGCAACGGTGTCCTTCAACACGAATGAGCAGTATGGAGCCCTGGACAAGGGCGCGCTGACCTGCACGACAACCACCGCGGCAGATGCTTACGTCCGCAAGCTTTATGAGGTCGCGCCACATATCACAGACATGCCCATCACCCTGTTCTGGGCGGGTTTAGGTCATGGCTATAACCCACAAACCTGGGCCGAGCTTACCGAGGATCAACGCCGTGCCGCTCTTTATGCTGAGGCGGACGCAATGGCGGCTTTGATCGTCGACGGCACTTTGCTGGAAGAACAGCAGGCCGAAGCAAAGCTGAAAGAGTTGGGCGTCACATTCCACCCCCCGCAAGAGGACCTGCTGGCCTCGATCAACGCGTTCCGCGAAGCCCAGCCAGGTGCCGCCGTAGCAATCGTTCAGGACACCTATAACGTGGCCGAGGCTCAGGCGCTTCTGGACCGGTTTCAGGCGACGGTGACCAAATGGGCAGATTTGCTGCAAGGCGTCCCTGTCGAGGACAAAGACGCGCTTGCCGCGCTGATGCGGTCGGAAATCTACGACACTCTGGACCTGACGACCTACGGCGGCAGCTAACCACCCACCCGAAGCCAATCGAGCACGGCCGGGCAACTTCAAAGCCCGGCCACAGTTCCAAGCCGAGGGCTATTCCAATGCACACTCTCTACACATGGGCAGAGCGCCTTGCGCGCGGCCAATTGGCTGTTGCTGCGATCGCGATCCTAGCAATCCTTGTCGCCATCTCACTGGATGTCATCCTGCGGGCAGTTTTTCAGGCACCGCTGACCGGAACGATGGAAGTTGTGTCTTTCTACTGCATGATCCCGATTGTCTTTCTGCCGATCATGCTGCTGGAAATTCGCGGCGAACACATCGAAACCGACCTGTTCTATCGCTTCTTCCCGCTTGGCCTGAAACGGTTCTCCATCCTTGTGTCCGGTTTTTTGTCCATCGGTATCTACTGTCTTCTGACCTACATCACCTTCGAACAGGCACTGGCCTCGACAAGCCGGGCAGAGGTCTCGATGGGCGTCAACCTGATGCCCATCTGGCCGGTGCGTTGGGTGCTGCCTTTTGCTTTTGCAACATCGGCGCTTGGCGCGCTGCTCTTGTCCCTGCGCAGCCTGCGACGGAGGGCGCTGGATGTTTGAGCAGCTGTTGCCGATCCTTTTAACCTTTGCGGCTCTGCTGACGCTGATTGCCATACGGGTTCCGATAGGGCTGTCGCTGATCACCGTCGCCTTTGCCGGTATCGCCTTTGAGGTCAGCCTGCGCGCCGCCATCGGATCAATCGCGCGACTTCCCTACGACCTGGCCGCGAACTGGAGCTTTTCAGCCGTGCCAATGTTCTTGCTTATGGGTTTTGTCGCCTCCGAGACCGGTTTGACTCGGGGGATGTTCCGGGCCTCGCGCCAGTTGCTGTCCCGTTTGCCCGGATCGCTGGCCTGTTCCAGCGTCCTTGCCAGTGCGTTATTCGCGGCGGCGTCCGGATCTTCGGTGGCAACGGCCTCGGCCATGTCAAAAATCGCCATTCCGGAAATGCTGAGCCGGAAATACGACCCCGGTCTGGCCTGCGGAACGATCGCGGCCTCGGGCACGCTTGGGTCTCTGATCCCGCCCAGTATTCTGATGATCCTGTATGGAGTTTACTCGGATGTCTCGGTCGGCGCGCTGTTTATGGCGGGCGTCGTGCCTGGGGTCCTGTCGGTTGTCATCTATGTCGGAATGATCATGATCCGCTGCCGATTGAACCCGGCACTGGCGGGTGGCAGCTACACCGGCAACGAAGATCATGTCGCCTTGCGCCAGTTGATCTGGGATATCGCGCCGCTGCCCTTGCTGATCGCCATCGTGATGGGGTCGATTTCGCTTGGGATCGCTACCCCGACCGAGGCAGGCGCACTGGGCGCCTTGGGCGCTGTACTCATCGCGGTTCTGTCCGGAACTTTCACGCTAGGCGGTTTTTACAGCGCCCTCAAACAAAGTGCGCTGTCCTTCACCGCTATTTTCGTGATCATCATCGGCGGCGCGCTTTTGACGCGCTATGCCGCAGTGGCCGGGCTGAACCAGATATTGGGAGACCTCTTTAGCCAGTCCGCCGCGGGCCCGTTGACGTTGATCCTGGCGGTTACGCTTCTCTACATCATACTTGGCATGTTCATCGACTCGATCGGATTGCTACTGCTGACAGCCCCTCTGATCCTGCCGATTGCAGTGTCACTGGAAATGAACATGATCTGGTTCGGGATCATCCTGATCAAACTTCTGGAGATCGGGCTGATCACGCCCCCAGTCGGACTGAATATCTTTGTAATCAAAGGCGCGCTTGGCAGCCGCGTATCCTTGCCGGTGATTTTTCGTGGTGTGACATGGTTCATCGCAATGGACATCCTGACGCTGGCCGTGCTGATCGCCTTTCCCGTCATCACGCTCTGGTTGCCGGGGTATCTGAGGTGACTACATGACTGAACAATCAACCACTGACGTATTGCTTGCGACTCAGGCAAAGCCGGGCCAACCCGATGTTCTTTTCGCCTTGGTGGCCCAAATCTGCGCCGATCAATTTGGATTTCGCTTTTTGACCGTGCTGAAAACGATGGGCGATGCGCGGCATCTGCGACGTGTCTACAGTTCCTCCCCAGACGATTACCCGACTGGGGCGCTGAAACCGATGGGCGGGACCGACTGGGGCGCATTGGTTCTTGGGAAAGGCCAATCCTGGCTGGGTGTCGGTCGTGATCAGATTCTGTGGGCCTTCCCTGATGCGCAACGTATTCTGGCCAAAGGCTGCGAAGCCTGCGCCTGCGCACCGGTCATCTGGAATGGCCAAACGCTTGGGGTTTTGTCGCTGAACGCCGAACGGAACAGATACTCGCCCGCCGATTTGAAACCGATGCAAAAGATTGCTCAGACCCTGATCCCGGCGTTGATTTTGCCAGACGATCGACCAACCACCGCAGTTAATGAATGAGGCCCTCACATGACATCCCTTCTGATCCACAACGCCCGTATCGTGGACGGGACGCAAGACCGGCCAACGGATCCGATGCAGATCGCAATTGAGGAAGGCCGGGTGCGCGAGGTAGGGCAAAAGGTGAAGTTTGCGGCCGATGACGTCCTGGACCTTTCGGGCCTGATCACCATGCCGGGTCTGATCGACTGCCACGTTCATGCAGTGGCCACGACGGCTGATTTGGGTCGAAACGCTGAACTGCCGTCGTCGTTGGTCGCGGCAAAGAGTGCCAGAATTATGCGCGATATGTTGATGCGCGGCTTTACCACTGTTCGCGATCTTGGCGGCGCGGATCGAGGTTTGCAGCAGGCCGTGGACCAAGGGTATTTTACGGCACCCCGTCTCGTGATCTGCGGGAAGGCATTGTCACAAACCGGCGGCCACACTGACTATCGGGGGCCGTATCACAACCGCAGTGTCGGCTGGTATGCGGGTCAGCTTGGCGCTTTGGGGCGCGTCTGCGACGGGGTAGCCGAGGTTCAGCGGGCCACCCGTCAGGAATTGAAGGGTGGTGCGCAATTCATCAAGATCATGGCTGATGGCGGAGTGTCGTCTCCCTCGGATCCGATCGGATACCTGACGTTTTCAATTGAAGAGCTGAAAGCCGTAGTGGAGATCGCCAAAAGTTTCGGAACCTACGTGGCGGGGCATCTGTATTCGGATGAAGCAATCGTTCGCGCTTTGGATTGCGGTATCGAATGCATTGAACACGGCAACCTGATTTCTGACGACACCATTCAGCGCGTGGCGCGAGAAGGCGTGGTCGTCGTGCCTACCAACATAACATATGATTTGTTGGCACGCAGGGGTGCGGAATTCGGTCTGCCACCGGAATCTGTCGCGAAGATTGAAGATGTGCGCGAGGCTGGATTGAACCGGCTGAACAAGATGCACGAGGCCGGCGTGACGATGGGATATGGCTCGGACTTGCTGGGCGGCATGCAGTCGGAACAATCAAATGAGTTTACCCTACGAGGCCGGTACTTGCCCGCGGACGCCGTGATCCGCTCGGCGACAATTGATGCCGCCAGAGTGCTTAGAATGGAAGGACAGATCGGCGCGCTGGTGCCAGGGGCATATGCCGACCTCATTGCGATTGATGGTGACCCGCTTCAAGATTTAAGCTTGCTGACCAATCAGGGCGCGCACATGCCGCTGATCCTGAAAGAAGGCAATGTACTCAAGCACAACTGTGAGGTGTCCCAAGTTTCCTAAACACCTGCCAAATTCAGTTTGTTCTATCCGTTTTCGAAGTCAGTGGGCGCCCGCATGCCTTTGTTCATGTGCTTGCGATATCCATAGACTTTGCCGCCGTCCGCCCAGACTTGCCGGATCAGCTCGGTTTGATGAATGGCCTGCTGCGCACGGTGGCTTACCGGTTCCTTAAGCCAAGCGCCGGGAAACCTCCCGAGCCGGATATGCAACGCAACGTGATCTGATGCACCGCATCCCACTTGAATGCATCGCAATACTTGCTTGTCCCAATGTCGGCATCCTCGCCTCAATTTCATGGGCAAAGTGTCTGCAAATCTGCGGGCACCGTACTGCTTCAGATTCAGTTGGACAACAAAACGCTCCTTATTGGAGAGGGGTTTGATCAGACAGGCCTAGTCAGGCAATTGATGAAGAGATCATGGCGCTCATCAGTTCCGCCAATATCGCAGCAGGATTCCACGCGGGTGATCCAATTTGTCTTTGAAGTTGGCGCAATTCGAGAATTGCACGCCGCCGCGGAATCGGTCTTCAAAGTGTGAAATCGACTGGCCGCAGAAAACAGCTTTTCACTAGCATTCGATTTTGCCTTTGCCGTACATCGTCAGGGTGTTTCTAAGATCTTGGGGCGCTTCGGCAACTGTATTTCCAGTGATGAAACTGGTTTCGAATTGGCTCCTCAGGCTCTATCGGCGCTTTTGCGTCGATGTTCCGAGAGGTTGCACCACTCTAAAGCCGATATGATTGGTTCCAAGGCTTAACTCTGCGGGCTGTCGACCAGCTGGTCTGTACCGTTGGCAAAAATTTGGCGCACACAGCCAGGAACCGCCTTTGACAACACGCATCGGACCGATTGAGGTGTTGGCAAAGTGCTGTGCGACCTCGGCACTAGGGCCCTTCGGATCACGCCCTTCGGGCGCAAAGTGGCGTGGCATCCACCAATCTGAGACGTGTTCCCAGACATTGCCTGCCATATCGTGAAGACCATAACCGTTGGCCACAAAGCTTGCGACAGGGGCCGTACCCGCGTGGCCATCATCGGCCAAGTGTTCGTTGGGAAACCGACCCTGCCAAGTGTTGGCTTTCCAGCCCTGGGCAGGGTCATAGGCATCGCCCCAGGTATAGTTGGCGCCATCGAGCCCACCGCGCGCAGCATATTCCCATTCAGCCTCGGTCGGAAGTCTCCCGCCGACCCAATGCGCATAGGCGGCCGCGTCTTCCGGCGACACCTGCACGACCGGATGATCGTCCATCCCGTCGATAGAACTGCCCGGCCCCGCAGGTTGCCGCCAGTTTGCGCCCGGCACGTAACGCCACCAGAGATTCGGGTTGTTCAGGTCTACATGGCGTGCAGGCTGGGCAAACACCATGGACCCCGGCACACGTAAAGCGTCGGGCACATTGGGGTGGCTTTCGGCGTCCAGTCCTTTTTCGGCCGTCGTAACATACCCGGTGTCGGCCACAAACTCGGCGAATTGCGAGTTGGTTACTTCCGTACGGCTGATCCGGAACCCGGAGAGTGTTACGTTTTGAACGGGCGTTTCTTCGGGGCGGTACCTGTCGGACCCCATAAGGAAAGACCCGCCGGGGATATCGACAAAATCGTCGTCAATCGACCAGTGCCCGTAGCCAATGGTTGCAATAAACCCCGTAAGCACGACCGCCACAACGGACCCAGTTTTCCACACCACAAATGCCTTTCATTTCTATCCGGACGTCGGACTGGTCGTCCAAAATTTTGCCTTCAAAAACTCATTCTGATTTCCGGATCGCAAGCAACCATGCGCCGCACAGCCCGAAACAGATTTCCAGTACCAGAAATGTACTCAGCAACCAATGCGGCACGCCATCCAGCACGAGGCTGATGAAGCGCCCCGCAGCAAGCCCCAGCATGAACACGACCAAACTCCACAACGCCGGGCCGGCGAGCGACGGCTTCAGTGCTCCGGTAATCCAAAAGGCGATCAGGGCAAGATACAGACCCATGATCGCGCGGAAAATATGGGTCAGGTTGATGGTCGAAACATCAAAACCATAAAGCGCGGGTAAAACAAGCTGTGGGTTCGCGCCATAGCTTAAGGCAATCGGGAGCAATCCAATTGATGCGACCAACAGGAAAACCCTTTCACGCGTCAGTGTGATTGGCATTTTGCATCAAAGTCCTTTGCGTTTGGGGGTAGGAGGCAGGTGAAACAGTCTGAAATCGCATTGCGCGTGCCGGTTTACCTGAGAACCTTGCACCATGGATCGCGGGGCAAGGCGGGGCGACCGCCTTGCCAACGGTACTGCGTTACTGTGACATACCACCTTCTGACGAAACCTGTTCTTCGACATGCCTCTGGTTGGTAATCTGCGAGCCACGAGGCGGGAACTCGGCAAAGGTGGCCAGATGGCGCTGTACCAGTGCAGCAGCCGGACCAAAGGCCCACATCTTGTTGCCCATCCAGCGGGTGTACATGCCTGATTCTTCGGCTGCTTTTTCGTAAGGATCGCGACGCAGGTTGAACAGAAGTGGCGCGTTCAGCTCTTCTTTCGGCCCGGACCAGCCTTCTGTCTGGACGGTGAAATGCGCTTTCCAATCGCCATATCGCACGGCCTGCAGGTCCTGACCCTCGTAGTAGATGATTTCCTTGCGATTGCTGTCCGTTTCGCCAGTTAGGAAAGACACCTGATTGTAACCGTCAAGGTGGACTTGATACCCCTCATAACCATCGATCATTGCCTTCGGCAGATTGTCCGGCCCGCCAGCGGCGGCCACCAGTGTCGGCATCCAGTCGAGGCCAGCAAAAATACCGTTGCTTACGACCCCTTCAGGAACTTTGCCCGGCCAGCGGATAATCGCGGGAACGCGGAAACCACCTTCCCAAGTCGTGCCCTTTTCACCGTGGAAAGGAGTCGTTCCACCGTCAGGCCACGTCATCGTTTCGGGGCCATTGTCCGAGGTAAATACCACGATTGTATTGTCGGCTACGCCCAATGTGTCGAGGTGACCCAGAACCTTACCCACATTGTCGTCCAGTTCTTTCATGACCACATCCTGCAGGCCACGACCGTCGCCCAACATCGCCTCGTATTCCGGGCTCAGATGGGTCCAGACATGGGCGCGGGCTGGTGCCATCCAGACAAAAAAGGGCGCTTCACTTTCTACAGCGCGGTCGATGAAATCAATCGTATGGGCTGTGACTTCGTCATCCAGTGTCTTTTGACGCTCAGGCGGGGCGGGTCCGTCATCCACGATGCGCTGCTTGCCCACCAGACCCCACCGTGGGTCAACGGTTTCATCGACAGTGTCCGTCGCATAGGCGTGAATGATGTTGCGCGGCCCGAATGTGTTATTGAATTCCGGGTCATCCGGCCAGTCAGGGTCTGACGTGTATTCCATCGCGTTGAGGTGGTATAGCCACCCCCAATATTCATCGAACCCTTTGACCGTAGGCAGGAATTTATTCATATCGCCCAAGTGGTTTTTGCCAAATTGCCCGGTCGTATAGCCAAGAGACTTCAACATGTTGGCCAATGTCGGGTCATCTTCGCTTAGACCTTTTTCGTCATCTCCCGGCAGCCCGACCGTGTGCATGCCAGTACGCACCGGATATTGTCCCGTAATAAAGGCGGATCGCCCGGCGGTGCAGCTGGGTTGCGCGTAATAATCGGTCATGCGCATCCCTTCGGATGCCAGCTGATCAAGGTTGGGCGTCTGGATGCTTTTGACACCCTGATGATAGCTGCCCAGGCTTGCCCACCCAACGTCATCCGCCATGATGAACAAGATATTTGGTCTCTCGGCGTCAGCCCAAGCCGGTGAAACACCGGCAATTGCGGCAGCAAAAGCGGCCGATACCAATAAAGATCGAATGGGTTTCATTGTGTCCTCAGTACAGTTGGGGATAAACGGGAAACGAAAGTATTCAATTTCCTCTAAGGGTTACACCTTGGATGACACAACAGCGCTGGATGACAGTTTCAGTTTGTGATTTCTAAGTATCAATTTTTGCAACCGGGATGAGCCATGCTCAATGAAAACGCACTGACTGCTTTTTTGGCTTTGGCAAAAACAGGCAGCTTTCAACAGGCGGCGAAGGATTTGGGCGTATCCACCGCATCTTTCTCGCGTTACATCGCTCAGGCAGAAGAGAACGCGGGCTTTGCACTGTTTCACAGGAGCCGGAACAACAGTTCCCTCACCCGCATGGGACAAGAATTTTTGCCCCACGCGCAGCACTTACGACAGGAATTGGACCGCTTCAGCACCCGGGTTACAGCCATACGTGACAACGGCGTTAAAACCCTGTTGATCGGATGTGGACCGCTCACGACACGAACGATCATTGCTCCTGTTCTGAAATCTGTTCGCAAGTCGTTTCCTGATTTGCGTTTCAAGGTCTTGGTCAGCGCCTATGGCCGACCATTGGACCTTTTGCAAAGCGGAGCATTCGACGTTTTTGTTGGCGACCTGACATATACGCCAAGCGCCGAGGGTGTGGAACTTAAGGTCATGGAAAAACAGAGCGTTTCGTTCCTCGCCCATCCATCTCACCCAATCCATAAAAAGGGGCCGTGCTCAATTGCGGATATCCTCGCGCATACGTTCGCTTCGCCTTATCTGCACAAACATTGGAAGGCGAAACTTGTTGAAGCACTTGGCGGGGGTCAAGAGGCAGTCAATCTGGTGGGAAAACAGCCTAAGATTGAAAGCGACGATTTTGCTTTTCTGGCCAGCCTGTTGTCCGAACCGGATGTGATTGTTGGGGCGATGAAAGAAGATTTCCACGAGCTCCTGAGAGCTAAGGAAGTGAAGGAAGTCAAAATGGTTTCCCCACTACCCTGGAATATTTGCGCCGCGAGAAAAATGGATAACCGGTCCGATGCACTTGATGCATTCTGGCATGCCTTGAACAGCTTTGAAGTTCGTTGAGTTCGGTCAATATTGGTTGGTTCAACCCGCAACAAATAGGACTGAATTGAGGTACCCCCTGGCGGTTTCTGCCGATGAACACCCAAAATCGGAAGAAATTGAGCACGTGATCGGGCGCTACATCGACCCTGACCCGGTCAAAATCTTCGGTAGACAGAACCACCGCGTCATAGCGCAACCATAAGCCTTAGCAACCGGCCCATTCTGCTTCGACAATTTGGAGAAGAATTTCGATGCAGCCCTTATCCGACGGGCACCGTCAATATGGATGAGAGGAACCCCTTGTTTTGAAATCTGACATGGCACAGCAACTATTGCACGGATTCTCTCGCTCAAATGAAAACGGCCAGCATAAGCTCCACATCCTGCATATCGAATGCGGAGTTGCGATCCGTGGATGTGTTGTTTTCTGTTTGTCGGATTTTCTTGGTCAGCCGGATAGTTGGTCCCTTCAAACAGGCTGGCTGAACACGCGGATTTCAGGTGTTGGGCCATCATACAGTTCAACCTCGGCCATGCCGGTATGCCCGCAATTGCCCTGCGCAAGTCTTGATGTGGACAGCCCGGTCGTCAGGGTGTTCACGTCCCCATAGACACACAGGCTGCCGATCTCGCGCGGGTTCAGCGGGTCGAACCAACCACCTTCGTTAATCCGGATGACGCCGGGCATGATCTCTTCGGTGATCAACACACCGGCCAGCAACTGTCCGCGATCATTGAAGACGCGTACCACATCACCGTCTGAAATGCCCCGCGCCGCGGCATCGCCTGGGTTCATCCAGCAGGGTTCATGTCCGGCGATCTCATAGGTCAGGCGATTGACGGTGCCGCAAAGTTGCGAGTGTAGTCGCATCTGCGGGTGGTTCGATGCGACATGCAGCGGATAGGTGGTGTCCGGTCCGCCCAGGCGCTCCAGCGGTTCGATCCATGTGGCATGGGGCGGGCAATCATCGTAGTCGTATTTCTCGATCGTGCGCGAGTACAATTCGAACTTGCCCGACGCCGTCCCAAGCGCGTTCAACAGAGGGTCGGCGCGGAAATCGGCGTGGCGCACGAACTCTTCTGCCGCCTCTGTAACCGGGAAGGCCAACGGTCTGTTGCTGTTCCAGAACACATCGAACACCGGCATTTCCATACCCTTGGCGCGGGATTCGATCTTGGCCGCCTCATAGAGGCCCTGAATCCAGTCCATCTCGGTCCGGCCCTGGGTAAACTCGTACCCCTTGCCCAGCTTGTCTGCGATGGCGGCGAAGATGTCGAAATCGGTTCGGGATTCAAACAGCGGATCGACGATCTTTTTCATCGGCACGATATGGCTGAGCGCATAATCACCGACCTGTTCGATGTCGTTGCGCTCATAGGATGTGGTGGCCGGCAGCACGATATCGGCGTGCCGCGCCGAGGCCGTCCACTGGAAATCCTGCACCACAAACGTGTCCAGCTGCCGCCAGGCGCGCAGCATCTCGTTGCGATCCTGCTGGTGCGAGAACGGGTTGCCGCCTGCCCAATAGGCCATCTTGATCTGCGGCAATACAATCTCGTGGCCATTGAACTGCATCGTCTTGCCGGGGTTCAGCAGCGTCTCGACCAGGCGAGACACGGGGATGGACACGGCCCCGCTCTGCGCCAGCCACGCGGCACCATCGTTGGCCTGACCCGAGGCATCGTCGATAGCCTTTAGGATCGGCGTCGTATGGGTGGGCGCACCGCCCGAAGAATAGTGATAGCTCAGCCCATAGCCGCCGCCGGGCAGGCCGATCTGACCCAGCATCGAGGCCAGTGTGATCAGCGTCCAGTGGATCTGTTCCCCGTGGTGCTGTCGCTGTGTGGAATAGCCAAGCGCCAGCATGGTCCGGTTGGACGCAAAGCGCCGGGCCAGATCACGCAGGGTATCGGCGGGCAGACCACAAATCTCAGCCGCCCAATCGGCTGTTTTCGGCGTCCCGTCGCTGTCGCCCAGCAGATAAGGCAGGAACTTGTCGAATCCGGTTGTGTAACGGTCCAGGAATTCTTGATCGTGCAGGCCTTCGGTATAAAGCGTATGTGCGATGCCCAGCATCATCGCCACATCGGTCTGCGGGCGCGGCGCGATCCATTCGCCGTTCAGCTCCTGACAAGTTTCTGTGCGCACAGGGTCGATGCAAAGAACCGGCGTGCCTGCCGCTTTCATCATCGCCACACCCGGCCACGCGCCGTGATCGGCCACCTGCCAGGATATCTGAGAGTTGTTCAGCGGGTTACAGCCCCAGAACACCATCAGTTCGGTGTTTTCCGACAGGTTCTTCCAGCTTGTGCATTGCTCATACACCTCAAGCGAGCCTGAGACATAGGGCAAAATCACCTGCGCCGCGCCGGTTGAATAATCCCCGGAACTGTTGGTGTAGCTGCCGGTCAGGTTCAACATCCGCCGCAGCAACGTCTGGCAATTGTGGAGCTTGCCGGGGCTCTTCCAGCCATAGGACCCTGCAAACAGGGCCTCCTGCCCGTAGTCGCTGCGCACGCGGGTGATCTCATTGGCGACCAGCTCAATCGCTTCGTCCCAGGTGACGCGAACAAAATCGCCCGATCCGCGCCCGTCCGGGTCGCTGCCGGGGCCGCCTTCCAGCCAGGCGCGGCGCACCATAGGATAGCGGATACGGGATTCGGAATACATCGAATCCATCACGCCGGGCAGCTGTGGCGAGGGGTGAGGGTCATCTTCCCACGGTTTGAACTCGACGGCGCGGCCATCTTCGACCATGCCCCGGAAGACACCCCAGTGGCAGCCGGACACAATCCCCTGCTGGCCGGTATCGGCCAGAGCACCGCGGGCCAGAACCGGCAGGCCCGAAAGGCCAAGCGCTGCGGCTGTCGACCCTTTCATGAAACCGCGGCGGGAAAATGGCGCGCTTTGGTGCTTGATCTGAGGCTTCGAACTCATCGTCTGTCCTTTCGTCAAACAGTCGCCAAAATCCGCGGGCGATCCCGCCCGCAGTCCAGCGCCACTGTGTCAAGAAATGCTGAAAGCAGGTGTGCGAGACCGGCGTAGAACCCCGCGCCATCCGCCTGGATCAGGGCTGGGCCAAAGCGATCAACCCAGGTCAGTTCATCCAGCAGATACTCTGCCATGTCATCCCGCCGTTGCCGCAATGCTTCGGCCAAAGCGGCCAGTTGAATACCCAGATGGTCGGTGGGCTGATTTCCGTTCTGTGCCACATGTACATCCAGCGCGCGCAAAATGCGCTGCATGCGCCCTGTGGCAGGACCGCACAGCCGTCCTGTGCCGTCCCACAGGCTGGCATAAGGCGGCAGGTAATGGCGGCGCGACACACCTTCGAACAACATGACATAGCGTTGCTGCAGCGCGGCGCACATATCAGTTTCATCCTGCGATGACATTGCATCTTTCACATGGCGCATTGCCGACGGACATCCGATTTCGTCGCCAATCTGCGTCAGAACCGCCTGCCCCTCGTCTGAGCAAAGCGCAGTCACACGATCCGCACCCGGAGGCGTCAGAAACTGAACGGCCAGCCAATCGGCCGTCACCGCAAGGCCAAATCGGGTATCGGTCATCCGTGATCCCCGTCTCCTTCGTTCAGATCCTTTGAATGGTTCTGAAGATAGGCCAAGATCAGACGGTATTCGTCATCGGTGAACGAGGTGAAGCGGCGCATGGATTTCAGCGTGCCAATCCACTGGTTCGCGGTGAAATGTGTCTTTTGCGGCAATACATGACAGGCAGAGCATGCCCGTTGATACGTGTCGCTGCTATAGTCCCACACCGCGCCGCGGTCCGTGTTCAGGCCCGCCGTATCCGACCAAACTTCAAGTTCAACCGGCACCCAGCTTTGTTCGGTGTCAGGGTCGAGTTCGGGGGTTCCGGATGTCACCGCGGCAGCGGCGTCATCCGACAGAACAGCCATCAGAACCCGCTGTCCCTTTTCCTGATAGATGATCGAGGGCGCTTCCTCTAGTTGCCACCCGGTCAGTTCGAATTGGGCTCGATCACCTTCAACTGAAACAAGCGCGACATCGGCGCCACCCAGCAGCTTGCCCTGCTCAATCATCCCCCCGTCGATACCGTCTGGGACAAGCCAGATGTTCTTGGTCTCAACGACAGTGGCTGACGTGTTGGCGGACAGCGATCCGGGCTCGGACAGCGGGAATTGTGGCGCGGTCTGAACCGCGTTTTCCAGCATCACAATTTCTTCGGTATAGTTCGGCTCGGGTATGCCGGGGGCCAATTGGTCCACCTCATCTACATGGCTCAGGTAAAGGGCCATCGCCTGAATGTCCTCGAACGGAAGTTGCGAAGTGTTCTGGATCACTTCACCCATATCGCCACCAGCCGTGCGGCCAACCGGGCTGATGCCGGTATGCAGGTAATTGGCCAGCGATGCCTGCGACCAGAAACCGATGCCGGACTCATGCGGTGTGATGTTGGGGAACCAGCCGGTACCCTCGGGGTTGGGGCCGCCGCCATAGCGCGCATCTGCGATCACATTGCCCGCAAGCGTGCGTGAGGAATGGCATTCGGCACAATGCCCTGCCCCTTCAACCAGATATTCACCCCGGTGATAGGCATCGGCATCGACACCATCGGGCACGGGGCCGGGCTCGTAAACCTTGCCGTCTAGAAAGGCCAGACGCCAGACACCGACACCCCGGCGAATGTTGAACGGGAACTTGAGTTCATGATCCGGGATGGCAACCGACTGAACAGGCAAAGTCATCATATAGGCGTAGAGATCGCGGACGTCTTCGCCTGTCAGGCGCTGATAGGATGTGTAGGGAAAGGCCGGATACAGGTTCTGACCATCCGGCATAATGCCGCCCGGCCCAACACCTTCGCGCAAGGCCCGGTCGAACTCGGCCAAAGTCCAATCCCCAATGCCATGCTCTTTGTCTGGCGAGACATTGGGCATGTGAAACAGGCCAAACGCCGTGTCCAACTCACGCCCGCCGCCCAGCACTGTGTCATCCTCCTGCCCTGGCGTCGCGTGGCAGGTCGCGCAGTCCGAGGCCACAAACACGATGCGTCCGTTTTCAAGATCAGCGTCTTCAAGGTCCGGCAATGTCCGACCGGGATGAGTCATGGCCCACGTCCAAGGAGAGGTGAGAACGAAAAAACCCAAGACGCCAAGAAAGGTAAGACCAACAATGATTCTGAGAAACGACACGCGATTCAATGCCATCTAATAAAACCTCCGAGATTTTGCGCGGCTTTGCTGAAATAAAGCCGGTTGAGCTAATTACGGTGTTTTGATTCAACCCCAACTTAACGTATCAACATGAAACTCTCGCTTGCCTTTTTCTGACAAATTGTCGCAGATCGACGCGCAGAGCGGGTTGTGCCGCCCCATGCAACGGAACCGCTTGCGGGTGGGGTCTGGAAGTCTGGACCTTTTTCTCGCCGTAACATTGCGCACGTTCCCTCATGGCATCGAACACACAATGCTTGTCCGCCTGTGTATCCCTGCAGTGTTTTTGCGCCGAGCCCCAAGCGAAACAGTTCCATTGGTGGTGGCTGTTCAACGCTGCTCCCAACAACCAGATGCGACATGTGCACAACAGTTCGAAGTGCTTCGAGGATTTTTGGGTCGATCTCGTCCAAACAAAAAAATGCAGTTTGAATTCAACTATCCAGGCGATTGAATCAGGACGTCATACACAGGAATGAGACTCTCTGTGGAATCAAGTATCGCTCATCTCAAAGCTATACGGCAGAATTTATTGCGACTGCCGCATTTGATGATTTGCCGTGCCAACCGCGATCATTCAAAATCTGTCGCGTGTCGGCAAGTGCTTTGTCGAAGGCGTCTTGCGAGCGCGTGATCTTGACCATGATGCTGGCCCCGACCCAAAGAAAGTACAGGTTGGCGGCGACATCCCCGCTGGGTTGACCAGAACGCAGCGATCCGTCGGCATTTCCGGCCTCAACCACAGTAGCCAGACGAGAAACTATGCCGTCTGTGCCGTGCTTCAAAGAGTAACGCATAGACTCCGAGAAGTCGGAAACCTCAGCACCCAGTTTGACAGCCAGACAGCGTCCCTGACAATCGTCCAGCCCTTGGGTCTCACGCCAGTTCGCAAAATACAGCATGAGTTTCTCTGCGGCTGTTAGGCCCTGCTTTGCAAAAATTTCGTCCATTTCTGCGTGATATGTTTCGAAGTAGTCTTCGAGCAGCGCAACTCCGAACGCATCCTTGGACTCGAAAAAGTGATAAAATGATCCTTTGGGAACACCGGCCGACTTAAGGATTTCGGCAAGCCCAACGGCGCTAAAGCCTTTCCGACTGATCAGGGCCTGTCCCGCTGAAACAATATTCGATCGTGTGCTCATACGCCCTGCCTGCTGCTTAAGCCATATGACCATGGCCTATAGACGATCAGTCTAGTCATGTTGAGAATGACACGCAACACCAAATTGAAAAGGTTGATATCCCGCTTTGGATGGAAGCTACTTAGAGAAAATAGATACTAGACGACCGGTCTATTGTTAGATATGTGCAGCTTGTCTTGCCTGCCCAAAACCGACTCACTCCTCTTGTCGATTTGAAAAAGCGCAGTGCGAAGCAAACGAAAAACAACATTTACGGATCTTGATCATGAAAATCCTGATGGTTCTCACATCGCACGACGAACTTGGTGACACCGGAATGAAAACCGGGTTCTGGCTCGAGGAACTGGCCGCGCCTTACTATGCCTTCAAGGAAGCAGGTGCCGAAATAACTTTGGCTTCACCGCTGGGTGGCCAACCACCGCTTGACCCTAAAAGTGCAGACGAAGGTTTTCAAACTGACGCCACACGCCGGTTTGAAGCTGATATTGAGGCCTCGGCCCAACTGGCGGCCACGATAAAGTTGGCGGAAGTTAACCACGCAGAGTTTGACGCAGTTTTCTATCCCGGTGGCCACGGCCCGCTGTGGGATCTGGCCGAAGACGCGCAGTCCATTGCATTGATTGAGGCGTTCCATGGGGCTGGTAAGCCCGTGTCGCTGGTCTGCCATGCTCCTGGGGTTCTGAAGAATGTCAAAGGTGCTGACGGTCAGCCGCTGGTTATCGGCAAGACGGTGACCGGTTTCACCAACTCGGAAGAAGCCGCTGTCGAGTTGACCGAAATTGTTCCCTTCCTTGTCCAGGATATGCTGGCGAGCAATGGTGCTACATTCTCGTCCGGCGAAGACTGGATGCCGCATGTGGTCAAAGACGGATTGCTGATCACCGGCCAGAACCCGGCATCGTCGGAAGCGGCCGCATTGGAGACAATCGCTGCGTTGAATTGAGCCCATTCGGTGGGGTTGCCATCGGCGGCCCCACCGTGCGATGTGCATGTGCCAGTATGGGTGTAGGCTGGGCGGAAAAGGACAAAAACAATTGTCCCAAGGTGCAAAGTTCTTGTCCCCACGGAACATTTCGCGTTGCATGCGCGCATAATATAAAGCTGCGAAATCCGTTCCGTCTCTCAGAAGTTTCAAACCCATAGGAGACCGTCATGTCAGTTCAGAACGTCGTTGAACTCGAAAATTCCGGACAAAACTTGCCTGCTGTGCTTGGCAAGTTGCAAGCAGCTTACAAGGCTGATCCTGCTCCGACCTACGATCAACGGATTGATCGCCTTGGTCGCCTGCACGCCGGGCTAATGGAATACAAGGACAAGATCATCGACGCTGTCGATCAGGATTTTAACGGCCGCGCCCACGCGGAAACCATGCTGGCCGAGATTCTGCCGATCCTGGAAGGCATCCGCTATTACCGCAAGAATCTGCGCAAGCTGATGGGTCAGTCCAAGCGCCACCTGCCACTGATGCTGATGGGGGCACATGCCAAGGTGCATTATCAGCCGCTGGGTGTGGTGGGCATCGTGGTTCCGTGGAACTTCCCTGTCTTTCTTGGCCTGTCGCCTCTGGTGGGCACATTGGCTGCAGGCAACCGGGCGATGATCAAAACCTCGGAATTTGCACCCAAAACCGCCGAGATGCTGACCGAGATGATCGCCAAGCATTTCACCGATGACGAGGTCGTGGTGATCAATGGCGACGTCAATGTTGCCACCGAGTTTACCAAACTGCCCTTTGACCATCTGGTCTTTACCGGCTCGACCCCGGTCGGACGCATCGTGATGCGCGCCGCCGCCGAGAACCTGACGCCTGTGACGCTGGAATTGGGCGGCAAGTCTCCGGTCATCATTCATGATGACTTTGAAATCGAGGAAGCCGCCAAGCGCGTCGTCTTTGGTAAAGGTTTGAACGCAGGGCAGATCTGTGTTGCGCCTGACTATGTGATGGTTCCGCGTGGCAAGGTTGACGCTTTTGTTGCTGCCTTCGTCAAAGCGTTCTCACGCCGCTATCCGACGCTTGCGGCGAACAAGGACTATACCTCGATCATCACCGAACGTCAGCGTGATCGGCTGGTGGACAATATCGAAGACGCCAAGGCCAAAGGCGCCACAGTCACAGCCATCAACCCGTCGAATGACAGCTTTGAAGGCACACGCAAATTGCCGATGCATCTGGTCACGGATGTGACCGAGGATATGCGCGTGATGCAGGAAGAAATCTTTGGTCCAATCCTGCCGGTCATTCCCTATGACACGCTGGACGACGCCATTGCCTACGTGAATGACCGTGACCGCCCGCTGGCGCTGTATTATTTTGACTGGGACAAGGCCCGCGGTGAGAAGATCCTGAACGAGACCCATTCAGGCGGTGTCTGCATCAACGAGGTTGTCACCCATGTTGCCGTTGATGACATGCCCTTCGGCGGCGTTGGCCCGTCGGGGATGGGGCATTACCACGGCAAGGAAGGCTTCCTGAACTTCTCGAAAGCCAAGGGTGTTGTGCGCAAGGGCAAGCTGGACGGCAATCAGTTCGTCGGCGCGCCGTGGGACAACAAGATGTTCAAACTGCTGGTCAACTTCCAACTGCGCCGCTTCAAAAAACCCTAGGCGCGACCCGCCTACCCTGTGATCCGATCTGACCCCTATCTGAGGAGTTTGGGGACATGATCAGACTGTGTCCTAGAACCGGTCGCAACGACAGGGGCGGCAACCAACAGATACGGCGGCGGCAGCAAGCCGCCGTTTTACGAAAAACACATTGTTTTGGAGGAGCACAAATCATGGCCGTTTTCAGCGATCAGCCCATTAAAACCCTTGAGGATATCAAACGTCTGGAATCCGATCTCACCCTGGATCAACGCCTGCCTGAACGCAGTATTCTCGAAGTGTTCGAAGCCAGCGCGGCCTCCTATCCCGACAAGACCGCCCTGACCATGTTGATGACCGGTGCCGAAGATGAACAAGCGCGCCGGGTCACCTATGGTCAGTTGCTGGGGCTGATCCGAGGCGCGGCCAATATGTTTGCCGATCTTGGCGGCCCTGCGCCCGGCGTTGCCTATATGCTGCCCTCGCTCATCGAGACTTATGTGACCCTCTGGGGGGCCGAGACAGCCGGTTATGCCGTGCCGATCAACTTTTTGCTGCAGGTGGAAAGCATCGTTGACTTGCTGCGCGCCTCTGAGGCGAAAATTCTTGTGACGCTTGGGCCGCATCCGCAGCTGGATATCTGGGAAAAGTCTCTGGAAATCCGCGACCAGATCCCTGGCCTGATCCTGGTGCGCATCGCGCCTCCCGGCACGCCGCCGGTCGAGGGCGTAGTGGATTTTGCCGAGGCGATCCAGGGGCAGCCTATGGATCACCTGACCTTTGGCGCGGCGCGCTCGGGCGATGACGTTGCAGCTTATTTCCATACGGGCGGCACAACGGGCGTGCCCAAGCTGGTGGCCCATACCCATCGCGGGCAACTGGTGGCGGCCTTTGGCGGGGCAACCATGTGCGCATACCGTCCCGACGACGTACTGACCGCGACACTGCCGCTATTCCATGTGGCCGGAACAATTGCCGCCGGGCTCAGCGCCTTTATGTGCGGTGTCGAGCTTGTAGTGATGTCGCCGGGCGGATTGCGCACGCCGACGATTGTGTCCGGGTTCTGGCGTCTGGTGGAACAGCACAAGGTGACACTGGTCGGCGGCGTACCGACGGCACTGGGTGCGGTGCTGCAGGTTCCGGCCGAAGGCTACGACCTGAGCCGCGTACGCGCTGGTCTGACCGGTGCGGCCTTGCTGCCCCCTGCGGTTGGGGCGCATTTCCGCGAGGTGACAGGCGCGACCCTGTTTGAACTTCTGGGCATGACCGAAGCCTCGGGTCTGGTCAGTATTGATCCCTTGTCTGGCACAGGTGCCGTCAGTTCGGTAGGCTGGCCGCTGCCCTATTCGCAGGTCGATATTCTGCGTCTGACGGGCGATGGCGCATTAGGTGACCTCTGCGAGGTGGGCGAAATCGGCGTGATCGCAATCAAAGGCCCGCATGTCTCGCCCGGCTATCGTGATGCGACGCAGAATGCGGGCGTGTTCGAGGGCGGATACCTGAACTCGGGCGATCTGGGATACAAAGACGCCGACGGGCGGATTTACATTGCGGGCCGGTCCAAGGATCTGATTATCCGCAGCGGTCACAACATCGACCCGGCCATGATCGAAAATGTCCTGACCGACCATCCCGCCGTGGCCATTGCCGCAGCCGTTGGCAAACCCGATGCATATGCCGGAGAGCTGCCCGTGTGTTTCGTCCAGTTGGTCGAAGGGGCTGAGGTCACGATGGACGAACTACAGGAGCACGCCCACGCGCATATTGACGAACGTCCGGCTTGGCCCAAGCAGATCCACATCGTGGACGAGGTTCCGCTGACCACGGTGGGCAAAATCTACAAGCCAAGCCTGCGACTTGACGCGGCCAGACGTGCTGTGGCCGAGCTGATCCAGGGTGAACACAAACTGCCAGACGCCGAAATCACAGTCACCGATGGCGGTGCGCGCGGGATGCACGTAACGGTTACTTTGCCCGAAAAGAACCGTTCCGACGTTTCGACGGTTCAGGACGCCTTGGCCGAGTATCTTTTTTCGGCAACGGTCGAAACCAAATGAGCCAACTTAATTGAGGAAAGAGCGTCGCGCGACGCTCTTTCCCACCTGAAGACCGGCACACTCCTAGTTACATCAAGCACCAAATCCCCCCGAGAACATGTCGATGTCACTCTCGACGTAACGTTTATTTTTCAGGCGCTTTCATTGCGCGAAGTGACATGTTTTCTCGCATTCAAATCGAAACCAGCGCCAGAATCATCACGGAGGCTACGGCCATGAAAACCGAAATCACCGAACTCTTTGGCATAGAACGCCCGATCCTGCAGGGCGGGATGCATTATGTGGGCTTTGCTGAACTGGCCGCTGCTGTCTCGAACGCGGGCGGGCTGGGCACGATCACCGGACTGACCCAGAAAACACCCGCCGATCTGGCCAATGAGATCGCGCGCTGCAAGGACATGACCGACAAGCCAATCGCGGTCAACGTAACCTTCCTGCCCACCGTCAATGCGCCGGACTATCCGGCCATCATCAAGACGATCATCGAAGGCGGCGTCACCGTGGTTGAAACCGCCGGGCGCAACCCTTCGCAGGTTATGCCATATCTCAAGGATGCCGGGATCAAGGTGATCCACAAATGCACCTCGGTCCGTCATGCGCTGAAGGCGCAGGAAATCGGCTGCGATGCGGTCTCGGTTGACGGGTTCGAATGCGGCGGCCATCCGGGCGAGGATGACGTGCCCAACATGATCTTGCTGCCGCGCGCCGCCGATGAGCTGGAAATCCCCTTTGTCGCATCCGGCGGTCAGGCCGATGGCCGTTCGCTGGTAGCCTCGCTGGCGATGGGCGCATCCGGCATCAATCTGGGCACCCGCTTTGTCGCCACCAAAGAAGCCCCCGTGCATCAGAACGTCAAAGACGCGATTGTGGCAGCGACCGAACTGGACACCCGCCTTGTCATGCGCCCACTGCGCAACACCGAACGAGTCATGACCAACCCGGCGGTCGAACGGATTCTGGCCAAGGAAAAAGAAAAAGGCGCAGAGATCCAGTTCGAGGACATCATCGACGAAGTAGCCGGTGTGTACCCGCGCATCATGAAGGATGGTGACATGGATATCGGTGCCTGGTCCTGTGGCATGGTTGTGGGCCTGATCAACGACATTCCGACCTGTCAGGAACTGCTGGATCGGATCATGTCCGAGGCCGATCAGATCATCAGCGAGCGCCTCGCTGCGTACAACAACGTCTGACAGGCAGGCAATCCAGCGCCAACCAGCAGGAGTATCTGATATGACCGAAGAAAACACAGCCCAACCAGGTGTGATGACCGAAAAGCTGGGAACAGCCCTGCGCGTGACAATGTCGAACCCCGGCAAGAAAAACGCGATCGACCGCGCGATGTATCTGGGTCTGGCCGAAGCACTGACAAGCGCAGCCAACGACCCAGAAATACGTGTGGTCTGGCTGCGCGGTGCGGATGGCGACTTTACCAGTGGCAATATGGTGAGTGATTTCCACAATTCCGCCTCTGGCGATCATCCGCCGGTCGTGGCCTTTCTGGAAGCACTCATCAAGTTTCCCAAGCCAATTGTTGCTCAGGTCGAGGGTGTGGCCATCGGCGTCGGTACAACGATGTTGATGCATTGCGATCTGATCTACGCGGCTGAGGAAACCGTGTTCCGGATGCCCTTTGTCAACCTTGGGCTCGTCCCCGAAGCAGGCTCCAGCTACATCGTGCCCCGCCTGATGGGACAGGCCAAAGCGGCCGAGTTACTCTTGCTGGGCCGGATGTTCTCGGCGCAGGAGGCGCTGGAAAACGGGCTTGTCAGTCGCGTCGTGGCGCCGGAAGAGCTGGACAACACGGTCGCAAGCGCTGTGGCCGCGCTTGGTGATCAGCCCCCAAATGCGGTCGCAAAAACCAAAGCGCTGTTGCGGCGCCCTCTTACCGGAGATCTCTGGACCCGGGTGACCGAAGAATTGAAAGACTTCGGGGATCAGTTGCAGCAGGACGAATTCCGCGAAGCATTCTTGGCTTTTGTTGAGAAACGAAAACCGGTCTTCAAATAGAAACCAGACTCACCCAAAAGAGTTCATTGGCCGGCAAAATCTCTGCCGGCCATTATTATTTGTGACATGCTTGATGGCGCCCGTGGTATTTGATCGGTTTGCGGTAGCGGGCGGCGCAAATCCAATGCCGCTGGGTGCCAGATTCGCGATCTTCAGAGAACATCAAATTGAAGAGCTTCTGTGAAAAGGAGCGAAACACTGCAGCCTGATCATCGGCCAGGCAATGCAAATCATTCGCGGCACCGCTAAATCTGCGAATGGTGAAACCTGTTGGCCAGCCGCCATCAGTGGCATCCGGCTTTTGGCATTTTGCTTTCCCTTAGTATTGCACAGACTGTTTAAAATGCGCCATTCTTGGTGCTATACTAAACAGTAAGCGCTTGCGGAAACTAAAGGACGTGCTTTGAAGGACCAGCACTATTCCACTTCAAAACTCAATGCGGCAGCGCGGGTATTGAAGCGCCGCGGGTTGGACCAAATCCGCGTTTTTGATGGAACTGGTGTCGATCGATCAGAGCTTTCGAACAAAGACTACACTGTTTCACTCAACCAGATTCTCAATGTTCTAAGAAACATCTCTGAACAGCGCTGGCATCCGACTATTCCGTATGAGATTGGCAAATCTCTGCATATTTCCGACTATGGGTTGTTTGGTTACGCCGTCTTGAGCGGAACGCGGTATCGGGAAACTGTGAGATTTGCAGAGAAATTTCATTCACTGGCGGCGCCTACCGCCGAAATAAAGTTTGTCTTCGACGGCAAGTTGCAGGGCTGGGAGTTTGAGCCGGCCGCGTTGGTCGCGCATTCCTCTGATTTCTACGATTTTCTCGTATGTCTCCAAATGGGAATATTTTTTTCATTGCATCAAGACGTCTTGGGCCAGGATTATCAATCAAACCTGATAGAGTTACGATGTCTGCAAAACAGTTTCTATACTGTCGAGGAAGACGCCGCCGAGGTGTATCGGTTTGGGGCTGAACGGAACCGGTTCTGCGTTCCCTCTGAATGGAATGAACGCAGACTTGAATTGGGCAACAACAGAACTTTTCAACAGATCACTGAGATCTGCGAAAAAGAGCTGTCCGAGATTTTGAACAACGGCTCGGGCCGCATCTCGGGGAAAGTTCGAAAAGCGCTGGTTCGCAGCGCGTTTTTTGATGCGAACATGGATCAGATATCAACGCAGATCGGGCTTACAAGTCGCACGTTAAGGCGCCTTCTGAAGCGTGAAAACACAACCTTCAGCGACATTCTCGACGAGACCCGGCAGGAAATCGCACAAAAATACTTGCGTGATGCGGACCTAAGCACACAGGAAATCGCTTTCGTTCTTGGGTTTTCAGACGCAGCCAGCTTTCACCGAGCATTCCGTAGGTGGACAGGCGAAACACCAAGACAATATCGAAGCGGCTTTTGAAAACGCGATTGAAATTGTCTTGATTTGGGCTTGAAACGAAAGTGCGTTGCAGGGGTTTTCAGGACAACTGTGGCATGGATAGCCGGCAGATAATGAGTTGTTCGTCTTCCATCTTGTATCAAGCAAGCGGCTATTGAACTCAACCTCGCCAAAAGTAGATTTTCAGTGTTTCGGGCAGCACATCGGCAGAAACTTCGCTTCTAGCGAAACACCAATCCTTACAAATATTAGGTTGATCTAGAGGCAAGCTTTTCAATCCGAAACAGCCGCATCGTAGGCAGTGCGAGCCTTATCAATCCTGGTCAAGTTTTCCAGTGCCCAGTAGCCAAGCGCTGTGACCGGCTCACGAAATGAATCCCCCATTTCCGTCAGGTTGTATTCGACCTTTGGCGGGATCGTCGGGTGATAGATGCGGTTCACCAGCCCGTCGCGTTCCAGCTCTTTCAGGGTCAGGCTGAGCATACGTTGCGAAATGCCAAGATTCCGTTTCAACTCATTGAATCGCATTGTTCCGTATTGGGCCAGTGAGATGACCACGAGAACGCTCCATCGATCGCCGACCCGTGACAGAACTTCGTTGATGCGTTTGCTATCCGGGCAGCGTTTATCATCCAGCATGGCAGTTCCCATTTTGTAACCGAGAGACAAATTTGTGCCTTCTTGTGGCGCAAACCAGTGCTCATTAGATAGTCAGTCACAAATGTTTACTGCCCAAACTGGGTGCTGACAATAGGACCAATGACCGTGACTACCAAAACGCTGAACGATCACCTGAACTGGCGCTACGCCACCAAAAAAATGGACCCCGCGAAGTCTGTTCCGCAGAGCAAAGTGGACGCAATCATCGACGCGATCCGCATGGCTCCCACCTCGAGCGGAACGCAGCCTTTCGAACTGATCGTGGTCACCAATTCCGACCTGCGCGCAGAAATTGCCAAAGCCGCAATGGGGCAAGAGCAGATCACCGATGGTTCACATCTTCTGGTGTTCGCCGCATGGGACACCTATACCGAAGCCCGCATTGACGAAGTTGTGGACCTGAACGTGCAGGCGCGCGGGGACCTACCGTTGATTCACGGCTACTACGGCAATTTGAAAGAAAACTACGTGCCGCGTGATGCCGGAGTGAACTATGCCCACGCCGCACGTCAGGCTTATATCGCCCTTGGAATCGGTCTGGTTGCCGCCGCCGAGCAAGAAGTCGACAGCACCCCGATGGAAGGGTTCGATCCTGCCGCCGTGGATGCGATTCTGGGCTTGCAGGACAAGGGCCTGCGGTCGGTAATCCTGATGCCTCTTGGGTACCGGGCGGAAGAAGGCGACTGGCTATTGCCGATGCCCAAAGTTCGCAAATCCCGCGAAGCTATCGTGACCGAAATCAACTGAGTGCAGACAGGAAATCACATGGGATTTATCCGAAAACTGCTCAAGGCAGACCCCACCCCCACAGCTGACGGCGCATACGAACCTTCGCCGCTTTCGCTGAAACTGGCAACCTCTGCCAAAACGGACTACGACGGCGGAGCATATGCGGCCCCCTATACGGGGGGTGACAAGCGCGTGCTGATCGTCTGCACCGAACAGCGCAATCTGACCATGGCAAACGGCAAAATGTTTTCGACCGGCAACCACCCGGTTGAACTGGGCTTGCCCATGCTGCACCTTCTGGCGGCCGGCTTTCACGCAGATGTCGTCACGCCAACCGGCGCGCCCGTGATCATCGAGGATTGGGCAATGCCACGTGAAGACGAAGCGGTGATGAAACTATACGAGGATTACGCACAGGCTTTCGCCAATCCGGGCAGTCTGGCCGAGTTTGTTGCGTCGTCGATGGGTGACGAGACCCCCTATGTAGCCGTGTTCATTCCAGGCGGCCACGGGGCCATGATCGACCTGCCCGAGAACAATGATCTGGGCAGGTTGCTGCGTTGGGCGCATGAACAGGATCTGTTCACCCTGTCAATCTGCCACGGCCCTGCGGGTTTGCTGGCCGCGAGCGACGAAGCGGACTTTGTCTACAGCGGCTATAAAATTGCGGCGTTTCCAGATGCCGTGGACAAACAGACCCCGATGATCGGCTATTTGCCGGGCCCGATGCCGTGGATGTTCGGTGAACGGCTGAAATCTCTGGGTGTTGAGATCGTAAACTCAAAGGCGGATGCGTCCTGCCACGCCGACCGTCGCCTTATCACAGGCGCAAGTCCAAAAGCCGCCAACAGATTTGGGCGGCTGGCAGCAGAAAATCTGCTTCAGTCCGTGGCCTAGTCGCGGAACCTAGTGATTTTCGAGCGACGGCATGGTCCTAATCAATCGTAATGGCTTACGATGGCGCGATGCTCGCAAATAGTAAGGCCGGTACGAGCGGCACGGATCTTAGAATGCAGGTGTTCGATCCGATCTTCTCGGTCCTGCCGGGGCATGTCGCGGCGTTGTTTTAATACCCGCAACTTGCCCCGGCTAACAAGAACCGCTGGCCCCCGTGATCACCACCAGCCAGATATCCGAACCCGGCGCGCGGGCACCGCATAACGCGGCATTGACCGGCTTTAAGACCAGACGCGACAGCAGGTTGCGACGCGCCGGTTCATTGATGGTGACGATCAGCGTCGGGGCTCAGGTGTCAAACAGAACAGCTTGGCAGACGGGTCAGGCCGCCATCACGCGCTGCAGCTGCGCATAGCGGTCGCCCAGCTGGTGATCGATCATCGACAAACGCTTGGCATAATGCGAGCCGGGATATTCCCAGGTCATGCCGATACCGCCATGCAGCTGGATGCTTTCCTCAGATATCAACGCTCCGGTACGCCCAATCAGGTTCTTGGCCATGGCGACGTATTTGCTTGCCTCATCTGTACCCAGCTTACTGGCGGCCAGAATGGTGATGGACCGGCATTGTTCAATCTCGATCGCCATATCGACCGCGCGGTGCTGCAGCGCCTGAAAACTGGCGATGGGGCGGCCAAACTGTTTGCGTTGTTTGAGGTAATCGACTGTCATCTCAACCAGTACTTCCATCACGCCGACGGCTTCGGCGCACAACGCCAGACGGCCCGCGTCCAGCGCGGCCTCGATGACGGTTTCGGCGTCTTCGCTGATGCAGGTCGCAGACGCAGAGTCGAGGATCAATTCGCCCGCGCCGCCTCCGTCGATCATGGCATAGTCGATGGTCTCGGGTGCTTCGACCAGAAACAGACCCATCCCCGCATCGGTACGCGCCGCGACCAGAGCGCCATCGGCCCCTGGCAGGCCATAGACCACCGATTTGCGCCCGTTCAGAACCCAGCCATCTCCAGACTTGTCCGCGCTGGTGCGGATCAGCGGCAGGCTGTCTGCATCGGGTTCAAACACGGCCAGCGCCAGTCGTTTGCTGCCCTCGATCATCTCTGCGACCAGCGCTTCCGCCCCGCATTCGGCGGCGGTGCGTACGCTCATCAGGGCGGCCAGCATCGGTTCTGGGCACAGCCCCCGGCCCAATTCCTCGAACACAGTGGTGATGTCAAACCCTGCTCCGCCGAACCCACCTTGATCTTCGGGCACGAAGGCGCCGATCAGACCCAGGTCGCACAGTTCAGACCAGTTCGCCGGCGAATGGAACGGCGCGGCGTCGATGGCGGCGTTGCGAATGCCGAAATCATACTGATCCGCCAGATAGCGCCGCACGGTGTCCGCCAGCATCTGACGGTCTTCGCTCAAGTTGAAATCCATGGCTCAGCTCCGAAACATGTCTTTGGCGATGATGTTGCGTTGAATCTCGTTCGATCCACCAAAGATCGAGAGTTTGCGATTATTGAAGTAATTGGCAGCGCCCCCCGCAGCTTCTTCCGGCACGGACATCGCGTTTTCGGGCAAATCACGGGCCGGGAAAGGCGCGGCAGACGCGCCAAGCGCGGTCTTGATCAAGCTCTGAATCCGTTGCCGGATCACCGTGCCCTTGATCTTCAACATCGAGCTTTGCATCCCCGACGCAGCCCCTTCCTTGGCCGCCGACAGCATCCGCAGATTCAGCACGCGCATGGCTTCCAGGTCGATCTCGACTTCGGCCATTTCAGCGGCAAACAGCGGATCTTGCGCCAGCGGCTTGCCGCCCCGCACCAATTGCTGCGACAGAGACTTGAGCTTCTCCAGATCCTTGCCCGACATGCCCACCCCGGCGATATTCGTGCGCTCATGCGTCAGCAGGTACTTGGCGATGGTCCAGCCCTTGTTTTCTTCGCCCACCAGATTGGTAAGCGGCACACGGACATCGGTGAAAAAGACCTCGTTCACCTCATGCCCGCCATCCAGCAGCATGATCGGGCGCAGTTCCACACCGGGCGTATCCATATCTACCAGAATAAAGCTGATGCCTTCCTGCGGCTTGCCCTCGGTCGAGGTGCGCACAAGGCAGAATATCTTGTTGGCGTGCTGACCTAGTGTGGTCCAGGTTTTCTGGCCGTTGATGACATAGTCATCCCCATCCCGCACCGCGCGGGTTTTCAAGCTGGCCAGATCCGAGCCCGCACCCGGTTCCGAATACCCCTGACACCACCAGTCCGAGCCATCCAGAATACGCGGCAGAATAGTGGCTTTCTGCGCGTCAGAGCCGAATTTGATCAGCACCGGACCCAGCATGTTCAAGCCAAACGGCACAATGCGCGGCGCGTTGGCCAATGCGCATTCTTCTTCGAAAATATGGCGTTCCACCGCACCCCAGCCGGGGCCGCCATATTCGGTGGGCCACGTCACGGCCAGCCAGCCACGGGCATTCAGCCTGGCGTGCCAGTCTTCCATTTCCTCTTTGGTCAGCCCTTCGGTGTTGCGTCCCTTGCGGGCAACGTCCTCGGGCAGGTTTTCGTCCAGAAAGGCGCGAACCTCGGCGCGGAACGCTTCTTCCTCGGGTGTGAAGCTCAGGTCCACGTTCAGGTCCCCTTGTTCAGATCGTTGAAGGTTTTACCAGCATCCGCCAACTCACGCAGCAAGGCGGGCACCTTCCAGTAATGAGGGTCTTCTTTTGCGAAATGCTCGATCCGCTGGATCAAAACATCCAGTCCGGTGATGTCGGCATATTGCAACGGGCCACCCCAATGGCGAGGGAATCCGTAGCCGAACAGAAAAACCGCATCCACGTCGATGGGGCGCAGGGCGATTTTGTCTTCGACCACGCGCGCGGCCTCGGACACCATCGCGGCCATATAGCGATCAACGATTTCCTGATCGGTAAAGCTGCGGGCTGTGATGCCTTTTGCGTCACGTTCGGCCTGTGCGAATTTCGCGACCGCCGGGTTCACACTGCGAGATTTGCCGTCATAGACATAAAAGCCTTTGCCGCTTTTGCGCCCGAACCAGCCCTGTTCGCAGACGCGGTCTGCGATCTCGACATAACGTTCCTCGGCAGGGCGAAACTCGGCCTGCCGCTTGCGGGTGGCCCAGCCGATATCCTGCCCCGCCAGATCCGACACGGCGAACGGTCCCATGGCGAAGCCGAACCCCTCAAGTGCGGCGTCAATCTGTTCAAACGGCGCGCCGTCCAGCTGCATATAGGCCGAGGACTTGCGGTAATGCGCCAGAATGCGGTTACCAATGAACCCGTCGCACACTTCGGACCGAACCGCGATCTTTCGCAGTTTCTTGGCCAGTTTGAAACTGGTCGCAACGATCTCGGGCGCAGTGTCCTTGCCCACCACAACTTCCAACAAGCGCATCACATGTGCGGGTGAGAAAAAGTGCAGCCCGATCACATCCTGCGGACGGCTGGTGCAGGCTGCGATTTCGTTCACGTCCAGATAAGATGTGTTCGAGGCTAGAATGGCCCCTGGTTTGCAGACCTGATCCAGCTTGCCAAAGACCTCGCGTTTGACCTCAATGGATTCAAACACCGCCTCAATGACCACATCCGCATCCGCCAACGCGGCCATATCGGTTGCGCAGGTCAGCGTAGCCAGCGCCGCTTTGCACTGTGCCTCGGACAGCTTGCCACGCTTGACCGCCCCATCCAGGTTTTTAGTGATCGTCTCGCGGGCAAATGCGACGCGGTCCTCTTCCATCTCGATCAAAGTGACGGGCATCCCGGCCAGCAACATCGCCGTGGCAATGCCCGAACCCATCGTGCCGCCACCAATCACGCCGCCTGTGTTCAGATCGCGCGCTTCGGCATTGGCCTCTGGGATATGCGCGACGGCGCGCTCGGCGAAAAACGCATGTTTCAGACCTTTGTGAGCGTTGCTGGCCAAAGCTTCGACGAACAGCGCGCGCTCAGCGGCCAACCCATCAGCAATTGGCAAGCTGCTGGCCTCGGCGGCCTTCAGTGCGCGTTCGACAACCTCGCCCTTGGCTTTGGCCCGGAAGGTGGCCAGTTCGTCGGCGGTAATACGATTGTCCAGTTCAGCGGTCACGCGGGGCGTCAGCGTTCCGTCCAACACCTGCTGCGCGGCGGTCAGAGCAACCGTTTCGGGGTCACCTTCTTGCAGATCATCCAGTAGTCCGGCCTTCAGACCAGCCTCAGCCGAAATCGGCTTGCCCGAAGTGATCATGGTCAGCGCCGTGGTTCCGTCGACCAAACGCGGCAGGCGCTGGGTACCGCCTGCGCCGGGCAACAGGCCCAGATTCACCTCGGGCAAGCCCAGTTTCAGCCCCTTGACCCCGACCCGCACATGACAGCTGAGCGCAATTTCAAGCCCACCGCCTAAAGTCGTCCCGTGCAGGACACAGACGATGGGCTTGGCACTGGCCTCAAGCAGTTCGCACACGTCAGGCAGGACCGGCGGTTTCGGCGGCTGGCCAAATTCACGAATATCAGCGCCTGCGACAAAGGTTCGACCGGCCGCATAAAGCGCGATGACCTTAATGTCTTCATCGCTCGCTAGGTCACGCACTGCATTCACCAGCCCGATACGTACATCATAGCCTGCTGCGTTGACCGGCGGGTTGTCGATCTCGACAAGGGCGATCTGACCGTCTTTGCGCGTTTTAACCGCAGTCATTAGGTTCTCCTGTTTTCAATCACATATGCCCAAGGCTAAGCCTAAGCGTTTGCACCGTGTCGCGAAGTTTCGGCGCAACAGTCTGTTCCAGTTTTGCCGCATCCAGATCAGAGGCGTTCGCGCCGCACAAAAAGGCAAATGGCTGTGATCCCGGTGATGTCTGAAAGGGCACAGCGCAAGCATTCACACCGCTGTTCCACCCTCCCAACGAGATCAGGTAGCCCCGGCTTTCTAATTGCTGGCGATCCGCGCAGACCTGATCCGTGGCAGGATTTTGGCCCGCGTCGGCGGCCAGTATGGCGCGCCCGGCGGCGCTTTGATCCATCGGTAGGCGGTGGCCCTCGCTCAGCCACAGCGAAGAGGCGTTGCGCGGTCGCCAGCAGCGCGTCAACATCGCCGCATCGCCGTGACGCATAGTCAGCGCCACCAACACGCCGGTGTCATCGGCCAGTTGCTGCATCACATTCTCAGCCATCGGCAGAAAGGACAAGCCCGCCCGCGCCGTGTATCCCAGCGCCATGACCGAGGGGCCAAGCCGGTAAGCCTCGGACGGGTGCAGCTGTTCCAGAAACCCCATCGAAGCCAATGTGAAAGTCATCCGCGCCACGGTCGAGGGCGGCATCCCCGTGCGCCGCGCCAGTTCGCGGTTGCCCAGTGACGCATCATCGGGCTTGAACGCCTGCATGACCTGCAACCCTTTTGCCAGAGTCGAGGCGAAACGGCGATCTCTCTCTGCGTTCGACATGGGCCTTACACGCGCTCCAAGATCAGGGCGATTCCCTGCCCCACGCCGATGCACATGGACAGGCAGGCATACCGCCCGCCGGTTTCTTCGAGGTGACGCATGGCTGTCAGGATGATCCGCGCACCTGACGCGCCCAAAGGGTGCCCAACTGCAATCGCGCCCCCGTTCGGGTTCAGTCGGCTGTCCGCAGGATCCAGATCCAGATGCTTGCAACAGGCCAGAACCTGAGCCGCAAAAGCCTCGTTAATCTCAATCAGGTCCATATCCGGCATGGTCAGCCCCGCCCGGTCCAGCGCCTTGGGCACCGCGTAAGCAGGGCCGATCCCCATGATCCGGGGCGGCACACCGGCGATGGCTCCTGCCACGATGCGCGCGCGGGGCGCGGCGCGGTCGGTCTTTGCCCCGATCATCAGCATCGCCGCGCCATCATTGACGCCCGACGCGTTGGCCGCCGTTGTCACCCCTTCGGGGAAGATTGTCCGCAGTGATGCCATTTTTTCAAGCTGCACATCCGGGCGCGGGTGTTCGTCCTGCGTGACCTCATGGGTTGCACCTTTACGGCCTTTGATGGTGATCGGTGTAATCTCATCCTCAAAGAACCCGCGCGCACGGGCGGCTTCGAAACGGGCCTGAGATTCGTATCCGAACCGATCCGAGTCCTCGCGCGTGATCTGATAATCCTGCGCCAGGTTGTCGGCGGTTTGCGGCATCGGGTATTCACCATGCATCTCGGCGATGCGCGGATTGGGAAAGCGCGCACCAATTGCGCTGTCATAGATTTGCGCCTGTCGGGCATAGGGCGTTTCCGACTTGGCGATGGTGAACGGTGCGCGAGTCATGCTTTCGACACCGCCCGCCACGTACAGGGGCGCCTCACCCACTGTGACCGAACGCGCCGCGTCCAGCGCCGCCGACATGCCCGAACCGCACAGGCGGTTAACGGTCAGCCCGCCGACCTCAACCGGCAGACCAGCGAGCAGGGCGCTATAGCGGGCGACATTGCGGCTGTCTTCGCCGGACTGGCAGACATTGCCCAGAATGACGTCTTCGATCTCGGCGGATTCAAAAGTGCTGCGCTTGACCAGCGCCTCCAACACTTGCGCGGCCAGATCATCGGGTCGAACAGAAGCCAGCGTCCCGCCATGCCGACCAAAGGGGCTGCGCAGCCCATCATAGATATAAGCGTCAAGCATTGTCGGCCTCTTCATCCAATTGCGCCAGTTCCGAGGCAAAGGTCTCGACCAGCCTGTGTTTCAGGATTTTTCCCGTCGCGGCCTGCGGCAGCGCCTCGGTGATCACGATGTGGCGGGGGATTTTGTACCGGACCAAAGCGTCGCGCAGATATGCTTTCAGATCCGCCCCAGTCGCCGGAACGCGCAAGGAAACAAAGGCCAGAACGTCCTCATTCCCGTCTCGCGCCCGGCCCACAACGGCGGCCTGCGTGACCGAAGGGTGGGCGTTCAGCGCCGCCTCTATCTCGGGCGGATAGACGTTAAAGCCGGAATGAATGATGACTTCCTTGCAGCGGCCCACGATATAAATGCGGCCATCACTTTCGATCCGCGCCAGATCACCGGTGCGCAAGAACCCGTCCTCTGTGAAAGCATCAGCCGTAGCCTCAGGGTTCCGGTAGTAGCCTTTCATGATGTTCCGCCCGCGCGCCAGCAACTCTCCGACCCCATCGGCACCGGGATTGTCCAGCCGAACATCGATGCCAGGCAGCGCGGGACCGACGGTTTCGTCGTGCGGCGGATGTTCAATCTGCGTGGCCGCTATACCTGGTGCGCCTTCGGTCAGGCCATAGCCGTTGTGTATGGGTTGGCCGAATATCCGCTCGACCCGCCGCTTCCAGCTTGGGTCCAATGGCGAGCCGCCCGAGGACATGTATCGCAGGCCGGTCTCGACCCGTTCGATCCCGTTGTCCTTGCAATGCTTGAGGATCAGCGCGAACATCTGCGGCACACCCGACAGCATGGTGGCACCTGCCTGCAGCCCTTCGATCACCAGCGCCGGGTCAAACCGAGGTTGGAATCGCAGGCTGCCTCCGGCCAGAAGCGTGGTCAGGATGATCGAGGAAAACCCGAAAATATGCGTGCCCGGCAGCACCGCCAGCGCCTGATCAGTCGCCGTCGCCTGCCGCCGCTGCATCGAAGCGTGCGCCATGAACAGCAGGTTGTCATGCGTCAGCATCACGCCTTTGGGCGCACCGCTGGTGCCCGAGGTATACAGGATTGCGGCCACTTGCTCTGCGTTGTCTTGTTTGGGTTCGGCAGCTGTGTCGCGAAGCGGCGACGCCACCAATTGACCCAATGCGCGGGCACCCAGCCGGTCTGCCTGAGCCTTGGCCGCCGGGGAAACATCCGGAGTAAAGACCACGCACCGCGCACCCGAATGGGCGACAACCGTATCAATTTCGTGATTGGTCGCACGGGCGTTCAAAGGCACGATCCAGGCATCCAGCGTGCTGAGTGCCAAGCAGGTCACCGCATAGATCGCACAGTTTTCCGCCAGCACCACAACCCTGTCGCCCGGACGCACGCCATAAGAGAGCAGTAACTCTGCCGCCTTCCGCACCGCGTCCGACAAATTCTCATAGCTGAGACACGCGCCATCGTGGTCGATGATCGCCAGAGCCGATGCGTCCTTGCCTTCGATCAACTGATGGATTCTGTGCAATGCACTCTTCCCGGCTGCGTTTTGGGCGTTTTAGCGGCTAGGAGCTACAGCGTCAACATGCGGACATTCATTCCGCATTGCGGAATGTTTTTTGAACGAAACACCGACAACTTTCGCAGCCGGTGCCCAGTTCAGAACAATGATTTAATGTTAGAAAATCTCGAACAAACCCGCCGCGCCCATACCGCCGCCGATACACATGGTCGCCACGGCGTGTTTGGCCCCACGACGCTTCCCCTCAATCAGCAGGTGACCCGCCATGCGCGCGCCAGTCATGCCAAACGGATGACCGATCGAGATTGAGCCACCATTTACGTTGCATATCTCGGGGTTGATGCCCAATGTCTCGCGGCAATAAAGCGCCTGAGAGGCAAAGGCTTCGTTCAGTTCCCACAGGTCAATGTCTTCGACACTTAACCCATGGCGTCTCAGCAATCGCGGCACCGCAAAGACCGGGCCGATGCCCATCTCATCTGGCTCACACCCTGCGACAGCAAAGCCCTTGAACGCGCCCAATGGTTGCAACCCTTCGCGCTCGGCGACCTCGGAATCCATCACAACACAGGCTGACGACCCGTCCGACAGTTGCGAGGCATTCCCAGCGGTGACAAAATGTTCCGCGCCGCGCACGGGCTCCAATCCTGCAAGGCCTTCCAAAGTAGTAGTTGGCCGGTTGCAATCGTCGCGAGTGATCGTCACGGCCATCTCTGAAATTTCGCCCGTTTCCTTGTCCTTGACCAGTTGCACTGTCTCCATCGGCACGATTTCATCATCGAATTTGCCGGCGGCTTGGGCGGCAGCGGTGCGTCTCTGGCTTTCCAAGGAAAGTTCATCCTGCGCCTCTCTCGTAACGCCATAGCGCGCGGCCACGATATCCGCGGTTTCGATCATGGTCAGGTAGACGTCAGGCTTGTGCTCGGACAGCCAGTGGTCGCGGTCATGCGGTCCCGGCTTCTGATTGCGCAGCGAGATCGATTCGACACCGCCCGCAATTGCGGCGGGCACACCATCTTGCACCACCGCATGCGCAGCCATCGCAATCGCCTGCAACCCCGAGGAACAGAAGCGGTTGATTGTCGTCGCCCCTACCGTCACCGGCAGGCCGGCACGCAGCACTGCCTGACGCGCGATGTTGGCCCCGGTCGCCCCTTCGGGAAAACCGCAGCCGACGAAGGCATCCTCGATCAGTGCGGGGTCAACCTTGGACCGGTCCACCGCGTGCTGTATGGAATGACCCATCAGAGTGGCCCCGTGGGTGTTGTTAAACCCACCTCGGAAGGACTTGGCCAGCCCGGTGCGGGCTGTCGAGACCAGAACAGCTTGTTTCATTGGGGATACTCCCTTTTCTGTAGCGCATGACAAGAAGCAGGTTTGCCTTTTTCCTTCATCGTGGCAATGGCCTCGGCAATTTGGCCGACAACAGTACTCGCTTAAGGTTTATGCTGAAACGCCCCTGGTCTAAGCCAGAACCAGCGGGGCTCGACGGGACGGCGCGGGGTATTCAGTGATCGGGATCAGGCCGCCCTGAAATGGGCCAGACGGCCCACGATAGTGCGATCCGCATCCGCTCGCCCGACCGAGGCCACAAAGGGGATCTCAAGCCCATCCGCTCGGGGCATCCGGATCAAGTTGGACACGTCATCTTCGCCCTGGCGCCTGCGACAGTCGAACCCGTCGACCGAGGCCGCGTCACAACCGATTTCCTACGCCTTCAACGCATGGCGAAGTGAGGCACATTTGTGGATCACCTTGATCATGGCTTGCCTGAGGTAGGACATCACCGGCCCTGTGCTGCATCTGGCGGTTTACTGTTCTTATCGCCGCCGTCGATGATGGCCCGGATGATCGGATGCTGGATTTCGAACGATCAAGTGATCTTGGTTTTCATGTGCAGTTCTGATTTTGCTGTTTCAGATTTAGGCTACGCCTGTTCGGCGGCTTCCAAAATGGCTTCTTCAACCTGACCCAGACGTTCCTTGCCAAAGTACATTTCGTCGCCCACGAAGAACGAAGGAATGCCAAAGACGCCACGATCTACCGCAGCCGAGGTATTGTCTATCAAGCGTTGTTTGGCGTCTGGCTCATTGGCCCGCGCCAAAAGATGCGCGCCGTCAAGCCCGGCGTCGTCCATCGCCTTCGTGAACACGTCGGGATCGCTCATGTTCAAGCCCTTTTCCCACATCGCGACCATGCCGGCCTGCACGTAGTCCTTTTGCATCCCATCAATCTGGGCCGCCGCCGCGCCCCGCATCAGCAGCAGCGAATTCACCGGGAAGTGCGGATTCATCTGGAACTTGGTCAAAGCGTGCTTGCGGACAAAGCGCGCGATCTCGACCTTTTCATACTGCATCTTGCCTTTGACATCGCCAAACACCACGAACGGAGGCCGATTGCCCGTGGCCTTGAAGATCCCGCCCAGCAAACAAGGTTTGTAAGCAAAGGTCACTCCGGTGCGGGTCTCGATTCCACGAATGGCTTGATCGGCCAGATAGGCGTTGGGGCTGGCCATATCATAGATGAACTCAATTTGGGGGAGCATAAAGGGTTCCTTCTACCATCTCTCATTCCACGGGCGCAGGTCCAGCTCATGCGTCCAGTCCCTGCGCGGCTGGTTGTGTAACGTGGCGTAGTTTTCAGCAACGCGGTCGGGGTTCAGAAATTGATCGCTTTCTTGCAGTTGATCGACGCCGGGTATGTTATCACGGATAAAGGTGCTGTCGATCATGCCGTCAATGATCGTATGGGCGACATGGATGTTCTTAGGGCAAAGCTCTCGCGCCATCGACTGCGCCAATGCCCGCAATGCGTGTTTGGTCCCCGAAAAAGAAGAAACCCGGCTCTGCCGCGCACACTTGCCGTTGCACCAGTAAAGAAGATCGTCCCCCGCCCGCGCGGCAGCATTCGGGCCGCGGCCTCCCGACCCATCATCAGGAACCCGGCAAAAGTCGCCATTTCCGGGACCTCAGGGAAAACCTGGACGGTGGTGCCGGTAATGCCGGATCGCACATTTGCACCGGCATTGAAAACAGCAGCTGAAGCTTTTCCGTCATCGGTATGCGCGTTGGCGACCTTGTGCCCAGTGGCATGATGGGGGGGTTGCCATTTGATCGAACGCGCATCGCAACCCGCAAGGCCAGCTAGGGTTGCGCCCTGTCAAGGTTTGCGGTCCGCTTGGATTTTCTGACGGGTTGCCTCAGCAACTGTGGTCTCAGCCTAATGCTCAAACCCTTCATGACCCCGTTCAATGGCAGTTCCATCGCGGTCGAAAACATGGATGTTTTGCCGGACGAACCGCAAACCCAACCTATCCCCAGGCTTAGCAGGGACGTTGCCATGTTTGCGAACCATCAGAGGGCCGATCCCATCCACATTAACGTAGATATTCGTGTCCGATCCAAGATGTTCGACGACATCCGCAACCGCATCAAAGTCGCCGGCACCGGGTGCTACGACATCCAGGTGTTCGGGTCGGATGCCCAGTTCGGCAGCACCCGAGATCGACTGTTCCCAATTTAGCTCCAGCATCGCACCGTTTTGCAAAGCGATCCCTGTTTCAGTTACCGAAACAGGCACGACGTTCATTGTGGGTGAGCCAATGAACTGCGCCACGAATTTGTTGGCTGGCCTTTCGTACAGTTCCAGCGGGCTGCCGACTTGTTGAATGACGCCTCCGTTCAGAACGACAATCCGGTCCGCCAGCGTCAGGGCTTCGACCTGATCGTGGGTGACGTAGATCATCGACGCCCCCAGCCGCTGATGAAGATGCGCAATCTCCAGGCGCATTTCGACGCGCAAGGCCGCGTCAAGGTTCGACAGCGGTTCGTCAAACAGAAAGGCGCGAGGCTGGCGCACGATGGCACGCCCCATGGCAACGCGTTGTCGCTGACCGCCCGACAACGCCTTGGGCAATCGGTCCGTCAGGTGTTTGAGACCAAGCGTTTCAGCGGCCTTCGCAACTTTCGACTGGCGTTCGTCTTTCGGGTCACGGCGGATTTCCATCGAAAAGCCCATGTTCCGGGCTACGTCCATATGGGGATAGAGCGCGTAAGATTGGAACACCATCGCAATATCCCGATCCCGCGGGCGCACGTCGTTCATGCGCGAACCGTCGATCAGAAAGTCACCGCCGGTGATCGGCTCAAGCCCGGCGATCATGCGCAGCAGCGTGGACTTTCCGCAGCCTGACGGGCCAACCAGAACCACGAACTCGCCATCCTGAATATCCAGGTTGATGTCGCGCAGCACCTGCACCGAGCCATAGTTCTTGCTGACATCGCAAAGTTCGATACGCGCCATTGCGGCCTCCTATCCTTTGACCGCGCCCGAGGTGAGCCCCTGAACGAGATAGCGTTGAATGAAGATGAAGAACAAACAGCTGGGGATCAGTGCCAGCACTCCCGCAGCCATCATCTGTCCCCAATCGACCGAGAACTTGGACACGAAAGTCAGCAGCCCCACCGGGAAAGTCATCGCGTCGTTCTTCGAGATCAGCATTAGCGCAAACAGCAGTTCCGACCACGCGGCAGTAAAGACAAAGCCCAGCGTTGCTCCCAGCCCGGGCAGGGTCAGGGGGAATACAACCAGCCGCAGCGCCTGAAACCGCGAACAGCCATCCATCATCGCCGCGTCTTCAAGATCGGTGGGGATGCCGTCAAAGAAGGACTGCATCAGGAAGGTGGCGAAGGGGATATTGAAGGCGGTATAAACGATAATCAGACTGGTTAGCGAATTCAGCAGACCCAGATCGGCCACGATCTTGTAGATCGGCGCGATGATCATCAGCAGCGGAAACATCTGGGTGATCAGCATTACCGCGATGATGATCCGCTTGCCCGAAAACACGAAGCGCGAGAAGGCATAGCCCGCGCCTGCGGCGATCAGGGTCGTCACGAATGCCGTGCCCAGCGACACGATTAGCGAGTTGCGGAAATAGGCCAGAAAGTCGGTCTGGAACAGCACGGTAGTAAAATTCTCGAAGGTGGTCGCACTTGGAAACAACCGCGTCCCTTCCGAGAAGATCAGCGCATCCGGGGTGATTGCAATCTTGGCCAGCCAATACAGTGGGAACAGCGCAAAAAGCAGATAGAAGGCCAGAGCGGCATATTTGCCAACAATCAGGGCAGGGTTGCGGGAAACGACGGAAGACATCAGACCTTCACCAGCTTCTTGCGCAGCCACAACAGGATCACGGCATAGATCAGCAGAATAAACAAAAGCGCGACCGCGATGGTCGAGGCATAGCCGAAATCCAGCTTTCGGAAAGCGGTGGTGAAGATGTAGGTCGACAGGATCTGCGTCGAATTGGCCGGACCTCCGCCCGTCATGACAAAGATCAGATCGGCGAAGTTGGCGATCCAGATGGTGCGCAGCATCACAGTGATGGCGATCATCGGGGCCAGAAACGGCAGGGTGATCTTGGTGAAGATCTGCCAGGGTGAGGCGCCGTCAATCTCGGCGGCTTCATAGAGTTCGGATGGGATGGATTGCAGCGCGGCCAACAAGGTGATGGCAAAAAACGGCACTCCGAACCAGATATTGGCGGTGATCGGCCCCCACATGGCAAGGTTGGGATCGCCAAGGATGTTGAAGGGTTCCGACAATACACCCAACGCGGCAAGCCAGTGCGGCAGCGGGCCAATGACCGGATTGAATAGCCACGCCCATGTCAGGGCCGACAGAAAGGTGGGCACGGCCCAAGGCAGAAATACCAAAGCCTGAAACAAGCGTTTGCCGAAAAATTCAGTATTCAGCAACATAGCCAAACCAAGGCCCAACAGGAACTGAAAGGTGATGGACCAGAAGGTCCAGAAAAAAGTGTTTTCAAGGGCGATCCAGAATTTGCGATCCCCCCACAGGTCGAGATAATTCTCAAACCCCACCCAGCCGGTTTTGAACGGGTTCAACAGTTCGATGGATTGAAACGAATAGGAAATGCCGATGATCAACGGCACCATCATCACCGCCCCGATCAGAATCAGCGCCGGGGACAGGTAGAAAAACGGCTCGACCAGGTATTGCAAGTAAAGCGAGCGTCGCGCCCGGGTTGATCCGGGCACAACAGTTTTTTGCAGACGCGCGGTCATTGACCAGCTTTCCACTTCGCGTATTCGTCGGTCAGCATCTCGGCCCACTCATCCGCAACGTCTTGTGCGCTGCGCTGACCCAGCAAGGCCTCCTGACTGGATTCCAGCAAAACGGTGCTGGCGAAGTAACCCCATTGCTCCAGATAGGTGGGCATGGTTGTGGGCTCGTACTGCTCACCATTCAGTTCCTCGAACCAGCCTTTGAACTGCTCAGTCTTGAAATACGGGTCCTGATCAGCACCTTTATGGATCGGGATGACGCCCACGCGCTTGGCCCAGGTGGCATTGGCGTCAGGCGAGGAAAGGGATGCGACCAGATCGAACGCCTCTTTCTCATGTTCGGTGGCCTTGAACACGGACCAGCCCGAAAACCCAATGGTCGGGAACGCCTTGCCGGACGGGCCAACCGGCATCGGGATCACGGCGAAATCTTCCGCAGGCATCCGTTCGGCGATTGCTATCAATGCGTCGGGGTCCTGATCGAGGAAAGCGCAAGTTCCGGAATAGAACCCGGCCACGATCTCGTTAAAGCCCCAGCTGACGCTGTCCTTGGGGGCATAGCCCTTTTGGTAAAGGTCGATCATGAACTGAATGCCTTCGGCCGAACCGGGTTCATTGATCCGGCTCTTGCCATCCTCGGTGAAGAATTCATTTGTACCATTCAGGGCCGAGCTGAACATGACCCAGCCATTCGTGCCGCCGGGACCGCCGCGCAGGCAATAGCCGTACTTGCCGTCTAGCTCGGAAACCGCGGCCGAGGCTGCCATGAATTCTTCCATCGTGCCCGGAGGGCTGTCGACACCTGCCTCGGCCAGCAGTTTCTTGTTGTAGAACATCGCCCGCAGATAAAAGCCGTAAGGGATCATATAGAGGTCCCCGGCCTGCGACCCCATCGCGACGGTCTTGTCGGTCAGCGTACCGCCATGTTCCCAGTCGGCCACGTAGTCCTTGAGGCTTACCAACTGATCCGAACCGGCATAGAGCGCCTGCCAGGTGTCAGGCATTTCCACCACATCCGGAATGTCGCCACCGGCAACCATCGTGGCCAGCTTTTCAAACGCGCTGCCCCAGGGCAGAGACACGATCTCGACGGTGACGCCTTCGTTGGCAGCTTCGAAATTATCAACCAGGCCTTGCAAAACCTCGGTCCGTTCCGGGCTGGTTATCACCTCGACCAGTTTCAGCTTGGTCTCGGCATAGGCTGCCGACCCCATCAGAGTGGCCGCCAGGGTTAACCCTGTCAGTATGCGTTTCATTCTCTGTTTCCCTCCATGAAAGAACTGTTGTGAATGCCCGCTTAGACGGTGCTTGTTGCGAGCGCGTGCTCGAAATCTGCCCAAAGATCGTCAACGTCCTCCAGCCCGAGGCTTAGACGTATCAGGTTCGGTGAAACCCCAAATCTCTGCATTGAATTCTGTTCCCCTGCCTGCGCCAACCCGACGCGGGCGGGCAGGATCAGGCTTTCGAACCCACCCCAACTGACGCCAAGACGGAAGATCGAAAGCGCATCGGCAAAAGATGGAATGTCGACACTGTCGTCGAATTCCAGCGACATCAGGCCAGACCGGCCCTTGAGGCCCGGAACCGTGTTGGCGCCGGGTGAATGGATCGCGGTTACCTGCGGCAAGGCGGACAGCCGGTCGACAAACGCATTGGTCGTTGCCTCGTGCTGTCGCATCCGAACGGCCAAAGTGCGCAATCCGCGGATCAGCAGAAAAGCCTCGAATGGAGCCAATTTGGCCCCCAGCAGCGGCAGCGTCAGATCACGGATGCGGGCGATGTGGGTCAGGGAGGAAACAACAACGCCCGCAACCGTGTCAGAATGCCCCGATATGTATTTCGAGGCAGAGTGGATCACGATATCAATTCCCAGAGAAATCGGGTTTTGGAACACAGGGCTGGCCCAGGAATTGTCGGTCATCGTTAGCACCCCATGCCGCTTGGCATGGTCACCGACGCGGCGCAAATCCATCGGGGTGAAGATGACCGAACTGGGGCTTTCCAGATAGGCCAGCGTGACGTCCTGCAGCAAGTCGGCGTCATTTTCGAACCGGTCAACGGGGTAATATTCGATTGCGACGCCCATTGGCCGCAACATTCGCTCCATGAACCGATAGGTGTCCGGGTAAACATTCTCGACACAGGCGATCCGGTCGCCTGGACGGATGAAGGCCAGCAGAGCAGATGAAATTGCTGCCATGCCCGAGGCAAAACCAACGGCGGCTTCTCCGCCTTCGGCTTGTGCCATCAACGTTTCAAACGCCGTAACCGTGGGATTCTGAACCCGTGTATAAAGCGCGGTATCGGTCAAACCGGCCATCCGGTCTTCGAACGCCTTGTAGTTGTCAAAGGTGAACAGTGACGTCTGGACAATCGGCGGCGCAACGGACCCAATTGTTTCGTCGGCCACAGCCGCCAGCAGCGTGGCAAGGTCCGGGGCTTCAGTCATTCTGATGCTCCATCACTTGACGAAATTCAGTTTCGACCAATGCAAGGATTTCTTCCATCAGCCGCGCGGCTTCTTCGCCTTTTCCGGCGATAACGGCCTCGGCCATCGGCAGGTGTAACGGGATGCTGCTCTGCCCCAGATGAGGTTGCCCAAAAGGTGCCTCGTAAACCTCGTTGAAACCCTGCTGAATTTGCAGGATCAGCTGTCCGAACAAAGGGTTCCCCGATGCCTGGTGCAGAGTGTCGTGGAACCGACGATCTGCATCGCGCCAGTCTTCTCCGGCCTCATAGGACGCCATCAACTCCATCGCCCGCGCCATGATCAGCCGTTTTTGCTGCGCATCGGCGTGGCGCGCTGCCAGCCGCACCGTCTCAATCTCAAGCGGGCGGCGCACGGCATGGGTCCGCAACAGGCTTTCGGCCTCAAGTTTGACTGAGACGGGCAGATGGATCGAGTTTGAAACCACCTCGGCCGCCAGTCGGGTGCCGGCTTTTTTGTTGCGCACCACGATGCCCATGTTCTGCCATGAGGTCAGCGTCTCGCGCACCTTGGCGCGGCTGATCCCCAATTGCTGCGCAATCTCGATCTCGGTCGGAAGCTTGTCGCCGATCGTCAACCCGTTGGCTTCGATCATCTGCGACAGCGCGTCGATAACATCCTTGCTGGTGCTGCCGCGCGGCAGCTTCTGCAGGCCTGCGCCTGGCTGTGTCACGGATTGAGGTTTGTCGGGTGTCTGCGGCACTGACCGTTTGCTCCGATTCCGAAGATACGATCAGCGTTGCATATAATGTCGGACAAAAACAAGTATTTTGTCCGACATTATTTTACCTCGGGCAGACCAAACAGCAGCTGAGTCACTAGTTGTACACGCGATACGTGCGGCCTCCACCCGAGCGGGGTCTTCCTTGCATGCCTTCCATGATGATAGTGGCAGTGAACATGTCTGTAACAGTACGGAGGACGACAGGATGCAGGTTTATGCAGCCTGTTTGTCCAATAGGGCTGACAGTGATGGGCCGGATTCTTCGGAAACGCCGCCTCAACTGGATCGTTGATTCTTGGTCACGCGCGCATGTGAATTGAAGTGGTCGATCGCCTTTCGGATTGGGCCTGTGCCACGACGCTGAATGGTCCAGACGTGAAAACAGTAGCCACGGAACTGCCCGATACCGCATAGCATTTTCTATGTCTCCTCTCTTGTCCGGCCCACTGCATCGCCGGCGGTGGCATCGGTAAAATGAACCTTGAACGCTTCTCATCGAAACTTTCATCCGCCAGATTTTCGCGTGGTTCTGACCACTGTGATCAGCCGGCGCGGCAGCTGCGGGGCGCGCGGTCATCGTATCGGGGCAAGAGCCATTGCCCCCGCCCGACATTTGCTACTGGCCCTCACCTTTTAGGCCGCGACTTCCTCAAGCGGCAGCTTTGTCGGATAGGGGTCGCCCTGAGCGTATGAGCCCGCCGCAGTGAACAGAACGTCCGTCGACGAATTGAGCCCGGTTTCCGCTGAATCCTGCAGCACACCAACAATGAACCCGATGCTGACCACCTGCATGGCGGTTGCATTGTCGATGCCGAACAAGCTGGCCGCCATCGGGATCATCAACAGCGATCCACCGGCCACGCCGGATGCGCCGGTCGCCGCAACGGCCGCGATGACGCTCAGCAACAGGGCAGACAGGAAGTCCGCCTCGATCCCGACAGTATGCACCGCGGCCAGTGTCATCACGGTGATCGTGATCGCAGCGCCGCCCATATTGACGGTCGCGCCGATCGGAATGGTGACAGAATATGTTTCTTCATCCAGATTCATCCGCCGACACAGCTCCATGTTGACCGGAATGTTGGCGGCCGAGCTGCGCATGAAAAATGCGGTGATGCCGGATTCCCTGAGGCAGGTGAAGACCAAAGGATAGGGGTTTTGACGGATGCGGAGAAAAACGATCAGCGGGTTGATCACCAGCGCCATGACCACCATGCAGCCGATCAACAACAGCAGCAAGTTGCCATAGCTGACAAGTGTCGAAAATCCGGTTTCTGCGATGGTCGAGGCCACGATACCAAATATCCCGATCGGAGCGACCCTGATGATTGCCGAAACAATCTTGGTGATCCCGTTGTCAAGGTCGGACATGAGTGTTTTCATCGTGTCCGACCCATGCCGGAAAACGAGACCCAACCCAATGGCCCACGCCAGAATCCCGATGTAGTTGGCCTGCGCGATGGCATTGACCGGATTATCTACCAGCCGCAGCAGGATGTTCTTGACGACCTCACCCAGCCCTTCGGGTGCCGCCATGGTTTCCGCCTGCACCGCAAGATTCAACGATACGGGAAACGCGAAACTGGCAGCTACAGCCAGTAACGCCGCAGCAAAGGTGCCGATAATATACAGAACCACAACCGGACCCATCCGGGCCTGACTGTCCCGCTTGTGATTGGTGATAGCAGCGCAAACCAGGATCAGCACCAGCACAGGCGCAACTGCCTTGAGGGCATCGACGAAGAAATCTCCGAGCAATCCCACGGCTTTGCCAGCATCTGGCCAGACAGCGCCAAGAAGGACGCCGACGACAAGCCCAATGATGATCTGAGTTACCAGGCTTCCTTTGAGAATGAATTTCATCGGACTCACCTTCACTGATATGGATGGAAAGCACACGCGAGGCGCATACCTTCATGTTGGAAAATCAAAACCGGATTTCCGTTATATGGGAGGATTGGTGTGATTTTAAACGCCCGTCAGCAATGCATCTTATTACATGCATCATCGCGACACTTGGCTTTCGTTCAAAAACAGGATGTTACTGATATCCGAACAGGACAAAAAATGCGCATGCGCCAAAGTTTCGGGCCGCTTCGGACGCGGACGGGCTTCTCCGGTGGGGTGGTTCAGAACGTCACTGCGACTCTGGCCATGTTCGGACTGTAAGCCGCCCCAAGTACTGGCACGACATGGTGGCTTTACTGGCAATACCTTGGCACGCCACGCCTAGCGTTCCACGGCCAATTGCGCTTTGTCCGGATCGAACACGCCTGCCTTGACCGCCAGTTTCAGAACTACACGCTCCGTCGATCTGGCAGGCAAGTGCGTCAAATCCGGCAATCATGGATCGGTCCAGCGTTGCACGATCGAGACGCTGAAGATCACGAACGGCTGGACCAAGGGCACGTTCGCATAGGCGTCGGAGTTGAAGTCGACCGAGCAGGCCAACGCGCAGTGCGACAGCCCAACGGCAGAGCGATTCGCCAACCAAAGACCGGCCGGCGTCCTTCAAGGCCAAAAGCGTGACAAATCCAAGACATCCTTTCAGGTGGAAACGAATGCCGCGACGCTCACAAAAAGCTCTCGACTGTTTTTAATGCGCCATCCAACGCTTTGCCCTGTTCGTCCTGCAACGCAGCCTCTCGCAGGCGGGCCACCCAGTCCGCTGCGTCGTGGCGACCCCGCAGGCGTTCGGCCGCGGCAAGGACCTTGTCGAATTTGGTCAGCCCGCGCGCATGCGTGTCCGAATAGCCCTTGATCAGGCGGCGGCAGCGCAGAACCTCGACCGCAAGGGCATAATCTTCGGGCCCAATCCGACATGCTGCGGCCAACCATTCGTCCAAATGAGACTGTTCTTGTTTGTGGCGCAACGTCCGCCGTCGCCAGATGCGCAGACCACCAATGCTATACAATACCAGAAACGACACCAGACCGCTGCTGCGATAGCGCCGGCCCTTGCCGAACCAGCGGTCAATGCGGTTCATCCAGCGTTCTGAATCCGCGATGCGTGATCCTATCGCGGGCGGAAGCATGCCCACGATCTCTTGCGCGCGGGGGTGCATGAATTCTGTGACGTGGATCACCTGCGCCGCAACCGCGCCCATCTCGCGCCGGATGTTGTCAAACCGATCCCGGCGCGTCTTGAGGTCGGCCACGCGGATGATATCGTCATAAACCATCGCGTTCGCGATGTATTTTGCCGCCTCTCGGGACAGGTCGAACCCTCTTTCGGGTGCGTCCAGCGCGATGACCCTGCGCAGCCTGTCCAGATATTCCCGGCCATAGTCAACATCCTGAAACTCAACCGTTTTCTGCAGCCCCAGCCGCGCAATCTCTCTGATTTCTGCTGGCAAATCCGCAACATCATCCATCAGTCTGTCAAGAGCGTCGCGCTGCGAAGCTGCGCCCGTCACGACCTCGGCCGCGTCTTGCGCAACCTTCGCCGGGTCGGGCGTCTCTGACCCTTCCTGCGTGACCGCATATCCCGCGTCGAACGCTGCCAGAGAGGCATCGACCCCCTTCCCCCCCTGGCGGATCGCGTCCTCAAAGGCGGCGCGTTCGAAAGGCAGCACCTGCGCCCCGGCCAGCGCGCCGAAAAGCGTGGCCGAGATGACCGAGCCGTTGGCAACGGCCAATTGATCCATATCCGCCAGAATTACCCTGCGTGCCGCAATATCGGTCGCCGCCAGAACCTCGGCGGGGTCGGAGATGCCGTTTCCAGGTACCATCTTTTCGCTAACAGCCAGTGCCCGGTGGGATGAGGCAATCAGCGTCGTCCGGTCCGGCGTCACAAAGCCGCGCGTGATGGCCCGGCCCGCCTCCATCAATTCGGCGGCGATCAGGATGTCGATATCGCCGGCTGCCGGGGCAAGCGAGAACACAGGGATGGAACTCGACACATTCGGGGCCATTTCGATGTAGTAAATTGTAGCCCCGGTGCGCTGCGATACGCCGGCGACAGACGTTGCCTGCGCGACATAGCCCTGAGCCCGCGCAAGGCTTTCGATCCAGTTGGTCAGCACCCCACCGCCCTGCCCGCCGACCGCCAGAACGGCAAGCTTGATCACGCCTGTTTCCACAGGATCGGACATGCCAGCCTTTGGTGTCTGCCCGTGCGCGTTCATTGCGCCGTCTTTCGGAACATGATCTGTCGGGTTTCACGCCGCTTTTGCAGCCAGGTGACAATACGCTGTGTCCGCTCTGCCATCCAGCGTTCGGCGGGGCGCGGATTGTGCACGACATCTGCACGATAGAACGAGGGGCACAGCACAGCGGCATCCGCTACCTCACCACAATTGCCACAACCGACGCAGGTCTGGTCGATATGCGCAATCGGATCGTCCCGCAGGGGATCGCCCGTGTCTTTCAGCGAAAGGGAGGGGCAGCCTGAAAGCCGCATGCACGCGTGATCGCCGGTACAGATGGCGTCGTCAACGCCAAATCGGGGCTTTTCGACACGGCGACCTTCTTTGATAGCCCGCTCCTTCCTAGGCCGTTCGCGGCGTTGACGGTTCAGCATGCATTCGGATGAAGCGATGATCACCTTTGGCCCGTCATAATCGGTTGTCAAAGCCTCGCGCAGAATGTCCGCCACTTTCGAGACGTGATAGGTGTGGTCGATCTGGCGCACCCATTTGACCCCGACGCCTTTCACGGCCTCGGCAATCGGTTGCTGTGTTGTCTTGGTGGCACTGTCGGCGCGTGAGGACAGCAGGTCCTGCCCGCCCGTCGCCGCGGAATAGTAGTTGTCGACGATCAGGGCGACGCTGTCGGATTTATTGTAAACCATGTTCCCGATCGACGAACTCAGGCCATTGTGCCAAAACCCACCATCGCCCAGGATCGAGATCGCCCGCTTTTCGCCGCCGCCATCAAAGGCCGCGTTCGATGCAGGGCCAAGCCCGTATCCCATTGTCTGTCCGCCGATTTCAAAGGGCGGAAGGGCGCCGAACAGGTGACAGCCGATATCGGCCGAAATCTGATGTTCACCCAGTTCTTGCTGAACGATCTTCATCGCCGCAAAGATCGGGCGTTCAGGGCAACCGGTGCAAAATCCGGGCGGGCGGACCGGCACGGACTTTGTCAGATCGGGAATGGCGAGATCCGGTTTGTTTGGCGCCCGCACTGTATCCGGCAAGAGGCCCGGCGCAGCCTTGCGCAAAAACCCAGTGATTCCGTCCAGCATGACCTGACCGGTATATTCCCCGGCCATGGGCAAAATGTCCTTGCCATGCAAGCTGACAGAGGCACCTGTCCGGTACAGATGGGCGGCCAGTTGTTCCTCGATAAAGTTGGGCTGGCCTTCCTCGATCACCAGGATGGCGTCTTTGCCCTCGGCGAATTCCGTGAACTCATCACGCAGGATCGGATAGGTTACGTTCAGACAATAGACCGGCACCCCGGTCGGACCATACAGATCCGCAAGCCCCAACCGCTGCAACGCGCGGATCACGCCGTTATACATCCCGCCCTGACACACGATGCCGATCTTGCCGTCCGCAGGGCCGAACCGTTCGTTCAGGGCATTTTCGCGAATGAACGCCTCGGCTGCTGGCCAACGCTGATTCACCTTGTCCTGTTCGTGCTGAAAACTCATCGGCGGCAACACCACGCGCGCAAAGTCCTTTTGCGGGTTCGACAAAGCCTCGCGCACGGTCAGGGGTGGTCTGACATTGTCGCGGGTCTCGAAACTGCCGGTGACGTGACACGAACGGATGCGCACCATCAGCATGACCGGCGTGTTGGATGCCTCGGACAATGCAAAGCCGTCGCCCACGGATTTGACGATCGAAGGCAGATTCGGGCGCGGATCAAGCAGCCAGAATTGCGACTTCATCGCAAAGGCATGAGACCGCTCCTGCATGATCGAAGAGCCTTCGCCGTAATCCTCGCCCACGATGACAAGCGCACCTCCGTTCACCCCGGACGAGGCCAGATTGGCCAGCGCATCCGACGCTACGTTGACACCAACTGAACCCTTGAAGGTCACCGCGCCGCGAATTGGGTAATGCACCGAAGCCGCCAGCATCGCGGCGGCGGCAGCTTCTGAGGCGTTGGCCTCGTACCGCACACCCAACTCGCCCAAAAGCTCTTCGGCATCAGCCAGAACGTCCATCAGATGGCTGATCGGTGCGCCCTGATATCCGCCGACATAACCGACACCGTTTTCCAGAAGCGCCTTAGTGATGGCCAGGATACCCTCACCCGTAAAAGTATCTCCGGCACCCTTGCGCAAATGTTCGACTTCGGCACGAAAAGACCGTTCTGCCATCGGATCCTCCTTTGGTTCAGACCCTCTCAGAAATCATGCATGCGGACGTTTGACAGCATGGTTTGTAGCGTTTTCACAAAAGTCTGCCGCTCGGCCTCGGGAATGTTCTCGAACATGTTCTCATAGCTTTCGGCCATGATCGGCCAAAGCGCGTCAAAAGCGCTGCGCCCGGCGTCAGTAATATAAATCCGAAAGGCGCGGCCATCCTCATCGTCGGTCTGGCGTCGGATCAGACCTTCGGCCTCAAGCGCATCCAGCGCCCGGCTGAGCGTTGATTGTTTGACCACAGCATAGACCGCAAGTTCCCGGATCAGGATGCCGTCGATCACCGCAAGAACCGCAAGCGTTCGCATTTGCGCCGTGCTCAGGCCCAGTTGCGCCATCTGATCGCTCAGCGCGGCGTTGTAGCGGCCCATGATCCGGTTCATCAGGTAGGGCGCAAAGTTCTGCAGCCCGATGGTGGTCAGATGGGCAGCGTTCCCGCCCCTGCGCATCTGTTCGGTCATGCACCCAGCCTCTTGGCCAGCGCATAGCCCGAACCACCGCCAAGGCCGGGGCCGGGATGCGTCGATGCACCGATGTGATAAAGCTCTTTGACGGGTGTGTCGTGATTGACTGTTCCCGCACCGGGCCGGAACACAAAGAACTGTTCGAGTGAGCAAGCCCCTCCATAGGGATCGCCGCCAACCAGATTGACATTCAGCCCTTCAAGATCGGCTGGAGAATAGGCCCTCCGCGCCAGCTTGATCTGGGCGAAGTTGCAAATATGCGCCGACACAATGTCCTCGATCCGGTCGGCAAATGCCTCGCGCGTGGCTTCGTCCCACTGGCCATTGGTCGCAATACGGCCTGCGGCGTCACCCTTGACCTTGCGCGGCGCATCCGGGATCTGGATCCAGAGGATCGCCTTACCATCCGGGCAACGGGACGGATCAAGCCGGTGCGGTTGCCCCACGCAGATCGTGGGCGTTTCGGGCAGCATCCCGCGCTCGGCCTCGTTCGAGGATTTCGACACCGAGTCAATCCCATCCGCCAGATGAATCAATGCCACGTCAGACAAACCTTCGGCCTTCCATTCGGGCTCGCCATCCAGCGCATAGTGCAACTGGAAATTGCCGCGCCCGTGCCTGAATTTCCGCGACGCCTCGGGATTGGCTTCGGTAGCGTCCGACAGCAACCGGGTTTGCAACTGTCCCGGCGCGACGCTGGCAATCACCTTTTTCGCCGCAATAACATCTCCGTCGGCGGTGCGCACCCCGGTTGCGCGGCCCTTGGAGACATTGATCCGATCAACATCGACACCGCAGCGAACTTCGCCACCGCGCGCTTCGATCAGCTTTTGCAGGGCCACCGCCGCCTGCCCGGCCCCACCCCGGACAACCGGCGCACCTGCGGCCTCAAGCGCAAAGGCGATGACCTTGCCCATCTTTCCGGAATAGGTTGCCTCGGGCGTCAGCCCGGTATGCAGACACCATGGCGCCCACAGCGCCTGCACATCGGGGTCGCTGTACGTGGTTTCAAGCCAACCGCGCGCCGGTATCAGCGCTTCTCCGAACCAGGTGGCCATGTTGCGTATCCCGCGTCGCCAAGCCTCCTTGCCCAGCAGTTTGACCATAGGCCGGCCCCAAAGGTCCTGACCCAGAAGCGAGAACAGAAACTCTGCCTCACCCTCGATCCCTTCGACATCTTCGCGATGCGCGGCACCGTCGCCTTCCGCCCGCGCATCCCATGCGGAGATATTGGCGGCCCGGTCGGTTGTCAGAACCAGCGCCGACCCGTTGGGCCGAAGGACAGCTGTTGGGTGCGGTGTATGGCAGAACTCAAGCCCATGTTCGGTCAGCGCCTCGCCCAATTCCGCGTAGGCGGGCGAGGTCAGAAATAAAACGAAGGTTGCCGCCATGACGTCGTGAGTGAACCCCGGCAACGTGATCTCATCGCTGCGCATACAACCGCCGGGTCGGTCAGAGCGTTCCAGAACCAGCACCTTGTGGCCCTTGCCCGCCAGCATCGCCGCCGCAACCAAAGCGTTGATGCCCGCGCCGATGACAACGATCGGGTCCTGCGATGACCGCGCCATGACAGACTAGGTCCGCGGCACAAGCGCCAGCGCTCGAATGGGCGAGCCTGTTCCGCGCTGGATTTTCAGCGGTGCTGCAATCAGGATCGCCCCTTTGGCCGGAAGTTTGTCGAGATTGGCCAGGCTTGCCAAACCAAAGCAGTTGTCGCGGTGCAGAAGATTGTGCGCAGGAAACGGTGGCTCCATCCCGCCAGCTTGCCCGGCGTCGGTGCCAATGCACTGGCTGCCCCAGCCGACAATCCCCTTTGACAGCAGATATTCTATGCAGTCCGGCGTCGGGCCAGGGCTGTGCGGGCCGGTCTCGTCTGCATTCAGGAAAAGCCCTTCGTCATGGGCGCGTTTGTCCCAGTCGGTCCGCATCACAACCCATTCCCCCTTGCCGATCTCGCCATGTTCGGCCTCCCACGCTTTCACAAGGTCTGCCGTCAGCAGGAAATCGGGATTTGCCTCGGTCTCGGCCGAGCAATCGATGACATTGACCGGCGCAACCAGGCGGTTCACATCCAGCGTGTCGGTATAGCCGTCCTCGTAATCCTTGCCAGTGATCCAGTGATGCGGCGCGTCAAAATGGGTGCCTGAATGTTCTCCTAGCACCATCCAGTTCCACGCAAAGAACGGCCCGTCCTCGTCATATTCGCTGATCTTGTGAATCTCGATCTTGGGGGTGTTCTTGGCAAAGTCCTCGGGCAGTTGAAGAATCGGCGTCTCGGGCCCGAGCGTTCCCGAACAATCTACCACCTCAATGCCGCCCGTGGCCATCAGTTGAGCCAGGTTCTCGAGTGTTCCCGCAGAGTCCATTTTCTCATCCTCCCATGAGCATCGCGATGGTTGAAACCGCTGTCGCAGATAATCTGCTAGACATATTTATATGATTTTGCAAATATCTCTGTCGGGAGTATGATGTGTCAAGCAATAATGATGCAGTTTTTGTTGGCTCGGGGGTGAACGCGCTGGTCTGCGCGGCTCATCTGGCCTCGCTCGGGTGGCGCGTCACAGTGCTGGAGCAATCTTCGCGTCCCGGTGGGGCCGTCAAATCCGGCGAATACACACTTCCCGGATTTACCCATGACTGGGCGGCGATGAACCTGTCGCTGTTTGCCGGTTCGGCCTTCCATGCCCGCCACGGGGCCGAATTGGCACAGCATGGCCTGCAATTCGTTCCGGTCAAACATCCCTTTGCCAGCGCGTTTCCGGACGGATCGTGGCTGGGGGTCAGCCACGACCGCAAGCTGACGACCGCGCGCATCCGCGCGCATGACGCAGTGGATGGGCAGACCTGGGACCAACTGAGCGCAGAGTTTCCCCAACGGTTTGATCGAATCGGCGCAGTCCTTGGCACGCCGATGCAACGTGGTCCGGTCCTTCGAACCGCATGGAAGCTATGGCGCGCCGAAGGCACAGCCGGACTGCTGGATTTGACCCGCTTTCTGGTTCTGTCACCGCGTGCCTGGCTGGAAGAGTGCTTTCGCTCACCAAAAGTGCGCGCATTGCTGAGCGCTTGGGGCATGCATCTGGATTTTGCACCAGACGCGGCGGGCGGGGCGATGTTTCCTTACCTCGAAGGCATGGCCGGGCAAAGCTTTGGCATGGCGCTGGTCTCAGGCGGCGCGCAGGGCGTGACGGACGCATTGTGTAAAATGATCGAAAGCCACGGCGGCACGATCCGATGTAACGCCAGTGTTAGCCAAATCCTGCACGAAGGTGGCCGCGCAAGCGCCGTCCGGCTTGCCGATGATGAGGTCATTCAGGCCCGCAAAGCCGTTGTCGCGGGGGTCGCGCCCAAGACGCTGGCACAGCTGACCGGCGACACCGGATCGGGGCGGTTCGACAAAGGGCTGGCCACCTATTCCCACGCACCCGGAACACTGATGATCCATGTCGCCGCCTCGGCCCTGCCCCCTTGGCGGGCACGTGAATTGCGGCGGTTTGCCTATGTCCACCTGGCCCCGAGCCTCGATCAGATGGCAGCCACATACACCGAGGCGCGGGCCGGGTTGCTCCCGAAAGAGCCCGTGATTGTGTGCGGTCAGCCAACCGTGGCCGACCCGTCGCGTGCGCCTGAGGGGCAGCATTCGCTGTGGCTGCAGGTCAGAATGGCTCCGGGTCGGATCCGCGGCGACGCGGCTGGACGGATCGACGCACGTGACTGGGCGGACGCCGCCGCGCCCTTTGCCGAACGCGTTTTCGACCTGATCGAGACCTATGCGCCCGGATTTCGCCACACGATTCTGCATCACCGCATCGTGCCGCCCTCGGAATTGGAGGGCGACAATCCCAATCTTGTGGGTGGCGATCAGATCTGCGGCAGCCACCACCTCAGTCAGCATTTCATGTACCGGCCCTTGCGCGGCCATGCGGACGGACGAACACCGATCCGCAACTTGCACCTGACCGGTGCCGCCGTCTGGCCCGGCGCGGGAACCGGCGCAGGAGCAGGTTGGATGTTGGCCAACAAGCTGGCTGGCAGCTGAACAAAAACGGAAATCATGCACTAAGGGGAGAAGAAAAAATGAATGTTTCACGTCGTTCAATGCTGCGGCTCAGCGTGGCGTCGGCTGCCGTCATTTCGGCACCGTTCGGTCGGTTTGCGCTGGCGCAAAGCTCTGCCGAAGAACTGGTGATTGCCTACAACGTCAATCTTCCAAGCTGGGATCCGACCGTCGGCCTGTCTGCGGTGAACCCCACCATTCAGGGCATCTATCAATCCGTGTTCGACATGTTCATTCACCAGAACCCCGACCTCAGTTTTGGTCCGGGCATCGTGACCGACTGGGGCTGGAACGACGACAACAGCAAGATCTGGATGGACGTACGCGAGGGCGTGACCTGGCACAACGGCGATCCACTGACACCCGAGGATGTTGTCTGGAGCCTTGAGCGAGCGGGCAACCCCGACAGCGGCAACCCCATTCAATTCATCTGGGGCAAGATCGGCAATTTCACTATCGACGGAAATCGCGTGACCGCCGACGTGCTGGAATATGAGCCCACCATTTTCAAATGGATGAGTTTTCTCACCGGCTATGTATTGCCGAAGAAATACTATGAAGAAGTCGGCGCCGAAGGCTTTGAGGCCGCCCCGATTGGCACCGGCCCCTATATGCTGGATCGGTTTGAACGCGGCGCGTTCATCCGCCTCAAGGCAAATGACAACTACTGGGGCGGTGCTCCGGCCTTCAAAACGGTCACGATCAAATTCGTCACCGACGCTTCCAGCCGAGTTGCCGAGATCGAAAGCGGCAATTCCCACGTGACGATCGAAGTACCCTACGAGGAGTTCGACCGTCTCAAGGCAACGGATCGGATCGCTGGGGCCGCTAATCCGGTCTCAGACATCGGTATGATCTTCATCAACGACGTGGACGCAATGACCGATCCCAATGTCCGTATGGCCATGGCCCATGCCATCGACAAGCAGACCATCGTTGACCGGTTGCTGTCGGGCTATGGTGTTCCAATCGATACGCTGCAGACGCCGGATTACTCGGCCTATGACGCGTCGGTCAAGGTGCCCTACGACCCCGACAAGGCCAAAGAGTTGCTGGCCGCGTCCGGCTATGGGCCGGACAACCCCGTCAAATTCACGATCCAGACAACCCGAGGGTTCAAGCCCAAGGATTATGAGATCATTCAGGCCATTGTCGGCCTCTGGCGGCGCGTGGGCATCGAAGCGGAAATCGAGGTTTACGAAATCGCCAAGCATTTTGAGCTGCGTGCAGCAGACCAACTGGCTCCGGCGGCCTTTTACAACTGGGGCAATGCAGTTGGCGATCCGACCACTTCCACCGGCTTTGCCATGTTCGGCCCCTCGCCACACTCGGTCTGGGACGGGCAGGAAACGTTCGACATGATCCTACCGCTCTGGGGTGAGACGGATGAGGCCAAGCGCATCGAAGGCTGGAAGGCGGTCGATCGGCACATTGCAGAAAACGCGCTGGTCATTCCGCTTCTGCAATATGTGCAACCGATCCTGCACAGCACTGATGTGAAAGTGACACCGCACCGGTCCGGGGCGCTGCTGCCGCACCTGATGTCACCTGCATGATCCAAGCGGTCCGCCTCGCAGACATCGCGAGGCGGACCCTTTCAAAAGCACTCGCCCTTGAAAATCGTACAAACACTTCTGAAACGGGTCATGACCTCGCTGATCACGCTCTTTGGAGTAGCGGTCATCGTCTTTGTCGTGATCCGTATCGTACCCGGCAATCCAATCGCCATGATGCTGCCACCTGGTGCGACCGAGGATGACATTGCCCGGCTTCAACGACATTTTGGCCTCGACAAATCAATTGTCGAACAGTTCTTTATCTGGCTCGGAGGTATCGCGAAGGGCGATTTTGGCACCTCGATCTCACTGCGCCAACCAGTCAGCGATCTGGTGCTGGGCCGCTTGCCTGCTACGCTGGAACTGTCCGCGTTTGCATTGCTGGTCGCCTTGGTCTTGGGGGGGACAGCGGCGGTCTACGGCACGCTCTGGCGCGACACGCGGGTCGAGTCCGGCATTGACGTCGGTGTGGGCGCAGCGCTCAGCGTACCGGATTTCCTGTGGGGTCTGGCGCTGATCCTGCTGTTTGGCGTATTGTGGCCGATCTTTCACATATCCGGACGCATCTCACCAGCGCTGAACCCGGAATTCAGCACCAATTTCTACCTGTTCGAGTCCTTCATCCGTCTGCGCATGGATGTCTTTGGCGATGTGCTGGCGCATATGCTGATGCCCGCTTTGGCACTGGCCCTGCCGCTCGCCGCGATCATTTCGCAACTCCTCAAACAGAGCCTGAAGGAAACAATGCATCTGGACTATGTAACGCTGGCGCGGGTCAAGGGCTTTTCCGAACGTCAGGTCATCCTGCGCGAGGCCCTGCGCAACGCGGCGCTGCCCACGCTGACTCTGGTCGGAGTGCAGTTTACCTTTCTGATCGGAGGCACCGTCATCATCGAACGGCTGTTTTCCTACGAAGGGCTAGGCAACATGGCGATTGATGCGGTCATCAATCGGGACCTGCCGCTGATCCAGGGGATCGTGCTGATCTTTGCCCTGCTGTTTACACTGGTCAATCTGGCCGTCGATCTTCTTTATGCCGTGCTGAACCCGAGGCTGCGCCATGCCTAGCGTCCGCCTTGCACAACCCCGCCGCGCAAATCTGCGTTTGTGGCTACCCGGCCTCTGGCTGGGTCTGCTGGTCGTCCTGACGATCTTTGCTCCGCTGATCGCGCCGGTGGACCCGCTGGAACAGGACCTTTTTGCCGGACGGTTGCCGCCCTTCTGGTACGACGGGGCCGATCCCAAGTACCTGCTGGGCACCGACAGTCTTGGCCGGGATGTCCTGTCACGGCTGATCTACGGCACTCGAATCGCGCTGACTGTGGCGCTAATCGCGGGCGTTCTGACCTGCTTGCTCGGCACCTTGCTGGGGATGCTGGCCGGGTATTACCGCGGCTGGACCGATCAGGTCATCAGCCGCCTGATCGACATCTGGATGGCTTTTCCGCCCGTGCTGTTCGCTATCCTGCTGATCGCCGTTCTGGGCACCGGGCTGACCTCGATCATCATCGCTATCGTCATCATCGACTGGACACGCTTTGCCCGCGTGGTGCGGGCCGAGACCATGGTTCAGTCCGCGATGGACTATGTTGATAACGCCCGCGTTGTCGGGCGCTCGCGGTTTTCGATGCTTTGGACAGAAATCCTGCCGAACGTGCTGCCCACGATCGGGGTCATGCTGACACTGGAAATGGGCATCGCCTTGATCGTCGAGACAATACTGGGCTTTGTAAATCTGTCGATCTCGACCGATGCACCGACCTGGGGCGGGATGATCGCCGAAGGCCGCCAGAGCATCCATCAGGCCTGGTGGGTCCTGATCTTTCCGCTGATTGCGCTGTTCCTCACTGTGCTTTCGTTGGGCCAGCTTGGCGAAGGGCTGAAACAACGTTTTGATCCGGTGCTGCAATGAGCATGTTGTCGATCAAAAACCTCGACGTTCGTCTGCGGAACGGGCAACCCGTCCTGCGCCGCGTGAATATCGAACTGGCAGCAGGCGAGGTGCGCGGCCTGATTGGCGAAAGCGGCGCAGGAAAATCGATGATCGGCAAAGCGATTCTGGATATCCTACCGCAGGCGCTTCATCTTACCGGAGGGTCCATTCATCTGGATGGCACCGATCTGACCGCCCTGCCCCCGCGCGAACGGCGGGCCTGGGTCGCGCGGAACGTCGCGCTGATCCCGCAAGACCCGCTAACCGCGCTGAACCCCTCACGCCGGATCGGTCCGCAGATTACCGACCGGCTGACGAGCATTCTGGGCTGGGCAAAAGCCGATGCAGTGGCACGCGCAATCGACCTGCTGAATGAGGTCGCAATCCCGGATCCCGCTCGTGTGATGCGGCTTTATCCGCACGAACTGTCGGGCGGGATGCGCCAGCGAATTCTGATCGCGTCGGCCTTTGTCGCCGAACCCAAACTGATCATCGCCGACGAGCCAACCACGGCGCTGGATGTCACGGTGCAAAAGAAGATCATCCGTCTGATCCGGCAGATGCAGGAACAGCACGGAACCGCGCTTTTGTTCGTGACCCACGATCTTGGCGTCGTCTCAAAAGTGTGCAGCGTGCTGACCGTGCTTTACGCGGGTCACGTTGTCGAGGACACCGATGTCCACCAGTTTTTCGCCGGTCCGAAACACCCCTATGCGCGCGCGCTTCTTGCGGCCACGCCTCGTCATGACGATCCCGCAGGCGCGTTGATGCCGGTTCCGGAACAGGTCATCGCCGCCGTCCAAGCCGAAGTTGCAGCGGCTGATCGCGAGTTTTTTGAATGACCCCGCTGTTTTCGATTAAAGACCTGCGCCTGTCGCTGCCCGATTTCACCAGAACACCGGTCTTCGGTCCGCGCCCGACAATCGAGATCCTCAAGGGGCTGTCCTTTGACATCCCGCGTGGAAGTATTCTGAGCATTGTCGGTGCTTCGGGCTCGGGCAAATCGACGCTTGGCCGGGCGCTGATCCGCCTGATCGAACCCACCAGCGGGCAAATCCAGTTTGACGGCACGGACATTACCCATCTGGATGATGCCGGATTGCTGCCGCTTCGACGACAATTGCAGATGATCTTTCAGGACCCCATGTCTTCGCTCAATCCGCGTCATCGCATCCGGCGGATCATCGAGGCACCGCTGCGACTGCACAACGTCTATGAAAAGGGCGCAGCCGAGGCGGCGCTTGAGCGGGTCGGTTTGAACCCGGCACTGGCCACGCGGTACCCGCACGAGCTTTCGGGTGGTCAGCGTCAACGCGTGGGCATCGCCCGCGCCATTGCGCTGAACCCGACCTTCATTCTGGCCGATGAAATCGTCTCGGGGCTTGACGTTTCAAGCCAAGCGCAGATTCTTCAACTGTTGGCCGAGTTGCAGTCGCAGATGGGCCTGACCGTGGCCTTCATCAGTCACGACCTGAGCGTGGTACGACGCATCAGCGATCAGGTGCTGGTGCTGGAAAGCGGACGCATCGTCGAGAACGCCTCGGTACAGGAGATTTTCGAGGCCCCAAAGGCCGCCTACACAGCCGAGCTTTTGGCAGCGATCCCCTCGCCCGACCCCGACCAAACCTGGGGCTGAGGACACCGTTGCCGTCAGGCAGATAAAGGGAGCTACAGAGAAAAAGATGAGCAAGATTTTCACCACTGAACGGGAACTGCGGTTCGGCGATTGCGATATCTCGGGCACCGCCTATTTCCCCTCGTATCTCGACATACTGAATGGCGTTAACGAACATTTCTGGGACCATATCGGCTATCCGTGGAACCGGATCATTTGGGAACAACGCTGGGGCACGCCTACGGTTCACCTGAGCTGCGATTTCTCGAAACCGTCCTTGTTCGGCGAAACGCTCGTGTTCGATCTGATCGTTACGCGGGTTGGAAAGTCCTCGGTGACGCTGCACCATCGGATCAGCTGTGAAGGACAAGAGCGCTGGCGCAGCAGGCAGGTTCTGGCCGCCAGCGATCTGGACAAACATACGTCGATCCCCTGGCCGGATGAGGTTTATGCCACCTTGATGGACTGGCGCACCGATCCCGAAACCCTTGACCGATAACCAAGCAAACGCAGGAGAGAACATGACCGTCAAAGCCATCAATCCAGCCGGAATGTACAATGCAACCCAGTTCGGATTTTCCCACGCCGTTGAAAGTCAAGGCCAGCGCCTGTTGCATCTGGCGGGACAGGTCGCATGGGACAAGGACTGCAACATCGTCGGCGCAGGCGATCTGGCCGCGCAGGCCGCGCAGTGTTTCGCCAACCTCAAAGAAGTGCTGGCTGATCAGGGGGCCGGACCGGCCAACGTGGTCCGGCTGCGTACCTATGTGGTGAACTACTCGCCCGACCATCTCAACGAAATCGGCCCGGCCATCGGCGCGTTTTATGGCGATGTCACTCCTGCAGCGAATACCTTGCTAGGTGTGCAGGCGCTTGCCATGCCGGAATTCCTGATCGAGATCGAAGCCACCGCCCTGCTCGACTGACCCGCGGCCAAGATGCGTCGGCGCGGCGTTGTCACGTTGCGCTGCGCAGGTGGCGATTTGACCTCAGACCTGATCCGGCGACGGGTTTCGGCTTTTGAGATAGCTTTCTCTGCCATGCTGGACAAAGATCTGCATCTCACTCATGGCGGCCATGGAATCCCGCCTCGAAAACGCGTCGAGCAGCGCAGATTGTCCGCGCACAAGCACATTGCGACTGCCTTGGTTTTGCATCGTGGCGACCCGCACGGTGCGGACCTGCGCGTGATAGCGTTGAATGGTGTTCTCCAACTCCCTGTTCGGGACGCTGTTCAGCCAGGTGTTCCGGAACAACTCGATCGCGCGGAACAGTAGATTGATATCCGTGGCCTCAAGCGCCTGCATGGTATCCGCAACAGCCTCGCGCAGGCGGTAGACGGATTGATCGGACATGGCCTGAGCTGCCAGTCCAGCCGCATGCGGTTCCAACAGCTTTCGCAGCTCAAACACATCCAGAACCTGCTGATCCGATAGCTTGGGCAGTGCGAAACCTCTGGATGTTCCTTCCAGATATCCCTCGTGCACCAGCTGCATGAGCGCCTCGCGAACCGGCATGCGGGACAGGCCAAGTTCGCTCGCGATGGTCTTGTCGACCAGCCGGGCATCCTGATCAACCTCCCCGCGCTGGATGCGCCCGCGATATTCTTCATAGACCTGCTCTCGATAGCTCATTTTCGCCAATGCTGCGCACCTCTTCGCTAAGACCTTTGGGAAACCCGACTGCCAAATCGTCTAAACTGTATACTGTTTATCGCAATTTCATGCTAAAAACGCAAAATTCAAGCAGTTACGGGACAATTCCGTTGACGAACAGTATACTTTACGGAATCCTCATGGCATCTTTGCACAGGGAATAATCTCAAACTTTCGTCTGTGTCCCTGCGTGCGTTTCAACTGCAAAAATAAGCTACCCAATACCTCAAAGTAGCCAGTCAGGGAGAAAATCATGTTATTCCATCGTCGTCGAATTTTAGCAGCCATGACAGGTCTCGCATTTGCCGTCGCGGGGTCCGCCGCACACGCAGAAGACCCGCTTCGGGTCGGTGCATATCCGGCCAATCCGCCTTGGCAAAACAAGATGGAAAACGGTGACTTTGAGGGTTTTGAGGTTGATATCGTCAAAGAAATCGCTGCGCGGATGGGGCGTGAAGCCGATATTGACGGATATGATTTCCGGGCGCTTTTTGTGGCCACGGCGTCGGGGCGTGTCGACATGGTGATCTCATCGCTGACGATCACGGATGAACGCTTGGAAAGCCAATCATTCACGCAGCCCTATGTCGAAGGCGCGCTGGGGGTTGGTGTGCGCACAGACTCTGGCATCACAAGTCTTGAAGACCTCAAGGGTCAGCAAGTCGGTGCGATCGCGACCTCATTCGGTGAGAACTGGCTGAAGGAACGCGAGGAGGTGATCGGTTATAGCGGCCTGAACAGCTATGACACGCTTGCGAACATGCTGACAGACCTGCGCACAGGGCGTGTTGATGGGGTCGTGAATGACGTCGTGGGGCTACGCTATGCGTTCACGCAGGGCGAAGGGCTTGAGGTCGCGACCGAGATCAACACCGGCGAGCGTTTCGCCATGATGATGCCGAAAGACTCGCCGATGCTGGAAGACGTCAACGCCATCATAAGCGAAATGAAATCGGACGGGACAATGGCCGAGCTTTACGAGCGCTGGTTGGGTGTACCTCCGGCCGAAGGAAGCCTGACCGTGACGCCGCTTCCAATTCCGACATCCGCAACCCAGTAAGCGGCGCCCTCAAGATCCGGGTGTGCCCGAGCCGCATACCCGGGCACACACGACGTGACCGGGTAGGGCAATGGACGCACTCGACATCTTCTTCAACATTGACGTACTGAAACGGGCCTTTCCGATGCTCATTAGGGGGTTGGGAAACACCTTTCTGCTTGGCATCACCGCAATCGTGTTTGGCTCGATCCTGGGCGTGTTATTGGCCATGATGCGGCTTTATGCGCCCAAACCGTTCCGCTTTCTGGCCATCGCCTATATCGACTTGATCCGGGCCATTCCGGTTCTGGTCCTGCTTATCCTGATCTATTATGCCCTGCCCTTTGCGGGTGTGACCCTGAATTCTTTCACAGCCGCCGCCGCTGCGCTGACCATGGTTCTGGCGGCATTTACGGCCGAGGTCATGCGCGCCGGGCTGCAGGCCATTCCAAAAGGCCAGTTCGAAGCCTCTGCCGCGCTTGGACTTGGGTTCTGGACGACAATGCGTAAGGTGATCGTCCCGCAGGCCATTCGGATTGTCATTCCGCCGCACGCTTCAAACTGTGTGTCCGTCATCAAGGACACCGCGCTCGCTTCGGTGGTGGCGATGTCAGACCTTCTCAAACAGGCGACAGATGCGCAGGCACTCTTTGCAAATCCCAGCCCGCTTATCGGCGCGGCGATCCTTTACATCATTATCCTTCTGCCGCTTGTGCGATTGACAGGATGGCTGGAGAAACGCGCGCAGCGCGCTTATCAACACTAATTCCGGGAAACACGATATGCTTTCGAACGCTCAGAACGCTGGCTATTTCCTGTATCACTCCATCGGAATTTACCCCGGCAAGGAAGAGGAACTGTCGCGGGCGATGGCGGAATTTGCTGAAATTTGGGCAGCCCCAAATGACAAGCAATGGGGATATATGCTGCTGAAACGGCAGGATTTCATCGATTTCTGGCGACGCATAATCAACGTGCCCAAAGGGTCGACCACGACCTGCGAGAGCGTGACCGAAGGCATGCATAAGCTGATGCGATCGTTACCGGAAGGTCAACTTAAGGGTAAGCGAGTGCTGGTTGCAGCTGATTGCTTTCCATCTATTCATTTCCTGTTGGCAGGGCTTGCGCCCAAGATGGGTTTCACGCTGGACACTGTTCCCATCAGTGAGGGCAAATCCTGGGTCGAAGCAGAAGACTTCGCCGCCCGGTGGGGCCCGGATGTCGGCTTGGCACTTCTGACCTGGGTCACCTCGACCGCCTCGGCGCGCGTCGATCTTGCGCCACTGGTCGCGCACGGGCGCGAGATGGGCAGCATGATCGGTGTCGATATCACACAGGCTGCGGGCCTGATCCCGTTTGACGCGATGAACCCAAGGGTGGATTTCGTGCTGTCCACCAGCCTCAAGTGGATGTGTGGCACGCCTGGGGCCGGAATTCTGTACATCGACAAAGATCGTATCGCGGACCTCAAACCCGAAGGGCGCGGGTGGTTTTCTCAGAACAACCCATTTTCATGGGATCTCGACAAATTCGACTATGCGCCCGATATCCGCCGTTTCGACGGTGGCACGCCGGCCGTTGTTCCTGCACTGGCCTCACTACCGGCGCTTCGTTGGCACGCGGGGCAGGATCACGTGGAAATTGCCGCATGGAACCAACAGCTTGCAGATCAGATCATCGCACGTGCGGACGCGCTTAATATCCCGTTGCATTCTCCGCGCACGGCAGCAGGGCGCGGCGGGTCTGTCATGTTGCGGTTTCCCGACAAACCCGAAGCCGCGGCAGTGGTCGGTGCGCTCAGCGTCGAGGGATATTCTGTCGATTTTCGCGGGCCACTCGTCCGCCTTTCTCCGGGAAATGTCACAAAGAAAGAAACGATCGGGACCGTTTTTGACATCACCGGCGAAGTCCTCGCCCGACGCCGTCGCCGGTTTGCGGGTCGCACACCGCAAGGATCAACCACCACAGCAGTTTCCCCATGTGCCAAAGACGTACTTGCGAGGTTCGGGGCCATGTTGATGTCGGGACAGATCAAGATGGTCGATTGCACCGCCCCTTTGGGCCCCGACACGCCGATCCTGCAACTGCCCGAGGATTTTGCCAGAAACACGCCAAAAGTCGAAATTCACCGCATCAGCGAGTATGACGCCGATGGACCATTTTTTGCCTGGAACTGGCTGAAATTGGGTGAGCACTCTGGCACTCATTTCGACGCGCCGCATCATTGGATCACCGGCAGGGACTTTCCTGATGGCGCGACCGATACGCTCGACGTACAGCGCCTGATCGCGCCTGTGAATGTTATCGACTGCTCAAGGCAGGCCGCCGCGGACCCGGATTTCCTGCTCACTGCAGAGCACGTCAAAGAGTGGGAGGGGGAACACGGCGAAATCAATCCTGGCGAATGGGTCGTTATGCGCACGGATTGGGACAAACGATCTCATGATCCAGAGACCTTCTTGAACATGGACGCCAACCCTTATGAAGACGGGTCGCACAGCCCTGGACCCACCACCGACTGCCTCGATTATCTTTTGTCCAAGGGTATCGTCGGTTGGGGCAGCCAATGTGTCGGGACGGATGCCGGCATGGCAGGCAAGATGAGCCCGCCCTATCCTGCGCATAACTACTTGCATCGGGACAATTGCTTTGGCTTGGCCTCTCTTGCCAATCTTGACCTTTTGCCGCCAAAGGGTGCGCTCCTGATCGCGGCACCGCTGAAGATCGAAAATGGCACCGGGTCACCCATCAGGGCTCTGGCGATGGTGCCGCTGACCTAAGGGTTTGTGATGGGCAGGCAGGGAAAACAAAGGCAGATCTGTAGCAATAATAAATCTGTTGATGCTCAGCCCCTAAGCTGGTGAATGACTTTCGGAAATCGCAGAACAAAAGAATGTTCATGATTTCTTTCAAAGGCGCGCAGTATCCGAACGATGTCATCCTCGTTGCGGCGTTCTTCTAAGTCCGGCGCGGCGTGCCTTATCGTTGTCTGGTAGAGTTCACGGCCGAGCGCTGTGTATCGGATGATCACACTAGGCTGAAACGATGGGTTGCACGGTACTCAGGCGCTATTGCCGACGCTGCTTGCGGGCATCGCGATATTGCGGTCGATCATGCGAATGGATGAAACTCTTTTCTAAGTGAATGTCGCGTGAGCATTTCTTTTAAATGCCCTCGACAAGAGCGGTACCAACACCGCAGGCATCGAGGCTGCACACATGATCCGCAAAGGTCGGTTCACACCCGGACTGTGTCCATTTCAGCAGCCGCGAAACTGGTTGCTTAGACCGTTGGCTCGGCCTGGTTTCTTCAGTCAGAATATTACTTCGCAACAAAGCCATATTTGTTTGCTTTGACCAAGGTCGGATGAGCGCCTTGGGTTGCCGTCAGATTGATCGCCAAGTTCCCACCCTTCGCTCCGCTCTCTTGGTTACAAAGACAACACAGTTCTACGCTGCCAGAAAAAGATCTTCGGATTGGCACAACATCAGGTCTTCCGCGCAAAACCTCGGAGCCATTGCCACCAACGTCCTACAACCCAACAGCGCTCAAACTCGAATCAATCACCCAAACCAATCGCCATCAGCCCGGCCTGGACACACTGAATGTCGTCAGGACCGGCTGCTCCCGATACACCCATTGCACCGATCAACACACTGTCTTCGTAGATAGGGACACCTCCATCCCAGGCACACAAGCCCGGACGGTTCAGTAAACCCATTTTCAAATTCGGATGCGAGGACATGCGTTCGGCAAATGCCCGTGTCGTTTTACCCAGAACCGCTGTACGGGCTTTGTCCAGCGCGAAATCTGCCACGGCGGCAGGAGCTGTATCCATCCGGCCCGCTGCAACCATATGCCCGCCCGTATCGACCACCAACGCAGCAACAGACCATCCGTTCTGTGCCGCATGATCCAGCGCTGCCTGAATCGCAGCGTTGGCCGCTTTATGCGTGATAACTCGTTTGGTGAGTGATACAGACATGAACCCCTCGTCAGCCCAGTTGAAGTTGCATGTCAAATATCAACTTATTGGTTCCGTGCTGGACCCTCAGATCATCCTGATTGAAAACATCAAAATGAAACTCAATGATCCCGCACTTTCCCGATGACGTTATGCGTTTTGAGACAACGATCAGTTCAGCCCGGATAATGTCACCTGCGTAGACAGGTTTTTCAAAGCGCCAATCCCACCCCAGCGAAGCCAGACCATCGGGTTTTGCACGAGCCTGAAACTTGAGCCCATCCACCACTGACAACACCAAAAGGCCGTGGGCTACACGAGCCTTGAAACCCCGCTGACGAGCGGCCGCATCGTCGAGATGAAGCTCATATTCATCCCCGGTCAGTGCGGCAAAAGCTGCAATTCGGTCCGCAGAAATCTCTGCGGATCCAGTTTTCATGACATCCCCGACCATTAGGTCGTTGTAACCGTATTTTCCTGCTGGCAGGACAGCTGGCTTCATTTCGGAACTGGGGAGTCTTCGCGCAGAAGCCCCTTGGCCTTCAGGTCAGCCCAGAACTCTGCTGGAATGTCATAGCTGAACCAGTTGAGATTCTGATCCAGTTGCTCGACGGTGCGGGTCCCGGCCAAGAAACTCGGAACTGCCGGGTGTGCGACAACGAATTGCAGTGCAGCTGCGGGCAGCGGCACATTGTATTCCGCGCAAACGGCTTCGATCCTGGTGACTTTTTCCATGATCTCGGCTGGTGCCGGGGCATAATTGTACTTGGCCCCCTCCTTCGCGCCGGTCGCCAGAATGCCGGAATTGAAACCGCCACCAACAACAACAGCCGCCCCGCGCTCTTCACAAAGCGGTAGGAACTTGTCCAGCGCATCCTGCTCCAACAGAGTATAGCGCCCCGCCAGCAGAAAGCAGTCAAAATCGCGCTGCTCTAGTGCGGCGTGGCAGACTTCCCACTCGTTCACACCAACACCGATGGCTTTGACAACGCCCTGATCACGCAGGCTCTCCAGCGCTTTCCACGCACCATCCATGGCTTGATTGAACACTTCGGGCTGGTCGTTGCCGCGCGTGAAAACATCGATGTCGTGAATGAAACAGATATCCATCCGCTCCAGTGCCATACGATGCAAGCTGTCCTCGAATGATCGCATGACGCCGTCGTAAGAGTAATCAAAGTGCATCGTGAACGGCGCAGCATTTGTCCAAGGTTCAAAATTGATGTCCTGGCGTCGGGCAGGCTTAAGCACGCGACCAACTTTGGACGAAAGGACGAAATCATCACGGTTTTTCCAGCGCATGCTATGACCAGTCCGCATTTCCGAAAGCCCATGGCCGTACATCGGTGCCGTGTCAAAATACCGGACACCCTTGTCCCAAGCATGCTGGATCATCGCATCCGACGTTTCTTCGTCGATTTCGCGAAAGATATTGCCGATTGGCGCGGTGCCAAAGCCAAAGGCGGTCACCTCAAGATCGACCCTGCCAAACTTGTTTTTTGCATTCGGATTCATGCAAGCCTCCCATTGACAAACCGGAACCAGGATAGTGGCCGGATTGCAAATCTCTGTTGCCAATTAAGTAACTGTTTGGTTATTTATCTTAGTTTTCCCACCCGATCAAGCCACTTGACGAAGGTGGGCACAGCGACGTATTAGTAACTGACTGGTTACATCTTGGGACGCAGCTATGTTTCTGACGGAAACCCACATTCAAGTCCGTGAAATGACCCGGCAGTTCGCAGAGGATGTCATCCGCCCCGCAGCGGAAGAACTGGACCGCGACTCGCGTTTTCCTGCTGAAATCTATGACCAGATGGCCGAGCTTGGTCTGTTTGGCATTGGCGTTCCCGAAGATCTTGGCGGCCCAGGATTCGACACCGTAACCTATGCGCTGGTGATGGAAGAGCTGTCCCGCGGCTACGCTTCGATCGCAGATCAATGCGGCCTGCTTGAGCTGGTGACAACCTTGCTGGTACGCCACGGAACGGCGGAACAGAAACAGAAATGGTTGGGTGATCTGTTGGCCGCCAAATTGCGGCCAGCCTATTGCATTACCGAACCTGAAGCAGGCACCGACGTGTCGAGCATCCGGACAACGGCTGTACGCGATGGTGATAACTGGCTTCTGAACGGCGGAAAAATCTGGATTCACAACGCCCCCGTTGCTGATCTGGGCTTTGTTCTGGCCCGGACAGACCCAGAGGCAGCGCATCGCGGTATGTCCATCTTTGTGGTCGACCTGCACGCCGTAGGCGTTTCGCGTGGCCCGAAAGAGCTCAAAATGGGCCAGCGGGCCAGTCAGGTTGGGCCGTTGTCATTTGACGATGTACGCCTGCCCGCCGACGCATTGCTAGGCACCGAAGGGCGCGGTTTTCACATGATGATGAGCGTTCTCGACAAGGGTCGGGTCGGAATCGCGGCCCTAGCGGTTGGAATTGGTCAGGCAGGCCTAGAAGCCGCCACCGACTATGCGCAGCAGCGCAAACAATTCAACAAACCTATCTCGGACTTTCAGGGGGTTCAGTGGTTGTTGGCCGACATCGCCAAGGATGTCGAGGCAGCCCGGCTTCTGGTTCACTCTGCCGCCTACAAGATCGATACCGGGCAAGATGCGACCAAGGCGTGTTCGATTGCCAAGTGCTTTGCCGGAGATATGGCGGTTCAGCGCTCTTCGGATGCTGTTCAGGTATTTGGCGGGTCTGGGTATATCCGCGGATTCGAGGTTGAACGACTGTATCGAGATGCAAAGATCACCCAGATTTATGAAGGCACAAACCAGATTCAGCGTATGATCATAGCTCGAGAATTGCTGACAAAAGGGGCAGCGACATGAGCATTCGTGCAGCACTTGTAACCGGATCGTCCCGTGGGATAGGCCTAGCGGCGGCCGTGGCTTTGGCGCGCGAAGGTTTTGCCATCGCGGTCAACGGTCCCCTATTGGACGATGAACTGAGCGAAGCCTCGGGCAAAATCGGCGAAATCGGCGTTCCGGTTGTCGCCGCCGCTTTTGACGTTTCAGACACTGCCATCCACGATGAGCAATTAGCAGCCATTGAGGCCGAGATCGGGCCCCTCACGACGCTGGTAAACAACGCCGGCGTCGGCGTGATGCAGCGCGGAGATCTGCTGGACGTGTCGGAAGAAAGCTATGACCGCTGCATGTCCGTGAACACAAAGGCGATGTTTTTCCTGTCGCAAGCTTTTGCCAGACGCCTTCTGGCGCGCGATCGGGACGCGGCGACCTTTCATAGCATAGTCAACGTGACCTCGTCGAACGCGGTGGCTGTTGCCGCACCTCGGGCAGAGTATTGCGCCTCCAAAGCAGCGGCCGCGATGATTTCCAAGACATTTGCCGTTCGGCTCGGCCCCGAGAATATCGCGGTTTACGACGTACAACCGGGTCTGATCGCCACCGACATGACTGCGCCGGTGATTGAGCAATATGACCGGCGCGCCAAGGACGGGCTGACCCTATTCCCCCGCGTGGGTCAGCCTGACGAGATGGGTACAATCATCGCCTCTCTGGCCAGCGGCAAATTTCCCTATACAACCGGACAGGCAATTTCGGCGGATGCCGGCATGCTTGTTCCCCGTTTCTGAGGTCACCCGATGAAGATCAAGCTTCCCGACGCCACAGGCAAAATGCAAGACCACACATTGGTCGGAACACCTGTCGCGCCCTCGAAGCTGACACCCAATTCTGCCCGCGTTTTGTATTCCGCCGCGCATGTCGTGGTCGATCCCTTTGGCGATCACGACCCAACCGGCCCCGCCCATTTGGATTGGGGCAAGACGATGGAGTTCCGTCACTATCTTGCCGGTATGGGTATGGGCATCGCAGAGGCGATGGACACCGCTCAGCGTGGCATGGGATTGGACTGGACCGGCGCTCTGGAACTGATCCGCCGCACCAAGGAAGAACTACCGGATGCGTTGGTCGCCAATGGCTGCGGCACCGATCATCTGGACCCTGCCGATGCTCGTACTCTGGACGATGTGCGCCGCGCCTATCTTGAGCAGGTCGATGCCATCCAGAAGGTGGGTGGACGCCTGATCCTGATGGCCTCGCGCGCGCTGGCGAAGGTTGCCAAAGGCCCCGAAGACTACTTCGCCGTATACCGCGATGTTCTGGCCGCCTGCGATCACCCGGTGATCTTGCACTGGCTGGGGGAGATGTTCGACCCGCAGTTGGCAGGCTATTGGGGATCGGACAGCTTCGAGGTCGCGCTGGAAACTGCCCTTGCGATCATCGAGGAAAATGCCGCCAAAGTGGAAGGCATCAAGATCTCTCTTCTGGCAGCGGAAAAAGAGATCGTCATGCGCCGTCGATTGCCTGACGGCGTCAAAATGTATACGGGCGATGACTTCAACTATCCCGAACTGATCGAAGGCGACGAAAGGGGCTATTCCCACGCCTTGCTAGGTATCTTTGACCCACTGGCACCGGCCGCGGCTTATGCGGTCAGCAAACTCAGCGCGGGCGATGCCAAATCCTTCCGCGCAACTCTGGACCCGACGGTGCCGCTGGCACGCCATATCTTTCGCGCGCCGACGCAATACTACAAAACCGGGGTGGTGTTTCTGGCCTGGCTCAACGGCTTTCAGGACCATTTCATCATGCTGAACGGTGCGCAGGCAACGCGGTCTCTGCCCTATTTCACCGACTGCTTCAAAATGGCGGATGAATGTGGTTTGCTGCGCGACCCGGATCTGGCGGTTCAACGGATGGGCAATCTGCTGAAGCTGTACGGGGTCTGAGCAGATGCGAGACTTTTCGCAGGACCATTCCGCGCTGGCCCTGAATACAGCGACCCTTGGTCACAATCTTGAAGGCCATGGCGCTGGATGGTCCCCCGAGCGCGTCATCGACGCCTGCGCCGTGCGCGGGTTTGGCGGCATCACCTTCTGGCGGCGCGAGCTGGACGGGCGCGAGGCCGAGATCGGGCAACGCGTTCGCGAAGCGGGAATGCAGGTCGTGGGTCTGTGCCGAACACCTTTTCTGACCGGCCCTCTGGCGTTGCCCACTGATAAAGAGATCATGGATGATTTCCACCTGTCCATCGATCAGGCTGCGGAATTGGGGACCTCGGTGCTGACCATCGTCACTGGTGGCCCGGAACCGGGCACCAAGGGTGTTCTGGAAAGCCAGAAAATCTTGACCGACCGCGTGGCCCGCGCGGCCCCCTTTGCGGCAGAGCGCGGCGTCCACCTGGCGTTGGAGCCGCTCAATCCTGCGACTGCAGGCAACCGGACCTGCCTGATGACCGCCGCAGATGCGTTGAATGTCTGCGACGCGGTGGAGGCGCCGAATGTGGGCGTTGCCATCGATGTCTATCATGTCTGGTGGGACACGTCGTTGGCCGACACACTGGCGCAGCGCGCCAACGGCCGAATTCTGGGGTATCACCTTTGCGATTGGTTGGCTGATACCACTGATATCCTATTGGATCGCGGGATGATGGGTGACGGGGTTGCGGATTTGCCAACCCTTCGCGCGGCAGTCGAGGCCGCCGGGTACAGCGGCCTTTGCGAGGTCGAAATCTTCTCAGCTGGCAACTGGTGGAAGCGCGATCCGAATGAAGTCCTGGATGTGATCGTCGAACGCTTCAGAACCTGCTGTTAGAGACTGCGATCAAACCTCGACATCACAGACGAATACGCCATCCGCACCGCCTACGGTTTTTGCGACAATGCGTCCGCCGATTTCCTGATGCACCGGATCAATCAGATACGCGTCACGAACCGCTGCATCGCGGAAGTCGAACCAGAACATGTCGTTGAAGCCTCGGATCAGATCGGTCTCAACCGAAACGTTCTTGCGGTGCTGAAAATCCAAGATACCGTCTATGTGATCGCCAAGATCGGCCAAGTCATTGTACAGTCGTTCTTTTTCGTCGTCAGAGACGTTGTCCTCGAAACGAAGGTGAACAAGGTGACGTATCATCGGATGTCCTTTCGAAACTGGTTACCAGAAATCAGCTTTCTTGCGATCTTTGAACGCGGCGAGACCAGTTTTTAGTTCGGGCTGCACAGCGGCAACCCGGCCAGCGAGCGCCTCAAATATGCGCTCACGCTCCTCGCCTTCGGCGGCATTGATCAGCATTTTGACAAGCTCAGTCGCCACCGGCCCGCGATGGCGCATGCGACGGGAAAGATCTTCGGCGGCGTCCAAACCCTGCCCATTTTCGACAACCTGATCGACAATCCCGGCGGCCAGCGCTTCCTGCGCTGAAAGCTGTTCGCCAAACAAGGCCATGCGCCGCACAAGCTGCGCGCCGAACCGCCGGACCACACGCTGCGTGCCGGACCATCCGGGAATGATCCCTAGCGCGGGCTCGGGCTGTCCGATCCGGATGTGGGATTCTGCAATGCGATAATCTGCACAGGCCGCCAATTCCAGCCCACCGCCCAGAACATGCCCGTTCAGGACAGCGATAACCGGCTGGCGCAGCCGTGTCAGCGCGTCCAGAGCCTGATGCCCGTCACGCAACCAATGGCGGCCAAATTCATCCGCCGACCGGCTGGACCAGGCCTCGATATCACCCCCTGCGCAAAATGCCTTGCCGACCCCGGTCAGAATGACAAGATGCGTGTCATCGGCATGTTCGATCCGACGGCACATGGACAACAATTCGTCCATCATCGGCTCGTCAATCGCATTCAACCGATCAGGGCGATTGAGCGTCAACCGCGCGATCCCGTTTTCGATGTCCAGCAGAAGGTGCTCCATCATGCTGTCTGCAATTGCAGGCCCATCGGGGCCGGATCAAACAGTTCTTTAGCCATCGTCACCAGCGTATCGGCGACCAACAACGGTGTCGCCGCCTGATTCAGAACGTCTTGCTGCAGATCCACGCCTGGCGCGATTTCGGTCACCATCAGGCCGCGTTCCGTGAGTTTGATCACACAGCGCTCGGTCACATAGGTCACGTCCTGCCCCTGCAGCCGGGCCCGCTTGCCCGAGAACGAGATCTGGTCGACCTCATCGACGAATTTGGCAACTTTTCCTTCCTGCAGGATATTCAACAAACCATCTTCAACGGTCATTTTTGCTCCGGCATTGAAATTGCCGGAGAACACGATCTTGCGCGCACGCGCGGTGATGTCCACAAAGCCACCTGCCCCCGCTGTTCTGTGGGGAATGGCAGACAGACGCGACACATTTACCGAGCCGTTCCTGTCGACTTCAAGAAATGACAGGAGCGAGGCGTCAAACCCGCCGGCCTGGAAATAGCAGAACTGGTGCGGAGACGGCACAAACGCCTCGGCATTGGCTGAACAGCCGAATTTGAAGTCGAGCAACGGCACACCGCCAACCGCACCTTGTTCGATCATCCATGTGACTGACCCATGCAGCCCCTCTTCGACAAGAATGCGGGGGACATTGGCCGAGATGCCAAATCCGATATTCACGGCCCAGCCGTCCTTCAGCTCTTGCGCAACCCGGCGGGCAATGACTTTGCCAACGTTAAATTCCGCCGTGCGGAAGCTGTCGATTGGACGGGTCAGTTCACCTGAAATTGCCGGATCGTACTCTGTCGCCGTAGTCTGCAACTGATCCGGGGCTTCGACAATCGCGTCGACCAGAATGCCGGGCACATGGACGTCGTGCGGGCGAATGCTGCCTGCCGCCGCAATCCGCTTGGCCTGCGCAATCACGACTCCGCCGTTATTGCGCGCAGCCAGCGCCATCTCCATCGCGCCCAGATAGGCCCCTTCATGTTCAAAGCTAAGATTGCCCTTTTCATCCGCCGTAGTGGCACGGATGATGGCAACGTTCGGAGCCATGGATCTAAAATACAGCCAGTCCTCGCCTTCGAATGCCATACGTTTTACAATGGGCTCGGCACGGGCCGCCGTGTTCATGGCGCAACCTTCGATGTCGGGATCGACAAATGTGTCCATACCCACTTTCGTCAACACACCCGGTCGTTTGGCCGCCGCTTCGCGAAGCATGTCAAAGATGATGCCCGAGGGCACATTATAGGCCCGCACCTGTTCACCCGTGATCATCTGCCAGATCAGCGGCGGTTCGGCATTGCTGGGCCCCGATGGGTATGACCCGCCAATGATCCGGGTCAAAAGGCCCGGCTTTGCAATGTGATCGACGCCTTTGGTGCCAAAGAAATCACCTGCCGCGATGGGGTGGATAGTCGTGAGATTGGTTGGCGCGCCTTCCTCATCAAAACGTTCACCCAACCCTTTGAGCACCGCATCGGGGCAGCACAGACCACTTGACGAATTCACCGCCACGGTCGCCCCGTCAGGCACCAGATTTGCTGCTTCGCGCGCCGTCATCTGCTTGCTCATGCGATCCTCACGAAAGTAACTAACTGGTTATATGTTATGCCCCGGCAACCGACCAAAATCAACCAGAATTAATCACACAGCAGAATTGACCTGACATCAAGTAACTAATAGGTTACTTACAGGGTTGATATCAGTGAGGACCGCTATGAATATCTACTTTCAGAAGACCTATCAGCGCACTTTTGGCACCTTTCCGCTGACCGAGACCGAACTCCGGGATGCCATGATGATCGCCGCAGAGACCGGATACCGTTCGTTCGACACCGCGCAAATGTACGGAAATGAAAGGGAAACCGGCGATGCATTAGCCGAGCTTGGCCTGGCCCGTGATGAGATCTGCGTCACCACCAAAGTCCATCCTGACAGTTTCAGCGAGGCGGCCTTTTTGCCCTCTGCTGAAGAAAGCCTCAAGAAACTGAAGCTGGACTATGTTGACGTGTTGCTTTTGCACTGGCCCCCTGTTGGTGGCGATATCGCACCATCCCTGAAGATGCTGGAACAAGCACACACAAAAGGTCTGGCCAAGAATATCGGTGTTTCGAATTACACGGCGCAGATGATGCGGGATGCAACCAAAATCATCGACACTCCTCTGGTAACGAACCAAGTCGAATTCCACCCGTTGCTGAATCAGGATACCTTGCTTGCGGCAGCCAGCGAAACCGGAATCCCTCTTTCGTCTTATTGTTCGGTTGCGCGTGGTGAAGTCTTCAAGAATCCGATCTTTGCCGAAATCGGCAAAGGCTATGGGAAGACCGCAGGACAGGTCGTGTTGCGGTGGATCCTGCAAAAAGGCGTTTCGATAAACACGATGTCCACCAAGCGCGCCAATATCCAAGCCAATTTCGACGTGATGGACTTTACCCTGTCCGGCATCGACATGGACCGGATCGATGCCTTGACCCATACCGGCTACAGGATCGTCACCGAAGATCTTGTGCCCTGGGCACCAGAATGGGACTGAAAAAAGCGGCGGTGCCCTTGGGGAACCGCCATTTCCGAAAGGCAAACCGGTTTCAGTGATTACCCCGGATCATATCCGACGCTTTTTCAGCCATCATGATCGTCGGCGCATTGGTGTTTGATCCAATCAGGCTGGGCATGGCCGAACTGTCGCAAATCCGCAGCCCGTCAACCCCGTGAACGCGCATCTGCGGATCGACCACCGCCATTGAATCCACACCCATTTTACAAGTGCATGTGGGGTGATAAGACGTGCGCCCATATTGCCGCGCATAGGCTTCGAAATCGGCCTGTGTCTTGACGCCATTATCCGGAAACCGGATCTGGCGGATGTATTTCTGCAGGCTGTTCTGGCGGAAGATCTCGACACTTTGTTGCACACCCTCGACCGAGGTTTTCAAATCATCCGGATGCCCAAGGAAATTGGGGTCAACCAGAGGCATATCTTCGACCCGGCTTGACCTCAGCCGCACGGTTCCACGCGCCTTGGGGCGTATTGTGTAGGAGTTCAGGGTGATGCCCGAGCTGCCCTTGGGAACACTTGGCACACCGGCTTCGGCACCTGCACCTGCCAGGAAATGAAATTGCAAATCGGGAACCGGGGCGGATGTGTCACCGTACCAGAACGCGCCGCCTTCTACTACGTTCGATGCTACCGGCCCCGAGCCAAACAGGTAATATTGAATCCCGGCCCACGCCGCCCAATGCGGTTTGTTATACTTGTCGAGGCTTTGATGCCCGTTCAACTCTGCCACGATGTCGATGCCGAAATGGTCATTCAGATTTTCGCCGACACCCGGCAGATCGTGTATGACCTCAATCCCATGCTCGCGCAGATGCGCAGCAGGGCCAACGCCCGACAGCATCATCAGCTTGGGCGTTCCGATGGCACCCGACGTCACCAAAACCTCTTGATCGACGGTCACCGTCTGAACCTGCCCACCCCTGTTGTATTCGACACCGGTCGCGCGTCCGCCTTCGATCAAAATGCGATGCACCTGGCATCCGGTTTCGACCGTGAGGTTCGACCGAGACAACGCTGGCTTCAGATAACCCACCGCAGCCGAACAGCGTTTCGCATTCCAGATCGTGGTCTGATAGACGCCTGCCCCTTCCTGAACCGACCCGTTAAAATCGGGGTTGTAGGGGATGCCCGCCTCTTGACAGGACCGCACAAAGGCATGCGTCATCTCCTGCGGCGCGGCGATATTCGACACGCCCAGAGGGCCTTCGGTTCCGTGCCATTCACCAGACAGGATAGCGTTGCGTTCCGACCGAACGAAGTACTTCTGGATCTCCTTGAACGACCAGCCTTCGCAGCCCTCTTCGTTGGCCCAGCGGTCATAATCCACAGGGTGGCCGCGGGTGAAGACTTCGGCGTTGATCGAACTGCCGCCACCGATGACCCGGCCCTGAGCATAGGGGATTTCGCGATTGTTGGCGTTCACCTGAGGCACGGTCGTGAACCCCCAAGTGTGCGGCCCGGCGGTCATCTTGGCGAACCCAACCGGCATATGGATCAGCGGGTGATTGTCATTGCCACCCGCTTCCAGCAACAATACCTGTGCTGTGCTGTCTTCACTGAGACGGCTGGCCAGAACGCAACCGGCCGAACCACCCCCGACAATCACATAGTCGTACCCGCTTTGCCCCATCATTCCACCCAATGCGTCCGCTTGCCAATCTCGACATGGATCGATTTGATCTGCGTATATTCCTCGACCCCGTGCATCCCAGCCTCGCGGCCCCATCCCGACGCCTTGAAGCCACCGATGGGCAGTTCCGGTCCTCCGGCCAACGTGGTGTTAACCCAGAAGCGGCCCGCCTGAACCCGGCGCGAGATGGTCAGAGCCTTGTCGATATTCTTGGTCCAGACACTGGCGGCCAGACCGTATTCCGTATCGTTGGCAATCGAGATCGCTTCGTCAATCGTATCGAACGGGATCACGCACAAGACTGGGCCAAAAATCTCTTCCCGGGCAATCACCATATCCGTGGTGACATCGGTGAAGACGACCGGATCTATATATTGCCCGCCGGATATCTTGGGTGTGGTCCCACCAGTCAGCAGGGTTGCACCCTCTTCCTGACCTTTGGCGATATAGGACAGGATCGTGCGATTCTGCGCGTCCGTAGTGATCGCGCCGGCCTGTGTACGCTCATCCAGCGGATCGCCGACGCGCACCTTACGCAGTTTGTCCGCCACCATTTCCGAGAATTTCCGCGCCACTGACCGCTCGACCAACAGCCGCGCGCCCGATACACAACATTGACCGGTATTGAAGGCGATGCCAAAGGCAACACCATCTGCGGCATCCTCAAGATCGGCATCCGCGAACACAATCTGCGGGTTCTTGCCACCAAGTTCCAACCCCAGTTTCTTGAAGTTGCTCTGGCCCGCAGCCGCAACCACCGACCGCCCCACAGCAGTCGAGCCGGTGAAAGACAGCATGTCGATATCCATATGCTCGGCCAACTTCTGGCCAATCACGCTACCTGATCCAGTGACCACATTGAATACCCCATCAGGCAGCCCTGCTTCGCTGAGGATTTCCGCAAGCAGTAGCGTCGTCGCGCTGGTCACCTCGGAAGGTTTGGCAACAATCGTACAGCCTGCGGCAAGAATATACGGCACCCGTTCACACAGGATCAGAAACGGAAAGTTCCAGGGCGTGATCAGACCGACAACACCCACGGGTTCACGGGCGACGATACCCATTGCCGCGTCGCCGCTGTTGTTAAAGCTTTCTCCGTGCAACGCGCGCGCCAGACCCGATGCAAACTCGAACATGCCAACGGTGCCCTGAACTTCGGCCCGCGCCTGACTGATCGGTTTTCCGTTTTCCAGCGTTTCCCAATAGGCGATCTCGTCCGTCCGCGCGCGGATCAGCTCGGCCGCTTTCAGCAAAACCGCCGCGCGGTCGGCCCCGGTCAGACCGCACCACCGGCGATCATCAAATGCCGTGCGGGCCGAGGCGACAATGACGTTCAGATCATCCTCGGTACAGCGCGAGATGCGCGTGACCGGCACGCCGTGTCCTGGCGAAGACCGTTCGAACACCTCGCGGTCTCCGGCGGGCACCCAATTGCCGTCCAGAAAAAAGCCAAACTCTCGCGGTTGGGACGGCGGCGTCAGAACGTGGCTACCTTGATCCATCTGATGTGCTCCATCTTGCGTTGCGACTCAGGCCGACGCATCCAGCCCGTCGCGAAAATCATTCCAACCGCCATCAACGGACGACGGCGCATCGTGCCATTGGTCAAGAACACCTCCGGTCACAGGGTCTTTGTCCGGGATCGGCAGCATCATGATCCGCTTGACAGCGGCCTGAAACATTTCGGGTGTCAGGAAAGCTTCCTGAATATTGTCCCAGTCGCGGCCTCCGGCATAGCCGCCGCACATCATGATGTCGTCCGAGCGTCCAACCATCTCATGGCTAACACCGGCGGGCATGACGATCACGTCACCGGCTTCAATCCGCACTCTGGTCCAGCCATTCACAGACAGGTTGAATTCCATCCAACCGGTCGCGCAGCCCAGGCATTCATGTGAGGTCGAATGGAAGTGAGGGTATTCGTAGACGCCCGGGTATTCCCAATTGTTCCCCCAGCCATTTGCACGGAACCGCGCCTTTACCGCGACCACCCCGCCACCGGGGATCGCACCGCGATGAATCAACAGCGGAAAGCGGCTGTTGGGGATCATGCCCTCCGGTTTCGACATATAGATCTCGACAGTCATGCTGAGTTCCTCCCGTTTTAACTAACGCGCCATAACAATCTGGGTTTTCAAATCCTGTGGCCGGTCCGGGAAGCTATCGAAAGCCTCCTGAATGCGATCCAGCGGGTAAGCGGCGCGCGTAAAAAGGTCAGTTTTGATCCGGCCATGCGTCAGCAACGTCAGAGCGTCATGCATGTCCTGCCCCATACCCGCGACAGACCCTTTGATCGAGTTTTCCTGCAGGATTGTCTGCAGGATATCGACGGGCAACGTCTCACCGGCCCCGGTCAGGCCGAAGGCCGCGATGTGGCCGCCTTTGCGGATCAATTGCATTGCCTGCTCATACAGCACAGGCAAGCCAACACTTTCGATGACGATATCCGCGCCGCGCCCGTCGGTATGGTGCAAAACCGTCTGTTTCAGCTTAGACGGATCGGAAACACCGACATCCGCTCCGTTCTGCAGGGCCATTTGTACGCGGTCTTCCGACACGTCGGCCACAATGATCGGAGCGGCACCAATTGCACGCAATAGCTGAACGTGCAGGTTACCGATCGGACCGGCGCCTAATACCACAACAGACTGACCAAAGGTAACATTTGCCTTGCGTGCGCAACGGGCAACGCAGGCCAGCGGTTCGGTCAATGCCAGAATATCAGCAGGGACATCATCAGAGGCGGGAATGACCAATCGTGCAGGAACCGAGATAAATTCGGCAAAAGCCCCATCCATTGATATGCCCATTTGCTTCATTTCAGGGCAATTCAGAATTTCGTTGCGCCTGCACCAATAACAGTTTCCGCACCCAATATTCATGTCCACCACTACCGGAGTCGCAACGGCAAGACCTGTCACATCTTCTCCGATCGCCGCGATGATACCTGTGAACTCGTGGCCCGGGATCATCGGCAGGTTTTCCGCCGCATAGTGGCCATTGAAGATATGCATGTCCGTGCCGCAAATCCCAACCCGCGATATCCGGACCAACACCTCGTCCCGTCCAGGCTCGGGGCGCGGCACGTCCCGCACTTCGAACTGCCCTGGCCTGATCAGGACTGCGGCTTTCATGGTCCCGGTCATTTCACGACCCTGAGTTTTGATCGGTCGATGGTCAATGCAATCGCCGCAATCAGGATCAGGCCAAAAACCATCTGCTGCCGGGTGGCATCCACCTCGAAATACAGCATCGAAGAACGGATCACCGCAACGATCAGCGTACCGATCAGAGTGTTGATGACCCCGCCGACACCGCCGGTCAGGGGCGTGCCGCCAACCAGAACCGCAACGATTGCAGGCAGCAGAAACCCGTTGGCCAGCGTGGGAGAACCACCGGACAATTTGACCGAGAACAGCAAGCCCGCAATCGCCGCAAGTCCACCGGACAAGGCAAATGCCATGATCTTGATCCGGTTGACATTAAGTCCCGAGGCGACAGCCGCAGGTTCACCCGCACCCACCGCCTTAAGAGCGCGTCCAAAGGTTGTTCGCGATTGCACGAACCACGCGCCCAGAACCAGGATCGCGGCAATGATCAATTCGCTGGGCAGACCGAAAATATTCCCAGTCATCCAGCCGAAGGTCGCATCCCTCAGTGTCGCGTCCATGAACAGGGCGCGCTGACCGGACAGGTATTGCGCCGTCGAGAACGCGATACCGCCAACAGCCAGCGTAGAAATGAAGGAAGGCACAAATAGCCGCGTCGTCACGTAGCCTGAGATGCTGCCCAGCACCACGCCCGACAGAATGCACAACAGCGCAGCGCCAATGCCAAAGGTTGGCAGAGCGATGGTGGCAACAACCGTCGTCATGTTCGCAATCGATTGCGCCGAAAGATCTATGCCGCCAATATAAATGGCAAACGTCATGCCAAGCGCCATGATGAACAACGGCACGATGTCTGCCATCATAGAGATCAGGTTCGCCGGTCGCAGGAAGTTCGAGTCCGCGGCACCGACCAACAGAACCAAAGCCAGCAACGTGATCCAGGGCAGATGGGGTTTGATGTGTTCAAAACTCATGGCGCGGGCCTCAGATCATGTGGTGAACAAGGTCGTATAGCGACGGCTTGTCCCCAGGGCTGCAATCATATCGTTTCTGCTCGGCACCGTCCTTCAGAACGATGATCGTGTGACTGAGGCCAATGGCCTCTTCCAGAGTATCCGCGACCAGAATGATGCCCACGCCGTCATCCGACATCTCGCGCACCATGTCATAGACATCTTCCTTGGCCCCAATATCCAAACCACGCGTGGGGTGATCCAGCAGGATGATATCCGATCCGGCCGAGCGCCACTTGGCCAGCACCACCTTTTGCTGATTGCCGCCGGACAGACCGCCGCAATCTTTGTAGACATCAGGGGTCTTGATCGCGAGACGGTCGATCCATTGTTTCGCAAGCGATTTCTCTGCACTGATCCGCAACACGCCCGAATTGGCATAGTTACCCATCTGGCTGAGCGTCATGTTTTCATAGACATTCATCCCCGCAACGATGCCTTCGACTTTGCGTTCGCGCGGGATGTAACCAACCCCGCAGGCCACACCCGCTTGCGCATTGAATTTGCCGACCGTCTGCCCCTTGATCGTCAGGCTGCCGGCTGAGGGTGTTTCAAGGCCGAAAACCGTGCGCAGGATCGCTTCGCGTCCGGAGCCTTCGGTTCCGACCAGACACAAAACCTCTCCGGGGCGCAAATCGAAGGAAATGCCGGAATACTTGCTGCTCAGCGAGACATCTTTGAAGGCGACCAACGGCTGGGCGTCGGCCTGATAGGGTTTTTGCTTCTGCTCGCGATAATACTCCTTGTCGACGTCGCGCCCGACCATCTTGTGCTGGATCGCATCCACTTTGGCATCGTCATGGGCGACAACATCCACAACCTCGCCGTCTTTCATCACGTAGATGCGGTCGGACAGGTCCAGAACCTCGTCCATGCGATGGCTGACAAAGATGAAGGACGCACGGTTGGTCAGTTCGCGCACCAGGGTGAAAAGTAGCTCGACCTCTTCCTTGGCCAGAACCGAGGTCGGCTCGTCCAGCAGAATGACCAGATCACCGTCGATCCGCTCCTCCAGCGTCAGAACCTTGGCGAGTTCGACCAGTTGGCGCTGTGCGAAGGACAGTTTCGATGTGGTCATACCTGGATCAATATCCAGCTTCACCTTGGCCAGTTGATTTCGCGCGGCATCAGCCATGGCTTTCCAGTTGATCACGCCATAGCTGACGAATTGCTGTTCGAACCCCAGAAAGATGTTCTCCATCACAGTCAGGTTGGTGATCAGGGATTGTTCCTGAAACACCATGCCGATGCCGTGATCCATCGCCTGACGCGGGTTCTGAAAGCGAACTTTGGTGCCGTCGATGGTGATGTCGCCGGCGTCAGGCTGATAAGCGCCATAGATGACCTTCATCAGGGTCGATTTTCCTGCGCCGTTTTCGCCGACCAGACCAACGATCTCGCCCCGTCCGATCTTGAAATCGACGGATTTCAGCGCGTGAACCCCGGGGAATTTCTTATCAACGTTAATAAGTTCGTACATCTGCCCGTCCCTATTTCACGAAGGTCACGGATTTACGGTCTGTCGACAGAACCACAGCCGCAATGACCAGAACACCCAGAACGCCGTCCTGCACGTAGCCCGGCAATCCAATCACAACCATGCCGTTGTTAATGACATTCACGATCAGAACTCCGATCAGCGTGTTCCACACACCGCCAATACCACCCCACAGCGCGGTGCCGCCCACAACCACCGATGTGATCGACACAAACATAAAGTTCGACCCCGTCGCGGTTTCGGCAATTCCTATGCGGCCCACTGCCAGCAATGCACCCACCGCATAGAACACGCCCGCCAGCGCAAAGCCCATGATCCGTACACGATTGACGTTCAGGCCTGACGCATGCGCCAGGTCTTCGCCGCCGCCAACGGCATAGAAATTGCGGCCCAGCGTCGTGCGCGACTGAATGAACCAGGCAATCAATAGAAAGAGAAAGCCCACATAGCACATCACGGGAAAGCCAAACCAACGTTCGGTCAGGAGCGAGCGAAAAAGGTCATCCTCGACCCTGATCCGGTCCCCGCCGGTCAGCAACAATGCGAAACCGGTGCCGACAAAGCCCATAGCCAAAGATGCCATGAAGGATGGAATCTTGAGACTGACATGGACAAGTCCGTTGACCAGTCCAATTGCGGCACCAACCAACAATGCAAGCGGAAGGGCCAGCCACGCCCAGGATGCCAATGTGCCCCCGAGCCAGATAAATGCGAAGGCAAACACTACCGCGCAGACAGAAACAGTGCCTTCCATCGACAAGTCAATCGACCCCATTATGATGATGAAAGTGACGCCGATGGCGACCATCAAAGCCGGTGTGGACGAGATCCCGATCCGCGCGAAATTGCGCAGCGAGAAGAAGCGCGGCTCCATCGCCGTGAAGATCAAAACCAGGACGACAAGGACGATCAGGGGCGCCCATTTGATCAGCACGTCCCGTGTCAGCACATTACTCACGTGCTTCCTCCCACTGAGTGATTTGTTCGGGTCGTCGACCTACAAGGTCGGAATTGGAGCAGCGGACCGGGGCAAAACCCGGTCCTCCAAGGTTTACTTGTATTGGATCTGGCCGTTGGTTGGCCCCCAAAAGTCCTTCCAGTCATAGGTCGGAACGTTGTCCAGATACTCGGCCTTGAACGCCTGCGCGTCTTCCGGACGGATCATGATCGTCGGTCCATAGAACTCGCGGCTTGAATGTGGTTCATCGGATGGTTTGAAGTGACCAGTGGCCGCATAGTAGGCCAACGCCGCGGTGATACCGCCACCCCAGTGCGGGTTGGTAAAGACGGTGGCCAAGATTTTGCCCTCGGCGACCAATTCGACCGCCTGCGGGTTGCCATCATATGACACGATCGGCATGTCCTCGATCCCTTCGGCACGCAAGGCTTCCAGCACACCGTAGGCGATGGTGTCGTTGGCGCAGTGTACGCCTTTGATCTCGTCACCGTAGCGGGTCAGGAACGCGCTCATGACCTGGTTAGCTTTCTGGGTATCCCAGTCCGCAGGCTCGGCCGCCAGCAGTTCTACATTCGGATAGTCATTCAGGGCGGTTTTCAGACCGGCAAGACGTTCAATCGCCGGGTTGTTCGAAGCAATGCCCCCCAGATGGACCACGCCGCCTTCGCCGCCCATCGCATCCAGCAAAATGCGCGCGGTTTGCTCGGCCGGACCTTCGTCGGACCACGTCATGTGACTGACATAGTGATCACCGAAATCCCACGGATGCAGATCGTCGGTCTTGTTCCAGATGGTCGAAACGTATCCACCGGCTTCTGCCACAGCCTCGACAACGGGGCGGGCGTTGGGTGCATCATTGGTGTCAATGGCCAAAGCGAGTTCGCCATTGGTCTTTGACAGCAGCGCCTTGACGTCTGCCAGCGACTTTTCCGATGACCCCTCGTTGATCAGGTGGGTCAGAAAATCCTTGGGCTTGCCCAAGCTTTCGACAAACGCTTCGCCACCTGAAACGATTTCGTTCCAATACGGGTTGGTGCGGTTGCGATACGACCAGGCAACCGTTGGGTCCGTGACTGCAGCCCGGGCCATTCCGCCGAGCATGCTGGAAACGGCGGCCCCACCTACACCATAGGCAGATGCCAGCAGGAAGTTGCGACGAGTGACCGTCTCCTGCGCGATGAACTTCTTGATGAATGACATTGCGTCCTCCCTTTAGATCAGCAACTGGGACCACAGGTATTTTCCATGCCGGCCCCTCCCCGGCACATGTCCCACATGACGGCACTTTACACCGGTAATGCACTAACTAGTTACTTCTTTACGAAATGGTGTGTCAAGCGCTAAGAATGAAGTGAAGCTGGTCAAGACGGGCATGCTTTGCGCCGAAACAGGGCAAAACGCCTCTTGAATCATGGCTGCATTTTCCCGATCACGTCGGGCAAAGCAGAATGGAAAAGGAACTTGGCAGTGGTCGAAAAGACAACCACCAAAAGGAAAAGAGACGCCGAGGCGACAAAGGCAAGGATCCTGCAGGCGGCTAAGAAAGAATTTGCCAAGCACGGTTTGGGCGGTGCCCGCGTGGACGTGATTGCAGAGCGTGCAAATGCCAACAAACGCATGTTGTATCACTATTTTGGCAGCAAAGAGGATTTGTTCCGCACGGTTCTGGAAGCAGCCTATCTTGATATTCGAAGCGCGGAACGTAAGCTGAACCTTGAAAGTCTGTCGCCCTCCGACGCGCTGGAGTCGCTGGTCCGCTTTACCTGGCAATACTATTTGAAAAATCCCGAGTTCATCACACTCGTCAATAGCGAGAACCTACACCGCGCGCGCCACATAAGGTCACTTTCAGGTCTTCCAGAAACAACCAAAGGACTCGTGGCCATGGTGGAAGACATTCTGAGACGTGGCGAAGAAAGCGGCGAGTTTCGTTCTGGTATAGATGCCACGCAGCTGAACATCACCATTGCTGCCATCGGGTACTACTATCTGACGAACAGATTTACTGGCTCCTTCCTGTTTCAACGAGACATGATGGAGGAACAAGCGCTGAATGCGCGGCTGGATTTCAACGTGGAAAGCGTGATGAGGATCGTTCGAAACGATCAGGGTGCCTAGGCCTGACGCCGCCACTGCCCCTAAAGGCGAGCCCGTAAATAGTTTTCTTGACTCCGATCAGGATTCCACCCCTATTATTTTGTAACCGCACGGTTACAATAATGCCAATAGGGAGGAAGGCATGAACAAGGTAATCAAGACGCTCAAATTGACGACAGCGGCTTTGGCCTTTTCGGTCTCGGCGGCTCAGGCCGAGGATGTGGAAGTTCTGCACTGGTGGACTTCAGGCGGTGAGGCTGCCGCCCTCAATGTTCTGAAGCAGGATCTTGAAGGCCAGGGCATTGGCTGGCAGGACATGCCGGTTGCCGGCGGTGGCGGCACCGAGGCAATGACGGTGTTGCGCGCGCGCGTCACCGCTGGTGATCCTCCGACCGCCGTTCAGGCGTTGGGTTTCGACATTCTGGACTGGGGTAATCAGGGCGCACTGGCCAATCTGAACGACTTGGCGGCCAAGGAAGGTTGGGATGAGGTCGTGCCTGAGGCCCTGCAATTCTTTGCCAAGGTTGATGGCAAATGGATTTCCGCACCGGTCAACGTCCATTCCACCAACTGGGTCTGGGCCAACAAATCTGTGCTGGATGCCAATGGCATCGCCCCCCCGCAAAACTGGGAGGAGTTTGTGGCCGCCGTTGAAACACTGAAAGCGGCGGGCGTGACCCCCATCGCGCATGGCGGTCAGGCCTGGCAGGATGCCACGGTTTTTGACGCAGTCGCCATGTCGGCTGGCGGCCCCGAGTTTTACAAGGCGGCCTTCATCGATCTGGATGAAGAGGCTTTGGGCTCGGACACGATGAAAGAGGCCTTCGACCGAATGGCCTTTATCCGTGAAAATGTCGACGACAACTTCTCGGGCCGTGATTGGAACCTTGCCACTGCCATGGTCATCAACGGCGAGGCCGGTTTCCAGATGATGGGTGACTGGGCAAAGGGTGAATTCCTGAACGCAGGCAAAACACCCGGAACGGATTTCCTGTGCTTCCGCTTCCCGGGCACGCAAGATCAGGTCACGTTCAACGCCGACCAGTTCATGATGTTCGATCAGGGCGGCTCGGTCTCGGCGGAACAGGCCGCACTGGCCAGCGCCATTCTGTCCCCTTCGTTCCAGATTGCGTTCAACAAGGTCAAAGGCTCGGTTCCGGCCCGGACGGATGTTGACGGCAGCGAGCTGGATGCCTGTGGGCAGCAGGGTATGAAGGATCTGGCCGCAGCAGCCTCATCCGGCAATCTGTTTGGCTCGATGGCACACGGCCACGCGGCACCGGCTTCGGTGAAAAACGCGATTTACGACGTGGTCACCGCACATTTCAACGGCGAGTACGACAGCGAGACCGCTGTAACCGAACTTGTCGACGCGGTATCAATCGCCAAGTGATCCGCCTAGGGGGCGGTGCGCCAGTGCCGCCCTACTCATCTTCTCGCAGAAATCTCCGATACCGGGAGGGATGCTATGGCCACGGCCACCGAGGCGGATTTCAAAACCCGTCTGCAGAACTGGATTCCCAAACTTGTCCTGTCGCCGTCGCTGGCCATGGTTTTGATCTTTGTCTACGGGTTTATTCTGTTCACCGTTTTTGTGTCCTTCACTGACAGCCGCATCCTGCCTTTTGTGGACAAGAACGGGCAGCGCAGCTTTGATCTGATTGGCCTGTCCAATTACGAGAAACTTTTCAAACTGTCCCACTGGGAAATCGCTCTGACCAACATGGCGGTATTTGCGGGACTGTATATCGTGGTCTGCACGCTGATCGGCCTGACATTGGCGATATTGCTGGATCAGAAAATCCGCGGCGAAGGGTTCCTGCGCCCGCTTTATCTTTATCCCATGGCTCTCAGCTTCATCGTGACGGGCACGGCCTGGAAATGGTTTCTGGACCCCGGCATCGGGCTGGAAAACATCCTTCAGGCCTGGGGTTGGGAGAGTTTTGAATTCGACTGGATCAAAAACCGCGACTTTGCGATCTACACGGTTGTTCTTGCCGCTGTCTGGCAAACATCCGGCTTTGTCATGGCGATGTTCCTGGCTGGGCTTCGGGGCATCGACAACGAGATCCTGAAGGCGGCTCAGATGGACGGTGCATCGAATTGGAATCTCTATCGCCGCATCATTATCCCACAGCTCCGCCCCGCCTTCCTGTCGGCCTTCGTCATCCTCGCCCATCTTGCCATTAAAACCTTCGACCTTGTCATCGCAATGACCGGAGGTGGCCCCGGACGGGCAACCGAATTGCCCGCAACCTTCATGTATTCCTACACGTTCAGCCGTAATCAGATGGGGATCGGCGCGTCCTCGGCGGTCATCATGCTGATGACCATTGCCGCGATCATGGTCCCGTATCTCTACGCGGAACTGAAGGAGAAGAAGTGATGGCCGTTGCAAGCTCAGATACAGCAATCCGCACCGGCCGTTTCACCCGCACGCTAATCTACGTCGTGCTGATCCTGTTCGTGTTGTTCTACATGCTGCCGCTTTACATCATGCTGGTGAACTCGGTGAAACCGCTGTCCGAGATCACAGGCGGCGGCATGATGTCTTTGCCAAACGTCTTCACGCTCGAACCCTGGTCCAAGGCATGGTCCACCGCGCAGATCGGCGTCGAACCCACAGGGTTGCGCCCCTATTTTCTGAACTCGATCGCTATGGTGGTTCCAGCGGTTGTTATCTCGACCGTGCTGGGGGCATTGAACGGGTACATCTTGACCAAATGGCGGTTTCGCGGCGACACGATCCTATTCGGGCTGATGCTGTTTTCGTGTTTCATCCCCTTCCAGATCGTCCTGATTCCGATGGCCGCCATTCTGGGAATGCTGGGCCTTTCGGGAAAAACTGCGGGTCTTGTGCTGGTGCATGTGGTCTACGGCGTCGGCTTCTCGACGCTGTATTTTCGCAATTACTACGCGGCTTTCCCGACCGAACTGGTGCGCGCTGCGCAGATCGACGGAGCTGGTTTCTTTCAGATCTTCTGGCGCATCCTGCTGCCATCTTCTGGGCCAATCATCGTGGTCTGCGTGATCTGGCAGTTCACAAACATCTGGAACGACTTTCTGTTCGGAGCCTCCTTCGCCTCGGGCGACGGAGCACCGATGACAGTCGCTCTGAACAACCTTGTGCAAAGTTCAACCGGAGTGAAGGAATACAACGTTCATTTCGCCGGAGCGATCCTTGCCGCAATGCCAACCCTGCTCGTTTACATCGTTGCCGGACGCTATTTTGTGCGCGGCCTGATGGCGGGCTCTGTCAAGGGGTAACCGATGGGTTTTCTCGATATCGACAATGTCACAAAATCTTACGGCGCGGTGGAAGTTCTGCACCGGGTCGACATCGCTGTCGAAGAAGGCGAATTTCTTGTTTTAGTCGGCCCCTCGGGCTGCGGAAAGTCCACGCTGCTGAATTTGATCGCGGGTTTGGAGGAGATCACTTCCGGCGAAATCCGGATCAAAGAGGCGGTGATGAACGGGGTGCACCCGTCGAACCGCAATATCGCAATGGTGTTCCAGTCTTACGCTCTCTACCCCAACATGACAGTTGGACAGAACATCACCTTTGGGTTGGAAATGCACGGGGTGCCCAAGCCTGAGAGAGACAAGGCGATGGCCGACGTCGCCAAGTTGCTGCAGATCGAACAGTTGTTGGACCGCAAACCCGGGCAGCTTTCGGGTGGACAACGCCAGCGTGTCGCGATGGGTCGGGCCCTTGTGCGCAATCCGGATGTGTTTCTGTTTGACGAACCCCTGTCCAATCTGGACGCAAAACTGCGCGTAGATATGCGGACCGAGATCAAGAAGCTGCACCAGAACCTCGGCACAACCATTGTCTACGTGACCCATGATCAGATCGAGGCGATGACCCTTTCGACGCGGATCGCCGTCATGAACGGCGGGTATGTGCAGCAACTCGGCACCCCGAAAGAGATTTACGACACCCCAGCCAACCTGTTTGTCGCGACCTTCATGGGTTCACCTTCAATGAACCTGATCGAAGCGAAAGTGCGGGTTGAAGGCGAGACCGTCCATGCGATGACCACAAACGATCAGGGCAACGACGTCAAGCTTTCAGTTTACCAGCCCTCGGCAGCATTGCGCAGCTTTGACGGGAAACAAGTCATCCTGGGTGTTCGCCCCGAAGCGCTGACGGATGTCGAAGGTGCTGATCACCGGTCGACCCATGTCGAAGTCATTCAGAACTCGGTCACGGTGACAGAACCGGCAGGCTCGGACACCTTCGTGGCCACGACCATCGGAGGCGCCGAATGCGTCGCCCGAATGCGCGCAGACGCCGACGTCGAACCCGGACAACAAGCTGAATTCGCATTCAATATGGAAAAAGCCGTTCTGTTTGACCCAAAAACTGAAAAGCGGATCGAGTAAGCGCCCCCGAAAATCGAATTGAAGCTTGAAGCGATTTTTGCGGCCAAGTCAGTACGGCGATTTTTTCAAGCAGTTCTACCGCAGTTTTCAAGCAGAGTCCGACCCCTCCAAAGCCAGCTGTTGATCCGTCAGCGATCTGCATCCCTTCTTCGGTGAATTCTGGAAGCTCCAGGACGCTGTTTGTCTCTGCGCGTGTCGGGGAGATCGACGGCTGGCAACGGCTCCAACCCACGCACAAGATCAGCGGCCTTTTCGCCGATCATTATCGTTGGGGCGTTGGTGTTGGATGAATTGATTTTCGGCATGACAGAACTGTCGCAAACCCGTAGGCCGTCTATCCCACGGACGCGCAGTTTCGGGTCAACGACCGCCGTGTCTCCAACGCCCATCTTACAGGTGCCAACAGGGTGGTGGTCCGTCTTGGCCATACCACACGCGTAGTCGAATAGGGCTTCTTTAGATCTCACGTCATGACCGGGCAGAACCTCTTTGCGAAGGAACGGTCTCAGGGCGGGCTGGCGCAGGATCTCGCGGGCCATATCCAGCCCCCTCAGGGACATTTCCAGATCATAGGGATCAGCCCAGTAGTTCGGATCAATCAAAGGTGCGGCTCGCGGATCCGACGACGCGAGTGTCACGGTCCCTCGCGAACGTGGCCGCGTGAATGCGCTGTTCAGAGTCAACCCTGCGCCGTTGATCTTTGCAATACCCTTTTCGATCCCCGATCCCTGTCCAAGGTGGAACTGGATATCCGGTGACAACGCGGTTTCGTCCGCATACCAGAACCCCCCGGTTTCGAATAGCGAAGCAGTCACCGGCCCCGTCTTGAAAAGCATGTATTGCAACGCGGCAAGCACCGTTCGATCGAACCGGTCCACACCATCATAGGTATGCGGGCCGGTGCATTCCTGAATGGCACACAAATCAATATGATCCTGCAGATTCTGCCCAACCCCAGGCAAGTCATGAACCACCTTTACGCCAACGGAATCAAGGTGATCGGCAGGACCGATTCCGGACAGCAACAGCAGCCTCGCTGACCCGATTGCACCTGAGGCGACCAACACTTCGCGGCGCGCAAGCAGCGGCTTTGCTTGCCCCCTATGCGCCACTTCAACTCCTGCGGCGCGACTATTCTTGACCACGACCTTCAGCACCTGCGTTTCCGTCAACACCGTTAGGTTTGGTCGTGTTTCTGCCGGCTTCAAATACGCCGTGGCGGTAGATGACCGTCGGGCATAGCGCTGTGTAAGCTGATAATATCCCACCCCAGCCTGTTCCATGCCGTTGAAGTCCGGGTTGTAAGGCAGACCATACTCTCGACCGGCTCGTATGAAAGCGTCGCAAATCGGCAATGCGCCACGCGGCATGGATACGCCCAGCGGACCGTCGCTCCCGTGAAATTGGTTAACGAAACGTTCATTGCATTCAGCGCGTTTAAAATACGGCAGAACCTCTCGATAGCTCCATCCGTTGCACTGTTCTTCAGTAGCCCAGGCGTCGTAGTCCATTTGATTCCCGCGCGTGTAGATTTGCGCGTTGATCGTACTGCCGCCGCCTAGAACCTTGGCTTGCGTGAACCAAAGCTCGCGGTTTTTCATGTGCCTCTGCGGAACCGTCGACCACCCCCAGCTCGCGATTCCTCTGGTCATCTTCGCGAAACCCGCGGGCCAGTGAAACAGCAGGCTCCTGTCACGCTTACCTGCTTCGAGAAGCAACACTGAAACATCAGGATCTTCGGTCAACCGATTAGCCAGCACACAGCCTGCCGACCCCGCGCCGACGATAATGTAGTCGAACTCCTGACGCACGATGCTCTCCCAATGCCACATGTAACCATGTGGTTAATTAAAATGTTTCACATAATGCTGCGGAAGTCAAAAACCTCCAGCTTCCAAAAAGCCAAATGAGTCCGACGCATCCTTGGGCGAATAGGTTCGCAATCTGTGAACACAAACAGAGTTTTCTCGATGTTGTGCGACACATGGACAACCGGCGCATGCGTATTGAACCGTGTCGGGTTTCCTTTTGTTCGGATGGGGTAGTCCAACTCATGGTTCAGCGCTTTGACCTGAGACAGCATCCGATGCGCCATTTCAACGATCACTTCAGCATGGTCGTCCCTGTGATCAGGCACTCCGGCGGCAACCAAATATACGCCTCCGATTGTCTTGATCTTTTCCACGCCAAGTTCTGATGCGGTCACATCTAAGCTGGAAAAGACCCGATTTAGATTGCGAACAACTTGCGCGGGTGGCAATTTCGCCGACATCTCGGTAAAACCAACGATATCCGAGAACAGGATGGTGACGTCGTCATGCCGATCGGCAACCCGATTGCTCAACTGTTGGCGTCGAGGAGAACTTGTTTTGTACGAACCGCGCGTTCGATCAGCATTTGGGCCTTTTGAGTCTGTGCAACCGTGATAGCCTGGTCAAAGGCAGCATTCGCTGAATCGCTATCTCCTTGTGCCGCTCTGATTTCTCCGGTGATCCGCAGCAATTCAGCCTCGGCCCAGTGTTCCCCTGTTGTATCCTGTTCTCGCATCGCGCGATCAACTGTACGTTGGGCCGCGCCAGGATTCCCGGCCCTGAGTAGGGCTTTCGCATGTTCAGCCAAATAGAGCGTTACCCAAAGCCAGCAACCTTTTGCGCGATACTCTTCCAAGGCCTTGTCCAATTGATGAACGGCACCAGGCGCGTCGGTCATGCAAGCCAGGACAGCGTCATGAATGGCAACAAAATCTTTCCACAACGCCATGTCGTGCTCGTCAGAGAGCCGTCGCATTTCCTCATTGATCTGGGTTGCGCTTTCCAAGTCGCCATTCCAGATCGACAACGTGACAGCATGCAGACCTGCGTAACAAATTGTGTTGGCGTGATTTAGCTCGCGGGCTCGAGCAAGAGCCTTGTAGCAGGTTTGTTGAGCCGCGTTTTCGTCGCCACACATCCATTGCGCAAGGAACATGTAGCACCAGATCTGCACACCCGGGTCCTGGGCGAATTTCGTGGAAAAATCTACGATCTCGGCAGACTGATAGAGTTCATAAGCAGCTTCGAGGTCTTGAAGTGCTTCAGCGGGCCGGCCCTTGGCTATCAGAGTCGCAGCCCGCATCCGGCGCGAGATCAGCTTTGGGATCGGGTCAGATTCGTTCGCCATGTCCTCTACAAGTCTCGAAACCAGATCGAATGCTTTGTGCAGATTGTTACCGATATAAGGCGCGATCCAGGTTCCATAGTAGATTGCTACCTTGAGTTCCGGGTCCGTGGTCGCTTCGATCCGGTCCAACGCTTGTGAGAACGCTTTGCTGGCTTCGGTTGATGCATAGCCATCCTTGGCGATATGCACCTGAGCGAGTTGCACCAGAAGCGCCAGCTCACGTTCGCGCCATTGCGGCTTGTCCAGCAAACCCGCCACCAGCGTCAGAGCAGTTCTAAGATGATTTCCCGCTTCTACATACGCCGGTCGGGCCTGGGCTTTTCTGGCAGCGTCGCCCCATAAAGTTATGGCCTTTTCTGTCAACCCAGCCTCAGTCGCATGATGTGCGATCAATTCTGAGGGCACATTCGGGTCGGCCTCAAACAGATTCGTGAGTCTTTGATGGATTTCCAGACGTCGACGTTTCAGTAAGCTTTCATAAGCTACATCCCGAACCAGTGCATGCTTGAAGACATATGTCGCATCCGGAGGAATCCCCCGCCGAAACACAAGTTCGCTGCGTTCAAGCTGTCCCAGCGCATCGTCAAGCACCAGATCATCGACCTGGGCGATTTTTGCCAAGGCGGCACGGTCGAAACTTCGCCCGATACAGGCGGCCATCTGGGCGACTTCCTTCACAGGTTGAAGCCGGTCAATCCGCGCCATGAGGGAATCATGCAGTGTCGCCGGGATAGTTACCCGGTCAATTGGACCGGCAAGCTGGAAGCTGTTTTCGGATTCAATCAGATCGCCAGATTCCAGAATGGTTTTAGTCAGCTCCTCGACAAAAAGGGGAACGCCGTCAGTTCGGTGGATGATCTCCCTGATCAGCTCGTCTGGGAGGGTTTTTCCACCAGATATCTTTGCGAGAACACCTTCGATCTGCTCTGATCCTAGCCGGTTCAATGTAAGCTTGGATACAATTGGATGACCACCAAAAGTATGTTGAAAAGTCGGCCTGCCAGTAATCAGGATCATGACCCGCTCGGTGGCAATCCGATCCAGACACGCTTCGAGCATTGCAAGCGTCGAGGCATCGCACCAATGCGCGTCCTCGACAACAAGGAGAACCGGCTTTTCTCGCGAAAGCGCCTGCAATTCCGCCGAGGTCTCCTCCATAATCCGAACCCGAAGTTGTTGTGGTGTCAGATAAGGGGTTTCGGCAGATGGACCTGTTTCAATCTGAAGAAGCTCAGCAATGATTAATGGATCAGCAGCGCGAAGTTGATGGCGAAGCTTTGCGGTTCTTTGGCTGGCCGAGTCGGTATCCAAGTGACCCATGGCGTGTGAGAGTTGCTGGATAACGGGAAAGAAACTCGAATCCGTGTGGTAGGGTGAGCAGTGATAGGTCATCCGGAAATGATCCTGCATCGAGACCGCTTCAATGACGGCACGCGTCAGTCTGGACTTGCCGATGCCTGCCTCACCGATCAGAACGGCAACTTGGCCCTCTCCGGAATTTGCGCGATGCCAGCGCTCCATGATCAGTCCCAGTTCATGGTTGCGTCCGATCATCGGAAGGACGGGACTGAAATCTTCGGCCTCGAACCGGCTTTCCAAGCTGCGCTCGGTTGCGATCCTCCATGCCGGTACTGGCGAGTCCAATCCCTTGATGTCGAAATGGCCTAACTCTTCTAATTCGAACGAGTCTTGGATCAATTGCTTTGTCGATTCCGGAACCAGTACTTGCCCCGGCTCAGCCAATGCCTGAAGACGCGCTGCAAGGTTTGGTGTGTCGCCCACTACGGTTTCTTCCCGTGATGCTCCGTCCCCGATAAGGTCACCGACGACGACCATGCCGGTCGCCACTCCGGCCCGAACAGAAAGTGCCTGACCATCAGGCGAGACCACTTCAGCGACTGACCCGACAATTTCCAGCGCAGAGCGCGCGGCGCGTTTGGCGTCGTCTTCGTGCGCCACCGGCCAACCAAAGTAACAAAGGACACCGTCACCCATATACTTTGCTACATTCCCTTCATATCGGGTGATGATACCGGCGACGGTATTTTGATAGCGCTTGATCACTTCGCTCATGTCTTCAGGATCCAACCGCGCTGACAGTGCTGTTGATCCGGCGAGATCCACGAACAGCGTCGTCAAATGGCGACGCTCGGCTTCGCGCTTAATATCCGTAGCAGTTGTCGCGTCAGACTGAGACTGATTGGTTTCGCTTGCTTCGATAGCCGTTCGCAACCGCTTGCGCGCACCCAGTGAAAGACCAATTTCACGCATGTCCTCATCTGTTAGGTCAAAAAGGACATCAAGATCGATCTCATTCTCAACCAGAACCGTCTCCAGGTTAAGGAGCTTCCTTTGCGTCAGCCATTCTATGAGATCGGACATAGGTTGATTGTTCCTCGAAGAGGGTTTGAGAACCGTAGTGTTCCCGATCAAGTCAGTTTGGGCAATGAGTATTCGTGAGACGACGATTTTGCTAAATTCACTACAGAATAGCATTACGGCTTGGTTGCGGACATAAGAACAAGGTGCCAACTAAGTTGGCCTGGGATGCGACTGAACAAAGTTGCGTTCAAAGAAGTGACCAGGGCTTTCACTCCGGCATAGCGCTCGGAAAATCCCGAGGTCGGCGCTGATCACTATGCTCCTGGCTAGGGCATCACGATCAACCGGGAAATTCAATTCGGGCGCGATGCCTGGGAATACGAACGATAAGTAGCTGCCCATGTACAATGATACCGCCCGTACATTGACCCGTGCGGCGACCATCAAGACCCGGATGGCGCGGGAACCACTTGCGATCCTCGCGAAGCTGCGAATGCGGAAAATGTCCGCAGAGTGCAAAAAACCACTATGACGCGTTTTCCGGAACTCCCAATGTTCGCAGATCGTCTAACCAACGGTTGTGGAACTCTTTGTCTGTGAACGGAGCAGCTCTCGCTTCTTCAATATCGTAGCCGGGATTGTCCTCTAGAAACTCGCCCATCATGGTCCGGGCCTCGTCATCCCGCCCCAACCGCAGCAAGATCGGAGCAAGCGTGCGCCTGAGGCGATCCGGGACCCCGTTCATCTTCTCGATTGAAGCCAGCGCTCCTTCGTAGTCCTCTGCAAAGTACTGGGCCCAACCCAGATTCCACAGATACCAATCCGGATGATGTGGATTGAGACGTATTGCAGCCTTCATCCGGTCAACAGCTTTATCTGCCTTTCCGCTGTAGATCAGAGGATCAATTGAATCGGCGAGTACCTGAGCGGAATTTGGGTTTAAAGAAATAGCCTTGTCGTAAAGCAATGCGGCCTTCTCTAGATCGCCACTTTGCACAGTGATACTTGCCAAAACCTGATGAGCTTTGAAATTGAATGGCTCCAGGCTTATCGCCTTTCTGGCCATTTCAAATGCGCGCGCCAAAGATTCTTCACGCGAAGTAGTTTTAGTCCATCCCCAGCGGTAGCCGAAGTTATGGGCCCAGGCGAGTTCGATATATGCACCCGCAAATTTGGGGTCGAGTTGGATTGCCTTCTCGCTCAGCTCCATAGCAAGAATGTTGCCTTCCTTGGTGAACGTAAATGATTGTTCCTGAGCGCGCTTAAAAAGCTCGTATGCATTCAAATTGTCAGTGGGCTGATGCTCTAGCCGATCATACTCGGCTAGGTCGATATTCTCATTGAGGGTCAGGGCGATGGTTCGCGTAACTTCGTCTTGAACAGCAAAAATATCTTCAACATCGCGGTCGTAGTTCTCAGCCCAAAGATGTTTGCCGTTTGTTGCGTCGATCAATTGCGCTGTGACCCGCAGCTTGTTTCCTCTTATTTGGACACTGCCCTCAACAACGTAGCGAACGCCCAGCTCTTCTGCCACTTGTTGCACCAATACTGGCTGGCCCTTGTAGGTAAACGTGGAATTGCGTGAGATAACGAAGAAGTCGACAAATCGGGAGAGCGCAGTGATGATGTTTTCACTGAAGCTGTCGCTGAGATAGTCTTTTCCTGGATCGCTGTTCAGGTTGTCGAACGCCAGCACCGCTATAGAAGGTTTGCCAGTTGGTGGGACGACGGAAAGATCGGCCGTATCGGATGATAGGTCGTAGGAGTTCCAAGTTTGCCACGATACTATCCCCCCGATCACGACTGCAACCGCGACTAAAACACCTACGAGGCGCGAGCGACGCGCGGGTGCCACCGGTCGACTGATTGGGGAAACAAGAGCCTTTGCTTTGTCATCAAGCAACAGGCTGAAAACGCGTATAGGTTCTGAGATGTTCTTGAACTCTTGCAGTCCAAGGTCCTCGATATTGAGATCGAGTTTGTCTGATACCTGATCAAATACGTTGGCTGCCATATAGATGCCGTCAGGTACAGCCATACCCTCCAGGCGCGACGCGACGTTCACGCCGTCCCCGTAAATATCCTCGTTCTCCACAACAATGTCGCCGACGTTGATCCCAATTCGGTAGCGGATCCGGCTCGTTTCCGGGACGTCTTTGCCGTCCAATCTGATGTAATGTTGAAACTCAATCGCGCATTGCACCGCTTCAACAGCGCTGGCAAATTCGATTAGCAGACCATCACCCATCAATTTGACGATGCGCCCATTTCGTGCTGAAACGATGGGTTCTATCAGGTCTTCGCGATGCGCTTTGATTGACGTCAGAGTCCCTGCTTCATTCTCACGAATGAGGCGGCTGTAGCCCACCACATCTGCAGCAATTATCGCCGTGAGGCGTCGTTCCAATGCCCAACCTCCCTCGCTCAAACAACAGGTTAGCCAAAAAGGCGACTCTAATCCAGATTCGAGGTGACCGGGTGCATCGCGCCAGCGAAAGCCGCTATAGAAGATTTGGTCAGGAAACGGTGGTCTGTGGCATTTTTTTCATAAGCCGCACATCCAATAAGCTTAATCAGTGCAGCAAATGCCGGAAATGCAGGCTTCTGGGTCCCGTTACCGTGGTCCTGAGCCTAGTCGGAGTTGTAAGCTCAGCCCTTTTCTGCCCCCGACAGCGTTCCCGAACGCACGTATTTTTGCGAGGCCAGAAACAGCACCAGAACGGGGGCAATCACCAGCAGCGCAGCGACGATGGCCTCGGGCTTATTGATCGGGATATCACTGGCCACGTCATTGCCAAGCGCGCCCGAACTGCTGACCAGAACCGCAAGACCAATGGGCAGGCTGTAAAGCTCATCCTTGGTCAACAAAACGAAGGCCAGGAAATAGTTGCTCCAGTTTGCAAGAAAACTGAAGAACGCGACCAGTGCGATCAGAGGTTTGGACAAAGGGAGCGCGACACGGCTGAAGACCTGAAACCGGGTGGCCCCGTCAATGCGTGCGGCGTCGATCAAACCAGCGGGCAATGATGTGGAGTAAAAGATATAGGCCAGATAGACACCGAACGGAAAGAACGCTGTAGCGACGATCATACCCAAGTAACTGTTGTTCAGCCCGAACGCTTGCATTTGCAGAAAGATCGGCAGAGCCACGACGGTGTTTGGCGTAATCATCGCCACCAGCGTTAGAACCAGAATGGTTTTGCGCAAGGGAAAATCATACGTCGCCAGCACGAAGCCAGCAGGCAGGACCGCAACCAGCGACAAGGTGACCCCGCCTATCGTGTAGATGGCCGAATTCAAAGCCCATCTTCCGATTTGGAAATCATTGTAAGTCGTCAGATTGTGCCAGGTTTGGCCGAACATCTCGAAACTGCCAATGCTGAACGGGCCAGAGGAAAACAACATTGGTTCGTCCCGGAAAGCGGCCAGGATCAGCCAAAGCATCGGTGTTGCATAAAAGATGAAAGCGAGGATCAAGATGGTCCACATTGCGACCCGGCCAAGGGTCGATGCCATCGAGTTATCCATGTAGCGCGCGGTCATGGGTCAGTCCATTTTGTAAAAACGTGTGCCGAACACAACACATAGGGAAATGGTGATCGCGACGGTCAGCAACATTGTGCTCAGCGCCGCCGATGCGCCAAAATCACCCAGATTGAACGCGTATTGGAAAGCCAGCTGATTTACCGACCAGTCAGGCCGCGAATACTGCGCCCCGGCCAGCGACATCAGCTGTGGCTCGACAAACATTTGAATGCCGTTGGCAAAGGACAGAATCCCCATCAATGCCAATGACCGCCAGACCATTGGCAATTTGACTCGTGTGGCCGTCTGAAAGGCGTTCGCGCCGTCCACGCGCGCGGCCTCAAGCACTTCGTTGGAAATTCCTTTCAAAGCCCCACCAATCACGACGATCCAACCGCCGGAATAGGCCAGGAAGGCCATCAGGGCAAAAACCATCGGATAGCCGAGGCTTGAGACCACCTGACGGCGGTTTTCCCATCCCAAAGCTTCGAATAGACCGGAATAAGGGCTGACCGCGGGATCCAACAGGAACAGCCACAGGATTACAATCGCCGAGGAAGTGATCGCGCCGGGCAGAAAGAATGAAGTGCGTAGGATCGCGGCCCTGCGCGCAGGGAGTGCGTCAAGCATCAGCGCCAGAGCGGCAATGCCGATGACCATCATTGTTAGCCAGATTGCAACGTAGGAAAACACGTTGCCGATGCTCTCGATCAAACGGAAGTCCTGCAGCGCAAATTGGTAGTTTGTGAAGCCCCAGAAGACCCAGTCGATGGTATCCATGAAACTCAGACCCAGGGCGTACAACACCGGTGCAACGCCAAAGAACAAGAGCAGCGCCAGATAGGGCGACAACATCGCCAGCACAAACCATCGGTCCTTGCGCCTTTGCGCGCGTGGGTCCGAGGGATTGGATGGTTTGGTTCGGGCTGGCGTGTTCATCTGTTTCCTTGATGAAAATGGGGCGCTTACGGCGCCCCATCGTGTTTAGTCAGCGACCTTGTAGCCTGAGACTTTGGCCGAGTTTTCAATCTCGGCGGCATAATCCGGCAGCTTGTCGACGATGCTGGCATCGCTTGCGCCATCGATCTTGGCAAAAGCGGCCATGATGTCAAAGCGATAGCCCCCGTAGGCCGGGTGGCCATAAGCAGCAGATGTTTCCATCTTGTCGTAAACATCGTTGGCGGCATACCAAGGATCGTTGGCCACGCGATCCTTCCACACGGCCGAGCTTTCGGCGTGTGCGGGCATCGTTGTCGCGTTGCCCTGCAGGCCTGAGTCGGTGGTCATCCAGGTTAACAGTTCAATCACCTCATCAGGGTGTTCGGTCTTGTTGTAGCCGCCAAAGACACCGCCGCCCCAGCTCCAGGCAATGGGCTGGTCCTGATCTGCCCATTTCAGCGACTCCGATGCCGCCAGAATTCCGCCGTCCAGTTCATAAAGCGGGCGCATGACATGTTCGCCGAACCATGTGGGGCCGTTGAACATCAGCAGCTTGCCGTCCTTCACATCTGTGACGAAAGAAGGCTCAAACGGCCCATGCGGGCTGAGCGCGCCATTTTCGCGCATCCGGTCGACCATTGCGGCGGCAGCAAGGCATCCTTCGGACGAGAAATCCACGCGGATCGTATCGGTCGACCCTTCCACCAGAAAGCCGGGTTCGCACCCGCCTGCAATCAGCATGTTCACGACAGGTGTGGGCTGCGTGCCCGAGCCAACGATCATTCCGTTTTCGGCCGCGACCTTGCCAATGGCCTCGAACTCCTCCCAGGTTTTGGGCGGTTCCAACCCTAGCTCGGCAAATTTGGGCGCGTCATACCACGCAATGAAATGTGCCAGATCGTTGCGCAGGCACAGCAGCTTGTCGTCACCGGTCTGGCAGGGGGACAGCGCATTCGGCAGGAAGCTGTCCACCACCGACTGGTCGACTTTGTCGCTGATATCCATAAGATAATTTGACCGGCGCGTGGACAACTGCGCGATCTGCTGCAACTCGGCCATGAAGATCGCATCGGGGATATCATCACCTGACCGCATGGCCAATTGCAGCTTGGCGGTCTGATCGGGCGGCGCGACGGTCACAATCTCCAATTCAATATTCTCGTGCGCCTCGTCAAAGGCTTTGAAAGGCTCGATCCGGGCGGTATCGGACCAGACCGTCAGCTTGACAGGTTCAGCAAATGCGCCACTGGCCAACAGGGCCAGCCCGGCGGCAGACATGGCAAAAGACGTCAGTTTCATCCTTGGTTTCCTCCCTTGGAATTCTCTTTTGGAATTGACAGCCCCTGCGCGTCAAAGACGTGGAACGCGTCACCGGGCATCGAAACCGTAACGTGATCGCCGCGACGATAATGGGCATCGGCCTCCAGTTGCGCCACCAACGGCGCAGCATCGGCATAGAGGATATGGGCATAGCTTACGTGGCCCAGTTGTTCGAGGGCGAGGATTTCGCCGTCGATCATGAGTGAGTTATCGGCTTCATTTGCGTTAAGGCGCAATGCTTCAGGTCTTATGCCCAACGTCAGGGATGACGCGTTCGGCAACGCGCGCGCAAGGTCTATGCATTGCGCCGCGCCCATATCTACCCGCACATTCCCTGAAGGGTCGGTGACTGCAGGTATGAAGTTCATCTGGGGCGAGCCGATGAACCCCGCCACAAAAAGATTGCTAGGGTTGCGATACAGCTCCAAGGGGGTGCCGATCTGCTGGATGCGGCCATCGTCAAAAGCCACTATCCGATCAGCCAATGTCATCGCTTCGACCTGATCATGGGTGACGTAAACCATTGTCGCGCCCAGCTCGCGGTGCAGTTTCTCGATTTCGAACCGGGTTTCCACCCGTAAGGCTGCGTCCAGATTGGACAGCGGCTCATCGAACAGAAACACCTCAGGGTTACGCACGATCGCGCGACCGATGGCGACTCGTTGACGCTGACCGCCAGAAAGCTGGCTGGGCTTGCGGTCCAACAAGTCGGTCAGTTTCAGAATCCGCGCGGCTTCGCGCACGCGGGTGTCGATCTGGCCTCTGGCGACTCGGTTCAGGCGTAGATTGAATGCGATGTTCTCAAACACCGTCATATGCGGATAAAGCGCGTATGACTGGAACACCATTGCGATGCCACGTTCTGATGGGGCGGCATAGGTGACATCGTGCCCGCCGATCTCGACCGCGCCCGAAGTCACCTCTTCCAACCCCGCTAGAATGCGGAGCATCGTGGATTTTCCCGACCCGGATGGACCAACAAACACCACGAATTCGCCACCCTGAATGTCCAGATCAACACCCGAGATCACCTCATGGGCTCCGAAGGACTTTTTGACGTTTTTCAGGGCGACTGCGGACATCTGCCTTTCCTAGAATCTATGCTGGTCGATGACCGTTTTGGCGATGGCCTTGGCATCTAATGCATCCCTGTCGAATGCATGGCCGATCCCCGGCTCTTGCGAGATATTCAATTGACCGTCGATGATCGAAATCGCGCCCTGATCCTTGAGCTTGTGGATATGTTCTTCATCAAAGATGATCTGTTCGTAGAAATCGTTGTTCTCAATCGCCCCGCACAGCTGGGCGTTCTCAAGCCCCATCCCGTGAACCTGCGCCCGCATTCCGAAACTATCGGACAGATGCGCAATCTTCATGCAGCCGGTAAAGCCACCTTTGAAGTGGAAACTGGCGCGAGTCATATCCAGTGCTCCGGCTTCGATCCAACTTGCGGCGTTCCAATGTACACCGTCCGAAGTCTCGGCAGCGAGGATCGGGATATCCAACTTGTCGGCGAGTTTGGCGTAAGAACCCAGATGGAACTCGCGCATCGGCTCTTCGTACCACATGTATCCTTCGTCCTGCAGCGCCTTGCCGACAGTCAAAGCATCCGCATAATCCCATCCGGCAGAACCGTCGAACATCAGCGGAGCATCCGGGCCAACCCAACGGCGCAGGGCGCGGATCAGTTCGATATCTTCTTTCACAAGCCCCCAAGCATGCAGCTTGTACGCCCCGAACCCTACATCGCGACAGGTTTTGATATTGCGCTCGTAGGTTTCCAGGTCAGCCCACGTCGCAGTTGAGGCATAGGCCGGAATACTGGTCCGGCTGCCACCAAGCAAAACGTGGATCGGCAGACCTGCGACTTTGGATTTCAGGTCCCAGCACAGCAGATCCATGATGCCCAGTTGCCGCTGATGGAACTCTTCCATCCGGTCGACTTCCCAGACCTTGGTCCACATGGCTTCGGTCATCAAAGGGTTGTCGCCGATGAAATGCGCAAAACGGCGACGGACCACATCATGCACCGCATCACCCATTTCAACAGTGACACAGCCGGTATCGCCGGTATCGGTTTCCATCAGGATCGACGCCATCCGCGGCCCTTCACCTTCTGGAAACCCTCCGTGCGAGGTTGGCAAGCCGAAACGCCAGATGATCTGTGGCGGCCTAGGCACTTCGTGAACCCAGCAGGTAAATCGAGTAATTTTCATCTTTGATCCGTTTTTTATCTTGGTAAGATATTTTTTTATGCGCTGTAAAGATATTTTTAATACGAGAAATTCGATTTTTTGTTTATTCTCTGACCCCATGGTGCTAATGTGGGACCATCGGGCAAAGGAAAATCCATGGCGCAGGCGACCCTGAACCGCATAAAGATACCAACATCGATCTCGGAACTTCCGCGCCATCCGAACGCCGGGTTTGATCGCTTTGTTCAGGCGATCGGCGATGGACGGCTTCAGCCAGGTGCAACCCTTACGCAAGCTCAGCTATGCGACTTTCTGGAAATCTCCTTATCCCCACTGCGCGAGACCCTGGTGCTGCTTGAGGAATATGGTTTGATTGAAATAAAACAGCGTGCGGGGATAACAATCATCAACCCCGAGCTGTCTTTTGTCCGCGAAAACTATCAGTTCCGCATTCTGATTGAGACTGAGGCATTGAAGGCCTTTATCTTGGACGTCTCCGACGGATGGATGGAGGCGGTACGCGAGCGACACAAATCCGTGTTGGCTGATATCGACGGCGCAAAACCTGATGCCGCTTCAATCGAAGCATTTGTGGCACTGGACCAGTTCGTCCATTTCAGCTTTGTCCAAGCGTTAAAAAACAAGTCGATCCTTTCAACCCACAACCGATTGCAACAGAACATCCGAATGGTTCGGGTTCAAAGCACAAATCCATCAGTTGCTGAAAAACTACTGCAAGCGGGACAAGAACATCTTGAACTGCTGGACAGTATAGAAGCAGGCGATCTCGACGGCGCGTCCGCCCGGTTGCGCCGACATTTCGAGGCTTCGATTTACCGTACTGTTGTCAATACCTGACAAGGAAAAGTTGGCCTGAACACTGGCAGCTATCGAAGCTTGAAGGCTTACTCGTTGCTTTCAGCTGACAGTTCCCTGCGTTCCGCTATGTTCCACTGGTTGCGTCTCGGCGCCACGTTCGCAGGTGTCGAGTAAGTGATTTCGCGGCCCTCAGCATATCGACCAGAACTTTGTTCACTCTCTCGTTCTGCAGCCATCGGATTGAACAACTTCGATCGCGCCTTCCTTTGTGAACTGCTTGAAAGTGATGCGGACTTGGCACATTTCACCTGTCGCGACCTTGACCAGCGCGGCACCTTCGCGAATTGCCATCGACTTTCAGCTTTGCGATACGCTCGGCCCTACTCGCACCGTGGCGCGCAGCATGGCCAGCGCTCCATCCGGGGTGATCGCGGCGGAGGGATAGCAATAGTCGCAGAAGCGCAGGCGTGCGGGGGTTTCGTCACTGAGCGCCACGCCCGCGATATCGTTGATGGTGCCAGACCGGCCACGGATGGCACCATCGTGATACATTAGTCCGGGCTCTTACTGGCCTACCTGGCCGAGAAGCGCCAATTTGATCTGAGTCTCTGCTTGCCTACACGGTCCAGCCACCATCGATGGCAAAGGTCTGACCGGTGGTAAAGCCGCTTTCGTCGCTGGCCAGATAAGTCGCCAAAGCCGCAATTTCGTCCGCATGACCGATGCGGCCCATCGGTTGGCGGGCGATAAAGTTCTTCAGAGCCTGGTCATAATCGCCGGTGGCGCGCAGCCGGTCATGCAAGCTGGGGCTGTCGACCGTGCCGGGGCAAATCGCGTTGCAGCGGATATCGTCACCGATAAAGTCGGCGGCAATCGACTTGGTCAACCCGATCACGGCCGCCTTCGAGGCGCAGTACGAAAAGCGGTTCGGCACGCCTTTGATCGAGGATGCCACCGAAGACATGTTCACAATCGACCCGCCGCCCTTGGCTACCATGCCCGGAATAACCAACCTGGCCAACCGATACATCGCCTTAACGTTGAGATCAAAGCTGAAGTCCCATTGTGCCTCATCGCACTCCAGAATAGTCCCTGCGCCGACAAAACCCGCGCAATTGAACAGCACGTCCAATTCCCCAGCACCTGCAACAGCTTCCGCGACGGCCTCCGCGTCGGTGACATCTAGTTTCAGTGCGGTGACGCCTTCGAGGTCGGACAGTTCAGCTATTGTGGCATCGTTAATGTCGCAAGCAATCACCTGCGCGCCCTCGGCCACGTATTTCTCGACGCTTGCGCGTCCGATGCCCTGACCCGCAGCGGTCACGAGAGCTCTTTTTCCGGCCAATCGGCCCAGAGATGGGTTCATATTGATCTCGATCATTGGTTCAGGTTTCAGGCCTCGACCAGCGTGAACCTTGGAAGCCAACCATTTTTGCTTGCGGTTAATGTTGGACGTCAGTCTTGCTTAGACCGACAGCACGTACGCGATTCAGAGTTTGGCATGTGCGGCTTCCATTTCTCCTGATTCCTCTCCGCGCTTTGTTCATATGTAAATCACTGCTTCATTTATAAATCAACATTGACTTTTAACCGCTGTCCAATCGAAGATTCAAACGCTCGGACTCATAAGCTTAATCGGGAGGGGCTAGTGGCAAATTCACCAGAGAAGTACCGCGCTCCGGCGCTGGAAAAAGGGCTTGATATTATAGAATTTCTATCCCTTCACGGCGAAGGACAATCGCAAGGTGAAATTGCGCGTGCCCTGAATCGGTCGCAAAGTGAAATTTACCGCATGCTCTCCACTTTGGTGCGGCGGGGATATGTCAATCGTTCAAAGGATGGCGACCTGTATTCCCTCAGCTTGAAAATGTTCGCAGTATCCCAAGGGCACCCACCGATTGAGCGCCTGATGGAGGTTGCCACCCCAAAAATGCGCGCCGTGACCCGAAAGGCGTGGCAATCTTGTCATCTCGGCATGGAAAGCAACGGGGATATTGTCGTGGTTGCTTCGGTTGCGGCCCCCGGAAACTGGGTTTTTTCGCTGCGTGTGGGTACGGTCGTTGGGCTGGGCAACACCGGAACCGGTCGTGTTCTGGCTGCGTTTCGGAGCGACGACCAGATCGACGAGCTTCTTGATATGCATCGGCCGGCGCAGGGGGAACCGGAGATCGACCGCGCTGAATTCTATGAACATGTAAGCCGCATTCGTGACGTTGGTTACGAGCGCATGCCATCCGCTACCGCCGTGGGCGTTACAAACCTTGCCTTTCCTGTCTTCGACCGAGAAGGCTTGCCCATCTGTGTCGTCAACTGCCCCTACGTCGAGCGCATCGACAAGCTGAATGTACCATCGTTGGATGACGTGCATCTGTTGTATCAATCTCTGGCCTCCGAACTTACCGACTTTTACGCAGGCAGGCGAAGTTTACGTTTCTAGGGCAAAACAATTGATGTGAACTCGAGCGCCCGGTCCCTCGTCGACCCTGGCTTCGAGCTGCCAAGCCTTGTTCCCTTCACGCCCTGAGGTGACATTCCTGCTCTGTTGAACAAGTGACAATTCTACTGTTTGCAACAACAGTTTCTTTTACGTAGTCATTTTCAGAACATTATGATCACTGCCCCCGCGGCTTCACTTTGCTTCATTTATCTTCGATAAGTACCCCTTATCATGAGCATTTGATTTGGCCGAAAAATGCGCGCAGAATGGCCCCATGAAGCCCCCCGCGCCCTA
>NZ_JBQFXE010000009.1:0-179451 GCF_056540685.1 Ruegeria sp. AM2 | reverse complement strand
GTTGGTTATCGTCCAGGTATCGCGAGATCGTGACCGCTTCGCCGTTGGAGAACGACATCACCACGTCATTGCCGGACCGAGACAGCGTCACGTCAGAAGCGTTCAGGTCATTGAAAATTAAGCGGTCGTCCTTACTGTAACGACCATAGTCACTGATCGTGTACGACCCATCTCCGGATGTATGGGTATAGGTTTCATTCAGTTCTGTCCCAACAACCGTACCTGTCGCTTTCATGTCGGAGACCATCTGATTGCGGAATGCGGTATGGTCCCATGTTGTACCATCCGCGAATTCGATGGTCTCTATAGAGAACCGTTGGTTATCGTCCAGGTATCGCGAGATCGTGACCGCTTCGCCGTTGGAGAACGACATCACCACGTCATTGCCGGACCGAGACAGCGTCACCGAGGACGGATTTAAGTCGGAGAACACCAAGCGGTCATCACTGTGATACTTGTCATAATCACTGATCGTATACGACCCATCCCCAGAAGTGTGCGTGTAGACTTCATTCAGTTCGGTCCCAATAACCGAACCTGTCGCTTTCATGTCAGAGACCATCTGATTGCGGAATGCAGTGTGGTCCCAGGTTGTGCCGTCTGCGAATTCGATGGTCTCTATTGAGTATCTTTCGTAGGGTTCGAGATACTGCCGGATCGTGACGGTTTCACCATTCGAGAACGACATCACCGCGTCGTTTCCATATCGAGACAAGTTTACATCAGATGGGTTCAGGTCTGTGAAAATCAGGCGGTCGTTGCCTTGGTAGCTGCCGTAATCAGTTATGGTATAGGAACCATCGCCAGATGTATGCGTGTAGGTCTCGTCCCAACTTGTACCAACAACCGCACCGGTGGCCTTCATGTCAGATACGGACTTGTCGCGAATACCTTGCCCAACCAGCACGGTTCCGTCCGCAAATTCAATCTGTTCCATATCCCAGGTGCTACCGGTGAAATGGTCAATGATTGTGACAGCTTCGCCGTTACTCAAGGTGATGACGAGGTCTTTTCCTGCATTTTGCAAGAACGTGACGTCGTCAGGGTTAACATCCGTGAACGTCAGCGTGTCGATAGTATTTCCGACCCCACTTTTGTCGTGGATTGTGTATGATCCATCTCCCAAAGCGTGCGTGTAGTTTTCTTTATCCCCCGTGCCAATCACAGCACCTGAAGTTTTCATGTCCGAGACCGTTTTGTCGCGGATCGCCTGCAAGTTCAAGACAGTGCCATCTGCAAATTCTATTAGCTCGACGTGCCAATCGTTGGAATAAAAGTGATCGGTGATCGTTACGGTTCCACCGTCGCTCAGAGTGATGACCAGATCGTGGCCTGTACTGTGCGCAAACGAAACATCGCCGGCATTCACATCTGTGAAATGCAGCCGGTCAACAAAGCCGTTGGTGTAGCTGTCATCGGTAATGACATCAGACCCATCGCCGAGATTGTAGATATATGAATCCGCCTCGACGCCACCGATCAGGTTGTCGTCACCGGTTCCACCGATGAGCGTGTTCCCATATTTGCTGGCTGTGAGTATGTCACTACCACCGTTGCCAACAAGCCGTCCTGATCCAAACTGTTGCAGGACGTCGTTACCGTCCGAACCCCAGGCCGTAGTGTTGTTGTCGAAGTACCGGAGGTTGATGGCAAGTTCCGAGGTCGGGTCAATTCCAGAATCCGTTATCGCCGTCTGGATTAGCGCAGCCAAATCATCGTGGTTTTCAGAAAGGTCAGCCTGCAACAGATACACTGCTGCTACTGCATCATCGATCGAGACTTTGCTATCGCCAATAGCTTGATCGAGACCATTGAGAACTTCCGCCAAATCACCGTTCAACGTTCGCGATGTCAGTGAATCATCTGCCAAGCCTGCAAAAGCAACCAACGGATGATTTGCGAGAACCGAAAGGAATTCCGTGTAGGTTTCGGCTTCAATACCCGCAAAAGCCTTCGCAGACTGGGCTATATACCTGCCAGCCAGTTTTTGAACAATCTCGTAAAACTGAACTTCTAATTGGTCCCCGGCCCGATGAGCGGGATGGGTGTTACTGTCTCCCAAGAAGCTTGTGCCAAACGCTTTTTCTAGAAACGCCAAGTGTCGCGCATCAATATGGTCGCCACGGCTTGTTGGGTCTACCTGATCGACACCAGCCCAACGTAGCACAAAGCTTTCGAAATCCGAGCGGAACCCCGTTACATCTCCTGAAGCCAATTGATCCAAAAGCTCACGCGATGTGGACCTTAGTTCTTCGTCCAAGGAAAGAGCAATCCAAGTTGAAGAGATTTTACCATATCCCCACAGGACAGGCAGTCTCAATGCCATGTCATTGTAAACGAAGTCATCTGGAACAACTGTTACCGACGAACGCGGATCATTTTGGAAGTGAATATCTTCAATAGTTCCAGTAGTTCCATCAGAAAAAGTAACTGAACTGCGGTCAGATACCAAGTGACCAGTATTCGTTTCGTCAACAGAAACGGATCCTAAATCAATAGATGCGATATTTGTTTGCGTTAGAGAAGCTAACTCATCCGTATCCGAGTTCCCATCGAGATTCCGATCTCTCCAAACCAGTAGATCTTCAAATTGGTCATCCTCAAAGTCGATTTTGCCATCGCTGTTGGAATCCAACTCCGCTAACTGTAAAAAACCATTTTCGAAACCGGTCGCATTCCCAAACAATTCGGAATTGTCATCAACTCTACCGTTGCCGTTCAGATCAATCGCCAACAGGCCGTCGTTGGGCTGAACCCAACCAGTATTTTGTGCAAAGCCATCAACGTCTAAATCAAAGTAAACATCTGAACCGTCTAGTGGTGTAAGTTCGATGCCATCACCATCTAAATCAATCACAAGTGGTGAAATAGGTGGATTGAAGAATACGCTGTCAAGCGCCAAGTCGATGCGCGCCGAGATCTTTTCGGCGGCAATTGCGATCCAATTGTGCTCGCCATTTATAAAATCGTTGATGTCGCTTGCAAACTTTCCCGCAGCCTCCACGATGTTTGAGATACCGTCATAGACACCGTACGCCACCCATCCAGCGGCCACAATTGTAGCTATTGCAGGTGAAATTGTGGCTGCAACGGCAATGGATCCTGCTATTACAGCAGCGCTGACGGCAATAGAAACGCCAAAAGTCGCAATGTCTGCTTGAAAATCAGTCCAATCTCCGGTCGCTATTCCTTTTGTGAACGAATCGTATGAGTGGTTAACAAATTCACCAACATCCCCAATCACCCCACCGCCGACACCAACGATCATTGACGAAAATGTCGATATTGCTCCAGATTTTACCGGGTCCGAGAAGTTATTGAAACTACTCGGCCATGCAGCAACTCCGCCATTTGCGGAACTTACACCACTATTAAACGTCGAAATAACTTGATTAAAATCTGCTCCAATGTTGCCACTGGAAGAAATCGTTTGAGTCGCAATTGTATAATTAACACCAGAATGAGGAGATGAATTATCAATGATTCCGGCGTCAAAAGTTGCTTTATAGTTTTTGGCATTTATTTGATTATTGACGTTTTGTATGGATCCTTGACCGTCGTCAATAATTGAATTTATCTGTATTTCAAGAGCATTGTATTGGGAGTTTAGATTATCCGCCTGACTCTGCGTTATGTCGCCGTTTGTCTCCATCTGCAGCGTGTTGTTTCGCGCGTTTTCCAGGGACTCCTGAGCATCAACGATTTGAATGTAATTGGAGAAGGAATTAATGTTAACGTTGCCATTTGCATCAACGGCGTTCGGCGGGATATACGTGTCTGACCAAGACTGACTCGCCAGCGAGTCCTGGACAAACTGATTGTAGGTGGCCTTTTTCTGTGCGACTGCGGCAGACGTTGAGTTGGAATTGGGAATTGGCACGTAGTCGGGATCGACTGTGCTTGAAAAAATTGTATTTGTTTGATCAACAATGGCGTTTACTCCAGCACTGCCTACAGCACCCGCCAAATGGCTGTCCGTGTTAAAGTAATTTGGATCAATTGTACCATCAGATTGAGTCCAAAGTGCAGGATCTTTCGCGCTTACAAACAACTGGCCCGTTGCTAGATCAATGCGGGCCATATCTTGTACCGCCTCCATACGTGCCAGAGCAATTGCACCTGCAACATTTCGGGCTTGATCCTCGGAGAGGCCCTGCGCCCGGAGGGAGGTTACGTCCTTCGAGAACTGGTCATATATTTGAGCGTCTATTTCAATGAAGAGGCTGTTGTACTTGTCGTGCACATAACCAAAACCCTGATGCACAGCAGCATTGGTTTGGCCATTTATCTTATCGTTCGGATCAGAAGGTAGATCAATGATGTTTTGAGACGAATCTCTGTCCGCGTCTTCTATGTAACCTAAGTTTTTCAATTCTCTAGTTAAACTTGAGCTATCCCAAACCGTTCTCGGGAAAATGTGGTGCCCTTCAGTTTCCATTGCAGGAACCTCACTATTGTATGGCTAAAAAATTAGGCTTCGATAGAAGGTTCGTTCTCTAAGAACTTCAGCTTTCTATCATTGAATTGCTTCATAAAAGCATCCGAAACAAAGAAACTACCACGCAAGTATTGGTCGCGCCACAAGTGCAACCCCTGAATATTAGATTTTCTCAGCGTGATTTGCTCGTAGGGAAATTGTTTGGGGCGAATATACGATAACTTTCCGGTGTGATCGTACCCTATCTTTACTCCACCTGCGTCGATATCAACACATGGTAATTTGGTCATAATATTCATCACGTAATAGGATTGCGGCGCGTGATCTCCCCAAAATCCATTCCTTAGCAGAAAGGGGAAAAACTCATGAACGCCAGGCTCTAATTCCTCAACCAAGTCTTTAAAGCTCTGGGAAACGAACTGGTAACCCCAACGCTCAATATAATCCGGAATCCTTTTCCGCTTTTTTTCTGAATACCCGCTTTTAGGTAGAAGATCCTGGTTAGGCACTTGGCTCATTCCATCCGCAAGACCGAAGTGATCTGAAGATGGCGGTTCTTCTCCGTCAAACATAACATTTGTATAGTACGGGCGGTTGACCGTGCCCCAAACATGATACGCCATTACTGTCCTTAACGATTCAATGCGCCCACCGGTTCGATTTGAATAACCGGGGCTGGTACTCTCGACCCTGAGTCTTGGAAAACAAGCCGGAAGTCATTCGTCTTTCCGTCCAAAGTGTCCCCGCTTTTCATAAACAAACCGTCGTTGACAACCCACTTGGCCAGAGCCACAACAAACATCATCAGTTGCTGTTGGTTTCCGAGGACAGGCTCCATTTCGATCTCTCGACCGACGAAGGGTTCAAGCCCTATAGTAAACCCACCAATTTCAGGGTCATTCTTTGCACTACCTGATCCCCTAAAAAACTGAAAATTTGCCCAGAGTGAGATCGGCAATTCTCCAGAACCATCCGTGCCTTCAGCTCTCTGAAAATCTTCAGCTACCCAGACCCTTTTGCCAGTCATCCAAATGCCGTGGGACAAACTAAGCGCCTTAGCGGTCGCGACAGCGACAGTTGTCAGCACTTTTGCTGCATCCAACGCACTTGCATGATCATAGACTCCAGACACAACACTTAAGTGGATGTGCGCTGTGTCGTTTTGAAAGAGTTCCTGCGATACCTGATGCCTTTTATCAGTAGCCACAGCGCCTTTCACTACCGGTTCGGGAATCGGTGTCGGCATCAACCTCAATGAAATGGTCATCTCGCTCAAATTGAGCATTATGACATCTGCCTCAGCATCTAGCGGGGTTATGAAGTTGATTTTGACGGATTTCGGCCCCATCTGGCTCAGCGCTTTATCCAACTTGGCTGGTTCAATCATCTGAGGGGACCTAGCCCCCAAAACTACTGAAAAAGCTTGCTTCATATTAAAATCTTTGCATCTGATGATCGAGACGCCTTTGTAGTTCTAGCCGCCGAAATTCTTTAGAATTCTTGCCTGTTCCAAAAACCATGATTGTTTCGGCAAGTTTCTTTGTCAACAACTTTAAAGTGTTTTTTCGGAACTCATGCGGAATGTTCCCATGCTGTGTGTCTGTCGTTTTTTTGTTTCTTTTTTCTGAAGTGAGACCACCCAGAAAACACGTTGTAACTTCACGCTGAATCTGGGTGTGGCCATCACGTTCACAATCAAGACGTTCAAGATAGTACTGTTGCGCGCAGTGTTCCTGTGTCTCTGTTAAGTAGCTTCACTCGCCGGATACGAATGAGAAAGGATGGAGGATTTTTTTTCAATTATTTCATTTCGTAAGACTGACACTCTAATGAACAGTAGAACCCGTCAAGTACAGAGTCTAGGATCCTTTACAGCGGCAGCGCTGTAATCGGTTAAATTCAAGCAGATCGCCCGGAAGTCTCTAATTTGACTGGAGGGTGATGACTTCGAAAAAGTTACGGCGTCCGCGGATTCACTAAAGTCGATCAATTGGATACTTTTGGGAGGCGTTTTGTTGCGCAACAAAGCCTCTCGGCTTTCTTATCGCCAGTGGGTATTTCGAGACGCGACTGACGTTGCAACCCATAATTGTTGACGTGTAGGGTGCCAACGGAGGTGTTAAGGTGATTGCCTCAGCACCAAGCGTTTGTAAAGATTCTGTTAACTTAGTGAATGACGTCACAAGGCTTTGGGGCTCTACCGACACCTCCGAACTAGAAGTACGAGTACAAAGAGCGGGTGATGCAATTTCAGCCAATTCAACATCAAGTCTTCCAGCTCAGCCTTGGTCAGATCACCATCGGCAACGCAACCCCGTGGGTCGTCGAGCCGTTCTTGGGGTGCTGTCAGACGAATTCAAACCCGTCTCAGTTTGCCAAGGAAACGGCGACCCCAAGGTCTCGGTACCGCCTAACCTTGCAGAACCATTCTTTGTGCCTCTTGAAATTCAGTTTAAGAGCGCTCACCCCTATCCGCAGAACCTGACCTTGCCGCATCGTGTTGTCCCACAACTTGAGTCGAGGATCGAAGTAATCGCGCGGGATGCTTAAACGAACTTTCTCAGAGTCTAGCCGTAAGTCTAGAAAACGGTTAATTTGTCCGATTGATCGGTCAGGCAAATGAAATCAGAAGGCTCGAATGTGGATGCGTCATAGATTCCAGCAGTTGATCGGGGGGTGGCGGATAGCATTGCGAGAATGCCGCCGATTATGGAGATGATCCGGAGAGCTACATTTCGCATCCATTCAAAGTAGAAATACCATACCAGAGACTCAAGCATAACGTTTTACGCTACTTCGACAAGCCTATGTTGTAGAAGGGCTGATTCTGTTAAATAATAACGTGTTGCCAGCGCAGAAAGCGATGATCTGAACACGGCATAATCGCCCTTCTGATCAGGCTTTTCGTGTTTGCTACGATGCGGGAAAGATCTTAGCTAGTTTGCGGAGATTTTGGGCGGTGACAGCGAGGAGGAATTCGTTATTGGCACCACATGGGCCGTATAATCGAAGCCGTCCGAGGCCCAGGATGCGTTTAAGGTGGACAAAGAGCGTCTCGACCTTCTTTTCTGACCTTCATCAATATGTCGTACTGGCGGGTTTTGGCGATCTCGCGGGCGACTTGGCGAGCGTCTTCGTGCTCTTCGCGGGCGATTTTGCGCGCATCGACATTAGGGCAGCATTTGGCTCTTGATGGGCAGATCTGACAGACTTCTTTCATGGCGCGATAAGGCCTCGCGAATTGTAAATTGCTCGGACGGTCCTCGCAGCGCGACGTTCGAATGGCCGATTTCTTCGCCGCCTCGCAGTAACAGTGATGATACGTGTGGGGCAAAATTTGGCTTCGTGCGCGCAGCACGAGTTATCGATGAGCCTGATGGGCTCAAACCAGCCATTGCCGTGCGACCTATTCCACCCCTTTAACCAGAGCATCCAGCGCATCTTTCACGGGGTCCCGACGGTGCTGTTTCATATCAGCGTCTTCCACCGCCAGATCAAAAGCCGCTTTCGGCGTCAGGAACTGCTCAACATCCAATTCGGGGAACATTTTCAGTCTGATGCTTCTCAATACAGCAACAGACTGTGCCGTCCGGGGCACCTGATGCGGCACAAACGCCTTTTTCTTTCGGGCATTATCTACATCCGATTTGGAGCAGGGGATGCCAAAACCATCATTTAGAATTTCCGCCAGTTGCTGCGCCCTGAGCTTGTAGGTTGGGAATATCTTCTTGTTCCCCATTGCGTGTGGCTTAAGCTCATGCGTACCCGCTTTCCGCAGCTTGTGCGCTATGATCAGGTCTCGACGCAGGCGTTTCAGAATACCATCTTCTTTAGCGATGTAAGCACCAGCCGGACCCTGAGCGGCCAGCTTGCCCTCAAAGTACTCCGCCCATGCTTGGTAGTCGTTCACAGTTTTCAGACAATGCCCAGCCTGCTTATTGTAGTCTGCCCAGATCGCCCGAGTGGTGTTGAACTGATCCACTGTGTCCCACGGCTGCGTCGAAAATGCCAAGTGCGTTTGGGTCTGGCCGTCTTCGGTTGTTACAGCGACATCACCAGCAGCTTCTGGCCTGCGCTTCCAGTCGAACTCCATGGACAGACGTTTGGTCATCGTCTTGTCAACGAAGTCCATACCCTGTTCGTACATCTCCCGAATGCCAGCCCCCATTGTGACGGTCAGCGTGTCGGTCGGTTTGCGGTCAAAGAACAGATCGACAATTTTGTTGTTCTGCTCAGCCTTCGACAGGATGGCGTCCAGTTTAATACCGCCCTTGGCCAGTACAACCGTCTCATCCTCTTTGGGCACCATGCCGGTTCCTTCCCAGTCTTCGGGTGCGGACGACACCAATGTGGCCTGCCCCCGTGTACGCCAGCCAACAGGCTGACGGATGATATGCTTGACCTCATAGATGCTCCACTGCGCGGCCAACCCAATTCGGGAGTTCAGGTACTTCCGGCCCAGCGTTCCTTTTGCAGCCTCCCGCATTTGCCCATCCGTGGCGGTCGTCAGAAAGCCATCGGTCGTGACACTGAAGATTTGCACGTCCCGAGGCAGAGCATTCATAATCTCACTCAGCACCCCTCGGCAGAAGGCCGTGATGAAGGCAGCATAGACCGGGTTGGTGATTGGGCTGGGCTCTAAGCGTTTGGTGTCGGCATCCCGTAAATCGTATATCCGGCGCTCCCGCAAACCCTGAGCGGTCTTGCCGTATGTTGAATTGACCAGTTCCTTCCAGAACAGATTGTGCAGGGTCTTCTTCGGATGTTTGGCACGCTCCTCGATGCAGTGACGGGCAAACTTCAAAAACGGTTTCTCAGCAGGGCCATATTCCCTGCCACCATCTTCCCTACGGCTGATAACACGGTCAGAGTTGATCCGCCGCCCCTCCACCAGTTCGATCTTTGCCCCCAGTTGCTTGGCCAGAAGGATTTCACTGATATGGGTGGTGCTGTTGCCCTTGCGGGGGAACAACAATCCATTCTCCGTACGCACCGGCAGAACCGGATATTGCACGTCATCCGGAAACTCAAAGTCTACATTGGCAAAGGCTAGGTCTTCGACAGTCAATCCACCGCCAAGCAATTCATCAGTACTGGTGATGTGCGTGATCGTATCCCAATCCGGTTCACCGATGAGCGCCATTGCCGTTGGATACGCACTGGTCAGATCGTAGTCATACCAGACACCCTCGGGTGCTGGACCAAACCAAAACTGCTCATTGCGGCCACCGTGATAGCATTCCGTGAAGAAGTCTTCGCTCCAAAACAGTTTTTGAACCGTCTTGGCTTCAGTTTTTGTCACATAGCGACTTCGTTTCTTGCTCCAATACTTCTCAGTCACGTTCTCCTTCCCGACGATTTCCAGCGGATCGAGCCCTTGGGACAGCCAATGCTTTTGAATCAGGTCAACACCAATCGAAGTCAGTGTGACGGGCAGCTTGAACTTACCCGTCTTCTCAAAATAGAGCCGGATCATGAGAACCGTGTATTGCGCACAGACCTCCGCATCACGAATGGCATAGGCTCGGAACAGCGGCCAGTTGGAGTTCAGAAGCTCCCCCATATGTTCCTTGTAGTACTCTTCCTGCTTGGGATCGTCCGACAGCTTCATCTTCTCATAGCCAAGGATTTCTCCCAGCTTGGCAAGACTTTTGGCTCCTGCGGGGGCCAGTGCAACCGTGTCCCGGATTGCCACATGCAGCTTGATTGGCCGGAGCTTGTCACCGCGCTTCAGATTGACCTTGATGTCCTTTTCGACATTCATGAACAGGTTGCGGACATTCTCCAGATTCATGGCTTTCCGGGTCTTCTCCTCCTTGAAGTCAGAGAACCCCGGCACGTCTGCACGAGTGAAGTGAGCGACCAGATAAACATTCACTGGTACTTTCAGATTAGGGTGCTGGGTAAACCCATCCCGCAGCGCATGTTCCACAAACCCGGCCAAAGTCAGCCGGTCGTCATCTGCTGGCCCTTTTGGCAACACAATGCCTGACCAGTTCTGTTCATCCCCTTCGTTGTCCGGCGTGATGACGTGACAGCTATATTGGTAGGACAGGACCTGATTGCGAACCTCGGCAAGCCCGTCGCCGTTCACAATGGCCTCCCGCTGGTACTCCGTGTCAAAGCCAATGACGAGGTAACGAGGCGAAGGCATGCCCTTTCTATTCTGAGGATAAAACTGATCAGGTCGAAAAGTGAGTTTGGCTTGCATGGAACCCCAAGTTCAGATCAAAATGCTGGAACGCGCCACGCTGCCATAGCGGCAAAAATGGTAATTGTTAATGCCCAACACCCATACGGTACTTTTACTATTTTTCCCTGTCACCAATTCAAATTGATCAACCAATCCTTGACTGCTTTCACTGACACACGGTGCGCATGATCGCTGTGGGACAACAGCCAAACATCCCTTACCATCGCAGCGGAAACGGTTGGCGTAGCAATCAAACGAAAACGGCTATCTCCTTCGCAAGCTATTTTCGGCAGTAGTGATTTTCCATATCCATTTGCCGCCGCTTCAAGTGCTGACTCGAGGTCCGAAACACGTAAATTACTCAATCGTCCACCGGATTGACGTCGGAGTGCTTCTGTCCAAGTGGCCTGCGGAAGCGATGCTGTGGCATCGTCATAACCAATCCAATCCTGTGTTTCTTCTTCGTCGGGTGAAATACAAGATGCACAGAACACAGCAAATTCAAGCTCGGCCAGTTTTTGGGCCTTTGTCGACAACCCACCCTGCGCAGGTCGTGAAAACCTGACAGCAAGATCAGCATCACGTTTGGTCAGATCAATGTTACGAGCCTCCGGCACCAGTTCAACAATCAGATGAGGGTGCTGTCTCCTCAACTCTGCAAGACCGGACAGAAGGATGCGCTGTATGATCACGGGGACGGAACTAACCCGCACTGTCCCTGCAATACGGTCAGACACCTGACCGATACTATCCAGCAAGGCCACGTTTTCCCGCTCCACCGCCTCAGCGTGATCAAGAATAAGCTGCCCCGGCTCGGTCAACTGGTACTTTCCAGCGTCGTTTCTGATGAACAAACATATACCAAGCGAACGCTCCAGACGCTTCACCCGCCGAGCGACGGTTGTTTCGCTTACACTGCTTCTTCGACCGGCTTCGGACAAAGTCCCTGCCCGCTGCAGAGCAAGCAAATACTTGAGATCATTCCAATCATACTCCTGCATAATTGCAGTTTAGATCGACAAAATTGCTGGGACAAACAGCAATTTTGCTGTGGCATGTTATTCTGGAATCCACAAATTGAGGAATTCCCATGAAGTTTATCATCCTGTTTGAAGACGCTGCGGACGCCGATCCCGATGTTCGAAAAAAGCATATGAAAAAACACCTCACGTTCCTTGAAGCAAATGCAGCATTCATTGATGCCGCTGGACCACTCAATGACACAGAAGGAAGAGGCCGGGACGGATTGTGGATTGTGGATGCGAAAGACGAAAACCACGTGCAAGAATTGATCCGACTGGACCCATTTTGGCCAACAGGACTCAGAGCATCATTTTCGATACTTCCGTGGAAGCAGGTCTTTCGTGACGGGAAGCGATTGATCCACCCATGAGCATTCAGGTGGAGCGACGAGGGGTACGAATTACCCAAGCGGGTCGGTCGCTCTAAGCATATCCATACTTGCAAAATGTTCCCACCAAGCATTGAGGGCAGGATATTGCAAAAGCAATGCCTGCCCTTCATCAGCCCGAACAAAGTAATCGACCACCGGAGCCAGATGACAATCCGCCAGTGTAGTGGAGTACCCAGCCAAGACTTTCCCTTCAGCAGCAATGTTATTCAAAGCCATCAAAACCCGTTTCGAAGCCTCCACACCCGACGCAACTTCTTCCTCGTCAGGGGTCTCTCCCTCAAAAGGCCGAAACACACGTTGAGCAAAAACCTGACGAACCATTGGCCAATAAGCATAGTTGTCGATTATCGAGATAACCTGATCCATCCGAGCCAACGCACTTGGGTTTTTGGGTTGCAACGGCACCCCATCAAATGAACGATCAACATATCGAGTTATTGCCCCGATTTCGTAAAGGCTGAACGATCCGTGTGTTAGTACCGGGACACGACCGAATGGGTGAAGCTTCAAATACTCTTTCGGAGTGTCTTCGAACGGATTAATCTCACGGGTATCGTACTCAACATCTTTGCAATGCAGAGCCAGTCGTGCGATCCGATTGTATACGCTGTACCGATAACCATGTAATTGTACTTGCTTATTCATCGTTTCCGTCCAGCATCAGTTTGCGGCGTAGGGTATTGGGAACAGCCAACTGACACAATGACGCTGGGTGCCATCAGACATGCTGAGCGGCGCTAGAGAAAATAGTAATTGTTATTACCTCACACCCATACGGCACATTTACTATTTTTTTTCTGATACCCGACTGCACGGCTGTGGGAGAATTTGCCCCGATTCCCGTAGGACGTGGGACACTCTCCCTAATTTGCTATTAGCCCGTTTTAATTACGATTTCACGATCAAACATCGATCTGTGCCCCCTAAATAGACCATACGCAGACACACACCGCACACGACAATACACATCGCCACAATGAACACAGCTCGTAGCTCTCTTGCATCAGGAACGCGATGCAAACCACATATAGACAGCCCGAAGCGTCATGCGATCAGAAGGTAATTTCCGCCGGATGGTGACGAACCGAATTCAGTAGGCCAGCAGACATGACGTCATCGAATAGTAGGGTCAGGAAACAGCGAAAGCGGGGGAAGGATGAAAGCCCCCATAAGAGAGCCAGAGCAAAGTAATTGTCATCACGAGACGGGGAAGTGCCGTCGCCGAGCTAGTCAAGCTGCCGTCCACGCAAAGCTAGCATATCGGTCCGCTGTTTAAGCAGCACGTAGGCTGAGACCGGATAACCGCCAGCCGTGCTTTGGGAAAGCAATCGTGTGTGGATGGTATGACAGAACCAACGGGTTCGTCGGACTTCTCCTCAACGGATAGGAGAAGTATGTCCAAAATCCAAATTGACCAAAAAGGGATTAACATTCGCGAAGCGAATGTCTTGCAAAGCAAGCGATTGATCAATCATTGCCCGACGATAGCCAACAGATAGCCACCTGCTTCACTGCGTGAAGTGCTTCGCATGTGCTAGCTTGTTTCAACCGGTTGGTTGGGCTGGCCGGGGAAAGTATTTGGCTCCATGGCGTTCAATCTGGTGGCTGTCAGGACCATGATGGAGTGATGATTGCTACCTATTGCCATCCACCAGCAAATGGATAGCCATCAATTTCACTTCGTGAAATGCTTCGCATGTACTTGGTGATCTTGGTTCGACCATTGGGCCGTATGGTTGATCTTGTTGATCCCATTGCCATTCATATTGGACCTGACAGACCTCGATAGGATCAACACTTGCCACTCATTGCCAGCAGCCAGCAATTGATTGGCTATCAACTTCACTTCGTGAAGTGCTTCGCATGGTTTTGTCGCTCGTGGTTGACACAAATCAGAAAGCAATAGGTCCCATCGCGTTCAATCCGAACCCAACGGGACCATGTGAGGGTTCCAAAAAACCGGCTGATGTCACTTTCCGAACCGGCTGCGGATGGCTGTTGCAGCCGTCTCAAGGACCGCATCCAACTTGCCATCACTCGTGAGGGTTTTCAGCTTTTCGAGGTTTTGCACCACGTCTTCTGCATCCGTGCACTTGATCGCCGACAGGCCCGGAGCCAGTTCGAGCGCAGCTTTGCCGTACCTCGGCGAGATGAACCACTCCCCTTTGCTTGACTGCCAGACCCAAGTGCTTTTCGCTGGGTTGCTGCCTTCCCCTGCCACCATTCCGGCCAACTGCTTGTCGATGGCGGTGATGAACTTCTGACGACGCTGATGGGATGGCTGGGTCGTCTTGGGCTTTTCCGCTGCTTCCAGATTAAATTGCTTCTCAAGTGCCATTGGGATCTCCTTTGCTACTCCAGTGGCGTCCCTTGGTTCACGATTGTAGACAACGGTTTTGGAAGTTAACTTTTGGTTTCTTGCTGATACTTCTAGCTTTGACGATACTCAGGACAGGCTTACTTCGCGAATAGGAGACGCAGCTTGTGAAGGTCAAAGCATACTTAGGCTTGGGAAGCCGCTACTCGTATCTCGCATCAACACAACTTGACCGAATTGCAGAGAAATGTGGCATTAAATTTGACTGGATACCCATAAATTCAATTGATTTGATAAGACGTGCCAGAACCGACGGCTCGCCATTTGACCAGCAAATATTGGCTGGACAATACGATCCCGAGTTCAGAGAACGAGACGCAAAACGATGGGCAGTGCATTATCATGTAGCGTTCAATGAGCCTGACTTATCTTCACTCCCTCCCAATGCACTGGCGCTAACTTGCTGGTGTCAGCCGGACCCGGACCTACGGCAAAAACTTATGGAAGATATTTTCAGTGCCATTTTTTCCGAAAGTGAGACGATGACCATCAACTCTCTAGAACTTGTTGCCAGAAACTATGATGTGTCACCCGCCGAAATTGCAGATGGTCTCAACGGCGGTGAAGCTGCTTCATTGCACGAGCTAGCGATCCAGAATGCCCTTAAAGACGGTGCGTTTGGAGTGCCAACTTTCGTTGTAGATGGGGAGCTATTCTGGGGAAATGATCGGTTGCCACTGTTGGAAACCTACCTCGAGGCACTTTGATTTCGCCATGTATTAGACCCTGAACAGCAACTTCACCGCTGGGTCGATCAGCTTGTCTCGACCAAAACTCACTCCCTGTGCTGCAAGTTCTCAATGAGTTCTTTCGTGGGAGCCATGTTCCTCAGATAGAACCGCTCCAACTGGTCAACCGACGTTCCAGCATTCTTAGCCAAGATGTAGTGTCCTACCTTACCGTTAGACGACCTCAACCTAGCTTGGAATGCATAGTGCCGAAGTGAATAAGGTGCTAACTTTTTATCTTGGTCTACCAGACCGGCTTTTTCCAGAATATGGTCGAAGACAAAGCGAGCTTTGTTTATCGCTGTTTGTCGATTTGGATATTCAGGCATCCAAACATAGTCGTCTCGGTCAGGTTTCTCATCACCATTGAAAGGAAGCGTTGACAGATAAAGCGGCACCGCAATGGGCATAGTCACACTGACACGTTTCCCAGTTTTTCCACTTCGTATGTTCAACTCCAGATACGAAGGGTCGGTCCGAACCTGAACATCCTTGTGCTTTAGCCCGAATAATTCACCTCGGGTGGGACGAAGAAAGCTATGGACAGCGAACCGAAACATCTTAGCGTGATGACCGGTGATCGTGACACCTTGAACCCTGTCGCCACGTCTAACACACTCACCGGCGGCTTTAAGAAAGCGGCGATATTCCTCATCAGTGAAAGCGTGCCGGGGTGAATCAACTGTTTTTTGTCTTGGCAACACTGGCAGCACATTCAACAAGCCATCTTCTACGGCCAGCGTAAGTACCTTGCGGATGATGATTGTGTGCTTCGCTTTGGTTGACTCAGCCAACGGCTTCGACCGGTTCTCGTCTAGATGAATCAGATAATCCCGAACCATCCCCGTGGTAATCTTGGTGACATCGTATTTCCCAAAATAGCAAATCAGCCCATCCTTGGATCGGTTCAGCAGTTTGTTGTCACCATGCGACCACTTGGACTTGCCCTTTTGCACAGCCATCAGCTTTTTGGCGTAATGCTCGAAACTCGTTGCCTTCTTCTTGGCGTAGTCGCTGTTGGCTTTGCTTCGGAAGGTTTCAGCAAATTCCTCAGCCGCCTCACGAGCTTCGACCCGTGATGTTTCTTTCGTTGAACGTAGAACATAACCACCCTTTATCGGGTCTCGAAGACGAACATACCAATAGGGGCTTCGGGCATACATTAGGATGGCCAGCCCTTTTCGCAGATGTTTTATTTTGAGTATTCGATTTTTGGAATCTTTGGTCATGTCAGAACCGTTCGAGGAGTGCATACCCGTGCATAGCTTTTACGGTCGAAAATCCAAAGGCTCAACGATCAAAATTCATCAAGCATTTCAGTGAGTTAATGGTGCCCGGGGGCGGAATCGAACCACCGACACGAGGATTTTCAATCCACTGCTCTACCCCTGAGCTACCCGGGCACGGGAACGGCGACTGCCGTTGGGTGGAGGCGTTCTATGACTTGCCACCGGTGGTGTCCAGAGGCTTTTTGACATTTTTTCAGTGCGGTCGCTGCAACTGTGTTTCTTCTTCGGAAACGTCCGTGTCGGTGTCCTCTTCCCGCTGGGACGCAACCGCATAGGACCCGTTCAGCCACTTGGCCAAATCGATGTCCGCACAGCGCTTTGAGCAGAAGGGGCGGTACTTGGCCAGAGGGTTCTCGCCGCAGATCGGACAACTCATTTCAGCACCTCAGACAGCGGAAGACGGGCGCGTTTTCGCTGCAATTCGAAATGACCCAACGGGGTCCACCCGGCCAGCGTTGTTTCAATTGCGTCGGACTTGAAAGCCGATCGTAAGGCAGCCTCGAACCCCTTGCGATCCTTTTTTGGCATTGGGGCAAGGTCCAGGGTCACCTGCCCGCCCAAACCCCGAACGCGTAACGCGCGGGCAAGAATTTTGGCACAAGCGAAATTCGCCTTGGTTCCAGCGGCAAGGGACGTGTCCGCACCCGTATTCACATCTACAGCAACCAACGCGCGGGTTGGTTGAATATAGAGGTGTCCGCCGCCCGGCAACGGTTCGGAAATCCCGCATGCCGTATCCAGTGCATCCAGAACGCCATGGGTTTCGAAACAGCCGTCTCGCGTCACAACCTCGGCGGGTTCCGTCCAGTCGCGCCACGCCAAGACGTGAGGACCGTCACCTTCCAGCAGCAGTTCAGGCTCGGTGCCTGGATCATTCATGACCTGATGGGCATGGGCCAGCATGGCGCTGATATCCTCGGAGATGTCCGCGGCATCCTCACCGGCGCAACAGGATCTCAGGATCAGGCCGTATTCACTGCCGTCCATGGCCTCATGTGCGATTTCAAGCAGGCGGTCGCGCTCATCTTCGTCGCGGATACTGCGCGAGATGTTCAGGCCCGGAGCATCCGGCGTCACTATAGCGTAGCGGCTTTTGAACAGGATACGGTCCGTGACCGGCAGCGCTTTACCCGGCTCGGCATAGCCTGTGACTTGCACCAGCTTTACCGCCCCCGGCGCCAGGCCTTTAACCTGCCGCAGAAACGCGGGTCCGTCGGGTGTGGACAGAAACATCCCACCTTGCCCTTTGACAGGCCGGTCCGCGCGTGCGCGATAGATCGTTCCGGGTGCGGGAGCGTCCGCTGCGATCCGAAAATCGTCAAGCTTTCCGTCCACCATCAACGCCGCCGCTTCGCGGTCGTTGATGTGATCCAGAATGATGGTACGGCCCTTCATGATGCCTCACGGTATAGCGGATATCCGATGCCTTGCAAAAGCGCCGCCGTTTCGGACAGGGGCAACCCTACGATGCCGGTGAATGAGCCGGAGATCCACGGGATAAACGCACCTGCGGGGCCCTGGATGGCGTAGGCGCCGGCTTTCCCCTGCCAGTCTCCGGTCGCCAGATAGGCGTTGATTTCGACATCCGACAGGCGCTTGACTTTGACTTGGGAAACCACGTCGCGTTGCAGGATGCGGTCCCCACGCCGAACAGCGACCGAGGTAATCACGCGGTGCCTGCGCCCGGAGAGGGCGTGAAGGAATTCAGCCGCCTGTCCGGCATCGTCAGGCTTACCAAGTATTCGACGACCCAGAGCCACCGTGGTGTCGGCGCACAGGGTGACATCGTCTCTATCTGCCTGAACTGCCTGCACTTTTTCCCGCGTGATACGGTTGCAATACGGAACTGGCAATTCCCCTTTCAGGGGCGTTTCATCAATGTCTGGAGCGCGGATCGCATCTGGCTGCACGCCAAGCTGCACCAGCAGGTCCAGCCGCCTTGGGCTGCCCGATCCGAGGATAAACGCCATGTGTTTGGCGTTACTTGAAGCGATAGTTGATCCGACCCTTGGTCAGATCATAAGGGGTCATCTCGACCTGAACCTTGTCGCCGGCCAGAACACGGATGCGGTTCTTGCGCATCTTGCCTGCCGTATGTGCGATGATCTCATGGCCGTTTTCCAGCTCGACCCGAAACGTCGCATTAGGCAGGAGTTCCTTCACGACACCGGGAAATTCGAGCGTATCTTCCTTGGCCATGTTGTCTCCACACTTACGTTGCACTCGCAGAATCTGCGAGGATGTGCGCTTAAATGAGCCTATTTCTGCCTTATTTCAAGGCCCCATTCGCCTAAAGGCGGGATATTGTGACTGAATCGACTCGCGGCACTTGCTCATCCCAATGCGCACGGTTCAAAACATGGCCATCGGCGCGAACCTGGGCAATGTCACTCAAGTCAACCTCGGCGTAGGTCCAGCCGGGCTGATTCAATTGCCCTTCAGCCAAAACGCCTGTCGCCGGAAACCCTTTGTCAGGCGGTCCAAAGATACCGCCGGTACCGGTGTTCTTGTCCACCGCTTCAGACCAAGGATTATTTCCGACCAAAGACGCCATCACCGTAACGCATTGGTTTTCCAAGGCGCGTGACATCGCCCCGATCCGCACGCGCCAATACCCCGAAAGAGCCTCGGTGCAGGACGGCACAAGGATCAGGTCGGCCTGCCGCAGGGCGCGACCCAACAAGGGAAACTCGCTGTCATAGCAGATCAGAACGCCGATTTTGCCCAGCTTGGTGTCAAACAGTTTCAGGGGGCCACCTGGGGCAATGTCCCAAATATCGCGTTCGAACCGGGTCATGATCTGTTTGTCCTGATGGTCCTGCCCGCCGTCGGGTGCATACAGAACGGCACGGTTCACAGGGCGACCCGGCCCATTCGCGACCGGGGTCGAGGCACCCAGAATATAGGTACCATGCGCAACGGCCAGTCGTTGGTGCAGCGCTCGCACCTCATCCATCCGCTTGGATACCGCGTGGATCGAGCGTTCCAGATCGCCCGCGACTTCGGCCCCATCCAAGGTCGATAACTCCATCGCGCCGTATTCCGGAAACACCAGAAGTTCGGCCCCCTGCCCGGCGGCTTCGGCAACCCAGCGGTCCAGCTTGTCTTCGTATTGTGCCCAACTATCGAGCCAGTCGAGGTCATAGGCGGCGGTTGCGATTTTCATGCTTAAACCCTCAAGTACCGGTGACGGTCTGACCAAGCATTCCGCTTGGCCTGGACGGTCGCGCACGGATTATTCAGACACCCAAAGCTGCGTTTGCGCATCAATCACCGACTGATCACAGCCCTCTTCCCAAGGAAATAACCCCTGCTGGGCGCCAGGCCACACCAATTGATAAACCTCAGGAACATCAGAATTACCAGTTTCTCTCCAGAACCATCGTGCTGAGACGGCATAGTCAGTAAATAGGTCCGCTCGCGTGGCTTTTCGGCTAATGCAGTCGAACCCTTCCAAAAGACCTTGCCAGCGCATGTTGTCGGCAGGCACAGCACCGTCTTTGATTTGCCGATAAACCTCCCACAACATGGCGTTGATCAGTTCGCGCCGCAAACCAAAAACAATGAATTCCGGCGCATCCAGGGACGTTGAGAAACCGATCGAATATCCAAAGTCTGGTGTTTCACCATCCGGATCAAAAACATACGTAAACTGCCACCCATGCGCTTTGACGTTGGCAAAAAGCTTCGCTTCATAGTCGGAATTCTCTGTCATGGCGGCTGGTCCTCCTGAACATGTTTCAGACACAGATCGACTGGCTTCTCTTCGTCGTATTGGAAAAGGAACCTTACAAATCCCTGATCCAGAATTGCAGAGGCTTCTGGGTCTCGCCCCTTTCCCCGACATCCTTCCACGAAAACTGCGCGATCACACCGGGCAGGGGCGCATAGCCCCGCGCGCGCCAGAATGCGTCAAGCGGGCGATAGGCGGCGGGCTTCATAGGATGATCAGCCGGGCGTTGCACACCGCAAAAGACGCATTTGGAAAAGCCCAGGGCGCGGGCATGGGCCTCGCGCTGGTCAAAAAACCTGTGCCCGACCCCTTGCCCGCGGTAATCAGGCAGCAAGACGGATTCGGCGCAGTAGAAGATTTCGGACAGGTTCAGCCCTGTGCCGTCAAAGGCCGCCGCGAAATCCTCGGCGTGATCTTCAAGCGGAGCCCCGGTTGATGCACCAACAAGGCGGTTGCCGTCAAAGGCTCCGACAACGATTGCGCGGTCACTGTCGCGGTAGGGTTGCAGGTATTTGCGCTCATATTCCAGATCACCGTCATAGAGGTACGGCCAGTCATGAAACACCGCGATCCGCAGTCGCGCCACATCGTCCAGAGCTGCGTCCAGCGCCGCACCGGCAAGGGCTCTGACGGCGGTGACTTCAGCCACCGGACACCTGTTTGGTCCAATCCGCAAGATTATAATAGGTCGTCACGCGGGTGATTTTTCCGTCTTTCAGATCAAAAAACGATCCGGCGGGCAGCCGATAGGTCTGACCGTGGGCGTCAGGCAGGCCGGTATCGGTTTCCAGATAGGTGCCATTGACGGTGAACTCGGCCGCCGCGCGCGCACCGCTTTGGGCTTCAAACACCACAATATCGGTCAGGTTCTCACGGTAGCAGCGGTTCATATGCGCGCAAAACGCCGCAAACTTTTCTTTGCCTACGCGGACCTGGCCTTCGTTAACATGATGGGCCACGTCTTCGGACAGGCAGGCCAGCATGCCCTCGACATCTCCGGCATTGAAGGCCTCGAAATAGGATTTGACGGTCTGGTTCATGCTCACTCCGTTGGATCTCCCCAGCGATCTTTCAGATGGCTGATGATCTGATCGCGGGTCTGTCGGTAGTGAATTAGCTTGTCCGCGCGGGTCTCGCCCAGCCCGGTAGGGTCCATTATTGGCCAATAATCGACATCGAGGTGAAAAATCCGCGTCAGATCCAATGCCCGGCGCTGGCTGGCGGGCGACAACGCGACAATCAGGTCGAAGGAGCTGAGGTCATCGCCCCATTCCTGCATCTCGTCAAACGAGCGCGAGCGGTGGCGCGATAGTTCCACACCAATCTCCTGACAGACCGCGACGCAAAAGCCGTCGATCTCAAGATCGTTGTGAACTCCGGCGGACTGGACATAGGTGCCGGTGCCGTAAAACTTTTTCATGATGCCTTCGGCCATCGGGGACCGGACCGAGTTGTGGTCGCAACAGAACAGAATGGACTGCGGCAGTGGCGTCACCCGTCAGCCTCCGAAATGCAGCACGCAGATCAGCGTGAACAGGCGACGGGCAGTGTCTGTGTCCACATCGGCTTTCCCTTCCAGCCGTTCCTGCAGGACACGACTGCCTTCGTTGTGGATGCCACGCCGCGCCATGTCGATGGTTTCGATCTGGCTGGGCGGCAGGGATTTCACCGCGTCGAAATAGCTTTCGCAAATCTGGAAATAGTCTTTGACCACTTGCCGGAAGGGTCCGAGCGACAAATGGAACTCGGCGGCTTTCTCTTCTGCCTCGGTGGCAATGTCAAAAACCAGCCGTTTGTCGCGGATCGAAAGCTGCACATGGTAGGGGCCATCGGGCACCGAGCGGTCATCGCGTTTGGGCAGGGCAAAGCTGTTGTCTTCCAGCAGATCATAGATCGCCACTTTGCGCTCCTGCTCGATCTCTGGGGTCGGTGGAGGCAGGTTTCGGTCGTCCAGTTCAATATGCGAAATGCGGGTCATGAGCACGTGGTCCCTTCGGGTCGGAACAGACCTATATCAAGGAATTTGGATCGGCAACGTCTGCGTCCTACAGACCTAGCGCGAAGTTAATCATTGAGGCGTTTGAGCCGCGCCGTGACCGACAACCCGTGCGCTTCAAGGCTTTCGGATTGTGCCAGCTGTTCGGCGGCGGGGCCAATTGCGCGCAACGCGGCGGGGGTCATCTGGCTAAGCGTCGTGCGTTTGAGAAAGTCCATAACACTTAAGCCAGACGAAAACCGCGCCGACCGCGCCGTGGGCAACACATGGTTTGGGCCACCGACATAATCGCCAATGGCTTCGGGGGTATACTGCCCCAAAAAGATTGCGCCCGCGTGGATGGTTTTCTGGCTCAGCGCGACAGGATCGGCCACGCAAAGCTCCAGGTGTTCCGGCGCGATGCGATTGGACAGCAGGGCTGCTTCATCCAGATCGCGCACTGTGATCACCGCGCCGAAATCGCGCCAGCTGGCTCCGGCAATCGCGCGGCGCTGCAGGGTTTCAAGGCGTTTGTCGACCGCTTCCGCGACAGCCCGTCCAAATGCGGCATCATCCGTAATCAGGATCGACTGCGCACTCTCATCATGTTCGGCCTGACTGAGCAGATCCAACGCGATCCAATCCGGGTCATTGTCTTTGTCGGCAATCACCAAAATCTCTGATGGGCCTGCGATCATGTCGATGCCCACTTTGCCGAAGACACGCCGTTTTGCCGCGGCGACAAAGGCGTTGCCCGGCCCGGTGATCTTATCCACCGGCATGATGGTCTGGGTCCCGTAAGCGAGCGCCGCAATCGCCTGCGCACCTCCGACACGATAGATCGTGTCAACGCCCGACAACCGCGCCGCCAGCAGAACCAGCGGATTCACAACTCCGTCCGGTGTCGGTACAGTGATGGCCAGCCGTTCAACCCCCGCCACCTTGGCCGGAATCGCATTCATCAAGACCGAAGACGGGTACGATGCCAATCCACCCGGAACGTATAGCCCCGCAGCCGAAACAGCCGACCAACGCCAGCCCAACCTGGCCCCGGCCTCGTCCGTCCACTCGTGATCAGAGGGCAGCTGCTTTTCGTGATAAGCCCGAATCCTTTGGGCCGCCAATTCCAATGCGGCGCGATCTTCATCCGACACTTGTGCGACAGCCGCATCAATTTCGTCAGCCGAAAATGCCAGCGTCGCGGGCGTTAGCTCCAGCCGGTCGAACTTGGCGGTCAGCGCGATCACGGCCGCATCCCCGCGCGCACGCACGTCCTCAATGATGTCTGCGACGGCTGCGTCCACATCCGGACTGTCCTCGCGCTTGGCCGAGAGCAATGCCTGAAAGGCAGATTCAAAGTCGGATGAGGTCGTATCCAGGAAAACGGGCATGTTGGGCACTCCGAGGCATTTCAACCGGACATATCGCCGGGATCAGATGGCCTCAACCCTTCGTCCGCCGGGTGCAGCGATTTGCGCATGGGGTATTGCGCAATGCCGTTCCAATCACCGGGAGCGCCGTCGTCTTGCCATCCAAACCTTCGATAAAACTCACGCGCGGTCGCGGTGGCGTCCAAATGCGCTTCGGCACAGCCTTGGCGGGCCAGTTCTTCCTCTAGCCGCGCAAGCAGCGCCCGGCCAACACCCCGCCGGGAATGCAATGGATCGACGTATAGCAGTGAAACTTCAGATCGGTTGCGCAACCCGCCAACACCAGCAACGTGCTCATTGACCTCAGCCAGCCACAGTTCGGCCCCCGCTTGTATCCATCCCCGGATCGTCTTTGGGTCCTTGTTCGCAGTCCAGAGCGCGACCAGAGCACCATCCCCATGATGGTCCGCGGCACAAAGATGGGTAATGGACCGCAGCAAGACCCGGCTGATTTGAAACACGTCAAAAACAGTCGCGCGCCTCAGGACCAGACCCTTGGGACGCCCTGAGAACGCCTGCGATATGCCGCGTTTATTCCGGATGATGCGGAGCCTGCCCGGATGGGGCCTGATAAGGACGGGTCACATCTTTTAGGGTCACGTCCAACGCCTCGACCGACAAACGGATCGCACCGTCACCGGCCAGGGTCAGCACGATATGGCCTGCACCGTCCTCGCCCGCTTCAAAATCCACCGACAGCAGCGACATGACCATGTCCTTGTCACTTCGGTCGATCCCCTGACTGGCAACAGACAACACCGAGTCGAAGACCAACACCGATTGCACCCGCTCAAATGGTCGTTCACGGCGCGTGGCGGCGTCCTTGTCCTCCCACCGGAACCGGTTCAGTAGCAGACCAAAGCGGCGCTGCGACGGTCGCCAGGTCATCTCGGTGACCGGGAAAACCGCGTCCTGCGTCAAGGTGGCAATGACCTGTAGGTCATCGATATCCTCAGCCCCCAGATTCAGCGGGGCCTCGCGCCCGTCGTGAAAGCTTGCGTCAGTCATAGCCCCTTGATCCGTTCAATCTTTGCGCCCACGCCTTCCAGCTTGCGCACCACATGTTCATATCCGCGATCCAGATGATAGACTCGGCTGACTGTCGTCTCGCCTTCCGCAGCCAACCCGGCAAGGATCAGTGACACCGAGGCCCTCAGGTCGGTGGCCATAACCGGCGCACCTTTCAGGCGTTCAACGCCCGTTACTGTCGCTGTGCCGCCATGCACCTCAATATTCGCGCCCATGCGCACCAGTTCCGGCGCGTGCATGAAGCGGTTTTCAAAAATACGCTCTTCCAGCACCGAGGTGCCTTCGGCAGTGCACATCAGTGCCATCATTTGCGCTTGCAGGTCAGTGGGGAAACCGGGGAAAGGTTCGGTCACCACATCGACCGAGGACACCCGCCCGTTCTTGCGAGCCACTTTCAGGCCTCTCTCGGTTTCCGTGACATTGATCCCCGCGGCGTCCAGCTTTTCGGCAAAACTTTCGACCAGACGCATCCGGCCACCCAGCAGTTCAACCTCGCCGCCGCAGATCGCGGGGGCCAGCATATACGTGCCCAGTTCAATCCGGTCGGTCACGACCTGATGGGTCGCGCCATGCAGCCGTTCGACGCCCTGAATTTCGATGATCGAGGTCCCCTCGCCCGAAATCTTCGCGCCCATCTTGCGCAAGCATTCCACCAGATCGACGATCTCGGGCTCGCGCGCGGCGTTCTTCAGCACGGTCGTACCCTTGGCCAGCGTGGCGGCCATAACGATATTCTCGGTCGCGCCCACAGATGCAAAACGCATCTCATGCACCGCGCCTTTCAGACCCCCCGGAGCGTTGGCGTGCAGATAGCCGTCTTTCAACTCGATTTCGGCGCCCAGCGCTTCCAGCCCTTCGACATGCAGATCCATCGGCCGCGCGCCAATGGCGCAGCCACCGGGCAGCGACACCACCGCCTGCCCGAACCGCGCCAGCAGAGGCCCCAGCACAAGGTTCGAGGCGCGCATCTTGCGCACGATATCGTAGTCGGCCACATGGCTGGTCAGATCGTGGCTGGACATGGCAATCACCTGACCATCCTGCAGCGCCGAGACTTCGGCCCCCAACGATTGCAGCAACGCGGTCATGGTCTTGATATCGCTCAGTCGCGGCGCATTGGTCAGCGTCAGCGGTTCTTCGCTGAGCAGCGTTGCTGGCATCAGCGTCAGACACGCATTCTTGGCCCCCGCAATCGGGATCTGCCCGCTCAGCGGGCCGTTGCCCGTCACCAGAATCGAATCCATCTGCTCTTATCCCTCGTCCTTGCCGGTCTTGTCATCCGAGGCCGCCCGCGCCTTGGCCTGCGCCTTACGCCGCCCCATGTTCGCTTTCAGCGCCGCTTTCAGGCGGTCTTCGCGCGTTGCCCCGGATTTGCCGTGTTTTTTAGGTGTATTTTTGTCTGCCATTGCCTTTCTCTACAGGAGACACAAAAAACCGTCCAGACACCCTTGCGCCGCGTTTCGTTTGAGTCTAATCACCCGCCCACGATGCTGCTGTAGCTCAGAGGTAGAGCACTCCCTTGGTAAGGGAGAGGTCGAGAGTTCAATTCTCTCCAGCAGCACCATCTTTTCGCTTTGAGCTGCGATTTCCTCTAACACCGCAAAAGGAAAGGTTGTTCGGGGAGTTCCATACGCCTCGTTGGGGCAGTATGTGAGTGGCTCTGCAAAGGCCAACCTCAGCACTGTTTGACGCACTGCATGGCTACCATTTTTGTAGATAAGCCAAGGGTTTGCCAGAAATTCGAGCGAGAGTTCCATACATTCGCTCTTGGTCTGTCTTGTCTCAACTGATTTTGAGGTTTTTTCTGAGAGCAGAGCCTTCTCGCGTTCGAGTTTGTCGATGCGCTTTTCCAGGGCACGCGAAACCGTGTCGCTTTCGGTCAGCACGATCTTGTCGAGAGCCTGCTCAATTTGTTTTTCAGTGTCCTTGAGTTGACGCTTCCACTCCGCTTGCTGCTCCTTGGCGGATGCCTCGCGCATCGTCCACGCATCATCGAACATGAGCTTGGCAAGTCCTATCAGCTTTCGGGACGGCGTCAGGCGCTGCATGATTTTATCGAAGCCCGCTTCTAGCTTGGCACGTGGCACAGACTTGCTCTTGTTCTCGCAGCCACGTGTTTCACAGCGGTAGTAGGCGTAGCGACGGTACTTTCCCTTGGACCAAGCAGCGGTCATGGCATTGCCGCAGCTCTTGCAGGTGACAAATCCTCTAAGAGGGAAATCCTTGTTGTAGTCCTTTCGGGCAGCCGGAGCGCGTTTCCTGCCTTCGAGTACGTCCTGAATCCTCTGGAAGGTTTCGAAGCTGATCAAGGCGTCATGCTGGCCTTTGCGCAGGCTCACTTCGTAACGCTCGGACTCTACATATCCCGCATATGTTACCTTCTTCAGCAGCCGGGTGACCGTCATCGGGCGGACGCGGCCATTCGCAACTTTTGGGAAATGCGGGTTTGCCTCTAAGAAGCGCTGCACTTCAGCCTGGCTCGCAAAGCGCCCACTAGCAAAGCCTTCCATTGCCTCTGTAACTACAGAGGCAAGAGGCTCGTCGGGCACGAGGACCTTGCCACCACCGACCGGAGCCTTGATGTATTTGTAACCGTACGGAGCGCGTTTGACTTCGTACCCGGCTTCAAGCCGTGCTTTAGTCTTCTGGAAGTTCTGACGGGCAATTTGTTGGCGCTCGAAATGGCCATGGGAAGCCATAATTGATTCAAAGAACTCGCCTTCCGGTGTATCATCAAATTCAAAGTTTGGACATTTCGGAATGGCACCGCGTTCGCTCAAAGCGTCGCGCAGCTTCCAATAATAGACCCTGTCACGCGAGAACCGCTTCAAGTCGTCAAAAATCACAACATAAGGTTTGCCGCATTGGGCATCGAGATAGGCAAGAAGTGCCTTCATGCCGGGACGGTTCATGTAATCACCGCCGCCGCTGACATCGTCGGGAAAGACTCCGTCGACCTCTAGACCATGATCTGCCGCGTACTGACGACAACGATGCTCCTGCGTGTCTAGACCCGAACCTTGCGTACGTTGTTTGGTTGAGGACACACGGCAATAGATCAGCGCGCTTGGCGCGGAAGTGCTATGTTTTATGGCATTTTTCATGACTCCTCCTTGTCTGGCAGCTAGCGCTCTACTCAGCTGCATTTCGGTTGAAAGTTTCACTCAGGGTGGTTGCCTCGTACTCTAGCAGGGCTGAATCGGAAGCGCCGCTGCTATCTTCGCTTTCGGTGAGTTGTCCACAGGCCTGCTGAAGCGGCGAGATACCGTAACCCAGATCAACAAAGCAGATCATGAACTTGAAGAGCGTTTCGAGGAGCTGTTCTTTCTGTTCGTCTGTCAGGCCCTCGTTATCCAGATATCGCACCCCTTGGAACCCACTCGCACCGTTTGGCCGATGCAACACCAATCAGGGGAGCCTTCGAGCTCCCAACCGATACCCCCATGAGGACTTCATCCAGACCACTTCATGGAGACCAACCGTCCGCCGTTTGGATGCCGCCATGTCATGGAGACGACTTCATCGAGACCAGCTTTCCGCTAGCTGGGGAGCGCCACCTTGCCGAAGGTGGATCACGGTTTTCGTCCGAAAATTCGGCCAGCCTTGGCGCTCAAATAGCACCGAATCGATGCTGTCAGATCGTATGTAGGCTTTAATTTAGCAGATTTATGGCGCTCTCAACTCGTTTTTCAGGGCCTCTGTGACTTGCGTATGGGAAGCTACTCAGCGCAATTAGAATCACAAGAAAAGATACTTTTTGCCAACGGCTTATCCCCTCGTAAGCTCACATTTGCAGCCCTGAAATTTATAGTTTAGCTGCTAAATTACACGCTCTAGCTTGACATATGGGCGTAAAATCCCCAGCTCTAGGATGTCTTAGCCAGCACTGGAGACCCGATAGATGTCCGAGCCAGCCCTCAAAGTCGCCGATGATGCGCAAGCATCAGCCAAAACATCCAAGCGCGAGAAGTTCGTCAAGCTCGCCGAAAGCCGTACAGTGAGTGCGATAAAGGCTATCAGGATCATCGGAAAGCTAGGCAATCGTAATGCATACGACTACGATGATGCGGATGTTCGGAAGATCGTGAAAGCCTTGAACGACGAAATTGAAGCCCTGAAGAACCGCATGAAGACAACCAAGTCTTCTGATGGTGTGGATTTCAAACTGTAAATTATTCCATAGATTGGACCATCCCACATGAGTGATAACCAAAAGCTCTGCACGGCCCTGCTGCATGCTGACAGTGAGGGAGAGATCATCACGCTCCTCAAAAAGCATGGCTACTGGGACAAGCCAGCCCTATGGCGTCACTATGGGGATGTTGAGAATAATTGGGGCCAAAGCGGCAACCAGCAAAGTTTAGCTGAAGCTGCGCTCGCGGAAAAAATCGTCAACTCTGTTGACGCGCGGCTCATCAACGAATGCCGGATGCGCGGAATTGATCCGTCGAGCGCTGAAGCGCCGCAAACGATCCGCGCCGCCGTGGCCCGCTTCTTTGAAAACAGCACAGGCGAGAAGATTGCTACTGGTGGCTATATCGAGGATTGGGGCGCGCAGAAAACCCGCCAGATTGCAGATGGAATTACACTGACGGCAACGGGCACGCGCCCCCAAGGCCTTAACATCACGATTTCGGATTGCGGCGAGGGTCAAAGCCCGGACAAGCTGCCCGATACGATCCTGTCGCTGTCCAAGAGCAACAAGCAGTACATCCCCTTTGTCCAAGGCCAGTTCAATCAAGGCGGCACTGGAGCGCTACGCTTCTGCGGTAAAAATAACCTTCAGCTTGTTATCTCTAAGCGTAATCCTGCTTTCTTGGATGAAAGCGCCAGCCCCCGTGACCACGAATGGTGCTTCACTATCGTCCGCCGGGAATTTCCGAGCGGTAAGCCAGGCGCGCCGAAAAACTCTGTCTACACCTATCTGGCCCCAGTCGGGGTGGGCGAAAGTGCTCAAGATCGCCATGGCGGCGTCTTGTCGTTCGCCGCAGAGAGCTTTGGCATCTACCCGGATGATGAAAGCCCGTATGGCAGACAAGCGCCTTATGGAACAGCCATCAAGATGTTCGACTACAACTTCCTCGGGGAACGCTCGAACATCTTGCGCGGCAAGAGCTTGTTGAGCCGACTTGATCTTCTTCTTCCAGAAATCGCACTTCCTGTGCGTTTCTACGAATACCGCATAAATAAGGCTGGCAAGTATCTGGATGTCGGCAGCCGCCGTACAACAGTTTCAGGCCTTCTTCGCCGGATCAAAGATAGCGACAACGTCGAGGGCGGTTTTCCTGTCCGTATTCCTTTCCAGCCCGGAGGCGAAAAGCTCATCGCGAATGTCTTTGCCTTTGTTCAGGCGGGTTCCACAAAAGAAACGGACGATGATGATGAGGACACGCCCGCAAACGCCAAGAAGCTTGGCGGGGTGCGCGGCTATCGTAAGCGCGAAGGCATCGTCTTCTTGCGCAATGGCCAGACGCAAGGGAGCTTGCCCAAGGACTTTTTCCGCAGAGAGGCTGTGAAGATGAAGCCGCTCGCTGATGATCTTTTGGTCTTTGTCGAGTGTGATGATCTTTCGAGCGTGACGCGCGAAGATTTGTTCATGCCGAGCCGCGACAGGCTAGCTGAGAATGAATTCAAGCACGAGCTTGTCGATTCATTGGAAAAGGCCATCCGTGATTGCCATGAGCTTAAAGAGCTGCGCAACAAGCGCCAGCAAGAGCGCATGCAAGAGCGCCTTCAGGACGATCAACCGCTTACCGATGTCCTGCAATCTCTGATCAAGAGCTCACCCAACCTGACCACGCTCCTAAAGCTGGGCCAGAGGATATCTGCACCGTTCAAGACCGTGAACACGGGCAGCGATCCTAAAGAAGACTTCAAAGGCGAGGTCTACCCGACCTTTTTTAAGAATAAGGGCGTGGAATATGGGGAGACGCTGAGCCGCTCTTGCCCCATCAACAATCGGATGCGCCTTACCTTCGAGACCGATGCGCGCAACGACTACTTCACCCGCGCAGCAGAGCGCGGCGCTTTCGATCTGACTTGGAAAGGTAGCGATGGAGCCGAGTTTAAGGCCAGCCCTGTTGGTCCTAACCTCAAGAACGGCATTGCAAGCGTGATGGTCGATTTGCCAAGCGGGGCCAGCGTGGGCGATGAGATTGAGTTCATCGCACGCACCCATGATGCGCACCGCCTCTTTGAAAACCACATCCAGGTGACAATCCAACCCAAAGCCGAGAAGCACACAGGCGGTGGCGGTGAGCGTAAACCTCCTAAGGATAAGGACGGTGCAGAGCGAGAGCGTCCCAGCGAGCTGGAATCGCCCAACATCAAACGCGTTTATCGCGACGATTGGGAAAAAGAGGGCTTTGATGAGTTCACAGCGATGAAGATTGAATCGCTGGGCTACTCAGAGGATGAAACCTCGGAATTCTATGAGTTCAAGGTCAACATGGACAACATGCCCTTGGAGAGCGAAGCCAAGCTGAAGCGATTGTCCAAGGAGGCCACAGCGCTTCTGCGTGAGCAGTTCATGTACGCCAATGTATTGATCGGCCTGTCGATGATCTTGGAAGACAAGCGCGCCAAGAAGACCGAAAACGGCGATGAGGATGCTCCGTCTGAGACCATTGAAGATCGTGTTGAACGCACATGCCGGGCTCTCGCCCCATTCGTTCCGGCCCTAATCTCGTTGGGCTCAAGCGATCTGGAGACCGATGATGTGGTCGAAGGCCTCGAAGAAAGCGCTTAATTCGTTGCCTTGCGGTGTATCAGAACAACCTCACGCGCTCCCGGCGCGTGGGATTTCTGATGGGCATGCCAGCGCCGCGAAGGAACATCGCGCCAGAGTCTGCCATCCTCATCATCCAAAGGCGTCTCCCACGGGCGATGTTCTTCAAGGCCGCAGTCTTCCATGACTTCCAAATATTTCGGAAGCTGCCAATCTGGTTTCGAGAAGGCCACCATTTGTACGATGGTGGTCTCCTCACCCGAGATAGCAGCCACTGAGTTGAAGGTGGATTTGAGATTGTCGAAGTAGGTCTGAAGGCCGGGGTTCTTGCGATCCCCTAGCGTGTAATAGCTTGATCCTGCCCCATCGAGCTTGCCAGCAATCCAGAACGGCGCGGGCGCTTCTTTGCGGCCATCCACTTGCCAGCGATGATACAGCACATGGATGCCCGGATAAGGCGGCGAGGTTACAACTAACTTTGGCGGGCAGACCTCGGACACGAGGCTTTCGTTTTCCACGCCAGCCGTTGTCCTGTTCAGACTAATCGCTCTTGGCTGCGCTTCTAGTTTGAGGTTCCTAATCTGATCCCGAAATTCTAGCGCCGCATCCAGCATGAGCCCGGCTTGTTTAAACATCTGGGCTTTGAAGGCTTTCACGCTTGGGCGCGTCTTTCGCGAGTCCAGCGCCCATTGTGCGGTTCGCAAGACAACGCAGCGCGCCAGAACATGGGCTTGGCGCAGCCTGATACGCTCGACAGAGCTGAGCGCTTGTTCAATCGCCTTGCGCAAGCGCCAGAACTCTGGACCATCTAGGTTGCGGTAGTAGCCTGCATCCGCGTAATCATCGTGGCGCTCACTCGGAGCGTGCATGTTGATTGTATCGTCAATGCGGCCCATCCATCGCTTGAATGCGCTGACATCTCGATCTTCGAGAATCTGCGTCTTGGCCTCGCACAAGAATGATGAGAGAGAGCTGATATCGATTCCAAGAGCGTTGCGGCCCATGGCCATGGCCTCAACGAGCGTGGTTCCACCGCCCGCAAAGGGGTCCACCACCCAATCGCCGGGCTTGGTGAAAGCTTCTATCGCGCCGCGCACGAATGTGGGCGAGAAGCGCGCCGGGTAACGGTAGAATTCGTGGGTAAGACCTTTGACGCGGCTTTGATCGCGCGCAGCTTCAATAAGGCGTTGTGAGAATCCTGCTTCGAGGCCCAAATTGGGGCTGAAATTGTTCATATTGATCGCCTGTCTCGTGCAGGTAAGCCCTGCTATTGCTTAAGTATATGAATCGAAACACAGAATTGATGCAAGGGGCTTGTCTAAGGCGTTGATACTACCTGGCTATTCCTGGCCGGGCCGGAAGAGCCGCCTTTCAGCGCCCTCAAAATTGATTCGAAAAGCAAGGGAAACGGCTGGCCGGGGCGGCCAACCGCGAGGGTTAGAAGCGCGGGCCGCGTGTGGACAACTCGGCTTCCACAACCTTGAGCGAGGCCATCGCATTGCGGCGCTCATGGGAGCCGCGCGGAGCGGCAGCAAGAGCGTTGAACGCCTGACGCAGCAAACCATGCAGTTCGTCGAGACTGAGCCTGGACGCTTCAGATCGTGTGATAAGTTTCATCGTATCCTCCTTGATGTAAGGAGGCCCCGACCATCGGAGCCTTGATATTCTTCTCGGGAGTAGTTGAGCGGATTACGCAAGGAACGATCCAACATCCCCTTTGGCATCTCCCATCCGTTCTCCAGATAGAGGTCGCGGGATACGTCCATCAGCTTTTGTTTGTAGAAGGACATGTTCTTGGCCCGCATCTCTTCTGAATCGATGCGGCTCCACACAGCATGGGCGTGACGTCGGCCTTCCTTTTCATGGAAGATGATGGCGCGTTGATGGTCGGTCAGCTCTAACTTGCGCTCTATCCGCTCAATAGCCGCTTCAAAATCGTTACGATCCACCTGTTGATCTTGCGGCGGGTTCAAACTTATAGAGAAAAGATGCTTTTGGCACTTTGTTCCCTTGGCGAGGCTTTCTGCTTCTTCAAAAGCCGCTTCCAGATCATCGCTAACGAAGCCGCGTAGCTCATACAGCTCGACATGCTCGTTGTCGCGCATCGAGAGCAGGTACTTTGCGAGCTGAGGGGCATTGCCGCGTTCTTTGGCTTTCAGGATCATGAGCGGCCTCTATTCTGGAGGGCACGCATCAGATCAGAGCGCATAGCCGCAATATCGGCGCAGGCTTGCTTGATCTCGTCTTCGGTTTCCGGCGTTACAGGCAAAGCGCCCATATTGGAGGCCTTGGCGAGCTGGTTCATGTTCTGAGAAAGGCGCGACTTGCCGAGTGCCCCTAGAACACGGCCCAAGGCTTCAGGATCGCTAACTTTTGACTTGCCTGGCCGCACTGGCTTGTGCGGCGCATCATCAAACAAGACAGCCTTGATGTATGCCCCAAGGGGCATATCCCGGTGTGATTACCCGGTGTGATTCCAGTGGGGGCATGTGACGAATGATGCACTTGGTTCAGTCTTGTTGAGAAAAAACATCGGCCAATAAATCGCAGGGTTTCCCAGCCAGTCGCGGCAAGTGCCGAAAATCAACTTTTCTAAGCCTTCAACCCCTCTCTAGATTTTGCAGGACTGTTTGAAATGTCCGCGCGCCTTCCCGGTTCCCTTCATTCCAAACGTCGCGATTTCAGCACCGGTCGGCGCTGTCAGGCTGAGTTTTGCGCCTTGTCGGAATTCTTCCAGTACGAAACCCGACACTACAAAACGACCGACAAACGCCCTGTCCGGAGCAAAATAGTGGCCGTCTATCGGGTGCCGTGCCGTGCGCCCATCCGGCAATTCGATCCACATCATCATGGACTCACTGCCGTCGTCGATGTTTTGCATTCCTTCGAACGGCCCGCCGATAAGGACAAAAAGGAAGTTCGGATCACTCGGCGAACAAGAAATTCGAAGGCTGAATTGCCCTTCCTGGATCATTGTCCACGCGCCGTTGGACGCTTCACCGCTCTGCCATTCAGCCGCCTGCGCTGGCACCATGAACACCATCAGAGCGCTTGCAAGTCCAGAAATCACTCGAAAAATCATCTGACTATCTTTCATCTGAAAAAGAACAGCATAGCACGAACGGGTTTATCCGCGAAATTTCGACACCGCCGAACGCTGCGCGCCCTCGTGCACCGGGACAAACCGCGACAGGCGCACGCCGGTAACCCGGTCGTGTTCCCGAAAGAGGCGGCCGGTGCTGAACCGGGCCATTCTGTTTTAACTGCGAAAAACGCCTCATTCACCCAGTTGAACAACAAAGGAGAGAAAAATTTGTTTTGCCTGTCGCGAGGTGTTTTTGCTTAAATTGGCGGCAGATCGGAATCTACCGTTACATCGAACGGTAAATCAGAAGCCAAAGGTGACATGTATCATTTTTCAACACCTCTGAAGGACCTTGGTCTGGATGCGCGCGAGCGGATAACCTTTGGTTTTCTGACATATCCGGGGTTTCCGATGGCTTGCCTGACCTCAGTGATCGAACCGCTTAGGGCCGCCAATGAGATCGCCGGGCGTGACGTGTTTTCCTGGAAAATCGTTTCCGAAACTGGCGCGTCGATCCTGTCCAGCGCCAAGATCGCTTTCGAATCTGACACGTCCCTGCAAGATGCCTGGGGTCTGGACATGCTATTTCTGTTGTCCGGCCCGAACGGCAGATTTGAAAATCCCACGGCGGCAAATGGAAAACTCAGGTACCTCGCGCGCCACGGGACAAGCATCTGTGCAATCAGCGGAGGGATTTTCCCGCTTGCCCGCTCGGGCATTTTGGATGGGCAAACCTGTTCCGTTCACTGGTGCTACCAGACCGCGTTCGAGACAGAGTTTCCAAATATCAAGACAACGGATGATGTCATCGTTTTGAATCAACGCAGCTGCACCGCTTCTGGTGCCGCTGCAGCCTTTGATCTGGCGCTTCATCTTATCGAGCTGACGTTCGGCGAGACGGTCATGACCGAAGTGGCTTGCTGGTTTCAACACCCGGCCATTCGCAGCCCCGGCGTGCGACAAAAAACTCCTGCGTTCGAAACCGATGACACTTCGGACCAGTTGCCGGGGATCGTGGCCCGAGCTGTCCGGATGTTTTCGGAAAATCTTGAATTTCCTTTGACGACGCGCGAAGTGGCGCGTCGTGTCGGCGTGTCTGCCCGTCATCTGGAACGCAGTTTTCGCCAAGCCACAGGGCAAAGCCCCGGAAGCTACTATCGGATCGTGCGATTGCGGGCCGCGCGACAGCTTGTGCTCTATTCGGGCGATCCGTTCTCAACCATTTCGAACGCAGTCGGGTATACCAACCCGACTACGATGTCGCGAAATTACGCTGAGCAATTTGGCCGTTCTCCCCGACAGGACCGACAAGAGCGCAATCGGTTTCGGATAACCCGAAACGCGCCGGTTATTTAGCGTTCTGACGCGCTTGACTGATTGTCCGGGCGGCCTCGGTCAGTGCGTGATGCAGTGATTTTGCAGAGGATCGCGGACCAAGAATTGAGAATTCTGCCCCAGACCTGCCACACCAAATGTAGCAACCGATGTGGTGGAGCGCGCACCGGGTCGCGTAGTCTGTTTTCATCGCGCGAATATCGACGTTGCAAAGCCGCTCGAACAGGTCACACGCGGCGTCTCCGGTGACGTCGAACCGGCACCATCCATCACTTTGTTCAACCACAGAAGCCGTTTCCTGCAATGCGTCCTTGATGTCGTATGCGATCCTTTCATGGGTCTTGTAATCCGCGTCGATCATCCAACTGTCCGGCCCGATCCAGAACGCTGAAAAAGCAGTGCCAACCGCTGCGCCTCCGGGCTGCGGTAAATCGAACCCAAAAGTGGCGGCTGCGCGCCTGAAAAACTCGGCTTCCTGCCCAAGCCGCATGGATACCGAGGCAAGCGCCCGGTCTGTAACTTCCGCGATCGAAAGATCCGGAAACGTTTCCGTAACCGACTTGGTTGATCCAAGCGGGCTGATGGCTTTCAACTTATGCACGCAGACGGTCTCCCTCCGGGTCAACGAAATGGGCGCTGACAACTTCCACCTCGACGCTTGACCCTTCCAGCGGGTTTGCCAGCCGCAGGACTTCACCCATCCGGTTGGCGCCGTTTTTTAGAAAGGCCAAACCGATGGAAGACATCAGGATGGGCGAGTACGCCGCCGACGTCACATAGCCCTGATCATGTGCCGCATCCACTGGGCCGTTCAAGCTCATCAAATGCCCTCCCGCGGTGACAGCCTGACTGTTGTCAAGCGGTCTCAACCCAACCAGACGCAAGGCATCGTCTTCGTTCAACCCTTCGCGCTTGCTCAGAGTGTTCCCGATGCAGTCTTTGTTCTGGTTCACCATACGACCGAGACCAAGGTTCCCCGCCGTCGTTGTTCCGTTGATCTCATTACCCGTGGCGTGGCCCTTTTCGATACGCATCACGCCAAGCGCTTCGGTTCCATAAGGCGTAACTCCGAACTCTTCCCCCGCCGCCATCAACGCACGGATCATCGCATCACCATATCGCGTGGGAACCGCAATTTCATAAGCAAGTTCGCCACTGAACGAAATCCGGAACAGCCGCGCCCGGCATCCCTGGCACACCGTGATTTCTGCGCAAGCCATGAACGGGAAAGCGTCGTTGGATATGTCGTACTCGGTATCAACCACCTTTTGCAGCAGCTTGCGCGCGTTTGGACCTGCAACGGCAAACTGCGCCCAGGCTTCCGTGGTCGAGATCAGTTGCACATCCAGATCCGGCCACAGGCATTGCCGCGCAAACTCCATCCGGCGGTAGACAACAACCGCGTTCGCCGTGGTGGTCGTGACGACAAAGTGGTCGTCGGCAAAGCGCGCTGCGGTGCCGTCGTCGTATGCGATGCCATCCTCGCGCAGCATCAGGCCGTAACGGACTTTGCCAACAGGCAGTTTGGCGAATGCGTTGGCGTAGATCTTGTTCAGGAACTCTGCCGCATCCGCGCCCTGCACGTCGATCTTGCCCAGCGTGGTCACATCACAAATACCCACCGAATTTCGGGTCTGAAGAACTTCGCGATCCACGGATTGACGCCAATGCGCCTCACCTTTTTGCGGATACCACTGCGCGCGCAGCCAATCGCCGACCTCGGTGAAAACGGCCCCCTGCTCGGTCGCCCATTTGTGGCTAGGGGTTTCGCGGACGGGATGGAATTGCTGACCAACCGCGCGACCGGCCAATGCGCCCAGGGCCACCGGGGTGTAAGGCGGGCGAAAAATGGTCGATCCGGTTTCCGGGATCGACGCTCCGGTCAATTCAGCCATCACGGCCAGGCCAAGCATGTTGGATGTCTTGCCCTGATCGGTTGCCATTCCAAGCGTCGTGTAGCGTTTCAGATGCTCAACTGACACATAGTTTTCCTGATGTGCCTGCTTCACGTCCTTGACGGTTACATCATTCTGTTGGTCGATCCAGGCCCGGCCTGATCCTTCTTTTACGTACCAGAACGGTTGCAGGTTGACCGGCGCGTCCTCGGCGTCCGGCAGCGTGTCTTGCGTTGCCCGGAGACCCAAATCAGATAGCGCTTCGACCGCGCGCGCAGCACCGGTGTGCAGGGCGGCGTGGGTGGACATCGCCCCCGCCGCAGCCCCGGCAACGGTCATGCCAACTGGTAGTGTCTGTCCGGGAACGAAAGCGGCCAGCGTTTCGTCCCATTGCGGTCGGCCCCGCTGATGACAGGTCAGGTGCACATTCGGGCTCCATCCCCCGGACACTGCCAAGGCACCGCAATCGATGTCGCGCGTAAAGCCACCAGCGGTTCGGACCGTGACGGTTTCCAGCCCCAAGCGTCCCTTGCTGCCAATGACTCGCGCCCCGGCGACCAGTTCGGTTCCGTCAACCACCGGCGCATCAGGGCGGGTGTCGATGACAGCAGCAACCTGAACGCCCTTGGCTATTAAATTCGCAGCAGTGCGGTGCCCGTCATCATTGTTGGTGAATACCGCTACCCGATCATGCGGTGTGACCGCCCAACGGTTGGCATAGGCGCGCACGGCACCGGCCAGCATGATCCCGGGACGGTCATTGTTTGCGAAGGCGATGGGCCGCTCGGTCGCGCCAGCGCACAATACGGCGCGTTTCGAATAGATGCGCCAGAATATCTGGCGTGGTTGTGACTGTGCGGGTTCGGGTTTGTGGTCCGCGACCCGCTCGACCGCGCCATAAGTTCCGTGGTCGAACGCACCGACGACCGTAGTGCGAAGCAAGAGGCGAACATTGTCCATTGACGCAAGTTCGGCTGCTGCCTGCGCGGCCCAGTCCGAGCTTTTCCCGCCTCCGATGACCAGGCTTTCGCTGGTCAATCGCCCGCCGCAGACAAAGTCTTCGTCCGCCAGTATGACCCGCGCCCCGGCCCGACCAGCGGTAAGCGCAGCGGACAAACCGGCAGGACCTGCACCAATGACCAGCAAGTCGCAATGCAGAAACCCCTTGTCGTAGGTGTCCGGATCATCTTGGCCTGAAACACTGCCCAGCCCCGCAGCACGGCGTATGACCGGTTCATACAGTTTTTCCCAAAACGCCTTGGGCCACATAAACGTCTTGTAATAAAAACCCGCGGTCAGAAAATTGCTGAACAGGTCATTGACCGCCAGAAGATCCCTGTTCAGAGACGGCCAGCGGTTTTGTGACTTTGCCTCAAGCCCGTCGTACAATTCGGCCACGGTTGCGCGTGTGTTGGGCTCTTGACGTGCGCCAACACGCAGTTCCACAAGGGCGTTCGGTTCTTCCGAGCCGGATGCCAAAGGCCCGCGCGGACGATGATATTTGAACGACCGGCCCATTAGCCGAACACCATTGGCCAGCAGAGCCGACGCCAGCGTATCGCCGGGATGCCCCTGATAGGTTTGCCCGTCAAATGTGAAGCCGAGGGTTCGCCCCTGGTCCACCAGACCGCCCTTCAAACGGTTGACCTGTTTGCTCATCTGCCGCGCCCCCTGCCCCTGGCCACATCGCGCGCCAGGACCACATCCGTAATCTCGTGTGTCAGCGTGTTACGCGTCACGACCAGCCACGAGCGGTCGCCTTGCTCATGATACCAAAGCTCTTGATGCTGGCCCGCCGGATTGTCACGCAGGTACAGATAGTCGTGAAACGCCTGATCGGCATTTTCGGCCTGCCAGTCGGGGCGATCTATCAGGGTGGCATCACCCAGGTAGACAAATTCCTGTGCGTCACGCGGGCCAAGAAGGGGATGGTTGATAATCATCTGGCCACTCGCGATTTGCTGAACCACGCGAACGGTTTCCACTTTTGCAAACAGATGCGCATACGTCCTCCGTCAGTGCAGGTTGGGCTGGGCGCCCATGCCCTTTTCATCAATCATGTGACCGGTCCGGAACCGGTCCAGGCGATAGGCTGTGGCCGTTTCGTGCGGGCGATCTGTGGACAGAAGATGCGCAAAGCACCAGCCCGAGGCCGGCGTCGCCTTGAACCCGCCATAACACCAGCCGCCATTGAAATAGAGACCCTCAACCGTCGTCCTGTCGATGAACGGAGAGCCATCCATCGACATATCCATGATGCCGCCCCATGCCCGCAGCAGGCGCACGCGACCAAGCGCCGGGATCAGCGCAACGCCGCTTTCGATTACATCCTCGATCACCGGCAGGTTCCCTCGCTGAGCGTAGGTGTTGTACATGTCGATGTCGCCGCCAAAGACCAGCCCGCCCTTGTCGGACTGGCTGCAATAGAAATGACCTGCGCCAAAGGTAATCACGCCCGGGATCACGGGTTTGAGACCTTCCGAGACGAAAGCCTGCAGCACATGGCTTTCAATTGGCAGGCGCATGCCCGCCTTTTCCATCACCCGACTGGACGATCCCGCAACCGCAACACCCACCTTTTTGGCACCAATGTAGCCGCGCGTGGTTTCAACGCCGATTACTCGACCGTTTTCGATGCGAAAGCCCGTAACCTCACAGTTCTGTATGATGTCAACGCCGCGCAGATCCGCGCCGCGCGCATATCCCCAGGCCACAGCATCGTGGCGCACCGTGCCCCCCCGCCGATGCAACAAGCCCCCTTTGATCGGGAAGCGCGCATTGTCAAAGTTCAGGAACGGGTACATGGTTTTGACGCCTGCGGTATCCAATAGCTCGGCATCCGAGCCATTCAGGATCATCGCGTTGCCTCGCCGCCGCGCCGCGTCGCGCTGCGCATCGGTGTGAACCAAATTCAGAATGCCGCGCTGGCTGACCATGGCGTTATAGTTGAAATCCTGTTCCAACCCTTCCCACAGTTTCAGCGAAAACTCGTAAAATGGCTCATTACCGTCCAACAGATAGTTCGAGCGTATGATGGTCGTGTTTCGACCAACGTTCCCCCCTCCGATCCAGCCCTTTTCCAGTACGGCAATGCGGGCCTCGCCGAATTCACGCGCAAGGTAGTAGGCCGTGGCCAGCCCGTGACCTCCGCCGCCCACGATGACAAAATCATATTGGCTCTGGGGTTCAGGATCACGCCAGGCCGGTTTCCAGCCTTTGTTTCCTGTCAGAGCTTCCTTAACGATCCGAAATCCCGAATAGCGCATATCTGTCCCGCATCCATTTGGACACAGGCTGCGGTGGAAACAGCGGATTGGCTACTTCAATTTGCGGCGTCGATATGTCTGATTGCGACCAATTCCCCGGGTTTCCGACCCCAGAACGCCGCTTGTGCGGCTCAGGCAAATGCAGATTACCGCGCCTCCAGCGTTGCCAAAGCTAAGTCCGGCTACAGCCGGTTTCCCGGACGCTTCGGCAACCTTGGTCGCCATTTGGGATATTTTTGGATCAATATTTTTCCTTCTGGTTTCGAATTGGTTTAGTGTAGCATTTTGTCGCAGACTATTGAATTTGGTCTGCGATGAACACGCAAGGTCGGGAACCAAGCAGGGTTGGGAACATGGAAGAGCAACTAGCAGAACTGGCGGCCAAGGTCGCGGAACTGGAAGCATCGACATCTGTCACAAATACGATGTTTGCCGAAACCTATTACTACCTCACCATACCTTTGATGGTGATCATTCACGCCGGGTTTCTGGCTTACGAGATGGGCGCATCGCGCCAGAAGAACGTGCTTGCCTCGGGGATCAAGAACATTCTCGCATTCGCGTTCATGATGCCAACCTTCTACTTCTTTGGCTGGTGGGTCTATTGGGGCTTCCCCACCGGGATCACATTCTCGGAAGGTGCCATGGGCATTTCCGGCGCAGGTTATGCCTCATTCGCCCTGCCTTGGTCCGAGAGCGCGGGCCCCAATCTCGACGATCGCTCGACCGGCGTTTTCTGGGGGGCATTCGCATTGTTTGCGGCAACCACCGCGTCGATTTTCTCGGGCGCGGTTATCGAACGGATTCAAGTCGTCGGTTTCGTCATCCTTGCGGTTGTTCTGGGCTCGTTCGCATGGGTCGTCGCAGCGGCCTGGGGCTGGCACGCAGACGGATGGCTTGTCACTCAATGGGGTGTGCATGACTTTGGAGCCGCGGGGCTGGTTCACGCGGTGGCCGGGTTCTTTGCGCTTGGTGTGCTGATCAATCTTGGGCCCCGCATTGGCAAGTATAACGACGATGGCACGGCCAATCATATCGGCGGTCACAACATGCCGTTTACGGTCACCGGTTTGATGCTGATTATCGTAGGCTTCTGGGGGTTCCTGATGGCTTGCGTCATCGTGCCCGGTGAGGCGTGGAGCTGGTACGCAGACAAAGCCACCACCATCTATGGCACCCCTATGACGCTTAGCTCGCTGGCGTTCAACATCCTGATGGGCATGTCAGGTGGTATCATTGGAGCCTGGGCAATCGCACGGGACCCGTTCTTCATGATGTCAGGCGCTCTGGCAGGGATAATCGCCACCGCATCCGGGCTGGATGTTTACGATCCGTCGCTGGCCTTTGTGATGGGTTTTGCTGGTGGTGCTCTGCTTAAGCCTTGCTACACCTGGCTCGAGAACCGGGGCATCGATGACGCCGTTGGTGCGGTCACCGTACACGGTACAATCGGCCTGTTTGGACTGATCATGTTCGGCGTCTGGGGCGCTGGGCTTCCTGCGATTCAGGGCGACGACGTAGCAACCGTTTCGCTGCTGGGTCAAACTGTCGGTGCGGTGGTCTTTCTACTTTTGGGCTTCGTGCCTGGCTATGTCATCAGTTGGGTTCTCAAGAAACTGGGAATGCTGCGCGTCACCGAAGCAGCCGAGATCGCAGGCCTGGACCTGACCAAAGTGCCAATGCAGGCGTATCCCGAAGGCATCTCGCCCTCGGCCACGCCTGCCGAATAATGTGAGTAACAAGGAGACGAAACAATGGGATTTAATCTCTCGAATGTGGATGAAATGAGCGGCCCGATCTTTACGGGTGCCGGCGGTTCCACGCCAATGATCTGGTTCGCACTTGCCGTTCTCATTTGTCTGTACGCGCTTTGGAGCGGGCAAAGACACGAACACGATGCTTACAAGAAACTAAAAGACTAGAGACCTCTAATCTGAACCAAGGGCCGTGCAAATTGTGCGGCCCTTTCTGATTGAGCGCCAATGGATCGATTACTTCCTTTTCTTGACCTTGCGGACCGAGCGTTTTCCACGCGGTCTTCGGAAGTGCTCGCGGCGCGTGAGGCGTCGTGGTGCGCCCGAACACCCTTTGGTTATGCTGTTCTTCGGCACCGCGAGGCCGGTTTGATTCTCCGGGATCGAAGGTTTCGGCAAGGCAGCCATGCTTGGCCCGAAACCGTTGGGATTGAGGGCAGTTTTGCAGAGTTCTGGAAACGCAGTGTCATCTCTTTAGAAGGTGAAGATCACGCAACTTTGCGTAAATTGGCCCAGAATGCGCTGGGACAGGAACACATCCTAAAGTTGGAACCTGCATTTACGGAAAGTGCTGAAGCGCTGTGTGTTGCCCTGCGGGGTTCCGGATCTTTTGACATCGTTGACAGTTTCACCGAACCATTCGCGGGGCAAGCCATTGCCAGGCTTCTGGGTTTGCCAATGCAATTATCCAAATCGCTTGCGGCAGATGCAACTTGCCTTGGGCTCGCAATGGGTCCGGACGCCATCCGCCACCAGGCAAAAATCAATGCAGCCGTGGATCGTTTGACCGACTTGGCAATCAGATTGATCGATGCGCCACCGCGCGACAGTTTCGTAGCCCGCCTTTTGTCGGAAGGGTTCGACGATCATCAGGCGTCAATTGATCTAACGGTAATCTCGATCTTTGGCGGCGTGGATACAACGCGTGCGCAGCTGGCATTTGCCGCATATCTGTTTTCGCAAAACCCACAACAGTGGCGTTGGTTGCGGGATCACCCACAAGCGGTCCCGAACGCCATCGACGAAGTGATCAGAATGCGCCCGACAACAACCTGGGCAACCCGTGAAGCGTTGGAAGATGTCACAATAGAAGGCGTGCCAATCCGAGCTGGTGAAACCTTGCACATATTGGTTCATGCAACCGCGACCGACCCGCAATCCGGCCATGATGGTGCTTTCGACATTCGCACCCGCCGAAGACCCCATTTTGGGTTTGGTGGCGGCGCACATCACTGCCTCGGGCACCTGGTGGCAAAGACAGACATGGCGGCTGCGCTGAACGTCTGGTTGCGGCACTGGGATCGCATAGAACTGGCAGACGAACCGGTTTTTTTGCCCGACAGCGGCAACACCAGCCCGTTGCGGATGTCTGTTTTGCCAACCTGGGTGACCTAATCGCCTGCCGCATGATCTTCTCGGCCATCCACCCAGTGGCGATACCACAGATCAAGCGGCCGCATGAAATGGGGTCGACCGCCAGGGTGAAACCAACGGGAAGAAAGACTTGTGTGCGAATAGGCCGTCTCACCGTCTGGCATTCCTAAAGCTCGAAGCGCTGCTTTGCGGCCCAACCAGGGGGCCAGTACGGTTCCTCCACCAGAATATCCCAATGCATAGTGGATACCGTTCCACTCGCCCACATGCGGCAACTGCCCGAATGTGAAACCTGTGTTGCCTGTCCAAACATGCGATATCCGCACATCGTGCAACCGGGGCCAGATTTCGGCCAGCTTTTGTTTCAACCGGCGCGCCGCCGTAGAAAGGGAGACGTTCACGAGGGCAGCACGGCCTCCGAACAGCACCCGAGTTCCGTCCGGCGAGGCGCGGAAATAGCTGTGATGCCTGCGGGTTTCCACCATCATGCGACGGCCCGGCGCCAATTCCGTGATCACCGCAGGCGCTAGTGGTTCTGTTGCAATCAGAAAGCTTGGCACGGGAAAGACGCGGCGGTTGAACCATCGGAATTCGGTGCCGGTATAGCCGTTCGTCGCTATGACGATCTTGCCAGCGGCGACATCTCCGCCCGGTGTCGAAACGCGCCAGATTGTCCCTCTGTTTTTGATGCCGGTCGCCGGGCAATTGGCGATCACAGCAATGCCGCGACGCAAGACGGCGTTTAGCAAGCCCAGCAGGTATTTTGCAGGATGCACCGCGCCGTGTTCGGGGAACAGAATTGCGCCTTTATACAGAGGTGTTGCAATATCATTCGACACTTGCGCGCGGGTCAGAACGTGACACGGCCCGCCGCCTCTTTCCGTGATCTGAGCGGCCAGCTTCCTTTGCTTTGCGACGTGCCCCGAGGTGTAAGCCAGTTGAACACGCCCGCATTCTTCGAAGTCGCAGGCAATTCCCTCGCTTTTGATCAGGTCCTTAACCCAATTCAGGGCCTCCGAGGCCTCGGCAAACAGCGCGTCAGCCACCGATAGCCCATAGCGCTCGGCCAAAATGTCCCATCCTATCCGTGGGTGAGCCCCCAACATTCCACCGTTCCGGGTTGAGGCCCCTTGCCCCGGCTGGCCTCTGTCCAGGACCACAACCCGCGCACCGGCATGGTGTGCTGCGATCGCCGCAGATAGACCGGTATACCCAGCGCCAATGATAAGAATGTCGGCTTTTTTTGGCGGCCTGTCGGTAACAACTGGCCACTCTACGTCATCCCACCAATATGGGCGTCCGGGAACGGCATCCGCCGCAAACAGGTTCAATCGTAGTTGCCTTTCACCCGCTCTTTTCCCGGGTCGAAATGCGGGAAAGCCACCACCCTGGCCCTGAGCCGTTTTTGCTGACCATCCAACTGGCCGATTTCAATCTCTGTTCCAATTTCGGCATGGGCCGTTGCCACCCGGCCCAATGCAATCACCTTGCCTAGAACGGGCGATTTCACCGCCGAGGTGATTTCACCGACCTGCGCCTTGCCAATGCGCACGCAATCGCCAGCGGACGGCACGGTGCCGCCTTCGATTTCGAAGCCCACAAGCTTTCGATGCGGGTGCGCCTTGCGCTCTTCCAGCGCGGTGCGACCGATGAAATCGTCTTCTTTGGATTTCAGAGGCACAGTGAAACCAATACCGGCCTCGAACGGGTCGGTTGTGTCGTCAAACTCGCTGCCGGCAAAAATCAACCCGGCTTCGATGCGCATCATGTCCAATGCCGCAAGGCCCAGGGGGGCAAGCCCGTATTCCTCACCTGCATCCCAGACGGCATCGAACACCTCGACCGCATCCTTTGGATGGCAGAATACCTCATACCCCAGCTCACCCGAATAACCGGTTCGAGAAATCACGACAGCGGTGCCCGCGTAATCGCCGATACGGGCGATGGTCATGCGGAACCAGGGCAGCTCCTCGACAGAGGGTTGGGTTGGCGGTGTCCAAAACACCTTGTTCAGGATGTCGCGGGAATGGCGCCCCTGCACGGCGATGTTGTGCAACTGATCCGTCGACGGGCGCACCCAGGCGTTCAGGCCCCGCTTGACGGCCTGCTCCTTGAGCCACAGCCCACTTGTATCGTTGCCACCGATCCAACGGAAGTTGTTGTCGCCCAGCCGATAGATCGTGCCGTCATCGATCATTCCGCCGTGCTCATAACACATAGCGGTATAGCTCACTTGTCCGACGCTGATCTTCTTGACGTTGCGGGTCACGCAGGCCTGCAGCAACTCTTCCGCGTCGGGGCCGGTGACCTCGTATTTGCGCAGCGGTGACAGATCCATTATCGCCGCCTTTTCGCGGACGGCCCAGTATTCGGCAATGCTCCCAAGCTTGGGGATCGTGTTGGCCAGCCAATAGCCGTTATATTCAACGAAGTCTTCCGTGTGCCGCGCAAAGCAATCATGAAACGCGGTTTTCTTTGTCTCTTCCACATCCGCCTCCGCAGATTTTCTATAGCCGACGGATCGCCTGAAATCCTCGGTGGCTTTGTATGTGCGAACCTGAATGTCGGTCGGGTTCCATCCATTGGCGGGATCGACATCGCAGGGGCATGCGGTGCTAACGCACACCAGATCGGACAGCGCGCGCAACAGCACATAGTCGCCGGGCCGCGACCACGGATCATCCATCCCGATGGCGTTGGTGTCGTCCAGCATCGTGTTGAAAAAGAAATTGATCGCAGGCCAGCCGCCGCGCGGCCGTACATCAAAACGGGCCAGATCCGCATTCATGTTATCGGAACAATTGATGTGGCCCGGATAGCCCAGATCTTCGTAGTATCGCGCGGTGCAAGCCAGACCAAACGTGTCGTGCCGCCCGCATGTGTCCTGAACGATCTCGACCAGCGGCTCTTGATCGACGGACCAGTATTTCGAGAATATGCCCGGATTTGGATACAGGCTTCCCATCAGGCTGCGGGTCGTGGTTGGATCGATTTCACGTTCCAAACCCTGATCGAGCGCACGCAAAGAAAAGGCCTGAAAATCCGAGCACTCTCGGCCTTTTACGTCCAGGATCTGGATATACTCACCTTTCTTGACCTCATATGCCGAAGCATGCCCCGGCTGGATATTCAGATCCTGCAGCGGGTCAGCAAGGGGATCAGGCGGCCCCAGCGCATCTTTGGCCTGTTTTGGATCTGCACGTCGGATATAAAGCTGCAAGTCGGTCGGCGCGTTTTGTGCTTCGGGGCTCATGGGCTTGCCCGGTGCGGCGCAGATCAATAAACCGTCGCATTCTGCCGCAAAGTTCACCGTGTCGCCGGGCTTTGATCCGTCGGTGAACACACCGATTGCGTCCCCCGTTTCGATGGCGAACCCCGACGCGGCCAGCGCCTTGAGCACATTCGCGCCAGAGCGTGACCCATTGGCCAGGGTTTCAATGGTTGCTGTGGGTCGGCCCCGGCCAACGCCCCCGATCATCGAAGCGTCGGATGTGCGATCAGGGGCAAAGAACACCAGTTCACCTTGCTGCAGGCCGTCCTTGTCGACAATACTGATCTCGTCCCCGCGATAGACCGGTACGGCGCGCGACCCACCGCCCGGTATTGGATGTCGTTCGACCCCATGGGGCAGGATCGGCAAACCGGGCGCAATGATTCCGCGTCGTTCCCAGGGATGTTCAATAAAATCGGGCTTGTTCATGGCGTCACCCAAGCCCCAGCATCTTTTTACGCTTTTCCGCCCAGGCCATGACGGCAAGATCGAACGTCAAAGCCATGAAGGCAACATTCAGACCCAAAACGATGTTTTTACCAAGTTCGGTTCCGGCCAGCGTCCGTTGCAATTCCTGCCCCAGGTCCTGAGTGCCAATGAACGCGGCAATGATCACCATGAAAAAGGCAAACATGATGGCCTGATTGAACCCAACGGCCAATGTCGGCAGCGCCATCGGCATCTGAACGCTCCATAGCTTCTGGCGACGTGTCGCCCCTGACATATCTGCCGCTTCGGTGATTTCCGGCGGAACGGTCCGAAGCCCTTCGATCGTATAGCGCGTCAACGGGACGGTGGTGAAAATGACGATGGCAAAAACAACCGCTACATCGTTGACGCCAAACAGCATGATCGCCGGGATCAGGTAGATGAAGCTTGGAAAGGTCTGCGCCGTGTCGCAAGCCAGCAGAATACGGCTCGACCATTTAGCCGACCGCGCGGCAAATATACCGAGTGGGATGCCGATAAGCATCGAGATGATGACAGCGGATATGACCGTGTAAAGCGTGATAACTGACCTGTCCCACCATCCGGACAGCGCGACAATAGTAAAGAAAATCAGCCCATAGATGGCTGGTCGCCGACCTCCAAGCCAATAGGCCAATGCTGTCACCAGCAAGATAAATGCGGGCGTTGGAACCCACAGCAGCGAGTTGCGGAACGGGATCAGGATTTTGACATTCAAAAACCAGCGCAACCACTCGGTCACGGCATTGACAGCATCAATGGCCAGAAACCCCTTGATGACGACATCGATTTCTTTGCCTTTCGAGAAGGACTGCCGCCTGCCGATTTCGGCAAAGACGTCCACGAATTGCGCCAGCACACAGAATACGAAGAACACGGCCAGACCCGCCAAAAGATAGGCGTGCTGTTTCCACCACGGCGTGCCTTTCTCGAAATGCTCGGGCTGCTTAACAACCCAGGCCTTTGACAGACGGTCCAGCATGATTGCGAACAAGACGATGGTCACGCCGATCTCGAACGAGCGGCCCAGCTTGAAACTGCCCATCATGGCCAGCAGCTTGGCCCCCAATCCCGGCATGCCGATGAACGCGGTCAGAACAACCATTGCCAGGCACAGCATGATCACCTGGTTCACGCCCACCAGAATTTCCGTCCGGGCCGCGGGCAAATAGACACGCGTCAGCATTTGCCAGCGCGTGCAGCCGGACATTTTGCCCGCTTCGACCACTTCGGGGCTGACTTTTTTCAAGCCCAGCGTTGTCATCAAAATCATCGGCGGAATGGCATAGATGATCGTCGCGACCGCCCCCGCAGTTGGACCGACTTTGAAAAAGATAACGGCCGGAAGCAGATAGGTGAAAAACGGCAGTGTCTGCAGGACGCTGAGGATGGGTTTGATCATCCTGTCCACCCACGCGTATTTCCAGGCCGCGATACCCAACAAAAGCCCGATCAGAAACGCAATCGGCGCCGCAACAACCAAAACCGACATGGTTTGCATTGCGATGTCCCATTGTCCGATCAGCGCCGTCCAGACAAAAGTTCCGCCGGCCAAAGCCGCAAGCCGCCATCCGCCCAGATAGAATCCCAAAACGGTCACTGCGGCAGCTATCGCGGTCCATGGGATCGGCCCAAGCATGGGCCAGCGCCGCTTGCCATAGAGCAGGTTTGCTGTTGCATCCAAAAGAAACTCAAGCGGCCCCTCGGCGATGAATCTGGTCACATAGATCAAACCCAGATCATTTTGAACAAAGGCAAAAACAGCATCCAGCACTTGGGCTGTTGGCGGGATCATCGCCTCGGGGACCCGTTGCAGCCATGGCGGCAGAATGCCGACGGCATGCGCCAGCATCAAAACGACCGCTGTGCCGACAAGCGCCAGCAAAACCGGATCCCGGCCGCCACCTGCGTGGGCGCGCGCGCCGACGTCGGAGGCGTGAGCCAGAGTCATCCGTCAGCCCCCAACAGCAAGTCGAGCGCTTCGGACCGGTGCATCACGCCAACCACCTTGCCGGAGGCATCAGCGACCGGTATCGCTTCGCGTGCCTCGTTCACCAATTGACGGGCAAGATCCTGGATCGTCGCCTTGGCGTCGACCGGATCCCCCTCCAGCGCGGCACCGTTGACCGGACGCGACAGGCCACGGGCGTGCACCACGCGGGCCTTGTCGATATCTTCGGTGAATTTCCGAACATATTCGGTTGCCGGGTTCATGACGATTGCGTCCGGCGTATCGCATTGTTCGATTGCGCCGTCCTTCATGATTGCGATGCGGTCGGCCAGCCGCAGCGCCTCGTCAAAATCATGCGTGATGAAGACAATCGTCTTGCCCAGCATCTCCTGCAGCCGCAGAAACTCATCCTGCATTTCGCGGCGGATCAGAGGGTCGAGCGCCGAAAACGGTTCGTCCAGGAACCAGATATCCGGCTCAATCGCCAGCGATCTGGCGATGCCGACGCGCTGCTGTTGCCCGCCCGACAGCTCGCGCGGGAAATAGTCTTCGCGGCCTTCAAGACCAACCAGTCGAACGACTTCCAGCGCGCGTTCGCGTCTTGTGTATTTGTCCTGTCCGCGCATCTCTAGCGGAAAGGCAACATTTTCCAGAACCGTACGATGCGGCAAAAGACCAAAGGACTGAAACACCATGCCCATCTTCGAGCGGCGCAGCTCAATCAGGTCTTTTTCCGCAAGCGACATGATGTCCTGACCGTCCACCTCAATGGTGCCGCCGGTAATGTCATGCAACCTTGAGAAACAGCGAACGAGAGTGGATTTTCCGGAACCGGAAAGACCCATGATAACAAGCATTTCGCCCTGATCGACATCTACAGAAACATCTTTGACCCCGGCGATGTACCCGTCGGCACGAATGTCGTCGAAGCCATGGCTGTCCGGCATCGAACGCAGGTATTTTTCCGGATGAGCCCCAAAAAGCTTCCAGACATTTCTGGCCGAAATTACCGGTGCCATGCCATTCCCCTGTCGTACAGTCACCTGCCCCGCATGGTCTCGCGGGACAGGTGCATTTGTCAAATCAGCTCAAGTTAGCCCGAGCACTCCTGGATCCATGGATCGACAGTGCCACGGTTTGCAGCCAGCCATTCAACTGCGGCCTCATCCGGTTCCAACTCGTCTGTATCCACCAGTTTCGCCATTTCGGCTATTTGAGGATTCGTGAACGAGATCTTGGTCAGCACGCAATACGCTGTTGGCCATTTGCCTTCCATTCCGTCCCAGGCCGCCTTTTTGAGGTAGCCAGTGGCGGGGTTGCCGCAGTCGTACAGAGCGTCCGGATTTGGCCCAACGGAAGGATCGGTGTCGCACCCGTCCACCCACGCAGGAAACTCAACGAACTCACCCGGCCATACGGCTTCGGCAAAGTTGGGCGTCCAGTTGAACACAACAACCGGCTTCTTTTCAGCTTCTGCTGCACCGATTTCCGCCCAAAGCGCCGCGGCCGAACCGGCATTCACGACAACAAAGTCCATGCCCAATGCCTCGACACGTTCCTGCCCGTGTTTCAGCCAGTCCACCGGACCGTCCAAGTACCGGCCTTTGTCGCCTGTTTCAGCGGTTGCAAAAACGGCTGCACAATCGTTCAGCGCTTGCCAATCCGGCAGGCCGGGGCACGCTTCTTTGGTCCACATTGGATACCACCAGTCTTCGCGGGTGACCGCGTCGTGGTCGCCTGCATCATGCAGACCGCCTTTTGACAGGGCTTCGCGGAATGACGCTCCGAACGCGCCTTCCCAGACTTCCAGTTCCAGTGCGACATCGCCCAGACGCACCGACTCATAGACGGCCTGGCTGTCTGTGGTGACGTATTCAACATTCAGATCCATCTCTTCGAACATCTGACCAACCACATTCGACATCACGATCTGGCTTGACCAGTTGTGGATCGGGATCACGATCGGATCATCGCTGTCAGCGGCATGCGCCGACACAGCCATCGCTGCGACCGCACTTGCAGAGGCCAATAAAGTCAGTTTTTTCATCTTCAGTCTCCCTGTTGTTTTCGGCGGTGGCCCGACGCCCGGTCAAGGCGAGGGGTCACGCGCCCTGTTCAAGTCTTCAGGTAATCCTCAAGACTGTCGTCCAGCGCATCCTTCCAGACCGTGTGGTGCGGGGGCGCCTTTGTGCCGGTCATTGGGCTGGTATAGCCATGGTCCCGGAATTCCATAATTCCCTTCTTCTTGTGCTTCTTCCACTCGTAGAATGCCTGATTGGCCGCTTCGATATCGAACGAGGGATAGTCGGTCTCGGCGATCAGTTCGGCGGTATATGCGCCCTGATACGCGATGCAGGCATAGTCATCCTCCAACGCATCTTCGTCGGCCTGCCGCTTATGCCAGTCTGCCTCCATCGTCGCGGAATCGGGCAAGCCGATGCGACCCATAATCACGTCCCGAACCCACCAGGCCTGTGCGTCGAACATATTGAACGTGTACCACTGATCCTGCATCCCAAGGTAAAACAGATCAGGGTTCCCGGTGTATACGACGCCCTTGTACAGATCGTTCGCCGCCAGCCGGTTCGCCGTTTTCAGCCGCAAATCATCGGGCAGGAACGGGAAATGATGCTTGTAACCGGTACACAGAATGATCGCATCGACATCGCGCGAGGTTCCGTCCGCGAAATAGGCGGTTTTACCGTCGACCTTCTCAAGCTGCGGCACTTCTTGCCAATTGTCTGGCCAGTCATACCCCATCGGCGCGGTTCGGTGCGCGACGGTGATCGATTTGCAGCCGTATTTCCAACATTGCGAACCGATATCCTCGGCCGAGTAAGAGGTGCCCAGGATCAGTATATCTTTGTCCTTGAATTCGACCGCGTCCCGGAAATCATGCGCATGCAGGATGCGGCCCTTGTAGGATTCAAACCCCGGATAGTGCGGCACGTTCGGGAAACTGAAATGCCCGCTTGCAACGATGACCTGATCAAAGATGCTCTGATCTTCGGTGTCGCTGACGGCATCCCGAACCGTAACCTCGAACCCGCCGTCAACGGTGCGCACATCCCGAACGACCGTGTTGAACCGGATGTATTTTCGCACGTCCGCCTTGTTGACCCGGCCTTCGATGTAATCAAACAGCACCGCTCGCGGAGGGTAAGACGCTATGGGCTTTCCAAAGTGCTCCTCAAAGGTGTAATCCGCAAATTCCAGCCCTTCTTTCGGCCCGTTTGACCACAAATAACGATACATCGAGCCATGGCAGGGATTGGAATGCTCATCCAGACCGGTCCGCCACGTATAGCGCCAAAGCCCGCCCCAATCGGCCTGTTTTTCGTAACAAACGATCTCGGGGATATCCGCGCCCTTTTCAGCAGCAGATTGAAAAGCCCGCAATTGCGCAAGCCCCGAGGGGCCTGCCCCGATGATACAGATACGTTTGGTCATGCTACCCCCTCGACAATTGTCTGAACGCTGCTGGATGCGGACATTCGAAGTGCTTTGGCTTCTGCGTAGTCAGGCGAATGGTACCAGTCCTTCGCCGCCTGAAAGCTCGGGAACCGGATGACAACATGCCGATCACCATGTGGCGTGCCTTCGTGGCTTTCACTGCGCCCGCCACGCACAAGAAACTCGCCGCCGAATTTTTCAATGATCTCCTGAACCATCGCCACGTAGCACGGATAGGTCTCTGCGTCTGTCACGCGGATCTGAGCGATTACATAGCCCGGCACCATGTCAGCGCGCCTCCGATTCCGATGAACTGGCACTCCAATCCGGCTCGAAACCCAGAACTTCGGTGTCTTCTGGCAAACCTGGGTTGAACAGGCGGTTATGCGCCATGGTCGCCTGATAGAGCGGGTTATGAGGGGCCAGCCGCCAGACCTTGCAGGACAAATCGAACACCTGCATATACGCCTCGAACCGCAGGCGGACCGTGCCCGCTTCGCGGATCGATGCGGCTCCTGGAGAACCCGGCGGGAATGTGGCCGTCAGAATATCGGAGAACTCCGCCGCTTTTTGATAGTATGTGGCCGAAAAAAACCGGATCGCCTGATCCCGTCGCTGTGCGGGATCATTTGTCTTTTTGGCCATGTGCAGAAGTTCCGGGGTGACCGAGTATCCGGGCGATTTGTTCAACACTGTGATGATGTGTCCAAGCGGATCATCCTGCCCGGGCAGAAACAGAGTCGGGGTAATCGCGTCGTCGGGGCGACCGTGACTATCCCGCATGGCGATCTGACGCACCCGGCACTGCCATTTGAGAAAAGCCAGCCGCAGAGGCGAGGCAGAATAGCTTTCTCCGAGGACCGGACCCAAGGAACTCATGCGACGTCCTTCTTTTCTGAAACTCCGACATGATACGGCCTGTCGTGCAGCAGGCTGGGGATCCGCGCCGCGGTTGCCTGAACCAGATCAAGGTCCAGTTGGGCATGGATGACGCCGGGGATGTCACCGCCGTCTGCCAGAACCTCACCCCAAGGGCTAACCACGAGCGAATGCCCATAGCTGGCACCGCCACCCGGGACCGGGCCGACCGCGCAGGGTGAGACGATGAACGCCGTATTCTCAATGGCGCGCGCCCGGTTGAGCACGTGCCAATGCGCCTTGCCGGTCGTTTTTGTGAATGCAGCCGGACAGCACAGGATTTCCGCACCATTCTGGGCAAGATCTCTGAACAACCCCGGAAAGCGAAGGTCATAACAAATCGTATGACCGACTTTGCACAACGACGTGTCGTAGACGCGCGCGCGATCGCCCGGCGCCACGGTGTCGCTTTCGCGGTAAATGGCCCCTTCGGCCAGATCCACGTCGAACAGATGGATCTTGTCGTAGGACCCAAAGATATCGCCGGACGGATCGAGCATATAGCCGCGGTTGATGATTTTGCCATCTGACCCATCCACCGCGATGGAGCCCACATTCACCCAAACGTTTCGCTCGGCTGCGAATTGGCGCAGTTTTGCCAGAACCTGATGCTCGGGCTCGGGCTGAGAAGGCGGGCATAGCTGCGCACCCTCTGACGCCAGCCCGCCACAATATTCGGGCAGGAATAACAACTGCGCGCCCGCGCGAACCGCCGCCTCGGCCATCGGCAAAGCCTCGGCCAAGGCACTCTCCATTGTCGGCATTGGCCGCGTTTGGAGGCAAGCGATATTAAGCGGGCGCGGCATGGTTCAGAACTTTTTGTAAGCCTTTCTGAGCATGACCAACGGATGACGGTCAGACATCTGGAACTTCAACAGCAGCTCGCGTGCGATCATGTCGCGATCCTGCTGATTGTCCGGCAGATCGATACTGTCGGGGATGCGGACCCAGCCGTTGATGTTGCGGTCAAAGACGGCGGGCTTGCCCTCTTCATAGCCCATGTGGATGTCTTCGAGCCAATTGAGATCATCCCATCCCATGAACTCAATGTAGTCCTTGAGGAAGGGCGTGATCCGGTTGTAATCCGGCACAAGGTTGACGTCATAGCGATAGCCAATGTGCTGGCCGATCTCTTTCTCTCGTTCGGACTCCAGACCATCCGCATCGTTGATGAACTGGTTGACGTCCTTGATTTCAGACCCGCGGTACTGTGTTCCGGCCATGTCTCAGCTCTCCTTACAGATGGTGATAGTCTTCGACGCCAACAGTGTGGCTTGTCCCTGCCAGAGGGACGCCGGCCATCGCCGAGGCTTCCATGGTCAAGGCAGCCAGGTCTTCGGGCTCCAGCGAATGCAGGTGGGTCTTGCCGCAGGCGCGGGCAAACAACTGTGCCTCGATCGTCAGGGTATGCAGGAAGTTGTAGACGCGTTCGGCCGCTTCATCAGGGTCAAGCCGTTGGCGCAGCAGGGGGTCTTGTGTTGCGACACCTACAGGGCAGCGGCCCGTGTGGCAGTGGTAGCAATAGCCTGGCTCCGCCCCGATCTCTTCGGGGTAATTGGCCTCGGGGATATCTTTGTTGCAGTTCAGCGCCATCATCGCCGAATGCCCGATTGCGATTGCGTCTGCGCCCAAGGCGATGGCCTTGGCCACGTCTGCCCCATTTCGGATGCCACCGGCGTAGATCAAAGTGATGTCGCCGCGTTTCCCAAGGTCATCGATGGCCTTGCGCGCTTGACGAATGGCAGCCATGCCAGGAACGCCGGTGTCTTCGGTCGCAAGGTGCGGGCCCGCGCCGGTGCCACCTTCCATACCATCGATATAGATCGAATCCGGGTCACATTTCACGGCCATCCGAACGTCGTCATAGACACGAGCCGCGCCCAGTTTCAGCTGGATCGGGATCTGCCAGTCCGTCGCCTCGCGGATTTCCTGAATTTTCAGCGCCAGATCGTCCGGACCCAACCAATCGGGGTGACGGGCTGGCGATCTTTGGTCGATGCCTGCTGGCAATGACCGCATTTCGGCGACCTGATCCGTCACCTTCTGCCCCATTAGGTGACCGCCCAGACCAACCTTACAGCCCTGGCCGATAAAGAACTCGCAACCATCTGCAAGCACCAGATGATGCGGGTTGAACCCATAGCGCGACTGAATGCACTGATAGAACCATTTCGAGGAATACCGGCGTTCGTCAGGGATCATCCCGCCTTCGCCCGAACAGGTGGCGGTGCCTGCCATCGTGGCACCACGCGCCAGCGCGGTTTTGGCTTCATAGGACAAGGCGCCAAAGCTCATGCCCGTGATATAGACCGGGATATCCAGCTCCAGCGGCCGTTTGGCACGCGGGCCGATCACCGTTTTGGTTTCACACTTCTCGCGATAGCCCTCGATCACAAAGCGCGTCAGGGTGCCGGGCAGAAACGTCAGATCATCCCAATGCGGTATCTTTTTGAACAGCGAGAAGCCCCGCATCCTGTACCGGCCAAGTTCCGACTTGATGTGGATGTCATCCATGACCCGGGGCGGGAAGATAAAGCTGTCCCCGATCCGGTTCACATCGCGATCAAGGAGTTTTTTGGTTGGCGGGTTTCCGTCTGCCATAGTTTTTCCTTTCAAAGGGTTATCGGGCATCCCTGTCGCGCAGGGCGGTCCCTCAGAGGATGAGTTTCTTCTCGTTCGGTTCGAGGTTGTCGTAGTTCCACAGCTGCTTGCCCGCGACGACCTTGGTGAAATGGTCCACGCCCTTGTCCGGCATCAGGCCGTATTGGGTCAGCTTTCTGGTCAACCACGCCTTGTCGAGATCGGTCAGCTCTGCCTCGACCGCGTCAACGCCCAAAGACTGGATATCGCCGCCGATGTAGATCGTGCCGTCATACATCGAGTCGCCCAGATTCTTGCCGGCATTGCCGCAAACGACCATCCGACCGCGCTGCATCATGAACCCAGAAAGCGCACCCGTATCACCGCCCACGATGATCGTACCGCCTTTCATGTCGATGCCGGTACGTGATCCGACAGAGCCCCGGCACACAAGGTCACCACCGCGAATGGCCGCGCCAAAGGTGGATCCGGCGTTCTTTTCGACGATCACCGTGCCTGACATCATGTTTTCACCACAGGACCAGCCGACACGGCCATTGACCCGCACGTTCGGGCCGTCAATCAGGCCAACGGCAAAGTAACCGGTTGAACCTTCGACGATCAGGTTCAGCTTGTTCAGAATCCCCACGCCAAGGCTGTGCATGCCGCGCGGGTTCTTGATGACGATCGAGCCGAAACCCTTGTCCATCAGCGCCCGGATGTTCGAATTGACCTCGGTTGCGGTCATCTCGTCGCAATCCAGCTCGGTCCGCTTGTTGAAATCAACGTCAGGTGCCCAAGGATAGGCGAACCGTTCGGTCGCATCCGGGTCGAATTCCATATACATGGACCGCCCGGTCAGCTGGTCCGTTGTCATGCCCAAGGCTTTGACCCGTTCTTCCTGGGTCATGCCTTTCAGGTCTGCATCGCTTACGCTTGCCATACGCGAACCTCCTCATCATAGGGGTCGGTTGTGTCGATTTCATGCGGCAGGATCGCCCGGATCGCGACCTCTTCCGAGGCCATTGCGATCAGGTCGTCGCTTTCGTAAAGAACCAGCGGTTTGGCGGCCATCGTGTCCTTGGCCATGCCCAATTGATCCTTGGTGCAAACAAGGTAGGTAAACACCCCGTCGATCTCATCAATCGAACGCCTCAGGCTGTCTTCCAGTGTGACGCCGTTCGCAAGGTTATGCGCCGTGTAGACCGCCAGCAATTCGCTGTCACAATTCGACATGAAGCGATGACCTTTTCGCTCCATCTCACGCCGCATGATCCAATAGTTTGTGATCTGCCCGTTGTGGACGACCGAGACGTCGTTATAGGGAAACGCCCAGTACGGGTGGGCCGATTTGATATCGACGTCGGATTCGGTGGCCATTCTGGTGTGGCCGATCCCGTGCGTGCCGCGGAAATCATCCAGACCATAGGCTTCGGCGACCACGGATGCGTCACCAAGGTCCTTGATCAGCTCAAGTCCATTCCCAAGCGACAGGATCTCCACATCTTCGATCTCTTCGATGTGTTCCGCCATCTCGCCGGTGTTGCCGTCATGGGTCAGGACATAGCGCAAGGCATAGGGGCGCACGCGCTCCTTGTCTTTTACGTTCGCGCCGTGTTCCGCCAGAATGGCATCGACCTGCGCCATCCGTTCTTCCAGGACATCGTGAATGCCGCGTCCGCGATCCATGTCCTCGGCCTCGGCGATCTTGACCCGCATCACGTAGTCTTCTGCATTCTCACGATAGACCGCATAACCGGTTGAATCCGGCCCCCGGTGCTTCAGTGACTGAAGCATTGCTGTCATCTCGCCGCCGACGTTTGACGCGCCTTTGAGATGAATTAATCCAACAATTCCGCACATTTGACCTGCGCTCCTCCTACGAATTCTTCAATCTGGCGTAGTACGATGACTTGGCGGATGTCCTGATCCATCCGCCAAAGGCCTGCGGTTAGGGCAGACACTCCATGTACGTTTCATTGTCCCACTCGGTGACAGTGGACATGAAGCGCGCAAACTCATCGCGTTTGTATTCTTCGTACAGACGGTACATCTCGCCCGGCATGCCGCGCTTGACGACTTCGTTCCCGGCCAGATGGTCCAGAGCCTCGCCCAACGACATCGGAAGCTTTTTGACCTCTTTGCCTTCGGCCATCGCCTCGTAGATGTTGCGCTCTTCGGGCGCACCGGGATCGAGGTTGTTGTCGAGCCCGTCATCCATTGCCGCCAGCAAGGTTGATCCCATGATGTAAGGGTTCACCATCGAGTCGACCGATCGGTATTCAAACCGTCCGGGTGCCGACACCCGCAAGCCGGTCGTCCGGTTCTGGAACCCCCAGTCGGCAAAGACCGGTGCCCAGAACCCGGTATCCCACAAGCGGCGATACGAGTTCACAGTGGAACACCCGATGGCCGTCAAGGCCTGAAGGTGCGTGACCACACCACCAATGGCTTTCAGCCCCTCTTTGCCCGGCATCTGCGGATCGTCCGTGTCGGGCATGAATGTGTTTTCACCACCCTTCACGTACATGTAGTTTTCCTTCATTCCGGGCAAATCGCCAGGATCGTTGCCGACCGGAACGAACTCATCCTCACCACCTCTCCAAAGGCTCATGTTGTGGTGGCACCCGCTGGCCGACACGCCCATGAACGGCTTGGTCATGAAACATGCAAAGATACCGTTTTCACGCGCCACCTGCGCACAAATCTGGCGATAGGTTGTCAGACGGTCGGCGTTGCGCAGCACGTCGTCAAACATCCAGTTCAGTTCCAGCTGACCGGGCGCGTCCTCGTGATCGCCCTGGATCATATCCAGCCCCATCTGGCGCGCATAACGGATCACCTGCATGGACACAGGCCGCAGGCTTTCAAACTGGTCAATGTGATAGCAATACGGCTTTGAGAACCCGTCACGCGGCTTGCCGTTCTCATCGAATTTCAACCACATCATTTCGGGTTCGGTGCCGATCCGAAGCTTGGTTCCGTGTTTCTTGGTGAATTCCTCGTGCAGCCGGCGCAGGTTCCCCCGGCAGTCCGACGTCAGATAGCCACCGGGATTTTCTTTTTCCTCGCGGTTGCGGAACAAGGTGCAATAAAACCGCCCGATCGTCGGGGCCCAGGGCAATTGCATAAAGGTTTCAGGTTCCGGAATACCCACAAGCTCGGCGGCTTCGGGACCATATCCAAGATAGTTGCCGGCGCGGTCCGTAAACAGGTTTACCGTCGCCCCGTAGACAAGTTGAAACCCCTTCATGGCAACGGTTTCCCAGTGATCGGCCGGGATGCCCTTGCCCATGATCTTTCCGGTCACCGACACGAATTGCAGGTAGAGGTATTCAATGCCCTTCGCATCGATCATCTCACGTACCTGCCTGATTTTTTCATCGCGCCCCGGCGCGTCTACAAATCTTTCAAGATCGGTGGCCACTTTCAGTCTCCTTGCTGGCTTGAGGGGAGCACTCTTCCGGCGCTCTTCAATGCGAACTTGGTAATTCTAACTCCACGGATATGGGCTGTTGGATACAGGGTGCAGTTCGCCCTTGGCGAAGCGATCAAATCGGAACGGCTCCAGAAGCTCTTGCCGGTCGCCCAATACTTCGTCGGCGATCAGGTGACCCACACCCAGCATCTTCCATCCGTGGTTGCTGTCGGCGATCACGGTCACGTTTTCCCGGAAATGGTCGAACACCGGAAAGCTGTCCGCTGTGAAACAGCCAATCCCGCCGGATGCTTCCTTGTGGTACTTTGGCATCATGCCTTCATAGCGCGCCTGACAATGGGCCAGCGCACTGACCCACATATGCGCAAATTCGTGGCTCGAGACGAATTCGGGCGAAGACGGCCCATAGGGGTCGATCTGCACCTTGTCGACCGGCGTATCCACCTTGTACGGGCTCGCGCCGCCCTGAATGCCGCCGAAATGCCAATCGGGCTTATAGTAAATGCCCCACATCTCTTCGGTGATGGTTGACCCATCGACAGTCGATTTCAGGGTCGCATCCGTGTCGACATGTATCACCGGCGCAAGGCTGCCATCATCGGCGCGCCCGATATCCGGGTCGATGTCCAACACGCCTTCCTCAAGCTGCCAGAACCGCCACATGTCGACGCCTTCATGGACCTCGCCCTGCAGGTCTTTGACAGTGATTTGGCTGGGCAGGTCCAACATCGACCAGAAATCACGCACCCACGGACCGGCCCCGATGATGACGCGCTCGCAGCTCAGACTGCCCTTGTTCGTTTCAACGGACCGGATCGCGCCCGAGCCGTTCATGGCCTCGAACCCCAAAACCTCGACCCCGGTGATGATCCGCACACCCAGCGCCTCGACCTTTTCGGCCAGCGCATACATCGTCTTGGTTTGATTGGAGAAGCCGCCGCGCTTTTCGTGCAGAACCGACGTGATGTTCTGCGCCTGCCAGTCGCCGAAATAGCCGCGCATATATGACGTACATGCGTTTTCGCCCTCGATGAAGACGCTTTCGTATCCGATTTCCTGCTGTTGCGCGTAAATCGAGCCCACATCATCGCGCATGCTTTCGGACGAGATCTGCATGTACCCCACCGGGTGGTACGACAACCCCTCAGGATCGGTTTCCCAGACATCGACCGAATGGGCCATCAACCTGCGCATCGCCGGCTGAAAATAGTTGTTGCGCACCACGCCGCATGCAATTCCGGACGCCCCGGCCGCAATCCCGCTTTTGTCCAGAACGACGATGCGGCCCTCAACGGTTTCGCCGCGCTCCTGCAATCTTTCAGCCAGCTTCCAAGCTGTTGAAATGCCATGGATGCCTGCGCCAACAATCACGTAGTCTGCGTGCTGAGGGAATGCCATCTGTTTCCTCGACAATTGGTTGTGGCTAAAAGAAGAGCCACACACCGAACCAAAATCAACAATTTTTAATCCAAAAATTGCCTTTTGGACCATTATTTGTATAATTGGTTCATCTTTGGATTATTTGATGGATCAAAAATGGCCCGACGAAGTTTCTCTGACGTGGCAAGCGAATTGCGTCTTTCGATCGAAGAGGGTGAATTCCAGCGATTCGAGCGTTTGCCACCGTCCCGTGATTTGGCGGAAAAAATGGGAGTCGCACGAAACACGTTGCGCGATGCGCTGTACCAACTTGAAAAGGAAGGTTTGCTGGAAACGCGGGCCGGTAGCGGCACTTACGTAACGGCTTTGCAAAAAGATGTCGTACCTTCTGCCGTAGAAGAGGCAACGCCTCTGGAACTGATCGACGCCCGCTTTGCGCTTGAGCCGCACATTTGCCGACTGAGCGTTCTGAACGGCAGGCGGGAAGACTTCGAAGCGCTTGAGGCCTGTTGCGCCCAAATGGAATCCGCCCAAAACGAACCGGCCGTGTTTGCCGAAGCCGACACTGCGTTCCACCGCAGGCTGGCTGCATCCACGCGAAACAACTTGTTGATCTGGCTGATCAGTCAGATCAACACGGTGCGATCGCTGGATGAATGGACCCGCATGCGGCATCTGACACTCGAAGAGCAAATTATCCAACAATACAATGCGCAGCACCGCGAAGTCCTAAATGCGCTGCGGTCGCGGGAACCAGAGCGGGCGGCAGTCAAAATGAAAGAGCATTTGGAAACCGCGCGTTTGTCTCTGATGCGTGCGGCAGAGGCATAGTGGGTTTCGCAGGACTACAATCCGGACTGCACCGCGCTGTCTGTGCCGGGGTATTGTTTGTCCTACCCGGGGCCGTGATAGCGGCAGCGTGCGATGTCGTGGATACACTGGACCGTTTTGCCGCCTCGGGCACGCCGCCCTTGGGCGCTGTTTGCTCATCCTATCTAACGTCTTCGTCAACCACCGGAGCATCCTGTTTCTGGGACCACCCTTATCGCAGCATTTCGGCACGCAATCAGGCATCCGCGTTGTGGCGCACGTTGACGAAATGCCGAGACGGTCACCTAAACGAACCTGATGGGCGGGTGAACCATCCCGATAGCTACGATCTCAGAGAGTGGGCGCACGAAGGTGGCACTTATGCAATCTCGGTCAAGGACAAGGGTGCGCAAAACCGAACCCTCGTCTTCTTTCGGATTGAACCCGGTCAATCGCCACCAACTGACTGATCACCGAACCTGCGCCGAAGTCTGCATCCAATTGATATAGAGCCGTTCTGCCATGCTGTTAAACTCGGGCAAGTGCGTCGCAACTTCGGCAGCAAGGCGGCCAGTTGCGTCGTCACCCATGGCAGCTTCCAATGCCGACTGGTACTCGGGGATACCGGCCCAATTGGCCACCGTGTCGCCCTCAACCTCGATATGGAATTGTGCCGAGTATGCCCGGGTCCCCCATTTCATTGCCTGAACGGCGCAAGCTGCCGAGGTGGCAAGACAAGTTGCGCCCGGGGGCATCTGCTTAACCTCTGCCGAGTGCCACTGAAGGCATGGGAAACGATCCGGCAGCCCATCCAATAATACACCGGATGCGCCCTCCTCCGTAAGCTGCACATCCATGACCCCGATTTCTGGCGTTTCGGATGGGCCTACACTTCCGCCTAGGGCCTCGGCCAGCAGCTGATGACCCAGGCACAACCCCAGGAATGGCAGACCTCTGACCTCGACGGCCTCGCGAACAAAGGCCTTTTCATCCTTCAGCCAAGGGTGGGCGTCTTCCTGCCAAACATCCATCGGCCCGCCCATCACCCAAAGCCCGTCATACCCGTCAAGCGACGGCAGCGGTTGATGCTGATCCAAATCGACCACGTCATAGCTGTGGCCATCTTCCCTAAGAAAGTTGCGAAAGACGCCGGGATGTTCGACGGCCGCGTGCTGCAATACAAGAAGCTTCATAGCTCTTCCCTTTTCATTTCCCGTCGAGTGTAGGGCGATTTGGTTCCATTTCGAAAACCAATAACCATCTTCAAGGCGCGCGCAAAGATTATGTCAGTGATGAACCTGCCCCAAAGATAACGGCTGGCCAATTGGCAAAAACCTGCGAAGATCAGACATGCGTGGGCTTTCTGTCTTTCTAGTGTGTTTCTTTTTGCTGCAACCGGCACTTGCCCGCGCCGAGCCTTGCCGATTGGCCCTTGTCCTGGCATTGGATGTTTCCGGATCCGTGGACGAAGCAGAATATGCACAGCAGCTGAATGGTCTATCTTTTGCTCTGGACAGCACCGAAGTGCGGGCGGCAATTTTGGATACGCCTGAACATCCGGTGCACCTGGCCGTTTTCGAGTGGAGTTCGCAGAACCATCAGTTTCTGGTTCAACCCTGGACAGTTTTGGACAGTCATGCCGCGATCGACATCGCCGTTGATCGCATTCGAGCCTATCGCAAGAAACGAGCAGGCCTGAAGACCGCGCTCAGCACGGCGATGCTCTTTGCGGGCGAGTTGCTCGAACAGAAGAAAACGTGTTGGCAGAAGACGATTGACGTTTCGGGCGATGGCAAAAACAACATCGGCCCTGTTCCCAAGGCGGTCTACGCATTGGACACGTTTGCCAATGTGACAGTCAATGCTCTCGTTGTTGGAGACCCAAAACCGTCCAGCAACGACAGGGGTGCCCAGAAGTTCTCACGTGGCGATCTTCAAGTATACTTCGAGCATGAGGTTATTCACGGCCCGGCCGCATTCGCGATGATCGCCTATGGCTACGAGGACTTCGCGCGCGCGATGCAAAGGAAACTATTGCGCGAGATAGCAGCTCCGGTCTTGGCCTCCAACGAGAACATGGCGCAATAAAACGCGGTGTCGAAAAGCTGTTACCGCATTGGCCAATTTGAACTAACAGCGTCAGGCCCAGAGACCCAATCGGGCCATTCGAACCAACAAATCACCACATTTCACCGCGCTAGCATGTCCAGCGGATGCGACAGGTTTTGTGTAAATGACCCATAGTTTACCCATTCGATAAATACTTTTTTCACGCAAATCATAGCCTTAACCAAGACCCATCTTTGAATGTTACTCTTTGGCGTCCATAAAATACACATAGCATGTACATTAAGTCCAAGTACTATTTCTCATGAAATTTGAGCCCTCAGTTTGCGTTGATGGTTGTTTTGATGCCTTACGGCCCACGAAGGCGCCCTCTCGCATCACTGAAAATCAAAGACCAACTGCTGTGAGTCATTCAGCAGCATGATTTTTCGCCCCATTGATGCTTCTGCTTTCAAAGTAACTTCAGCAGCAGCACGAGCATCTTCTCCGGCATCATGGTGTTTGAAGTGAAGCCCTAGCACCTTTTTGAGATTGGCCACCCCAAAGAGCGCCCCAGAGCGTTTCTGTTGCTGAACCGTGACGATACATGACGTTGCCGCCAGTATGATAAACGTTGTTTTTCGCGGCGTCATGTTGGCGTTTACAGCTGCAACACTGCTCATAGCCTTGGGCGAGCCGTTATTTGCTCAGATTGTATCGTATCCAATCCTTGTATTTACCTTGCTACTAAATTTTTATTTTCAATCACGGCAGCTAATCGCGAAGTCCGCAATCGAAGATATTCAGAACATGAAAAAGGAAATTTTGATCACAAAGACCTATGATGAAAATCTCCTAGGTGGGAATCTGGCGACGTTTCACTCAATTCGTGAGAAAAGCAACCTAACTCGACTCCTTAAGCCCGATTTTCCGTCTGTCGTGATTCTAGTTTGCTTCATATTTTTGGCTGGTGTTTTTTTACTCGCATCTATGTTTGTAGATCCGGTCCTAAAACTTCGACCGGAAAGGGCCACTACTACAGAACAACCTGCCCCGAACTCAGGAAATATTTCCACCGATGAGCACGGCGAAGAAGTCGAACAATGACCTACGTCGGTCGAAGTTGTCACCGGTCCTAAAAGCAGTGCTCGACGCTGTAGATTCAAATGACGGCCTGGTCGCGTAGTGTAACTGTTCAGGTGACGATGTGGTATGTCCGCTTTCTGAGAATCCGCTTAACGCATGCATCGCCTACTCCTCTCACGACAAGGACGGCTTCGGGCTCTTCCCGCCTGACCTGCGGAGGGTCGCCGTCGCGATCCGCCAGCAGCCATCGTTCGAGCAACCGCTGCGGATTCGGACTGTGTCCGCGTCTTGATCCTCGCGCACCCCATTTGTGCTGCTACAGACGTGAATGGCTGTTTCATCCGCCGCACAGTAGTGCCCTTATACGAAGCCGCGATTGCGAGACAAATCCCATGGGTGAATGAACTCTCGAAAGGTCTGTCACCAGATGATATTGCGTCAGCGCAAAATGTTGTTGACCATCTCAAAACACGCCTTGAAGAAACCTTAACGCGACGAGATCAGAGTTCGACCCAAAGCTGACACTCGTACAGAGTATAGCATCGGACGTTCTGGGCTCGTTACGGACCTCGGTGACGTTGCAGCACCAGCCCCTGCCCCGCTGCTAGCTGATCCCATAGACGGCCCTTACCGGTCACTCGACACGGTACCGATTTTCTGCATTTGCAGCCCGCATTCCGGTCATTCGCCGCGCCCGCAAAATCTGCGGTTGGACGAATTCACAGATCGCGGGACAAAACAGCCGTCGGCATCGCGGAAACAAATGTCTGCTCTATGCTGATGATTCAAATGAGGGGTCGCGATACATCGGGCAAACTTTGTGCCAACTTTTCGTACTGCAAAGTCTTTCTCAGGTGCTTATTTAGCTGTTTGACTACCGCGCTTCTTGCCTTCATTTTGTTTCCAGCAAGTTGCTATAAGAGCGGCTTTCTCATCAAAACGAATGGTCCCTCCGGGTACGTTTGGAATTCCACAAATTCATAGCCTAGGGCCAAATAGAATTCTCGCGCGGTCAGTGAGGAATGAAGCATCATTTCGGGGATTGCCCTTTGTCGCGCCTCCTCTTCTATTCTTGCGACCAGCATTTTGCCCAACCCTCGCCCCTGATACTCAGGGTCCACAAACATTGAACGCAGATTGTCATCTCTCAGACCCACCGTTCCAACGAGTTCGGTGCCAATGAAGCAAAGAAGAATTAACTCGTTTTCAATTCTTTTGGTGACCGGCTCCGGCTCAAAAATCGTGCACAGCCTGTCGATTGACTTTTGATCGTAGTGTTTGGAATTCGAAACGCGAATTGTGCGTCGGATCAACCCACTGAGCGGAATTACATCGGCAACTGTTGCCTGTCGGATCTTGAGCGACTTCATCGCGGCAAACTTATCCCGGGACATGAGACATCGAGAAGCTGGCAGATACGACAAAGGCAGGCTGGAAGCACTTGGACTTCTCTATGTCTTTCATAAGAGTAAGCGGTTTCACAAAATTCATGGCGTTTCCTACCGGAATTATCGGATCAGATGATCCCATCACTATTGCAGACATTCTTTCGACGCGCAGCATCGGCAACATTGCGCTCACAGCAGACCTCGGCGCCGTTGCAGCGCAGGCCACTGCCCCGCCGTCACCTGATCGCGCAGACGGCCCAGAGCTGCCGCTGACGTTGAAGCCAAATGCTGCAATGCAGCTTCCCCAAAGCGGACGTCCACCACTTATGCCGCGTCGCGTCAGTTCTGGGTAACGATAATGGGTCCGATCACTATTTCCGGCTACACACACCAATAGATCGATTTGCTTCCCTTTACGTGGCTCCTCGCCGGAGAATCGTTGACGCCTGCTTCAGCTCAATGATATTGGAACAAATAACGAACAAGTTGCGATCAAGCATGCCCAAGAATATATTGGTTTTCTCCGACGGAACCGGCCAAATCGGTGGGCTTCGTCCTGACCAGCGACTTTCGAACGTCTACAAGATGTACCGAGCAATGAGACCGGGACCCTCCTCCCCAATTAATCCCAGCGATCAGGTCTGCTACTACGATGCAGGGCTGGGTGCTGGAGAGGTCGGCGGGCTCACTCTAAAGCGTATCCGAAACGTTCTCTCGGCAGCGGTCGGCACCGGAATAGATGAAAACGTCATCGATTGTTACGAAAACATCATCGCCAACTACGAGGTCGGTGATCGCATCATTCTTATCGGGTTTTCCCGCGGTGCCTATACGGTTCGCGCCGTGGCCAATGTAATGAACTTGTGCGGAGTCCCAACACGAATGCCGGACGGCACCGACGTGCCTAGATTTGGGCCTCGTCTTCGCAAAATCGCAAGCGATGCTGTTAACTTCGTGTACAATCACGGCAATGGTTATCCACGGGGAATGCAACCTTACTATGATCGGCGCGAAGAACTAGGGCGTCGTTTCCGTCAGAAATACGGTAGCCACCTTGCCAACGTAGAAGAGGACGTGCAGGGCAACGTACAACCGACTTTCATTGGTGTCTTTGACACAGTAGCTGCGCTCGGGAATGCCCAAGTCACCGCGGCAGCTTGGTCAAGCCTTGCGTTTCTTATGGGGCTTATCGGCTTGTTGGTCTGGAACTCTGTAAGTTGGATTATCTGGGGACCCCTAGTGCTACTTTTGGGTCTTATCATGTACTGGTACGGAAAGCTGCTCTGGTCGCAATGGAAATACTTCTCTCCCGACGAGAACAAACCTCTGAATATCACCGATTTTCGAGATTGGCCGGACATTTGGAAATTCGGCCACCGCGCGGTTTGGAACCTACAAAATTACGACAAATGGCTCGACTCCGACGTCGGCCATGCCCGCCACGCGCTGGCCATCGACGAGAACCGGGAGAATTTTCCTCGAGTTAAGTGGGCGATGGCTACGGAAGCCAAGAAGACGGAGGGCCGCAGCCCGCCATGGCTGAAGCAAGTCTGGTTTGCGGGCTGCCACAGCGATGTTGGTGGGAGTTACCCGGAACCGGAGTCGCGTTTGAGCGATATTGCGCTGCGGTGGATGCTTGAAGAGCTGAAGGAGTGCATCCCCGAGATCCGGATAAATGATGAAAAGTTGTTCGTATATCCAGACCCACAAGGAATGCAGCACGATGAGGTCTACATGTTCAAGTACGGGCCTATCAAACGTCGGTGGCCCTCAAAGCCTCGAGAGATTCATCCAGACTTTCCGTTACATCCTTCTGTGCTTGAAAGATTGGATGCCAAAAAAGTGTCTCACGTAGGTGAAATGAAGCCTTATCGACCAGTGCAACTCAAGGATCATCCCGGCGCGAAAGACTTCTTTGAGTAGGTGCCATTCAACGGCGTCGACAGGCATCGGCTTACAGCTTTGCTGCAGGGTTTCTGTTCAAAATTGCGGGAAGCCCTCGCAACTACTGGCAACGGCCCAAACCGGACTCTCATCTTGTCAAGTGGTGCCGCAATGCAGCTTCACCAAAGCTGCCATTCGGTGCGCGTGCGAAACTGAAAGGCGGACGGAGGTTCGCCCCCACTCAGATCAATCTCCAAAAGGAACGAGATGGCAAAGTTGGCGAATGCGTCGAAAGGCTTAGCGCTCGGATCGGCGGGATCGGCTTCTGCCCGCTCACGGTCGTTCAGGTTTTCGGACCTATTGTGTAAACCGAGGCACTCCTTCATTCCTGCAGCATAGGCGGACTTGATAAGTGCATCTGCCCCTGGGTCTGGTACCTCCCCCAGCTCACTGGTTTCGACCGCTTCCTTAGAGGTGACCCAGATCGGATCATTGCTGAACTCCGGCGGATCTGGAATGAAAGCTGTACCTACAGCCGGACCAGATCTAGCCGTCATCATCGCCGCATGTGTAGAGGCCGTCGTCGCCTCAGTGATGATCTCTTTGAGCTTCTCGTCAATCCGACGTTTCGCTTCAGCTCTTAGGTTGCCTTCAGGACGTATGGTGTAACTGTCCGGGTCGGAACGAACGGCCGCAGATATTTCTACGGAAATGTCTCTGGCGGTAACCGCTTCGAGTCCAAACTTGTCCATATGGTCTTCGAGGAAGCGCAACGGTTTGAGCGCGAAAAAAACATCAACACCCTCTGTCGGGCGCCCAACGAACGCACCCATCCTATCGAAACCTCTGGTTCCAATATCAACCTCGTCGAGTTCCTCGAGATAGAACGCTCTTAGAGCGCGTTGCGGGCACGTGTGCTTTGGAGTACTCGTTCGAAGGAATTGATCGAACCTGTCATAGGCATCGTCGAGTTCGTTGGCCTCGTACGCATCGGCTAAGTTGCCGTTCAGAAACTTATCGTCATTGAATTCTAGCAAATGCAAATGCGACTCTCGTGCGACGGCCTTGCGCCAGTCACTGACGGAACCGATACTCATTATAAATCTTAACCCTTAGCCCAAAATTATTTCAAAAGACTTTAGCGAAGTGTTGTCCTGATTCCAGCTTTTTTGAAACATTTCTGCGTCCTTGTTCAATTTGGTCAGCAACACCAAGTGAACTTTGCACAGCGAACTGCAATGAAAACCCTTGGAGAGGGTACTGAAATTGGGTCACGACATCGATATGGTGTCCGCTATCAGTGGTCCGAAGCTTCTTTTTGCCGTACGCAAAAGGGGACGGCCCAAACCTGCCGTTCGCCAATCCCTTTCAATGCTGCGATGCGGCCCGCCAAAGCAGCCGTTCGCTGCCGCCGCGAAAACTGAAGGTGCTCATAGGTCTGGAGTGCGGGACAAAGCGGTCGCACGCCAGTCAAAATCAAATGGCGGCTTGGCCCTGAAGTCGACCAGTTAAACGCAGAGTCGACATTTACCGCAAAACGCGCTTAGCAGAGGCTTGACCGTTCCGCAGAAAAGAGAACGTAAAGGCGAGCAATTCACCAGGTGAGCAGCTTTGTGTTGCAATGGTCGCTGCTAAATCGACCTTGTTCTTTTAGTTGGTTAAAAATCCAAAGAGTATTGACGTTCATATCTTTGGAGGCACCAAAGTAGGTTTCCCCTAGGTCTTGTGACAGCCTGTGATACAGGTCTGGATTTTCAGCTTCCTTGACCACGCCAGTTTCTGGTGTCCAGATGAATGTAAAATCTGATCTAGAACTATTTTCATCTGGCCAAGCTGTCCCCAAGGTTGCAGCGTCCGTTGCATGAATCGGCCAAATCTCTTTTGCTATCACAGTACCATTTTGTTCTCTTAAGACAGCTTCAGGAATTAGATATGGGCGACTAAGATCAACATAAGCTTCGTATCCGATTTCACTGCCATTAGGTAGCCGAATACAATCACCGTATTTCAATGAATATAAACCGGTAATTGCTAATACGGGTAGCCCAACGAAGACGCAGAGTGTCAAGCCAATAGCTGAAGTGATCTCGAACATCCGCTTTATCATGTGTATCGGCTTCGAGACGCAATGGCATATACGCGCCCTTCCAAGCTGCCCGACCAGTGCCCAGTGATCGAGTAGGGCATACCTTCGCGAACGCCTAAACGTTGCGTACCGTTAGACGGTATCCCGCCCCGTCCGCGCAAGTAGTCATCCAATGGCTTGTGAATGTTGTCGTACAGAATGCTTCCGGGGCGATAGTCATCGACCTGAACATTTTCCGCATCTTCATTGCCGAGACGGCGTTGAAATTCGCCAATGTCCAAGGGATCAGAAAATTCATCATCCAAGTAAATTTCCAAACGTCCTTCGATACTAAGGATGCCATTTTGCTCTGTGCTTTGCCCAGAAAACGTACCACCTATTGTCGTATTGCCAATGCTGAATACTACGCTTTGCATTTGATAGGAATTGTTAAAATCATAGGAAACTGACCCTGTCCCCACCCTCCGGGTTGCTTTCGCAATTTGAGTTTTTAAGGGTTCGCCGCGACGATCAAGGAACGCTTCGATAATCTTACGGCTATGTCCAATCTCTGAAAGAGAGACACCACGCCCTCGTCCATTGAAATAGTGGTCTACGAAATCGCTGTTACTCCAGCCTGACTTCGTGCCAACCCCGTCTATTCAGAGCGTATGAGGCATCTGCTGGATAGTCTAGATGGCAGTTATCTTAAGTGCGACAAGCGACTAGCAGACGCTGGGCCAAACGATTTAATTTCATTCCGAAATGATCAGAAAGATACTGTGTCGGCTTACTTGAAGTCCGGCGAAGGGAAGGAGTATTTGCCCGCTCTAGAATGGGCTTCGAAAGTGATTGATGGCTTTGAGTCCCCCCTTGGCATGGAACTGCTAGCGACCGTGGATTCTCTCGGTTCAGTTAACCCGCCAGAGCGCGAAATTCCTCCGGCGTGTAATCCAGCGCCAATAATTTCAGAAGAAGCAGATCCAGAGGCAATTGCGTTTCCATCCACTGCACTTTTTCAGCACTGATACTTAGATCGAAGCCGCCAGATATGTTGAGGGAAATGCAAACTTCACGCCCGTTTAGAAAATCCCAAAGCATCTCGGAAAACGGACCTCCTCCACTCTTTGGATGTGTTGAAAGGCTAGAGCACCGAGCAAGGAATGTTGGCAATACTTCCGTAAAGACAGCCCATGCCCGCTGTTGCTCCTGTAGTTTCAATGTTCGAGAATTGTAGGTGGGCTGCGGCGCTGCCGACTTTAGCGCCAATACTGGTGCAAACTTCGACAGGATAGCTTCCTTGGTGCTTGAGGCATCACCTGCTTTCACGCCTGTCATCTCAACACCCACCCTGTATGTCGTCGATGGCGGCTGAATCCAGAGCGCTTTGCGAAACACCCAAATCGCAAAACGGTTCCGCAGGGGTTATATGTATACTTGGAATCACTACCCACCTTATATGTGCAATCTGATTTTTAGATAATCTGAAAATGAGATTACTGGAAGTGTCCGAAGCATCTTACGGACACCCACTTGACCAAAACACTCCACACTAGCGGACATTTGGCGCTCATTGAAGCGCTCATTTCTGCCCGTAAATCCCAAAATCTCTCACAAGCAGCTTTGGCGGAGCGGTTAAGGTGTCATCAATCGTTCGTCGCGCGGATCGAGTCGGGTCAGCGGCGTATTGATGTGCCAGAATTGGTGATCATTGCGCGGGCGCTCGATGTTCCTGCGGAACACTTTTTCGAAGCCGTCATTAAGGCAGTACCACCGGGTGAACGGATTTAACGACCTGATTTCGTTTAATAATCACGCAATCCACAAAGGGCTTGAACAGCTTTAAGAGTGACCGAAACATGATTTTCGCGTCCAAAATTAACCTAAACCCCATACTCAAAATAGAGACGACTTCACCCCGAAAGCACCGTTGTGAAGCCGCTCAATGTACAACCTATGTGTAGATAATGGACCCAAGTTAGAACGAAATGGGCAAACTATGGGTCATTTCACATTTTGCTACGTGCCCCCTCCGTTGCAGCTACCCACATTTGGAATGGCCGCAGCTTCGGCACGTCATGCAGCCTTCGATCATCACCATGTCGAACTGTCCGCAGGACGGACAGGCTTTGCCGCGCGGGGCGTCCATGTTGACGACCTGGGCCTGAGGATCGGATTTGAGGCCCATCCCCTCGCCTTCCAAAAAGCCGATATTGACCATGTGCTGCTCGATCACGCCGCCAATCGCGGCCAAAATTGACGGGATGTACTTGCCCTTCACCCAGGCACCTCCGCGCGGGTCAAACACCGCCTTCAGTTCCTCAACCACAAAGGACACATCTCCGCCACGCCGAAACACCGCCGAAATCATACGGGTCAGCGCCAGTGTCCAGGCATAGTGCTCCATGTTCTTCGAGTTGATAAACACTTCGAACGGACGTCGGCGCCCCCCATGGACGATATCGTTGATCGTCAGATAGATCGCGTGTTCACTGTCAGGCCACTTCAGCTTGTAGGTTGAACCCTCCAACGACTGCGGGCGGTCGAGAGGTTCGGACATGTAAATGACGTCGCCGCCATCGACCTCATGTGGGGCGTCCGCGCTCTCTCCCGGGGCTTTGTCATCGCTCTCGGACACGGTCAGAACTGAACCCGTTACATCGTTCGGGCGATATGTCGTGCACCCCTTGCAGCCCTGATCCCAAGCCTGCATGTAAACATCTTTGAAGGCATCAAAGCTGATATCCTCGGGGCAGTTGATCGTTTTGGAAATCGAACTGTCGATCCACTTCTGCGCCGCCGCCTGCATCTTGACGTGATCTGACGGCGACAGCGTTTGCGCGTTCACGAAATAGTCGGGTAAGGCCACATCGCCGAACTTGTCGCGCCACATCTGGACGGCGTAGTCCACGACTTCTTCCTCGGTCCGAGACCCATCCTTCTGCAGCACTTTTCGCGTATAGGCATAGGCAAAGACTGGCTCGATCCCTGACGACACATTTCCAGCATACAAAGAAATCGTCCCCGTCGGCGCAATCGAGGTCAGCAGGGCATTACGAATGCCATGTTCGCGGATTGCGTCGCGCACATCCTCGTCCATTTGCTGCATGGTGCCGCTGGCCAGGTATTTTTCGGCATCGAACAAGGGAAACGCGCCCTTCTCTTTTGCCAAATCGACCGACGCCAGATACGCGGCGCGGGCGATCGCGAGCAACCAGCGCTCGGTCTGGCGCGCCGCCTCGTCGGACCCATAGCGCAGACCCAGCATCAGCAGAGCATCCGCCAGACCTGTCACACCCAGCCCGATGCGGCGCTTGTCCTGCGCTTCAGCCTCTTGCTCAGCCAGAGGGAATTTCGACGCGTCCACCACGTTGTCCATCATGCGAACAGCGGTGGCGACCAGCTCCTGCAACGCCGCCTCGTCCAAATGTGCCGCTGCTTCGAACGGGTCCGCGACCAGTCGCGCCAGATTGATCGAACCCAACAAGCACGCACCGTAGGGCGGCAGAGGCTGCTCACCGCAGGGATTTGTGGCCGCGATGGTCTCGACGTAGCTCAGGTTGTTGGCCTTGTTGATCCGGTCGATGAAGATCACGCCGGGCTCGGCATAGTCATAGGTGGCCCGCATGATCTTGTTCCACAGATCACGGGCCTGAACGGTGTGATAGATCTTACCGTCGAACACCAACTCCCATGGGCCGCCGGCCTTGACGGCCTCCATGAAGGGATCGGTCACCAGCACTGACATGTTGAACATACGCAGTCGCGCGGGGTCAGATTTCGCGGTGATAAATTGTTCGATATCGGGGTGATCGCAGCGCATGGTGGCCATCATCGCCCCACGGCGCGAGCCTGCGGACATGATCGTCCGACACATCGCATCCCACACATCCATGAAGCTCAACGGGCCAGAGGCATCCGCTGCAACGCCCTTCACGTCTGCCCCGCGCGGACGGATGGTCGAGAAATCGTAACCGATCCCCCCGCCCTGCTGCATGGTCAGAGCGGCCTCTTTCAACATATCAAAGATACCGCCCATGCTGTCGGGCACGGTGCCCATGACAAAGCAATTGAACAGAGTCACCTGACGCGCGGTCCCCGCCCCCGCAGTGATACGTCCGGCGGGCAGGTATTTGAAATCTTCCAGCGCTTCGTAGAATTTCTCTTCCCAATGCGCAGGGTCATTCTCAACTCGTGCCAGATCCCGCGCGATGCGCCGCCAACTGTCTTCGACCGTCTGGTCAATGGGTGTGCCATCCGCTTCTTTAAAGCGGTATTTCATGTCCCAGATCTGCTCGGCGATGGGGGCGGCAAAGCGGCTCATTGGTGATTCCCTGTGCTGAAAGAGATATGAATACTAGACCGGATCACATCTAGACCACAACACCTTGATGACAAGCCGCAGAAGGCTACAATATAGAGATCGCTCTTGGGACGACTCTGTGGGAAAGCTGTGGATAAGTACGTAAACCTCATCAAACTGTCCGTAGGATCGGAAAGCGTTGATACGTTGATGGCTTGGCAGGACAGCCGCAAGCCGCTGTACGAGGACGGCTGCCCACGACATGTCACCCGCATGTGGCCCAAACGCGAGGCCGAGATTCTGAATGGTGGATCAATCTATTGGGTGATCAAAGGCGTCGTCCAATGCCGCCAACGTATCCTGCGACTGGATGAGGTGCGCGGCGAAGACGGCATACGCCGCTGCGCCATCGTGCTGGACCCCGAGGTGCATCGCACGCAAAACGCGTTGAAACGTCCGTTCCAGGGCTGGCGCTATCTCAAACCTGAGGACACCCCCGCCGATCTGCCCAAAGGACGCGCGCAGGACGACGCCCTACCCGAAGATCTGAACCGCGCGCTGGCGGATATCGGGGTGCTTTAGGTCAGCCGATCCAAAAGGTCTGACAGAACCGCTTTGTCATCAGTCTCATACTTGGCCACTCGGCTACGCCACAGCGTTGCCTGCGATTGCAGGATCAGCCCGTCCGACAGAATTTTCAGGTGATTGGCTCGCAACGTCTCACCCGTCGAGGTGATATCGGCAATTGCCTCAGCGGTTTCGTTCACCACTGTCCCCTCGGTTGCGCCCTGACTGTCGACTAGAGTGTAATCGGCCACGCCTGCATCGGTCAGGAACTCTCGGACCAGACGGTGGTACTTGGTCGCGATCCGCAGCCGGTGGCCGTGGGTCTTGCGAAAAGCTGCTGCTGCTGCGTCCAGATCGTCCAGCGTATCAACGTCGACCCAACAGGCTGGTGTGGCGATAATCAGGTCTGCCTTGCCGAAGCCAAGCCGTGAGATTTCTTCCACCTGCTGCTCCCAACGCGGCAGTTTCTCATGCACCAGATCGATGCCTGTCACACCCAGATGAATGCGCCCGGCCGCCAACTCGCGCGGGATTTCGCCCGCCGACAGCAGGATCAGGGAAACACCATCGATGCCTTCGACCTTGCCCGCGTATTCCCGATCCGACCCGCTGCGCGACAGGGTGATACCGCGCTTTTGAAACCAGCCGAAGGTCTTGTCCATCAATCGACCCTTGGAAGGAACGCCCAGTTTCAGGCTCATCGCGTGTCCTCCTCGATCTGAAGCATCAGGTCTGGGCGCAAAACACCGCCGACAGCGGGAATTTCCGCACCACCGCCCAATTGCCGGGTCAGCGCGTCATAGCGCCCCCCCGTTGCGATTGGCGGCAGGTCAGGACGGCCCTCGGCGTAAAACCCAAATACGAAACCGTCGTAATATTCCATCGACGTCCGGCCATACGAGGCTTCGAAGTCCAGCGTGTCCACATCCACGCCGCGCGCCTGCAAGGCGGCGATCCGCGCCTCAAGCCGGTCTAGCGCCGGGGTGATCTGCGGCAGATCCACGGCCACGTCGCGCAACTGTTCAAGCGCAAAAGGCATCGTTTCACGGACGTTCAGCAGCGATTCCAGCCCTGCCAGTTCGTTATCCGAGATCGGTGGTGTGTCGCGATCCTCTCGCAACGCATCGATACGAGCTTCAATCTCAGCGGTACGGCGCTTGCCAATCATCGGAGCACCGCCGGCCAGTGGGTCCCTGGAATCCAACAAGGCGTCGCGCCCCTCAGGCGCGAATTTGCGACCGGCAAAGCGGTCCAGAAGCATCCGAAACCGACGCGGACGCCAGAGGTGGCGCATCAGCGCGTTCTTGCGCCTGTCGGTTGTTTTCAACCCCGCAACCGCTGCGGTCAGGATACCAATATCACCCGTCGCCGCCCGCAGGGGCAAGCCGCGCAATTGCAGGGCGAACAGAGAAAACACCTCGGCATCCGCCCCGGCGGGTTCCTTGCGGTCAAACACCTCGTATCCGACCTGAATGTACTCATTTGGTCTGTCCAGGTCATGCTCCTGACGCCGGAAAACCTCGCCCGAGTAGGTATAGCGCGCGGGCTCGGCCCCGTCGGACATGTGCATTTGAACCACGGGCAAAGTGAAATCCGGGCGCAACATCTGCTCGCCCCGCAATGCGTCTGACGTCACATAGGCACGAGCACGGATGTCCTCACCATAGAGGTCCAGCAATATCTCGGCCGGTTGCAGCAGGGGCGTGTCCACCACTTGTGCGCCCGCAGCTTCGAACCGGACGCGCATCATCTCGGCGCGGGCCTGAATCTGGGAACGGTTCGGCATGACCTAGTCCTGACTGTCCAGAATTTCGCGCACTTTCGCGACCAGATCGCCACGCGATACTTCAAACTGGCTGGGGCGTTCCTTCCACTCTTCCAGAGTGGCGCTTTCGGCGATCTTCGCACCCAAAATCAGGTCCTTGATCTGCACGATCCCGCCCGCTTTTTCGTCGCCCCCTTCGATCACCGCAATCGGAGAGTTCCGCTTGTCCGCGTATTTCAACTGGTTGCCAAAGTTCTTGGGATTGCCCAGATAAACCTCGGCGCGGATACCTGCATTGCGCAGCTCAGCCACCATTGCCTGATAATCGGCCATACGGTCTCGGTCCATCACAGTGACAACCACGGGGCCTTTGGCTTGGGCATCGATCCGCCCCTTTTCACGGAGCGCCGCCAGCAGGCGGTCTACGCCGATGGAGATACCAGTCGCAGGCACTTCCTGCCCGGTGAAGCGCTTGACCAGATCGTCATAGCGCCCGCCGCCCGAGACCGACCCGAACTGCCGCTTGCGGCCTTTCTCGTCGAAAATCTCAAACGTCAGCTCGGCCTCATAGACCGGCCCGGTGTAGTAGCCCAGGCCGCGCACGACGGAAGGGTCGATCTCGATCCGGTCCGACCCATAGCCGCCGGCATCCAGCAGGGCACCGATCTGTTCCAACTCGGCAATCCCATCCGCGCCGATCTTGCTGTCGCCCACGGCGGCACGCAGATTAGCCAGCGTTCCCGCAGTATCCGCAGCCTTCGAGGTCAGGAAGGCAATCACCGGCTCGGCCTGATCTTCGCTCAGGCCTACGCCGTCGATAAACGCGCCCGAGGCGTCCAATCGGCCCTTGGTCAGCAATTCGCGCACACCAGCCTCGCCCACCTTGTCGAACTTATCGATCGTGCGCAGAACGTTATCACGGGCTGCGACGTCTTCGCCGAGCCCCATCGCCTCAAGCACGCCGTTCAGAACCTTGCGGTTGTTGACCCGCACCAGATAATCCCCGCGTGGAATTCCCACGGTCTCGAGCGTATCCGACAGCATCGCGCAAATCTCGGCATCTGCGGCCATCGAGGCCGTGCCTACCGTATCCGCATCACATTGATAAAACTGACGATATCGCCCCGGCCCCGGCTTTTCATTCCGCCAGACCGGACCCATCGCATAGCGGCGATAAGGCGTCGGCAGGTCGTTGCGGTGCTGCGCATAGACGCGGGCCAGAGGCGCGGTCAGGTCATAGCGCAGGGCCATCCAGTCGCCATTGCCGCTATCGTCAAATTCCTGCCACGCAAACACGCCCTCGTTCGGGCGGTCCACGTCTGGCAGGAACTTGCCCAGCGCCTCGACGGTCTCGACCGCGCTGCTCTCCAAGGCGTCAAACCCATAGCGATGATAGACGCCCGCAATCGTCCGCAGCATCTCGGTGCGCTGCGAGACTTCCTGGCCGAAATAGTCGCGAAACCCTTTCGGCGTGACGGCCTTGGGGCGGGGCTGTTTCTTGGGCTTGGCCATGTGGGGCGTCCTTGCGGTTCATGTTCCGCGCGCGGTCTATCCCATGGCCCGCATCGGGGCAAGGCGCGCTTTCGCTGGCATTGACTGAAACGGGCCGCTATGACCTGCGTTGAAGGAGAGCCCAATGCTGCATCTGGAAGAACAGATCGCCCATCTGACCCGCACGGTCGAAGAGCTGAACACGGTGGTGACAAACCAACAGGCCGAGATTGACCGCCTCACCCGCCGGGTCGAGATGCTGTTCCAACGCGAGGCGGAACGCGCGCAGGAAGGCTCGGGCGGGATCGTCTACGGAGATGAGCGCCCGCCCCACTACTGACGGGTCAAAATCCCAGCGTCGATTTCACGGCGTTGTCGACAACGCCGCCCAACAGGGCATGCTTATCAGCGGCGCATCCTTCCGACAGCGCGGCTATGAAAGTTTCGCGCAGCTGGGCTTTTTCTTCATCCGTGGTCGCGTGGTCTTCAATATTGATCTGGCGATTATAGAGCGACAGGGCCGTCATCTTTTCGACAACGGTCACAACAAAGGCTTCGTCGCCGTCCGCCTCTTCGGTGATCGAGGCGCATGTGTAATGCATCACGGGCAATGCATCCTGAACCATCTGCTGCGCGGCCTCATCGGCCACGACGAGTGTCGGCGCACCAAGCAGCATGGCGCAAATCGCAATTTTGAAAGTGCTCATTTTCATCGCGTTCACTTCCAGTTATGTCCAATAATGGCACCGGCCACACCGCCGACTGCCGCGCCCTTGCCATCTCCGACCAAGGCTCCTACACCGGCACCGACCAAAGCGCCCGTTATTGTATTTTTTTTCTTGTCATCGGCCAGGCCGGCGGATGCAAACGTCAAAGAAGAAATCAAAGCCAAAGCAAGAGTTCTGAACGCTAAACCTGATGATGCCATATCGAAGCCCTCCTGTGACATGCAAGCTGGGCTCAGCCTAGCCCTGCATTGCCCCTTAGGCAACAAAGCGTTGGCTCAGATTTCTTCGACCGAGATCACGCCCTCCAGAGATTTGATCGCACCCTTGACTTCGGGGTTGACGACAAAATCCTGCCCCAGATCAATCTCGACATCCCCCGGAAGGGATGGATCAAGCAGGCAGACGTGGACCGGCCCTTTCGACGGTCTTTTGACCGCGCCCTGAGCGTCTTCGAGCACCTTGGCCATCGTCGGAATGACGTGCGCATCGTCCAGGAATACGCGCAGGCCGACTGCGCCTGCATCGGCCACAACCGACTCTACTGGACCCACCGAGCGGCCCAGCAGCTTTAGTTGATCCGCCTCCATCGTCGCTTCAGCGGTCAGAACCACCTGAGCGCCGGTTTCCAGAAATTCACGCGACTTTTCCAATGTTTCCGAAAATAGCGTGACCTCATAGGCACCGGTTGGATCAGACAGCTGCGCAAAGGCAAAGCGGTTGCCCCGCGCCGATTTCCGTTCCTGCCGCCCGGCTACCACACCGGCCATTTTCGCGATCAATGGGCCAGAGCGTGCCTTTTCGGTCACCTCATCCAAGGTCATGACCTTTTTCCGTTTCAAGGCGGGCATATAGTCGTCCAACGGATGGCCGGACAAATAGAAACCGATGGCTTTGAATTCTTCGCTCAGCCGCTCAGCAGGCAACCAATCCGGTGACAGCGAAAGACGTGGCTCGGGCAAGTCATCCCCCGCCTCACCAAACAGAGACACCTGGTTCGAGTTCTTCTGTTCGTGGACCGCCGCCGAATACTGCACCAGCGGATCGAGGCTTTCGAACACGCGGCGGCGGTTTTTGTCGAGTTGATCGAACGCTCCGGCGCGGGCCAGCATTTCCAGAGGGCGTTTGCCGACTTTCTTTAGATCGACCCGGCGGGCGAAGTCGAACAGGTTGACGAACGGCTTGTCACTCATTTCATCCTGCGCGTCTCCGACGCGTCGCCCCTCAACCACCAGGTTCATCGCCTCGACGCCCACATTCTTGAGCGCGCCCAGCGCATAAACCAGTTCGCCGTTCACCACGTCAAAGGTCGATTGAGATCGATTCACGCAAGGCGGCACATAGGGCAATTCCAACCCTTTGCGGACCTCTTCGAAATAGACGGCCAGCTTGTCGGTTAGATGGATATCGCAGTTCATGACGCCTGCCATGAACTCAACCGGATGGTTCGCCTTCAGCCAACCGGTCTGATAGCTGACCACCGCATATGCCGCCGCGTGGGATTTGTTGAAGCCGTAGTTGGCGAATTTATCCAACAGGTTCCAGACCTCGGTCGCCTTGGCCTCGTCGACATCGTTCTCGGCGGCACCCTTGAGGAATTTGGGCCGCTCGGCGTCCATCGCCTCTTGAATCTTTTTACCCATCGCGCGGCGCAGCAGATCCGCGCCGCCAAGGCTGTAACCCGCCATTTCCTGCGCGATTTGCATCACCTGTTCCTGATAGACGATGATGCCTTGGGTTTCGTCCAGAATGTGATCAATGGACGGGTGTAGTGTGTCGCGTTCACTGAGCTTGTTCTTGACCTCACAGAACTTGGGGATGTTCTCCATCGGGCCGGGACGGTAGAGCGCGACGAGGGCGATGATATCCTCGATACAGTCCGGCTTCATCCGCTTGAGGGCATCCATCATACCCGAGGATTCCACCTGGAACACCGCAACCGTTTTGGCCGCCGAATAGAGCTTGTACGTCGCCTCATCATCCAGTGGGATGGCGTTGATCTCATTCACCGCGCCTTCGGCGGGTTCATAAAGCTCGGTGCCATCGGGTGCGATGTGAAGATCGCGCCCGGATTTGAAGATCAAATCCATCGCGTTCTGGATCACGGTCAAAGTCTTAAGACCCAGAAAGTCGAACTTGACCAGCCCCGCCTGTTCCACCCATTTCATGTTGAACTGCGTCGCGGGCATATCCGAGCGCGGGTCCTGATAGATCGGCACCAGCGCATCGAGCGGGCGATCTCCGATCACCACCCCTGCCGCGTGGGTCGAAGCATTGCGCAGCAGCCCTTCGACCTGTTGGCCATAGGTGAGCAGGCGTTCGACAACCTCTTCGTTGCGTGCCTCTTCGCGCAAGCGGGGTTCGTCTTTCAGCGCCTTTTCGATGGAGACAGGTTTAACGCCCTCCACCGGGATCATCTTGGACAGGCGATCCACCTGCCCATAAGGCATCTGCAAGACCCGCCCGATATCGCGCACGGCAGCTTTCGACAGCAGCGCACCAAAGGTGATGATCTGCCCCACCTTGTCACGCCCATATTTCTGCTGCACGTAACGGATCACCTCTTCGCGGCGATCCATGCAGAAGTCGATGTCGAAGTCGGGCATCGAGACCCGCTCGGGGTTCAGGAACCGTTCAAAAAGCAGCGAGTAGCGCAGCGGGTCAAGGTCCGTGATCGTCAACGCATAGGCCACCAGCGAGCCCGCGCCCGAGCCCCGCCCCGGACCCACAGGGATATCATGATCCTTGGACCATTGGATAAAATCCGCAACGATCAGGAAGTACCCGGGAAACCCCATGCCCTCGATGATACCCAGCTCGAAATCCAACCGTTCCTGATATTCCTCAGGTGTCACCGCGTGCGGGATCACCGCCAGACGTTTCTGCAAGCCATCATTGGCAATGCGGCGCAGTTCAGCCACCTCGTCGTCAGCGAATTTCGGCAGGATCGGATCGCGGCGATAGGCCATAAAGGCACAACGACGCGCGATCTCAACCGTGTTTTCAATCGCCTCGGGCAGATCGGCAAAGAGCGTTACCATCTCCTGTTGGGACTTGAAATAATGCTGCGCGGTCAGGCGGCGGCGGCCTTCTTGCTGATCGACATATGCGCCTTCAGCGATGCAAATCAGCGCATCATGCGCCTCATACATATCTGAGGTCGGGAAGTAGACATCGTTGGTGGCAACCAGCGGTAGGTTCTTGGCATACGCCATCTCAACATGGCCGCGCTCGGTCAGGCGTTCGGCCTCGGGCTGTCCGTCCTCGCCCGGATGGCGCTGCAACTCGACGTATAGACGATCGGGGAATATTCGAGCCAAACGATCGACCAAAGCCTCGGCTGCCGGGCGCTGGCCCTGCTGCAATAGCAGTCCCACCGGACCGTCCGGTCCCCCGGTCAGACAGATCAGGCCGTCGGACCGATCCGCCAACTCTTCCAACGTGACCTGCGGCAACTGCCCGCCCTTGTCCACATAGAGGCACGAACTGAGCTTCATCAGGTTCTCATAGCCCACCTCGGACTGCGCCAGCAGCACCAGTGGCGCGGGAGCTTTGGGCTTTTCCCCCGGCTGCGCCTGCACATAGGTCAGATCGACCTGGCATCCCATGATCGGCTGTATACCTGCGCCGCTGGCAGAGACGGAAAACTCCAACGCCGAGAACATTGAATTGGTGTCCGTCACCGCAACGGCAGGCATTTCCATTTTCTCACACAGCCCCGGCAGCTTTTTCAGCCGCACGGCCCCCTCCAACAGGGAATATTCAGTGTGAACGCGAAGGTGAATGAATCGGGTGGAACTGCTCATGTCGCCGAAGCTATCCTAGCAAGCGGCGCAGAAAAAGACGGAACCGCACCTTCGAATTGCCTAAAAAATCGCCAAAGATTATTCGGCTTTTTCAGAAGGTGCTTCGGGACGGGCTACGAGTGATAATGGGAAAATACTTTGAATTCAGCCACCTGAACGCTAAACACGCCAAGTGATTTGGCCCCGCTCCCGCGCAATGGTGCATTAAATAGGCAGTTTTTCTTGCCAGATAACCTGCCCTGTTTCTAACATCCAATGGCAAGCAATTCGCCCGCCGCTCTTTCTACGTCGCATCGAAGGAGGGCCCAACGGGCGCAACAGGGTAACGCGACGGGTTTCTCGAATGAATATCACGTTTCTTCTGAACGGAGAGACAGTGGAACTGGCGGATGTTGATCCGACAGACACCCTGCTGGATTGGCTGCGGGAAGATCGCGATCTGACCGGTACAAAGGAAGGCTGCAATGAGGGCGATTGCGGCGCCTGCACTGTCATGGTGACCGACGAAGACGGGGCCAAGGCGCTGAATGCCTGCATTCTGTTCCTGCCGCAATTGCATGGCAAAGCCATCCGCACCGTGGAAGGGGCCAGCGGACCGAACGGCGAGGCCCACCCGGTTCAGCTAGCGATGGTCGACTTGCATGGCTCTCAATGTGGGTTCTGCACGCCCGGTTTTGTGATGTCGATGGTGGCGGGCCACACGAACGGTGCGACCGACCACGACACGCAGCTTGCCGGGAACCTGTGCCGCTGCACCGGATACGCTCCGATTGTCCGCGCGGCCCAAGCGGTTGAAGACAAGCCCGTCCCGGTCTGGGTTAAAGACAAGCCAATCGCCGCACCCTCACAACCGATGTTGCCCAGTTCGTCCTACGAATTGGCTGAGATTTACGCTCAGCACCCCGACGCGACGTTGATTGCCGGTGCGACCGATGTGGGTCTTTGGGTTACCAAGCAACTGCGCGATCTGGACCCGGTGATATTCCTCAACCGCTGCGAAGACTTGAAGCAAATCTCGATCACTGACCAAGAGATCCGTTTCGGTGCCATGGTTGACATGAACCGCATGGGTGCGGCGCTGGAAGACATCCATCCGTCCTATGCCGAGATGATCCGTCGTTACGCCAGCGTTCAGGTGCGTCATGCGGCCACCGTCGGCGGCAATATCGCAAATGGGTCGCCCATCGGTGACAACCCGCCTGCCCTGATCGCCTTGGGCGCAACGCTGCATCTGCGCAAGGGCGAAACCCGCCGGTCGATCCTGCTGGAAGACTTCTTCCTAGAATACGGCAAGCAAGACCGCGCGCCCGGAGAGTTTGTCGAAGCGGTCAGTTTCCCGCGTCAGCCCGACCGGTTGAAGACATACAAGCTGAGTAAGCGGTTCGATCAGGATATCTCGGCCGTATGCGGGTGTTTCAACATCACAGTGTCGGACGGCGAGGTCACGCAGGCGCGCATTGCGTTCGGCGGTATGGCGGGCATTCCGAAACGGGCCACTCAAGTAGAGGCCGCGTTGATCGGCAATCCCTGGACGCCTGAGACCATCACGGCCGCTCTGCCCGCGTTTGCTGACGACTACCAACCCCTATCGGACATGCGCGCGTCGGCCGCCTATCGGTTGGAAACCGCCAAGGCGATGCTCGAACGCTATTTCCTAGAAGATCAGGGCGAAGTGACCAACGTGTTGGAGGTTTCGGCATGAGCGTGACCAAACCCCTCCCCCACGACGCAGCCCCACTGCATGTTGCAGGCGCAGCGCGTTATGTAGACGACATCCCGACGCCCAAGGGCACGCTGCATCTCGCCTTCGGCCTGAGCCCCATCGCAAAGGGCAAGATCACCGCGATGGACCTATCCGCTGTAAAAGCCGCTGACGGCGTGGTTATGGTCATGACCGCCGACGACCTGCCTTATGCCAACGACGTCTCACCCTCGATTCACGATGAGCCGCTGCTGTCGGACGGCACGGTGCACTATATCGGCCAGCCGGTATTTCTGGTGGTCGCCACCAGCCATCTCGCGGCCCGAAAGGCAGCGCGGCTGGGCAAGATCGACTATGCCGAAGAGACACCGATCCTGACGGTCGAAGACGCATTGGCCGCCAACAGCCGGTTCGAGGACGGCCCGCGCATCTACGCCAAGGGCGACGCCGACGCAGCGATTGCAAGTGCGGCCCACGTGATCGACGGCACATTCGAACTCGGCGGGCAGGAGCATTTCTACCTCGAAGGTCAGGCGGCATTGGCGGTGCCCAATGAGGGCGCGGATATGCTGGTTCACAGCTCGACCCAACACCCCACCGAGATTCAGCATAAGGTGGCCGACGCTTTGGGCGTTCCGATGCACGCGGTGCGCGTCGAAACCCGCCGGATGGGCGGAGGTTTTGGCGGCAAGGAAAGTCAAGGCAACGCTTTGGCCGTCGCCTGTGCCATCGCCGCGCGGGCGACAGGCAAAGCCTGCAAGATGCGCTATGACCGCGATGACGACATGATCATCACCGGCAAACGCCATGCATTCCGGATCGCCTACAAGGCCGGGTTCGATGAGAACGGTCACATTCAGGGCGTCTCCTTCCACCACTATGCCATTTGTGGCTGGGCGCAGGACCTGTCCCTGCCCGTGGCCGACCGCGCCATGCTGCATTCTGACAATGCCTATCTGCTGCCAAATGCACGGATCGAGAGTCACCGGCTGAAAACCAATACCCAATCCGCCACCGCCTATCGCGGGTTCGGAGGCCCTCAGGGTATGGTCGGGATCGAACGTGTGATGGACCACGCCGCGCATGAGCTGGGTCTGGACCCGGTCGAGCTGCGCCGACGCAACTTTTATGAACCTGCGCACAAGGTGGCCGAGGTTGAACAGGTTGAAAAACCCTTGGGTCATCCCGATCCGCATGAGGATCTCACCAGCCGTGGCGCGGTTGAGATGGGAGATGCCCCCGTACGCCCCCTGCCCGCAGGCGGCAACACAACGCCCTACGGCATGGAGGTTAGCGACTTTGAGCTGCACGGCATGACTGAGGCGCTGTTGAAATCCAGCGACTATGCCGTCCGCAAAACTGCGATCGAGAAATGGAACGCCGAAAACAAGGTGATCAAGAAGGGAATCGCCTTCTCTCCGGTAAAGTTCGGCATTTCTTTCACATTGACTCACCTGAATCAGGCGGGCGCGCTGGTGCATGTGTACCAGGACGGCTCGGTCCACCTGAACCATGGCGGCACCGAGATGGGTCAGGGCCTGTTCCAAAAAGTCGCGCAAGTGGCTGCATCCCGGTTTGGCATTCCGCTTGAGACGGTCAAGATCACCGCCACCGATACTGCCAAGGTGCCGAATACGTCAGCCACAGCGGCATCCTCGGGCAGTGATCTGAACGGAATGGCGGTCAAAGCGGCTTGCGACACGATCCGTGACCGAATGGCCGACTATCTGGCCGAGCGGCATCAGGCCGATCCATCGGCAGTCACGTTCAGCGACGGCCACGTTTCAATTGGTGAGGAGCGCTATCCCTTCGCCGAAGCCGCCGCGCTGGCCTATCAGGGCCGGGTCAGCCTATCGGCGACCGGGTTTTACAAGACCCCCAAAATCGAATGGGACCGGATCGCAGGCCGAGGCCGTCCGTTTTTCTACTTCGCCTATGGGGCGTCCGTCACCGAAGTGGCGATCGACACCCTAACCGGCGAGAACCGCATTCTGCGCACCGACATCCTGCATGACGCGGGCGCATCGCTGAACCCCGCACTGGATATCGGGCAGGTCGAAGGTGGCTTTGTGCAAGGTGCGGGCTGGCTGACAACTGAGGAACTGGTTTGGGACGGCAAGGGCAATCTGCGCACGCACGCGCCTTCGACCTACAAAATCCCCGCCTGCTCGGACCGGCCCGACATCTTCAACGTAGCACTTTGGGACGGCGAAAACCGCGAAGACACGATCTACCGCTCGAAGGCGGTGGGCGAGCCACCTTTCATGCTCGGCATCTCGGCCTGGTTGGCCTTGTCCAACGCGGTCGCGGCCTGCGGCGATGCATACCCTGCGCTGGATGCACCTGCCACGGCAGAAGAGGTCTGGCGCGGCGTCCAAAGGATGAAGGGAGGCATCTGATGGGATTTGATCTGGAGGCTTTGAGGGAGGCGGTTAAAACCCACGGAACGGTTGTCCGGGTGGTTGTCGCCGGGATCAAAGGATCGTCTCCGCGCGAGATTGGGGCTGCTATGCTGGTCTGGAAGGATGGGCAAAGCGGAACAATCGGCGGCGGGACACTGGAATATCAAGCCGCCGAGGCCGCGCGCAGCCAAAAATCGCCTTGTCGCCTGACGCATCACGCGCTTGGCCCCGACATGGGGCAGTGCTGCGGTGGCGCGGTATCCTTGCTGAGCGAGGTCTACGACCGTGATGCCGTTGACGCGCTGGACGGCACTGTAGTCGCCCGGTCGCCATCGGGTGGAGACGCGCCACTGTCCGTCAAGCGCCTGCTGGCATCGGCGCGTGCTCAAGGTATTGCCCCCGAACCGCAAATGCTCGACGGCTGGATGGTAGAACCCGTTCACAAGCCCACGCGAGACCTGTGGATCTGGGGCGCGGGCCATGTAGGTCGCGCGCTGGTGGATGTTCTGGCACCGCTGCCAGATCTCGCAATCACATGGGTCGACACAGGTCCCGAGCGTTTCCCAGAAAGCGTTCCAGCCAGAGTGACCACAGTTCCAGCGGCAAAGCCGGCCGAGTTGGTTCGCCATGCACCGACCGATGCCGAGCATCTTGTGCTTACTTATTCGCACAATCTGGATTTGGAGCTGTGTAACCGCCTGTTGACGCACGGTTTCGGGTTTGCGGGGCTGATCGGCTCGGCTACGAAATGGGCGCGATTCCGGTCGCGGTTGGCAGCGCTCGGGCATTCGCCCGAACGGATCAGCCGGATCACCTGCCCGATCGGCGAGCCCGGCTTGGGCAAGCACCCGCATATGATCGCCGTCGGCGTCGCAGCGCAACTATTGCGTCCGGCCCGGCAGACTGAGTTAAAGAAGGACCTGAGCGCGTGACCACTCCACTGCTAAGCTTGCAAGGGCTGACCAAGGCCTATCCCGGCGTCGTGGCCAATGATCAGGTGTCTTTCGACATCGGTGAAGGCGAAGTTCACGCCTTGTTGGGCGAAAACGGCGCGGGCAAATCCACGCTGGTGAAAATGATTTATGGGCTGGTGAAACCCGACAGCGGCACGATGCTGCTGCGCGGTCAGACTTTCACCCCGCCCGAACCCCGCGCCGCTCGGGCGGACGGGATCGCGATGGTGTTCCAACATTTCTCATTGTTCGACGCGTTGAACGTGGCCGAAAACATCGCGCTCGGGATGGAAAACCCACCCCCCATGGGCGATCTCGCCTCGCGTATCCGCGAAGTGTCTGAGACCTATGGCCTGCCGCTTGATCCATATCGCACCGTTGGTGATCTGTCTGCTGGTGAGCGTCAGCGCGTCGAGATCATTCGTTGTCTTTTGCAAGATCCAAAGCTTCTGATCATGGATGAGCCGACCTCGGTTCTGACCCCTCAGGAAGTCGATATCCTGTTTGAAACGCTGAATAAATTGCGTACGGAAGGGACATCCATCCTGTACATCTCGCACAAGCTGGAAGAGATCCGGACGCTGTGCGATCACGCGACGATCCTTCGCCTCGGCAAGAATGTCGGCGAATGTGTTCCGGCTGAGACTTCGGCGCGGGACATGGCCGAGATGATGGTCGGCTCAACCCTGCAAACCCCGGAACGGTCAGGGCGTGAGTTCGGCGAAGTGGCACTGGACGTCAGCGGGTTGTCAGTGCCCTCGCCGTCGGAGTTCGGTACGGCGCTGAAGAACGTCCACATGACGGTACGCAAAGGTGAGGTGCTGGGCATCGGCGGCGTCGCCGGGAACGGTCAGGACGAGCTATTGGGCGTGTTGTCGGGCGAAATCACGACCACGGCGGACGCGATCAAGTTCAATGGGCAGCCGATCGGCAAACTCGGCCCCACCGCACGCCGCAAATTGGGCGTGCTGACCGCGCCCGAGGAACGGCTGGGCCATGCCGCCGCTCCGGATATGAGCCTGACTGAAAACGCCCTGCTGACCGGATCGGTGCGTGAAGGGTTGGAGAATAATGGGTTCCTGAAGTGGGCGGACACCAAGAGTTTCGCGGAAAAGATCATTAGCGCCTTTGACGTGCGCACACCGGGGCCTGAAAACGCGGCTCGGTCACTGTCTGGCGGGAATCTGCAGAAATTCGTGATCGGTCGCGAAGTGTTGCAAAACCCGGACGTGCTGGTGGTGAACCAGCCAACCTGGGGCGTGGATGCTGCCGCCGCAGCCTCGATCCGACAAGCTATTCTGGATTTGGCAGCCAAAGGAACAGCCGTCATCTGCATCAGCCAGGATTTGGACGAGTTGATGGAAATCTCGGACAGTTTTGCCGCGTTGAACGAAGGGCGGCTGAGCGCACCACGCGAAACCACCGGCCTGACCGTTGACGAGATCGGCCTAATGATGGGCGGTGCGCACGGCATGGAGGTGGCCCATGTCTGATTCAAAACAAAGAACGATGACGGGGGTCATGAGCCGATGATTGTGTTGGAGAAACGGCCTCAGCCGTCTAAGGCGTGGTCTTATGCGACCCCTCTGGTTGCCGTGATCGCGACAATGGTGTTTGGAGGAATTCTATTCGCCCTGCTGGGCAAAAACCCGGTCGAGGCCATTGGCACCATTTTCTGGGAACCGCTCTTTGGCGAGTTCGCGTTCTATTATCGCCCGCAATTGCTGGTGAAAGGTGCGCCTTTGGTGTTGATCGCCATAGGTTTGTCGCTCGGTTTTCGCGCGGGGATCTGGAACATTGGGGCGGAAGGGCAATACATCATGGGTGCCATTTTCGGCGCAGGTGCCGGTCTGGCTTTCTACCCTCTGGACGCTTGGTACGTCTTTCCGATCATGGTCATCGCGGGTGCATTCGGCGGCTGGCTTTGGGCGATGATCCCCGCTTTTCTCAAGGTGCGGTTCGGGACCAACGAAATCCTCGTCTCACTGATGCTGGTCTATGTGGCCGAGCAGATGCTGGCCTCGGTCTCACTGGGTCTGCTGAAAAACCCCGAAGGGTTCGGTTTTCCCGGCTCGCGCAACCTGCAATCCTATGAAAGCGCCCATAATGCTGAACTAATTGCCGGATCAGGGATGCACTGGGGCGTTGTCACAGCGCTGATCGCTGTGATCTTTGCCTATATCCTGCTGAACCGCCACATGCTGGGCTTTCACATTCGCTTAACAGGTGAAGCGCCCCGCGCGGCCAAGTTCGCCGGTGTGAACCCGGCGCGGCTGATCCTGTTCTGTCTGGGTCTGTCTGGCGCGCTGGCCGGTCTGGCGGGGATGTTCGAGGTCTCGGGACCTTCGGGCGTGGTCAGCATCGACTTTAACGTAGGCTATGGCTTTACCGCGATCATCGTGGCCTTTCTGGGCCGCTTGCATCCGGTGGGCATCCTGCTGGCCGGAGGTCTGATGGCCCTGACCTATATTGGCGGCGAAATCGCCCAGTCTCAGCTGGGTCTGCCTGCCGCAGCCATTCAGGTATTTCAGGGCATGCTCCTGTTCTTCCTGCTGGCCTTCGATCTTCTGACAAACTACCGCATCCGTGCGGCCCGTAGCGAGGTAGCGTAATGGACCTTGGTGAAATCAATCCCGTTCTTCTGGTCGCCTCGCTGATGGTCGCCGCAACCCCCTTGCTGCTGGCCGCGATTGGAGAGCTGGTCGTCGAGAAAGCAGGCGTCCTGAACCTCGGCGTTGAGGGGATGATGATCGTCGGCGCCATCAGTGGTTTTGCGATCTCGGTCGAAACCGGATCACCCTGGCTGGGCTTTGTCGCTGCGGCTATCGGCGGCGCGGTGCTGTCGCTGCTGTTTGTGCTGTTGACACAGGTCGCACTGGCCAATCAGGTGGCCAGCGGTCTGGCGCTTACCCTGTTCGGTCTCGGTTTCAGCGCGCTGATGGGCCAGGGCTATGTCGGGGTCAAACCGCCCAGCATGGAGGATATTCACATCCCGCTGATCAGCGATATCCCCGTGATTGGACCGATCCTGTTCCAGCATGATCCGATCCTTTATGTCGGTATCGCGCTGACGGCCGCGGTTTGGGCCACCCTGAAATACACCCGCGTCGGTCTGATCCTGCGCGCGGTTGGCGAAAATCACGACGCGGCACACGCGCTGGGATACAAAGTCATCAAAATCCGCATCATGGCGATCCTGTTTGGCGGGGCCTGCGCAGGCCTAGGTGGGGCCTATATCAGCCTGATCCGAGTGCCCCAATGGACCGAGGGGATGACCGCCGGTGTCGGTTGGATCGCGCTTGCGCTGGTGGTCTTTGCCAGCTGGAAACCCTGGCGCGCCTTGTTGGGTGCCTATTTGTTTGGCGGCATCACCGTGTTGCAGCTGAATTTGCAAGCAGCGGGCGTTGCCATTCCTGTCGAGTATCTGGCAATGTCACCCTACATCATCACTATCCTTGTGCTTGTGATCCTTTCGGCCGACAAGAGCAGCGCACCTGCCGCATTGGGCCGGATTTTCCATGCCTCGCACTAGACGGGGTCAACTGAACCAACTTGGGGAGTAACACATGAAATTCACTTCACTTCTGGCAAGCGCCGCCATGGCGTTGGGTCTGGCCTCGGGCGCCATGGCCGACGACAAAACCAAGGTCGGCTTTGTCTATGTCGGCCCCGTCGGCGACGGCGGCTGGACCTATGAGCACAACAAGGGCCGCCTGGCCGTTGAGGAAGAGTTCGGTGACAAGGTTGAAACCGTCTTTGTCGAATCCGTTCCCGAAGGCCCGGACGCCGAGCGCGTCATGACCCAGATGGCGTTGGAGGGCGCTGATCTGATCTTCACCACATCGTTCGGTTATATGGACCCAACGATCAACGTTGCCAAGAAGTTCCCGGATGTGAAGTTCGAGCACGCGACGGGCTACAAGACCGCCGACAACGTCTCGGTCTATTCCGCGCGCTTCTACGAAGGTCGCGCTGTTCAGGGCCACATCGCCGGCAACATGACCAAGTCGAATATCATCGGCTATATCGGATCCTATCCGATCCCCGAAGTGATCCGCGGCATCAACTCGGCCTATCTGCATGCCAAGGCCGTGAACCCCGACGTCGAATTCAAGATCGTCTGGGCCTACACTTGGTTTGATCCGGCGAAAGAAGCTGACGCCGCCACTGTTCTGATTGAACAGGGTGCAGACGTGATCCTGCAGCACACCGACTCGACCGCGCCGCAGGCCGCCGCGCAAGAAGCAGGAAATGTGGTCACCTTCGGTCAGGCCTCGGACATGAGCGAATACGCCCCGTTCCCGCGCGTTTCGTCGATCATTGACGATTGGGCACCCTACTACATCGCACGGACCAAGGCTGTCATGGATGGCACATGGGAAAGCGCCAACACTTGGGATGGCATCCGCGAGGGCATGGTAGCAATCGGCGAGATTTCGGACGCAGTCCCTGCTGACGTCAAGGAAGAAGCGCTGGCGCTGAAAGCTGCGATGGCTGCGGGTGAATACCACCCCTTCACCGGTCCGATCAAGAAGCAGGACGGAAGCGACTGGCTGGCCGAAGGTGAAACCGCAGATGACGGTACGCTGGCAGGCATGAACTTCTACGTCGAAGGGCTGGAAGGCGAAATTCCGCAATAAGCTGCGATCAATTGTAAAGAAAAGGCCCGCATTCCAGCGGGCCTTTTTTTGTGGATATGAGCGGGCAGATTTTAGAACTTGCCGTTGTCATGTACCGCCTCTGCCGGGATGGGCGACACCACATCCCAATGTTCGACAATCAAGCCATCTTCGACCCGCCACAGGTCAAAGAATGCATAGGGCGCGCCGCCCATGATCGCCTCCGTTGCGACGAAGACGAAATTGCCCTCGGCCACGGCGAATTGCGGTTCGAACTTGGTGATGACCTGACCTTTTGCGGCAAATGCCTCGATCGCGGCCATCAGCCCGTCTAGCCCGTCATCAATCGAAGGATTGTGCTGCATATAGACTTCGGGGTTCATGTAATTCGTGACATTCTCGGGCGCTTGTCCGGCCAGCACATCGCGCACGAAACCCAGAACAAGCTCTTTATTCTGTTCTGTCTGGTCATGGTCCACGATCTCGACCGCCCCATCGGTCATTCCGCGCCCCGAGGCCGTTGTTGCGGGTACGGGTTGCAAATTGTCCCAATGTTCCGCGACCTTACCATCCTCAACCCGAAAGATATCGAAAGCGGCCAGCTGCGAAGCGCCGAATGCGTCGGCATTGTCATAGGTGTTGTGCAGCACGACCATGTCGCCCTCGGTGATGACCCGGTGGGTGGTGACTGTCATGCCCGATTGCTCGACCAGAGGGATCAGACCCATCAGCCCCTCGGCTCCGGTTGGGATTTGCGGATTATGCTGGACATAGCCAGGCGTCACCATCTGACCGGCGGCCTGCGGGTCGTGTTCAACAAAAGCGGCAGAAAACAGGGCCAGCACGATTTCCTTGGGTGTCATAGGGGATTTCCTTTTTTGATTCGTGTTACTGCAATAGTTAGTATTAATTTCGCACCACATATCAATTACGCACTTTAAACGTATCAGGTTCCCTTGACGATACCGCCTTGTATTTATGACTTTCAAACGCCGCGCATTAGTACTATTGATGAAACTGGTATTTTTTTCGCACTGAGGTCAGCATGCTGCCAATCGGGGTTAACTCAAAAGCCGAAGCATCGGATTGCTCGATCCGATCCATTCTGTCCAACGTGACCGGCAAGTGGCGCATGATCATCATTCTTGCGCTTGAAGATGAACCCAAACGTTTTGGCGAGTTGAAGCGCTGCATCGGGGACGTCACGCAACGCGTGCTGACCGAGAACTTGCGCGGCCTGCAACGCGACGGTTACCTTACGCGCACCGTCGATCCGGGACCTCCGGTCGCCGTATCATATGAACTGACGCCGCTGGGGCGCAGCCTGTTGGACAGGCTCAAGCCGCTGGTGTTCTGGTCACATGAACAGATGGATGAGGTCAGGGCCGCCCGTATGGAATACGAGCGGTCCCAAGGCGGCTGACCCGCTTTACAGACTGACGACTGATCGGCTCAGTGACCGCTCAGAACCAGCGTGTTGACCGGCATCAGGATCAGGCGCAAGCGCAGCCCCGCCGCATGCACGACGCCAATGGTGTCGACCACATGCAAAAAGGACTTTTCCCAAAATCCCAGATCCTCGTGCTCCAGCCGCTCGTGATTGTCGGTGTAGACATTGGCCAGGCAATTACTGCCCGGAGGCACGGCATCCGCCATCCCTTCATAAAGCGGCTCTAGGTAAACAAGAATCGAGCCCGGGACCCTATTGGTCTGCACATCCCGCAATTCGTCCGACGGCCGGATTTGACCGGACGGGATGACGTCCTGCACCTGCACGACAACCACTGGAATGACGGTGAATGGTTTGGTCATGCAACCTAGCTCTCCGATCATGCCGGGTTTGATGACTTGCGCTGACAGTTGATTGAATGCAGCCTGAAATCGGTCACGCCCGGCGGTGGCAGGCACCAGAATACCGGCGGGGCGCAGTAACGGGCTGACATAGTCGCCTACCTGCAGACCAAATTGCTCGACCCGCCCGGTGACGCCTGCGCTGATCACGGTCTTGTCCAACTCGGTCAGGGCCGCGTCCAGCTGGGCGTTCGCGCTGGCAAGCTGTGCCGGGATCAGTTCTTCGATCTGCTGCACGACCGCCGCGCGTTGCGATTGTGCCGCGACCAGCTTGGCTTCTCGCTCGGCAACCAGATTCTCCAGCCGGTCTATCTCGGCCAGCCGCACGGCGCTGGAGCCTTCGTCACGCAGGGTGGTATTGCGTTCAAGGTCTTCAATCGCCTGATCCAACGCAGCCTTGGCGCCAGCGATGCCTGCTTCGGCCTCGGCCAGATCGGTTTGTGCAACTTTCAGCGACGCCTGAACCTGCGCGATCTGCGCATGAGCGGCCTCAACCTGCGCCGTTTGCGTGAAATCCTCGATCCTGAAAATTGGCTGACCCGCGACGACCTGCTGATTGTTGGTTACGTAAACCTCGGACACGCGCCCGCCCAATTGCGGCAAGATCGTTACGGTGCGAAAATAGGAAGCGGCCGTGCTGCTGGACGGGTGGAAGTAAAACAGCGTGGTGATGACCGTCAGCGCCAGAATGGCGCAGGTCGTCAGACCCCAGCGCAGTTCGTACCACATGGTGAACAGGGTGATTTCGTGGCCAATTCGCTTGCCTTGCACGAAACGGCGGAAAAGATAGTCGGGAAGCACCGTGACCAGCGCGCACATCATTGTTTCAAGCATGTCTTAGTGCCCCTGTGGAGTGGGTTCGGAGTCCTGCGCAGTCGCTACTTCGGCGTTCTCGTCTCTGTCGGGCCGTTGTCCCGGTGCAAGTGACCGAACGGCATCTGCGATCGACCGCAACGGGGCGGCAAAGTCCGGGAACTGGAACCCGGCCACCAGAACGGCGGCGACCCAGAATATCCCGTTATGCGTAAACAACGCCAGCAACGCCAAAATCCCAACCAACTGAAACTGAGGGTGGTTTGTCTCGTGCGCCATTTTTTCGGGGATCGAATGCAACGTGAAATAGGCAACCCCGATCAGCACGATCACTCCAACGGTAAAGATTATCATAAAAGTAAGAAGAAAATCACTGCCATCCGCCAAAGTGACGTATGACGGTATATGGCCTGTGGCCATCGGGTGAATATCTGCGGCGTCCACTTCAGTCTCCGAATCCAATAATGATGCACTAAAAGCAGGGTGGCCGCGTTCGATCAAGTTTCCATTCCACAAAGGTCGTGTCTTTTCGTCTCATGAACGGCGTGCAATGCTTGGACCATGAAACGAATTGACCGACCAAAAGGCGCAGCCCGATGATCGACTTTCTGATAATCGGCGGCGGTGTTGCAGGGCTAAGCGCGGGTGCTCATTTGTCCCGGCACGGCCACGTGACGGTGTTGGAGGGTGAGGACGCTCTGGGCTACCACAGCTCTGGCAGATCAGCCGCCCTGTTCGAACAGGATTATGGCCCGCCATCCGTGAAGGCGTTGAGCACCGCCAGCGCTGACCATTTTCACACCGGGCAATACCTTACGCCACGAGGGCTGATGCTGCTTGGTGCCAGTGACCAGCGTGATGTGTTCGATCGGGATTGCGAGGATCTGGGCCTGCGTCACATCACTTTTGACGAAGCCGCGTCACACATTCCGATCTTGAACCCCGAAACCACCCGTTTCGCAGCCTTTGGTGGTGACGCCCGCGATATTGACACTGATCGCGTTCTGCAGGATTTCGCGCGCGCGATCCGTTCGAACGGCGGTTCGGTCCTTGCCCGACAAAAAGTTATCGGAATTCGCAAATCCAAGACATGGATCGTTGAGGCTGCAGATCGCTTTGAGGCGCGCCATATTGTGAATGCCGCCGGCGCATGGGCAGACGAAATCTCACTGATGGCCGGAATTGCTGCGATTGGAATAACACCGCATCGCCGATCAATGGCGCGCATTCCAGCACCTTTGGGCCACGACCTTGCGGAATGGCCAATGATGCTGGGCGCTGGCGAAAGCTGGTACGCAAAACCGGACGCTGGGAAGCTGCTTGTCTCCCCGGCCGAAGCGGACCCGACAACACCGCATGACGCTTACGCAGATGATATGGTCCTTGCCGAAGGGCTTGCCCGATACGAAGAAATGGTCACGGTCCCCGTCACGCGGGTCGAAGCAAATTGGGCCGGACTGCGTAGCTTTGCACCAGATGGCACGTTGGTTTTGGGTCCAGACCCTGTCGACCCGTCCTTCATCTGGTCCGCCGGTCAAGGAGGCTATGGGTTTCAGAGCGCCCCTGCCGCTGGCCGATTGGTTGCTGATCTGGCAACCGGCGCAGTTCCGGTACTGGATCGGGACAGTGTGGCCGCACTCAAACCAGACAGGCTTAGAAAATGACATCCCGCAATCTCCCCCCATCCGCAAGCGTCACAACCGAAGGAGACGGCAACAAGTTGATCGCCCCGGCGGCGACCCGAAACGCGGCTGCTTTGTGCGATCTTCTCAGCCGGGTCGCCCCAGCATCGGGCCGGGCGCTGGAACTGGCCAGCGGCACCGGCCAGCATGTGGCCGAGTTTGCGCGCGTTTTGCCTGACTTACACTGGCAACCCAGCGAGATCGCGCCGGATCGGCGCGCCAGTATCGATGCCTATACCAGCGCAATTCCAAATGTCGCACCCGCCGTTTCGTTGAACGCAACGGCTGGCGGCTGGCACAGCTCTCACGATGCACAGGATTTGATCGTTCTGATCAACCTGCTGCACCTGATCAGTTGGACTGAAGCCCAAACACTTGTGACCGAGGCCTCTCAAGCCCTGAACCCAGATGGGCGTTTGGTTCTTTATGGCCCCTTCATGCGCTCGGGGCACCTGACCAGTGACGGAGACCGTCGATTTCACTACGCCTTGTCCCAGCAAGACCCGGAAATTGGCTACAAAGACGACCAGGATATCCGCGCGTTGTTGGAAACCTGCGACATGGACCTGATTGAGATTTCGGAAATGCCCGCTAACAACTTGGCCTTTGTCGCTCAAAAGCGCCGGGGCTGATCAGCGTCATAGCAGGGCAGCCTAGACACGCTGCCGATGGAAACCAGGCAGGCGGTTCGTAGCAAATGTCGTGGATCGATATGAAAAAGGCCCCGGATGAACCGGGGCCTTTTCTGATCATCCGTCTTTTCGGATAGTTTCGTTCTTCGGATCGTAGGGGCTGTCGCAGGTGACGACGGCATCCCACAGCTTGTCCTGAATCTTGACCTTCAGCTTGGTGCCTTCGACCGCAAGTTCAGGCGTCACATAACCCATGCCTATGGATTTCTCGAACGCCACCGAATAGCCGCCCGAGGTCAGACGACCCACGCGCGCACCTTCCGGCGTGTACAGCGCCTCGCGGCCCCATGGATCGGCATCGTCGGGTCCGTCGATCAGCAGAGTGCAGCACTTCACGCGCACGCCGGTCTCTTCCAGCTTGGCCTTGCCGTGGAAGTCCTTGGACAGATCGACAAAGCGCGGCAGGTCGGCCTCAAGCGGGGTCGCATCGCGACCTAGTTCAGTGCCGAAGGCGCGATAGGATTTCTCCTGACGCAGCCAGTTCTGGGCGCGGGCACCGACCAGCTTCATACCGTGCTTTTCACCAGCTTTTTCCAGCAGGTCGAACAGGTAGTTCTGCATCTCTACGGGGTGGTGCAGTTCCCAGCCCAACTCACCGGTATAGGCCACGCGGATCGCATTCACGGGGCACATGCCCAGTTCGATCTGACGGGCCGATAGCCATGGGAAGCGCTTGTTAGACAATGCGGTTTCCGGATCGGCGTCCTTGATGACCTCTTTCAGAACGTCACGCGACTTGGGTCCGGCGATGGCGAAGACGCCCCACTGAGTGGTCACGTCCTGGATCTCGATGTAACCGAACTCCTCCATCTTGTCCTCGGCCGCCTTGCGCAAGTAGTCGGCGTCGTACTCGGTCCAGGCACCGGCGGAGACGATGTAGTAGTTGTTCTCGCCATTGCGGACGATGGTGTATTCGGTACGGGTGGTGCCATGCGAGGTCAGCGCGTAGGTCAGGTTGATACGGCCGACCTTGGGCAGCTTGTTGCAGGTGAACCAATCCAGGAACTGGGTCGCACCGGGGCCTTTGACGACGTGCTTGGTGAAGGCCGACGCGTCGATCAGGCCAACGCCTTCGCGGATCGCCTTGGCTTCTTCGACGGCGTGTTTCCACCAGCCACCACGGCGGAAGCTGCGGCTTTCCTTGTCGAAGTTATCTGGCGCATCTAGCGGACCGAAATAGTTCGGGCGTTCCCAGCCGTTCACCCAACCGAACTGAGCACCGCGTGCTTTCTGACGGTCATAGGCCGGAACAGTACGCAGCGGACGGCAGGCTTCGCGCTCTTCGTCCGGGTGGTGCAGGATGTAGACGTGCTCATAGCATTCTTCGTTCTTGCGGGCCGCAAACTCGGTGGTCATCCAGTTCGAGGAATAGCGTTTGGGGTCCAGCGAGGCCATGTCGATCTCGGCCTCGCCATCGACCATCATCTGCGCCAGATAATAGCCGGTGCCGCCCGCAGCGGTGATCCCGAACGAAAAGCCCTCGGCCAGCCACATATTGCGCAGGCCCGGAGCTGGGCCAACCAGCGGGTTGCCGTCGGGAGTATAGCAGATCGGGCCATTGAAATCGTCCTTCAGGCCGGATTCGGCGCAGGACGGCACGCGTTCGGCCATCGCCATATACTGATCGGCGATCCGGTCCAGATCCAGGGGGAACAGATCGGCGCGGAAGCTGTCCGGCACGCCATGTTCGAACTGCGCAGGCGCGCCATGTTCGTAGATACCCAGAATCCAGCCGCCGCGTTCCTCACGAGCATAGGATTCATTGTCGGCGTCCCGCACAACGGGGTGCTCGGGGTTGCCTGCTTCGCGCCATTTGACCAGCTCGGGGTCTTTGTCCATGACAATGAACGTATGCTCGACCGGGATCGCAGGCATCTTGATGCCCAGCATCTTGGCGGTGCGTTGCGCATGGTTGCCGCTGGCAGTCACAACGTGTTCGGCAGTGATCACCACCTGCTCATCTGAAGGAACGAGGTTGCCGCCCTTTTCCACCATCTTGGTGCAGGTGACTTCCCAATGGGTGCCGTTCCAGTGGAAGGCGTCGGCCTGCATCTTGCGCACGATATCCACGCCACGCTGGCGGGCGCCCTTGGCCATCGCCTGCGTCACGTCCGCGGGATTAATATAGCCGTCTTCGGTATGGTATATCGCGCCTTTCAGGTCCGACGTCTCGATCAGCGGCCAGCGTTCCTTGATTTGCTCGGGCGTCAGCCATTCATACGCAACTTCGCAGGTCTCGGCGGTCGAGGCATAGAGCATGTATTCGTCCATACGCTCTTGCGTCTGCGCCATGCGAAGGTTGCCGACCACGGCGAAACCCGCATTCAGACCGGTTTCCTCCTCAAGCTGCTTGTAGAAATCGACCGAGTATTTGTGGATGTGGGTCGTCGCATAGGACATGTTGAACAACGGCAGCAGGCCCGCCGCGTGCCATGTGGAACCGGACGTCAGCTCGTCCCGCTCGATCAGCATCACATCGTCCCAGCCTGCCTTGGCCAGATGATAAGCAATCGAGGTGCCGACAGCGCCGCCGCCAACGACCAATGCTTTGACTTGGGTTTTCATAACCGGGCGTCTCCCCTTGGAATCTGTTGACACCATATGGCGCAATTGCCGCGCCCGGCGCGACATTCATCCGACCAGTGATATGAAAAAAACGACCCGCAGCTTGGTGCGGGTCGGAGATTTGCCCTCAGTTACCGTCAACCGAGCAGCGTTTGCCGCTGCCAAATTGTGCGCAGGCTTTGCTTAAGCCGCCCTTGTGTACACGAACTTCGCGCTTTTCCGTGCTCGCCGGGGCCGCCGATGCAGTGTCGGTTTTCTGGAAGAAGGATTTGAAGGTTCCCATCACACCACCCTTGTCGGATTTAGGCGTTGCGGGCGCGTCGCCCTTGAGCTTCGCCATGACCCCCGAGAAAAACCCGCCACCATCCGACTTAACACCGGCATTGGCCTGTTTCACTTCCGCCTCGAACAGATCGGTCAGACCTTTGCGGTATCCGACATTGATCAGATCGGTCGGCGTCGCGATCTTGTTGGCTGTCAGATCAAGCGCATCGTTCGGAAGGCCGTAACGGGCCGCCATCGTGTTGGCCATCAGCGACAGCCCGTCGAGGTTTTGTATACGCATCTGCGCCAACTCTCCGCGCAGCTTCAGGAATTCAGAGCGCAGGTCGGCCATCTTGACCGCCAATTCTTCCTGCGTTGCGGCTTCCACAGTCGTTCCGTTGCCCGCAACCGGAACCGGCAGGTGCAACAGGGCATTCAGACCGTCATAATCCAGTTGTTGCAAAAAGGCGTGGACCTCGTCGACGGGCGCGTCTGACCGTACCAGAATGCGGATTTCCTGGCCGAAACCCAGCGTTCCGGAATAGGTCTCGAAACTGACAGTCTGGCCAGTTTCCGCCAGCGCAGGCTTGATCATCGCCCAATCGTCCCGCGCCCGTTCCGAAACATCGTAGTAGCTGGATTGCATCGCCTTGAAGTATGCAACACCGCCAATCACACCAAAGGCCTGGTACTTCTTGCCCGAAAAGTTAACGGCAGCTATCGACTGGGCAATGTTGCCCGCCAGAGTGTTGGTGTTGGCCGCATTCGTCAGGGTCACATGTAGCCAAATTGTCTGGCCGTCTCTTTCGTAAACCCATGATCTTCTGTCCAGCTTTCTGGCACGCACCGTTGCGTCCTGAACGGCGACCTGAATAGCCAAGGGGCGCGCGGCGTCGCTGGCTTCGGCCTGTTTCTGTCCCGTACGCGCCTCGATCGTGAAATCACCATCTACGATCGCGCGCCGCGTCCACCCTTCGGGTGCTGCGGGAAAATAGGGTTTGGCCCCGGCGCGCCAGCGCTTTTGACGTTCGGCTTCGTCATCCTCGGCCCGGCGTTCGGCATTGACTTGATCAATGCGGTTGCTGATGGTGTCCACGTAGCCGCTGAGCGACAACCGGCCGTCGTGCTTTTTGTCCTGTTGGTAATAGTCCAGACCGATCACAACTATGATTGCGATCAGCGCAAATCCGATAAAGCGCAATGCGTCCATCTATGCCTCGAATATCAATTCTGCTCTTTCAGCGACGCCTAACCTGAAAATGGGGCGCTGTTATGACCGCACCATGGTATCCGCACAACTTTCGGCCTTCACAGCAAGGGAAGAATCTTGCCGGGATTCATGATGTTATCGGGATCCAGAGCGGCCTTGATCGCCGACATATACTGTGTCGCCGCACCAAGTTCTTTCACCAGATAGGGACGTTTGCCCTGCCCGATTCCATGCTCGCCGGTGCAGGTTCCTTCCATTGAGATTGCGAGGTCATTCAGCCAGCCGACAAAACCGTCGGCCTTGGCCACTTCGCCCGCATCCTCCATGTCAATCAGCAGCAGAGTATGAAAGTTGCCGTCGCCGACGTGACCGACCATCGGGGCCAACAGACCAAGCTCTTTGGCCTTTTCCTGTGCAGCGTTTACGCATTCTGCCAGCCGGGATATCGGCACGCAGACATCCGTGGATATCCCGCGCGCGCCGGGGCGCAATTGCAGACTGGCCCAGTACATATCATGCCGCGCCTGCCACAGCTTGTTACGTTCCTCGGTGGTCGAGGTTGCGGCAAAGTCACTGCCTCCGAATTCCTCGGCGATTTGCCCAAACGTTTCGGCCTGCTCTGCTGCTCCGCTTTCCGAGCCGTGGAATTCCAACAACAACAAGGGCGTTTCCGGCAATGTCAGCCCGGAATAGGCGTTGGCGGCCCTGACGGACATCTCATCAAGCAACTCGATCCGGGCGACGGGAATGCCATATTGGATCGTCAACATCACTGCGCGGCACGCCGCATCCACAGTCGGGAACGAACACCGGGCCGAGCTGATTGCCTCGGGGATACCCTGCAGGCGCAGAGTGATCTCGGTGATGATGCCTAACGTTCCTTCGGACCCGATTAACAAACGCGTAAGGTCATATCCGGCTGACGATTTCTTGGCCCGGTGGCCGGTGCGGATAACCTGTCCGTCCGGCATCACGGCCTCAAGGCTGAGGATGTTGTCCTTCATGGTGCCGTATCGGACGGCATTCGTGCCCGAGGCCCGCGTCGCGGCCATCCCGCCCAATGAGGCGTTGGCCCCCGGATCAATGGGAAAGAACAGGCCCTGATCGCGCAGATGCGTGTTCAACTGCTCTCGCGTCACACCCGGTTGGACAACGCAATCGAGATCGTTCGCATTGACGGCCAGAACCTTGTCCATCTGAGTGAGATCGACCGAAATGCCCCCGGCCGGAGCGTTGACGTGCCCTTCAAGCGACGTGCCTGTGCCAAACGGAATGACGGGCACTTTGTGCGCGGCACAGGTCTTGACGATATCAGCAACCTCGTCGGTGGATTGCGGAAAGACCACCGCATCCGGGTGCTGGTTTTCTATCCATGTGGTCGTATGACCATGCTGTTCGCGAATGGCCGCACCGGTTTGCAGGCGATCACCAAAGCGTTGTTTCAGGATGCCGATTGCCGTCTCAATCCCGGCCTCATTGCGCGGCAGGGCGGTTGCCTTCACCATGATCTCTCCTCTTCCCTAACGGCTGACCGCAGCTCACAGCATCGCGGGAACGACCTGATCAGGCGGGCGGTGGCCGTCTTCGAAGGTCTTGATATTAATGATGACTTTCTCACCCATTTCGATCCGACCCTCCAGGGTGGCGGACCCCATATGCGGCAGCAAAACGACATTTGGCAGTTGCCTCAGGCGCGGGTTCACATCTGTCCCATGCTCGTAGACGTCCAGTCCCGCCCCGGCGATTTCATTGGACCGGATCATGCGAGTCAGCGCATTCTCGTCCACAACCTCTCCACGCGAGGTGTTCACGATCACCGCCGACGGCTTCATCAGTTTCAACCGACGCGCGTTCATCAGATGGAATGTCGAAGGCGTCGACGGGCAATGAACCGAGATCACGTCCATCCGCGCAACCATCTGGTCCAGGCTTTCCCAATAAGTCGCCTCAAGCTCTTTTTCGATCTCCGGGCGGAGCCTACGGCGATTGTGGTAATGCACCTGCATGCCAAAGGCACTGGCGCGCTTTGCGACGGCCTGCCCGATCCGCCCCATCCCCAGAATACCCAACCTGCGCCCCCCAACACGACCGCCCAACAAGGCCGTCGGGGCCCATCCACCCCAGTCGCCTTTTTGCATCAGGCTGAGGCCCTCGGGGATGCGGCGCGTGACGGCCAATATCAATGCCATCGTCATGTCGGCGGTATCGTCGGTCAGCACACCTGGCGTATTGGAAACCAGAATTCCCCGCTGTCGCGCAGTCGAGACATCGATATTGTCCACCCCAGCCCCGTAATTGGCGATCAAGCGCAGGTTCTCGCCTGCCTGACCAAGAATGCCACCGTCAATTGTGTCGGTAATGGTGGGAACAAGCACATCCGCGTCCTTTACGGCTGCGGTCAACTCCTCACGCGTCATCGGTGCTTCGGTGTCGCGCAGACGGACATCGAACAACTCGCTCAACCGGGTCTCCACCGCTTCGGGCAACCGTCGCGTAACGACAACACTCAGACGATCTCTTGGCACCTCGGCTCTCCTACTGCTTTGCAATCAGTCGCGCGCCATGGCATCGTGGCGCAGGATTACAGCGGGCACAAGAACCCCCAGAGCTCAGACTCAACCTTTTTTTGAAATACGATCGACAAGCATAAGAGCAGGCAGGCAGTGAGTGCGATTTTTTCGGTGAAACGCCCCTTTGCGGCGCTGATTGCAGCGTTCCTCGTCATGACCAGCGTTTTATCCGCGAACGCCGAAGTCATCCGGGGCCAAGTCACCAATCTGCCCCTGCCCCGCTATGTTTCGATGAAAGCCGCCGAAGGAAATGTGCGCCGTGGTCCTTCGTTGACGCATCGAATCGACTGGGTGTTCAAACGGCGCGGCATGCCCCTGCAAATCACCGCCGAATACGGCAACTGGCGCAAGGTACAAGACCGCGACGGAGCCGGTGGCTGGGTGCACTACGCGTTGCTGTCCGGGGTCCGCACCGTTCTGATCGAATCCGATATGCTGCCCATCTATGCCTCGCCAGACACCAACGCGCAGATCAACGCACATTTCGAAGCCGGAGTGGTGGCCCGGCTGGGCACTTGCACGCCGGATTGGTGCCGTGTTTCCGCAGGCGGCTACAAAGGCTGGACGCTGAAATCCAACCTTTGGGGGGTAGATGCCTCAGAAATCCGAGAGTGACTTGGGCTTAGCCGACCCAAACACTGTCGGCAGTGTCCCAGCAGCCCACGAATTCGCGCGCCAAAATCTGATCGGGCAAAGCGTTCTGACGATTTAAGTCAAATTTCAGAATGGCAGATTTTTTGTAGAAAAAGCCCTTGAACCCGGAAACCAACAGTCGTAGACAGCCGCTCACCGTTGGGGTGTAGCCAAGTGGTAAGGCAGCGGTTTTTGGTACCGTGTATCGTAGGTTCGAATCCTACCACCCCAGCCATTTTTCCAAGTGAACACGTGAATGCTACGGTTTGCAATCGATCAGGCATTCCTGTGCCGATTTTGGCACAGCAGCCCTGATCTTCACTTAGCGCTGGCCCGCTCACACAAGTTTTGTTTCTGATGGGTCGCTCTCGACATAGTCGCGCAGGGTTTCAATGTCAGCGATTTCGGCGTGATTGCGATTGATTTTGACACCAACGGATTTCAGTCGCGAAAACGCACGGCTCAGGCTTTCGGGCTTCATCCCCAGACGCCCCGCGATCAGCATCTTGTCATAAGGCAATTCCACATCACACTGTCCCGCCTGCGGGTTACACAAACCCAGCAGAAACTCGGCCACCCGTTGCGCCCCGGTCTGCGCCTTGAGCTGTTCCAATTGTGCGACCAGCGAATGCAGATGAGTGAACGTCGCCGCAAGGATCGAGATTCCGATCTGCGCGTCTTCCTTCATGAGCGAGATCAGAACCGGACTGGGGATGTGCATCACGTCGCAGGCCGAAACCGCCTCGGCCGAGACCGGATATGGCACTTTGCGAAGCGCCACAGCTTCGCCAAAACTGTCGCCGCGGGTAAAGACGCTGACGACCGCCTCGGCCCCGCTTGGCGTCACGCGGAACAGTTTGACCCAACCTTCCAGAACAACGTGGATCGCCTGAGCAACTTCCTCTTGCAGGAAGATGGTCTCACCTCGATCATATTGACGCCAAATTGCGTGACTTAAAAGTGTATCGACATGTTGATCCGGCAAGCTGCGCAACAGCAATGACTGCCGGGCGACAGCCTTTTGCGCTTCATGGGGCATGAAGGTGCATCTCCTTTGTTCAACCGGTGTTTCATCCGGTGGGCGCAGCCCTGTCCGCAACCTACGACAAAGCGATCAAAAACGCACCCGCCTTTTCCATTCCAGGCTTGACAATTGTCATGTGGCGCACGCGCCAATCACAGTATCTTTCAATCAAAGCCAGTACCCTGGGGAGCAAGCGACATGGATTACGAGCGTTACTTTGATCAGAGTCTAGCGGCGTTGAAGGATGAGGGAAACTACCGTGTTTTCATTGACTTGCAGAGAAAGTGCGGCTCCTTCCCAAATGCACGTCAAACGGATGGAGAAACCAGACGGGACGTGCGTATCTGGTGTTCGAACGACTATTTGGGCATGGGGCAACACCCGAGCGTGATCAGTGCCATGCACGATGCGCTGGATCGCTGCGGGGCTGGTGCGGGTGGAACGCGGAACATTTCGGGCACCACCCACGACCATGTCCTTCTTGAGGCGGAACTGGCTGATCTGCATGGAAAGGAATCGGCGCTGCTGTTCACCTCGGGCTATGTATCGAATTGGGCGGCGTTGGGGACGCTGGCTGCGAAAATTCCCGGTCTGATTGTTTTCTCTGATGCGTTGAACCATGCCTCGATGATCGAAGGCATTCGCCATTCACGGGCGCAGAAGGTGATCTGGAAACATAACGACCTGGATGATCTTGAGGCCAAGCTGGCCGCAGCCGATCCCGACGCTCCCAAGCTGATCGCATTTGAATCGGTCTATTCGATGGATGGCGATATCGCTCCGATCAAAGAGATTTGCGATCTGGCTGACAGGTATGACGCGATGACCTATCTGGATGAGGTCCACGCTGTTGGCCTTTATGGCCCACGCGGTGGCGGCATTGCCGAGCGCGAAGGGCTGATGGATCGCTTGACTGTGATCGAAGGCACGCTGGGCAAGGCGTTCGGCGTTGTTGGTGGATATATCGCAGCCTCGGCGGCGCTGTGCGATTTCGTGCGCAGCTTTGCCAGCGGCTTCATCTTTACCACCGCCCTACCCCCGTCAATTGCCGCGGGTGCTGCAGCCTCGATCCGGCATCTGAAACAGTCGAATGCGGAACGCGACCTGCAAAAATCCCGCGTCGCGCAGGTCCGGGCGCGACTGGATGCCGAAGGTATCCCCCATCTGCCCAATCCAAGCCATATCATCCCTGTCATGGTGGGTGATCCGGTGAAATGCAAATTCATCTCGGACACGCTGCTTGAGGAGTTCGGCATCTATATCCAGCCAATCAACTATCCCACTGTTCCCAAAGGCACCGAGCGTCTGCGGATCACGCCCTCGCCCGTGCATACGGATGCGGATGTCGACCATCTGGTCGGCGCATTGTCGGCTCTGTGGCAGCGTTGCCAGATCGCGCGGATGCCGATGGCCGCACAGTAAATCAAAGCGCCCCTTGCTTGGGATTGGCTGTCCTTCGGGGCGGCTTTTTCCTGTGTCAGATCAGGTAAAGCGCAAAGATCATGGCCGAAAACAAGGTAAACACGCTGGTGAAGCCGCGCAACCACGCGGGGCTTTGGCTCAGGCCCAGATAGCCTGCCAGGATCACGCGGGTTTTGATCAGCGCCAGCAGCAGGATACCCGCGCCCAAAACCGCCGCAGGCAAATGCAACACCGTCAGGACCGCAGACCCGAGGCTGAGCGCCAGCAATGCGATCCAGGCGCGCATCAGTTGATATGCGTGCGCCCCCTTCATCCCAGCAGGTAGATCACCGGAAACAGCATGATCCAAACCAAGTCGACCATATGCCAGAATTGCGCACCCGCTTCGATGTTGCGGGGCGCGTCCCGCCACGCCACCAGCAGCAGGATCACTACACCGGCCAGCACATGCGCCGCGTGAAAGCCGGTCAGAAGGTAGTAGAACAGAAAGAACGGATGGGTTTCGAAATTGATCCCCTGCGCAGCCTTATCGGCATATTCGACCCCTTTGATGATAAGGAACACGACGCCCAGCATCGCCGCCCCGATCAGCGCCAGCCGAGCTGCGCCCCGGCGCGCCTCCTGTCGCCAGAGGAACGCCATCGCTGCCAGATAGCCCGAGGTTACCAGAACGCCCGTGTTCAGCGCCGCGCCCGTGCGGTGCAGATGTGACTGTGCCTCGGCAAAGCCTCCGGGATCGGTCAGGCGCACGCCCATGAAAGCGATCAGGCCCGCGCCGAAGACCAGCAATTCCGAGATGATCAGGACCCACATCAGCAACTCGCCCGGAAGCTCGTCGATCAGAGTGCTGTCGCTCATGCGCCGACCAGTTGGCGGTAAATCTGCGGCAGCGCCATCGTCAGGCGATGTGGGTCGGGGATGACAGCAAAGCCGCCCTGCCCGAACATGCGCGGGAACCAGCTTTTACCGGTTTTGTCGATGGTGACGCCAAAAACCGATTGCCCGGCGCGGCGTGCCTCTTGCACGGCTTGGCGAGTGTCCTCGATGCCGTGGCGGCCCTCGTAGTGGTCCAGATCGTTGGGTTTGCCATCGGTGATGACCAATAGCAGGCGGCGTTTTCGGGATTGTTCTGCCAGATCGGCGGAGCAATGGCGGATCGCAGCACCTAGGCGTGTGTAGTGGCCGGGGCGCAACGAGGCGATGCGCTGTTCGACGATTGCCCCCATCGACTCATCGAACCGTTTGCAGCGCTGCACATAGACACGCTGGCGTTTCAGCGAGCTAAAGGCGTGGATGGCGAAATCGTCACCGCAGGCATTCAGGCCCCAGGCAAAAGCGGCCAACGCCTCGCGTTCGATGTCGATCACGGCGCGGCCCGTGACGGCACTTTCGGTCGACCGGCTGACATCCAGCAGGATCGAGACCGCCAGATCGCGCGCCTCGGGGCGGGATTGCATCCAGATGCGTTCATTACCCTCGCCACTGGCGTGGCGGTCGGTTTCAGCGCGCACGGCGGCCTCAATATCCAGCTGATCACCGTCCAGATGGCCTCGGGTCATCACGCGGCCGGGGCGCAGGGCCTCGAACTGGCGTTTGACGGCGCGGATGCGGCGGGCGGTGGCCGGGTCTTCGCCGAACGCGGCGGCGTCTTCGCGGATGTCAGCGTCGGACAGCAGGACGTTGACGTGATCGGGCAGGTATTGCCCCGTGCGCACGTCCCATTCCGGGTAGAGGATGCGGCCCGACAGACGCTCGCGATTCACATCCTCGGGGGCCAAATCCAGATGCAGTTTCAGCTTGGTGGGCGGCGCTTTGGAGATCTGCCCCAATCCGATCTCTTCCTGATCATCGGCGGCCTTTTTGGCGTTGTCGGGATCGTCATCATCAATACGCCGGTTGATATTCAGAAACTCGGCCCAGCTGAGGATCGCTTCGAACTTGTGCAGGATGAAACTGTCGCTGCGGTTGGCCTGATCCGATTTGCGGCGGCGGGCGCGGTGGGTTTTCTCGCCCGACTCTTCGGGTTCGCCTTCGGTGTCGGGATTTTCGACCTCGTTATGTTCCGAAAAGCCAACGGCGCGCAGCTCGGGCCACAGGGGCAACGGGCGCATCGGCTGATAGCCGCGCGGGGCAGTCAGATCGTCGTCCAGGGCCAGTAGTTGCTCGGCCCGATCCGACAGCGGCGCGGGATCGCCCAGCATGTAGCGAACCAGTTCCTCAACCGCAGCCTCGACCGGTGGCAGGCCGGGAATGTCACGGTGGTGCAGGACACCTTTGCACAGCTCGGTATAAAGCGGGCGCAAGCCGGGGGCGTCGTCCAGCGTCGCCGCGACCATGTCCTGCGCTGCCATCAACGCGCGCAGATCGGCGCGCAGTGGATCGTTTTCGTCAATACGGGTTCCGGCATGGGCGGCGGCAGCGGCCAGCCAGACATAAAGCGCGCCATTGGCCTCGCGCGCAGGGAATACCGCAAGCCGGTCGGGCAGACGCAGAACTTCACCGTCAAAGGACGCGCGCGGCATCAACTCGGCCTCGGTTGCCAGTTTGCGGCGCCAGCTTAGACGGTGGCGTGAAATCTCGGGTGAGACCGGGCGCAATTCAACGCCCGGGCTACCCCCAAGTCCTCGGAAGAGGACGGCCAGCCGCCCCGCGACCTCTGAGAGGTCGACCGCGGCTCCATCATGCACCTCAGGTGCATCGAGGCGGCTGGCAAGGGTGTGCCACAGTTTCCCGATCGTTTCTTCGGGTTCCCATGGCTCAAAATCGATCCTGACCATCGGCCGGCCTCACCCAAAGACAGCCGTGACAAGATCGAGGAGCCCGCGTTTGATGTCCTCATCATCCGTCAGAGGTTCAACCATAGCGGCGAGGATGGCGCGGTCGGTGGACATGCCCTGTGCGATCAGTGTCGCGGCATAGACAACCAGACGGGTGGAAACGCCTTCCTCAAGGTCCTGACCCTTGAGCCCACGCAGCTTGTTCGCCAGTCGGATCAACGGCTTGCAGCGCTCCAACGCCAGTCCGCTTTCCTGGGCGACGACTTCGGCCTCCATCTCGGGCGATGGGAAATCGAACTCCAGCGAGATGAAGCGCTGACGGGTCGAGGGTTTCAGGGTTTTCAGGATATTCTGGTATCCGGGGTTATACGAGGCGACCAGCATGAAGCCAGGGGCGGCCTCAAGTTCCTCGCCGGTGCGGTCGATCGGCAGGATGCGCCGGTCGTCGGTCAGCGGGTGCAGTACGACAGTCACGTCCTTGCGGGCCTCGACCACCTCATCGAGGTAGCAGATCGCGCCTTCGCGCACCGCGCGGGTCAGAGGGCCATCGACCCAGACAGTTTCGCCGCCCTTCAGCAGGTAGCGCCCGATCAGGTCGGCAGCGGCCAAGTCATCGTGACAGGCGACGGTGTAAAGCGGGCGGCCAAGTTTGGCGGCCATATGGGCCACAAACCGAGTCTTACCACAGCCTGTCGGGCCCTTAAGCAGAACCGGCAGGTCGTTGGTGTAAGCGGCGCAGAAGACGTCGCATTCATCGCCTTGGGGCAGGTAGAAGGGGGCGTCAGCCGCCCCCTCGTTCAGTTTCATGGAGCCGTCCATATCCATCACTCCGCAGGGGTTTCGGCTGCGCCGGGTTCAATGATCTCTTTCCGGGGAACCCAGACAGAGTAGATGAACAGCAGTGCGCCAAGGACAACCACCACACCAGAGCCCAGACGCATCCAGTAGAAGATTGCAATCTGGTCCTGCACGTCCATGAAGTAGTCTCCGATCACCCGCTGCATGTGTGTTTGCACGGTGCCACCGAAGGTCAGGACGAAGGTCATGAAGACCATGCCCGAAGACATCAGCCAGAAAGAGGCCATGTTCATCACCTGATTATACGGATCACGGTTTTTCAGGATCGGCATGGCATAGCTGAAGATCGCCAGGTTGAGGCAAACATAGGCACCATAGAAGGCGAGGTGACCGTGCGCTGCAGTGATCTGCGTGCCGTGGGTATAGTAGTTCACCCCGTGCAGCGTGTGCAGGAAGCCCCAGACACCGGCACCAAAGAAGGCCAGCGTTGCACAGCCCAGCGACCACAGCAAAGCGGCCTTGTTGGGATGGTCCCTGCGGCCCTTCCAGACCATGACAAAGGCAAAGGCCATCATCGCAAAGAACGGGATCACTTCGAGGCTTGAGAAGATCGACCCGATCCACTGCCAGTAGGCCGGCGTACCGATCCAGTAATAGTGGTGGCCGGTGCCAAGGATGCCCGAGAACAGCGCGGCGGCGACGATGACATAGAGCCATTTCTCGACGATCTCACGGTCCACACCGGTCAGCTTGAGCATCAGGTAGGCCAGGATCGAGGCCATGATCAGCTCCCACACGCCTTCAACCCACAGGTGGACAACGTACCACCAGTATTGCTTGTCCAGGGACAGGTTGCCGGGGTTGTAGAAGGCAAACAAGAACAGCAGCGCCAGACCCCACAGACCCAACAACAGGATGTTGGTGATCGCGGTCTTCTTGCCCTTCAGAACGGTCATCGACACGTTGTAAAGGAAGATCAGCGCGGCCACGACGATACCGGCCTTGACCCATTTGGGCTGTTCCAGAAACTCGCGCCCCTCTTTGCCCAGCAGCCAGTTGCCTTCGAACAAGTTGAAGACGTAGGTGACCACCACGCCCAGCGTGCCAAGGATCAGGATCGCCAACTGGATATAAGCCAGCGTGGGCGAATGAATCTCGCGCTCGGACTCTTCGGGTATCAGGAAATAGGCCGCACCAAAGAATCCGGTGATCAGCCAGACGATCAGGGCATTGGTATGCAACATCCGCACAATGTTGAACGGCAGCAGCTCGGACAGGAAGTTCGGATAGACATAGATCAGACCTGCCAGCAGGCCGCCGATCACCTGGATCGCGAACAGGCCCATTGCGAATGCGAAATACGCGTAGGCCACTTTTTGGGTTTCATATTTCATTGTTCCGGTTCCCTTCTCAGCCCGCCTCGTTGGGCGGCCAGTCCTGAGCGTCGATATTGTCCGTCCAGATCAGGAAGTTCGCCAGATCGCGGATCTCTTCGTCGCTGAGGTTGAAATTGGGCATCTGCCGACGACCGGGAATGCCGGTCGGCTGCGCCTCCATCCAGCCCTTGAGGGTTTCAAAGGCCGATTCCGGGTCGTCCAGCACACCCCAACGCGTCATCACATTGGCAACTTCGGGGGCAAAGTAAGCGCCCTCGCCCAGGATTGTGTGACAGTTGATGCAGGCATGCTTTTCCCAGACATGCTTGCCGCGAACCACACTTTCATCGAGCTTTGCCGAGTTCTCGGAATTCACGATATACCAGTGCGAATGGGCCGACAGGGCCAGAAAGATGAGAATGAAGAACAGTGACCCGCCATAGAATATGTTGCGAGCCATGCTCTTTGTCATGACTTCTCGCATTGCGCTCTCCTTTGCGCAGATTAGCTAGTCTGGTCACAATGACGGTTGGGGCGGCCCGGCTCCTTAACGAAAGTCAAGCCTTGTGCAAGATGACAAAAGAAGCGGCCGATCACTATCTGGCGCAAAAAGGGGGGGATTTCGTCCGTAGGCAATTGTCTGTTGAGAAACAGGTCTTTATTAGACAAATTGCCGAATAGACTGCCCCGCCGCTACAAATTAAGCAATTTCATGAGCCCAAAGGTCGTCCCATGCCGATAAACATTTATGGCGCTTTCCGCAGCGATACCAACTTGTCGGACAACGCGGTCACCTTCGGAACCGCGGGCAGCACCTTCCAGATCTCGGCCTACAGCCAAATTACCATCACTGACGGTGCGGATCCCACGATCATCGACGGGGATAACGTCAATAACGAAGAGCCGAATGATCCGACTCAGACCTATTTGGGCAACGTGATCGATTGGGATTATACGATCACGGTGACCGACGGGGTCAACAATTACTCGATCGGTGTGATGGACTGGGACGTCAACGGAGACGGCGACTTTGATTTCCCAAGCTCTGAACAGGGTTATTTCCTTGCCTTCATTGGAACCATCCCGCCTCTGAACACAACGCTGACATTTGGTGCTGTCACCGACAATGGCGCAAACATCCCCGTGGACACGGTCGTCCCTTGCTTTACCAAAGGAACGCGCATCCAGACGCCTGGCGGCGCAGTCGAAGTTGAGCTGCTCAAGGTTGGCGATTTGGTCACCACATTGGACAACGGGGATCAGCGCATTCGCTGGATTGGTGCGCGGGAACTGGATGAAAGTGATCTTGCCGCCAAACCCCGGCTCAGACCGATCAGAATTGCGCCCGGCGCGTTGGGTTGCGGTCTGCCAAAGCGCGAATTGCTGGTTTCGCCACAGCACCGAATGCTGATCCGATCCGCGATTGCGATCCGGATGTTTGACAGCGAAGACGTGCTTGTCCCGGCCCATAAGTTGGTTGGCATACCCGGCATTTCAGTGCTCGAGGCTGTTTCGCCGGTGACATATTACCACTTCCTGTTTGATCGGCACGAAGTCGTCTTTGCCGAGAATGCACCCGCAGAAAGCCTGTTCACAGGAAAGCAGGCACTGCGCAGCGTAAACCGGCACGCCAGAGCAGAGATTCTTGAGCTGTTTCCGCAACTCGCCACACCCGGTTACATGCCCGAGGCCGCGCGGATCATCCCCAGTAAAGGGAAGCGGGTAAAGAACCTGATCAATCGCCACATCAAAAACGAACAGCCTTTGATCCGCGGCCTTTGAACGGTCGCGTGTTATACCTGACGCGGCGCGCGCGGCCCGGTCAGCGCGGGCCACATGGCGACCAGATACAACGCAAACGCGCCGACCCACAGCCCATCGGATAGCAGCATTGCCTCCAGATAGCCCGCGTTCAGATCGGCTCCGATCCAACGGGTCAGCGCGGCCATAGCCATCAACCCATATCCGACCGTCATTGGCACCGGTGCCACCAGCGCCCGGCCGCTGTGGCCCAGCGCGGCGCGGCTCATGACTGCAAGGGTCATGCCACCGACACAGCCGATGCCCAGCACATGCAGCGCGGCCACTTCATCGCCCAGACCAAGTCCCGCCAACCCCCATAGAATCAAACCAATCGCCAACATGCCAAGTCCCAGATGCAGGGCCAGAAGTATCGGCTGCCGCAAAGCCCAGCGCGTGCGCCATTGCGCCATGCGCAAAAGCTGGACCACGCCCAAAAGGACCGCAACCACAGCCGGGACCGGGCCGAGGCCGAAGACCAAAGCGCTAAGCGGCAGAATGAGCGCCAAGACCATTCCGGCCTTATCCAACTTGGCAACGGAAATCGGCCAGTCTGTCTCGGGGATATCTTCGCGTTTCATTGCATTGCGGGTGAAGGCCGGAGTGATCCGTCCGCCAAGAATACCAATCATCGCACATAAGGTCAGCAGCCCCGCGCGCAGTCCGACCTGCAACGTGTCATCTGTCAGACCCATCCACTCAAGATGCGTCATCAGGTCGGCAACCCAGATCAGAACCAACAGCAAAAGGAAAATCATGTTTTGCGGCTTGGGTCGTCGAAACAGCTGCGTCGCAATCTTGGCCGCCAGAATCGGTAGGAAGGCCAGATCAATCACCGCCACCAGAACCGGCGAGAACAGTCCCGAAAACCACATCGCCATCCGTCCGGTCAACCACAGGCCGGCGGCCAGCGTGATGAATCTGGCGCGCGCCTCGGGCGTTCCTGTCCAGTTCGGCACGGCTGTCAGGAAAAACCCGCCAAGAGCCGCGGTGGCATAGCCGAAAATCATCTCATGCGCGTGCCACATTGGCGGCGCAATACCATAGTCCGGGGACATGTAGGGCGCGGTCAGCCACAAACCCCAGACCAAGCCGACAAACAGGCCGTAAATCCCGGCCGACAGAAAGAAAACACGAAACCCCTCCCCTAAAACGCGAGTGATAATCGCGGGCATGACTGCTCTCCTTAACGGTTTTGACAACCCTAACAGGGCATGGGTCAGGGCGGCTTAACCAAAGTCAAAACGGTGGAAATATGTGTGTAAGAGTCAGATTTTACAGCGGTCTTTGATCCCGCTTTTTTCTTGCGACCAGCAAATTGACACCACCCTGTTGACTTTCGTCAAGGATCACAGGTCGCCGATGTTTCAGGCTTGGAGGTGCCTCACCAGCAAACGGAGAGTGATCATGTCACTTGGAATCAGCTACAACAGAACTGGCCGCGCCTTTGGGGTCGGTTTGGCGATGCTGCTGGGCAGCGTCGCTGCGCCAGCTTTCGCCGAAGAGCCAACCCTGAGCAAAGAAGCATTTGAGTCATCGAAACAGCTTTACTTTGAAAGATGCGCCGGCTGTCACGGCGTGTTGCGCAAAGGGGCGACAGGCAAAAGCCTTGAGCCGTTGGTCGAAACCAAGAATGCCGATGGCACCGTCACCGAATCCGGCACCCTGAAGCTGGGGCAGGAACGACTGGAAAAAATCATCGCATGGGGCACCGAAGGCGGAATGAACAACTTCTCGGACGTGATGACCGAGGACGAGATCCGCGATATGGCGACCTATATCCAGATGGAGCCACCCAAACCGCCCGAGATGTCGCTGGATCAGATGATGGCGACCCGCAAAGTCTATGTCGAACCCGAAGACTACCCGTCCGAGCCGTTGCATGGCCGCAATTGGGAAAACTTCTTCGTGGTGATCGAACGTGACGTGGGCAAGGTGGCCGTCATCGATGGCGACACCAAAGAGGTGCTGACCCACATCCCCACGGGCTATGCTGTGCACGTTCTGAAGGCGTCCGAGCATCACAAGCTGGAAGAGCCGGAAAATCCGGGCCGCTTCTGGTACACGATGGGCCGCGACGGCAAGATGACCAAGATCGACCTGTGGCAAAAGCCTGAAAACATGTTGGTTGCCGAAGTGACCATTGGCTATGACGCCCGCGACGTGGCCGTGTCGGGTGACGGTAAATACGTCATCGGTGGGGCCTATTGGCCGCCGCATTTCGCGATCGTCGATGCCGAAACCATGGAGCCGAAAAAGGTCGTCTCGACCCGCGGTGTAAACGTGGACGGGGACTATGTGGAAGAAAGCCGCGTGGCCGCCATCTACACCACCCCGAACGAGCCGACATGGATCGTCGCCGTCAAGGAATTAGGACAGTTATGGCAGGTGGACTATACCGACCTGGACAATCTGCGGATCGACAAGATCGACAGTGCCAAGTTCCTGCATGACGGGTTCTTTGATCCAACCGGTCGTTACTTCCAGATCGCCGCAAACGCGTCGAACAAGATGGTTGTGGTCGACACCGAGACCCACAAGCTGGAAGCCCTGATCGATACCGCTCCGCTTCCGCACCCCGGCCCCGGCGCAAACTGGGAAGACCCGAATTGCGGCCCGGTTGCAGGTACAACCCACCTGGGCGAAGGGACTGTGACGGTCTGGGGCAACGACCCCGAAGGGCACCCGGATCAGGCATGGCAAACTTGCTATGAAGTCGAAACCGATGGCCCCGGCCTGTTCATTCGGACCCACCCGGAATCAGACTATATCTGGGCCGACCAGACCAAGCACCCCGAGCCTGAAATTCAGCAATCGGTGCAGGTCATCGACAAGGCCACCGGTGAGATCGTGAAAACGATCCAGATCACCGAAGAGGAAGGCAACGTCGCCGTCCACTTCGAGTTCAACCAGGACGGTTCCGAGGTTTGGGTTTCCAAGTGGAACCGCTCGACCTCGAAAGAGCCCAACGGTGAGATCGTGATCTTCGACGCCAAAACGCTGGAAGAGATCGGCCGTGTGGAAGGTCTGTTCGCACCGACCGGCAAGTTCAACGTCTACAACCGGTCGAACCACGTCACCTGACGCGGTTGTCACCAACCCAGGAAAGGGCGGGCCCCTCGCCCGCCCTTTTCCCGTTTCCCCTCAGCCAACGCTCGGGCGTGACACGCCGGGCCAGTCAAGCAAACGGAGCCCAATATGACCTCCGAACCGGATAAGAAACCACCGATCTGGCGCCGGTATTTCCTGTGGGGAATGCCCGTGGCCGGTATCGCCGTGGCCTTTGCCGCCGGCATCATCTTTTGGGGCGGGTTCAACACCGCCATGGAAGCCACCAACACCAAGGAATTCTGCGTCTCGTGCCACGAGATGCGCGATTTCGTTTATGAAGAATACACTGGCACGATCCACGACGTGAACCGCTCGGGCGTTGGTGCGGTCTGTTCCGACTGTCACGTGCCCAAAGACTGGACGCACAAGATGATCCGCAAGATCAAAGCGTCCAAAGAGCTGTATGGCAAAATGGTCGGATCGATCAACACGCGCGAGAAATTCGAAGCCAAACGCGTTCATCTGGCTATGAACGAGTGGGAGCGGATGAAATCAACGGACTCGCGCGAGTGCCGTAACTGCCACGATTTCGAATCGATGATGCCCGAGTTTCAGAAGCCCCGCGCACGCCAGCAGCACCTGAACGCGATGACTGTCGGTCAGACTTGCATCGACTGCCACAAGGGGATTGCGCATTCGGACGCCCGTGACCGGGCGGATGAAGAGTATCTGGAAGAACTGGAAGCCCCGAACCCCGCTTTCATTCGCGAAATCCCGGCCGAATATCTGGCCAGCCTAAAACGCGTCGAAGCCAAAGAAGCCGCTGACACCGAGGCTGAAAAAGCCGCACGCGTGGCGCAGCAAGAAGCTGTGCAGGCACAGATCGCAGCCGCTGTAGATGCGGCCGTGGCCGAAGAACGCGCCAAGGCCGCAGGGGAAGAAGCCGCAGCCGCGCCCGCCGGTGGTGGCAGCGATGTGGGTACCAATATCGACTGGAACGCGGTGGCCAGCGCCGACATGAAACTGTTCTACCCCGGTCAGGCCTCGTTCGAGTGGGTTCAGAACGGCAGGTCCCATGGCGGTGCTCGTCCTCTAACGAAGGGCGGTGACAAATGTACCACATGTCACGCCGCCGAACTGGATGCGATCGGCAACAAGATCGTGGCGGGCGGTGAATTGGAGCCGACGCCGATCCCCGGCAAGCGTGGCGTAATCGACGCAACCGTGCAGGCAGCGCATGATGACGAGAACCTGTATATTCGTCTGCAATGGCCGGACGCAGGGCACAACCCCGCTCCGTTCGCAGATGGCGGCAAGATGGATCCGGACAACCAGATCAAGGTGGCTATGATGATCACTGGCACCGGAATCGAACTGGGCGATCAGGTGGGCTGCTGGGCCTCTTGCCACGCGGATAACAGCTATATGCCCTTTGATCCGGGTGCCGAAGCAATTGCCGCAAATGGCGATGTTTCCGGTCGCCTGACCACGCAGGACACGGTGACCAAATACATCACCGAAAGCCGGACCGAGGTCGAGATCAAGGGCCGTCGCGGCAAAGCCCTGGGTGGCTGGGACAAGCTGCAAGCGGCAGACCAGATTGAACAATATCTGGCCGACGGCACCTATCTGGACCTGATGCGTGTCTATGCCGACGGCAGCGCCACCAACGGCTATCTGCTGGAACAGCGCGTGGTCAATGACGGTGAAATCGCCGCCTCTGCCAACCTCGATGCGGGTATTTGGACTGTGGTCTTCACACGCCCGCTGAACTCGGGTGCTCAAGGCGATGTGCCGCTTGAGGCTGGTCAAACCTACACCGTCGGCTTTGCCATCCACGATGACTTTGCCGCCGCACGGTTCCACCACGTGACGCTGGATACCAGCCTGGCGCTGGACGATGACAGCGCGTTCATCAACGTGGTCAAAGAATAAAGGACAGGGGCCGGACGATCCGGCCCCGACCGTTTTGAAGAGGAGATTTGGACGATGAAACCCCAACACCTTCTTCCGGCGCTGATGGTTCTGGCTGCCCCAGCTTGGGCCGATGACACCGCCGCGCTCTGCGCCGAGGCCGAGGATCGCTATGTCGAACTGTTCGGTCAGCCCTCATCCGCAGTTGAGGATGCCGAAGTGGTGTTGATGTACAAATACACGTTCTGCCCGGTCGACCTGACGGTCAAAGCGGGCACGACAGTGCGCTGGGTGAACGTTGACAAGCGCACCAGCCATTCGGTCCTGCTGAAAGATGGCAGCGAACCCGAAAGCGACCGGCTATTCCCCGAGGAATCGGTGGATCTGACCTTCCTCACCGCCGGACCTCAGGATTACCTCTGCGGTCCGCATTGGGAGACCCAGAACATGATCGGAATGATCACAGTAGAACCCTGAGCCGAGGCAACCATACAGGCAAGATCAAGGAGCGCGGGCGCAAATCCCGCGCTCCTTAACTTTAGTCAAGGAGGTTCCATTTCGTTTGCGCCAGTCTGAGCGCATGACACGCCCGGCCCGCCCAGCAACGTCGCAGACACGCAAGGCATATCCGGGTTCCGATGACATTCAGACCAAGCGAGTGTGCACATGAGCGGCAAGGTTTTTCTGATTGGCGCAGGCCCTGGCGACCCTGAACTGATGACCCTGCGCGCGCTGCGGATGCTGCAAGAGGCGGATGTGGTGGTCTACGACCGTCTGGTCTCGGCCGAGATTCTGAATCTGCACGCGGATGGCGCACGCCTGATCCCGGTGGGAAAAGCGCCCACATGCCATACTGTGCCGCAGGACCGGATCAACGAAATCCTTGCTGAAGAGGCCAGCGCCGGCCACACGGTTGCGCGATTGAAGGGCGGCGATCCGATGATCTTTGGCCGTGGCTCGGAAGAGGCCGCGTATCTGATGTCAAACGGCATCCCGGTCGAATACGCGCCGGGGATTACGGCGGCTCAGGGCGCGTCCTGCTCGACCGGCGTGCCGCTGACCCATCGCGGGCTGGCGACCTCGGTGCAGTACGTCACAGGTCATCGGCAGGCCGACAAGGTGCTGGATCTTGACTGGAAACGTCTGGCCGATCCGGACTCGACGCTGGTCGTCTATATGGGCGTCGCCAATATCGGCCAGATCGCGATGGGGCTGATGACCGAGAACCTGTCCGGTGCGACTCCGGTTCTGGCTGTCGGCAAAGCCACCACACCGGACGAGCGCCGCATGGTGTCCAGACTGGATCGGCTGGCTGCCGATGTGCGCGAGGCTGATCTGAAAGCGCCCACATTGTTCATCATCGGCAAGGTCGTATCGCTTTATGCGGAACAGCCCGTGGCCGAGTTGCTGGAGCGGGCCCATGGCTAGGCTTGGAAGTAGATATGTTGTGCCCGGCGGCACCGCCGGGCAGCGCCCGACCGCCCCCCAGGGCGGGCGCTTCTCGCCCCCTCGCGGTCGGTCGCTGCCCTCAATTCTGCTTGCTACCGCCGTACTTGTGGCAACAACTGCCTTTGCCGCCGACACGCTCGACCCCAACGCCCTGAAACGCCTTGTCCATCAGGATTGCGGCTCGTGCCATGGGCTGTCGCTGAAGGGCGGTCTTGGTCCTGATCTGCGATCCGAAACCCTTGAACACTATGACGCCGAAGTACTGACCGGTGTGATCCTCGACGGCATCCCCGACACCGCGATGCCCCCATGGCGGCCCCTGATCAGCGAAGAAGAGGCCGAATGGATCGCCCGTTACCTGCTGGAACAGGACGCACAATGAAACAGTTTATCCTCACACTCGCCGCCACCCTGCTGATGACCACCGCACAGGCGGAACCGACAGCGACCGGCGATCTGGGCCTTGTGATCGAACGGGCCAAGGGCTCGGTCCTGCTGGTCGATCAATCCGACCGCGCCGCGCTGGCACGGATCGAAGGGCTGGGCGACCTGTCCCATGCCTCGCTGGTCTATTCGCCCGACGAGCGTTTCGCCTATGTCTTCGGCCGTGACGGCGGGCTGACCAAGGTCGATATCGTCACCCGCCAGATCGTGAACCGAGTGGTGCAGGCGGGCAATGCCATCGGTGGTGCGATTTCGGATGACGGTAAGTTGGTCGCCGTGTCGAACTATGAACCCGGCGGCGTGCGGGTCTTTGATGCGGACACGCTGGACATGGTCGCCGACATTCCCACCGACAGCAAAACCATCGGTCTGGTCGACGCGCCGGGCCGCCGGTTCGTGTTCACCATGTGGGACACGGGCGAGACCTGGATTGCTGATTTCGCCAAAGGCGACCCGGCGATCACCAAGATCCCCGACATGGGCAAGAACCCCTATGACGCGCTGATCACCGCCAATGGCCGGACCTATATCACTGGTCTCTTTGGTGAGGATGGCTTGACCGCGCTGGACCTATGGGCCGAGACGCCCGAACCCATCCGCGTGTTGCCCAACTACGGGCGCGGACAAGAGGAAATGCCGGTTTACAAGATGCCCCATCTGGAAGGCTGGGCGCTGACGGGTCGCGAGTTCGTGCTGCCCGCCGTTGGCCATCATGAGGTCCTGTGGATCGACGCCGACACACTGTCTGAGACCGGGCGTACCCAGACCCATGGCCAACCGGTCTTTGCGATGGCCCGGCCTGACGGGCGGCAGGTCTGGGTGAACTTTGCCCACCCGCTGAACGACACGATCCAAGTAATCGATTCCGTCAGCAAGGAGATCATCCACGAATTCAAACCCGGCCCCGCCGTCCTTCATATGGAGTTCACGCCCCGCGGGCATGAGGTTTGGATCAGCGTGCGCGATGCCAACAAGGTCATGGTCTACGACACACAAAGCTTCGAGAAACTGCGCGAGATCGAGGCCGACAGCCCCTCGGGCATCTTCTTCACCGCCCGCGCGCACAAAACGGGGCTGTAAACGATGCAACATATCACCGACCCCATCGATTGCCGCCTGCTGGATGAGTTCCAGCGCGATTTTCCCGTCACAGAACGCCCGTTTCAGGTGCTGGGCTTCCTGTTGGGACTGGACGAGGCCGAAGTGCTCGACCGTCTGGCGCGGATGCGTAAAACCGGGCGCATCACCCGGGTGGGCGCAACCATCGCACCCGGCGCGGTATCTGCCAGTACCCTGGCTGCCGTTGCCGCTCCTGAGTCGCGTCTGGAAGAGGTAGCCGCCCTGATCGACGCGGAACCCGGCGTGAACCACAATTACCAGCGCGAGGACGACTGGAACCTCTGGTTCGTGGCCACCGGCCCGGACCGGGCGCATGTGAACGAAACCCTCGAGCGGATCAGCCGCCGCACCGGATTGCGCGTGCTGGACCTGCGGCTGGTACGCCCCTTCAACGTTGATCTGGGCTTCCGGATGTCCGGGGAGGTGCGCAGTGTCCCCGGCCCCCGCAAAGTGGATTGTTCAGCCATGCAGGACGGCGACCGGGCGTTGTTGCAGGCGCTCAGTTCCGGACTTTCACTGGTGGCAGAACCCTATGCTGCGCTGGCCCAGTCTCTGAGCCGCGGCACAGTCGATGTGATGGAGCGGATCGAGGCATTGCACCAGGCCGGGATCATCTCGCGCCTGGGTGTCATCGTGCGCCACCGCGCTTTGGGCTGGTCCGCCAATGCGATGGTGGTCTGGGACATGCCCGCCGATCAGGTCGGCACCGCCGGCCCGGCGCTGGCTGCCCATCCCGGCGTGACACTGTGTTATGAGCGCAACCCGGTCGAAGGTGTCTGGCCCTATCGCCTCTATTCCATGATCCACGCCCGCTCGCGCCCCGAGGCGCTTGAGGTTCTGGCCAATGCCACCGCCCTGCCCGAACTGGCGGGGGCACGGCACAAGGTTCTGTTCTCGACCCGCTGCTTCAAACAGACCGGCGCGCTGATCCAACCCAAAGAGGTGGCCGCATGACTCTGGACGACACCGACCGCGCGATCCTGAACCGGATGCAGGATGACCTGCCCCTGACCTCGCACCCCTACGCCGCGATCGCCGAGGAATTGGGGATCGAAGAAACCGACCTTCTGAGCCGTCTGACCCGCATGAAAAAGGACCGCGTGATCACCCGCTTCGGCCCTTTCTTCGACGCCGCCGCAATGGGCGGGGCCTTCTGCCTGTGCGCCATGGCTGTACCCTCTGAGGATTTCGAAACCGTCCTGACCAAAGTCAATGCGCATCCAGAGGTCGCGCACAATTATGAGCGCACGCACCGGCTGAATATGTGGTTCGTTCTGGCAACCGAAACGCCCGAGGGGATTGCCGCAACAGCCGAGGCCATAGAACGGGAAACTGGGATCGCGGTCCTGCAATTTCCCAAACTTCAGGAATTTTTCATCGGCTTCCGGGTGGCGGCATGATCGACGCAAAAGACAGAGAGATCATCGAGGCGCTGCAAGGCGGCCTGCCGCTGGTGCCTGCGCCTTACGCGCAGGTGGCCGAGGGGTTGGGTCTGGATGAAGACACCCTGATGTTCCGCCTTGCCGACATGAAATCGCGCGGTGTCATCCGGCGTATCGCGGCAGCCCCTAATCACTACAAGCTGGGGATGACATCGAACGGCATGACCGTCTGGGACGTCGAGGACAGCCGTGTCGCTGAACTGGGTGCCCAGATCGGGGCCTTGCCCTTTGTCACCCATTGCTACGAACGCCCGCGCGCCCGGCCCGATTGGCCCTATAACCTGTTTGCCATGGTCCATGGCAGCGACCGCGACGAGGTCGAGCAGAAACGGGCCGAGATCACGGCCATTTTGGGTGAGGCCTGCAGGGCCAAAGATATCCTTTATTCCACGCGCATCCTGAAGAAGACCGGGCTGCGCCTGAAAACGAAAGGCTGAGATATGTTCCGCCTGACCGAATACATGCACCAACTGGTCAAACCGACCCCGGTGCGCAAACGCCGATCTGGCCCGGTAAAGCCGGTGGTGATCTGGAACCTGACGCGGCGCTGCAATCTGAAATGCCGCCATTGCTACACCGTCTCGGCGGATGTGGCCTTCCCCGGCGAGCTCAGCCACGAGCAAGCCATGGTAACCCTTGAGGATCTGGGCCAATTTCGCGTCCCGGCCCTGATCCTCTCGGGCGGGGAGCCGCTGGACCGGTTCGATTTCTTCGACATCGCCAAACGCGCGCGTGACCTGGTGCCGATGCTGGCGCTGTCCACCAACGGCACGCGGATTTATGATGAGACCGCCGACATGATCGCCGATGTGGGGTTCAACTATGTCGGTATTTCTCTGGACGGGATCGGGGCCACAAATGACTGGTTCCGGGGCGTCGAGGGCGCATTTGCCGACGCCCTGCGCGGTGTCCGCGAATGCAAGAAACGCGGCATCAAGGTTGGCCTGCGGTTTTGCCTGACCGAAGGCACCCAGCATCACCTGCCCGATCTGTTGCAGCTGTGCGATGACGAAGGCGTCGACAAGTTCTACCTGTCTCATCTGGTCTATGCCGGGCGCGGTGACAAGAATCGCGGCGAAGATGCCGAGCATCTGCGCACCCGTAAAGGTCTGGACCTGCTGTTGGAACGTGCTTGGGAGGCCGCTTCCGGTGGCCGCCCGCTGGATATCGTCACCGGCAATAATGATGCCGATGCGGGCTATTTCCTGAACTGGGTCCGGGCGCATTTCGACGACGACAAGGCCGCGCATGTGCGCGCGCATCTGGCGGCGTGGGGTGGAAACTCCAGCGGGCTGGGCGTGGCCAATATCGACAATCTGGGCCGTGTGCATCCTGATACCTATTGGTCCGATTACACGGTCGGCAATGTGAAGACCAAACCGTTCTCCGAGCTGTGGACCAGCGATGACCCGATGCTGGCAATGCTGCGCACCCGTCCTCGCCCGTTGAAAGGACGTTGCGGATCCTGCCAGCTTAAGGACGTCTGCGGCGGCAACACCCGTATCCGAGCGCTGCAACTGACCGGAGACCCGTGGGCCGAGGACCCGGCCTGTTACCTGTCAAATCAAGAGATCGGCGTTGAGGATGCGGGCGAGCGCCTGCAGGTCACGCCGTTCCGGGGGAAAAGCCATGATCCGGCGCATCAATTCTTCTGACACTCTGAAAACCGCCTCTTTGTGCGCGCTGCTGCTGGCAGGTACCGCTTGGGCCGATGCCCCTTCGGACTATGCCGAGTTCTGCGCCTCATGCCATGGTGAAAACCGTCTGGGCGGCGTTGGCCCGGCGCTAATCCCCGAGACGCTGAAACGGATGCGGGGGCCGCGCGTGGCTGCCGTGATTGCCGAGGGGCGCACCGCCACGCAGATGCCCGCCTTCGCGCATGAGCTGGACACCCTGCAGATAGAAGAACTGGCTGGCTGGCTGAAATCGCCACTGGAAACCGACCCTGAATGGGGCGAGGCCGATATTGCGGCAAGCCGCACGCTGGACGAGGAGTATGTGCCCGTCGATGCCCCGATCTGGGACAGCGATCCGATGAATATCACGCTGGCGGTTGAGACCGGGGATCATCATGTCAGCGTGCTGGACGGCGACACGTTCGAGGTTCTGGACCGGTTCGAAACCCCCTTTGCCGTGCATGGCGGGCCGAAATTCAGCCCCGATGGCCGCTATGTCTTCATCATGTCCCGCGATGGCTGGGTACAGAAATACGACATTTGGGCGTTGCAACAGGTGGGCCGCGTGCGCGCGGGCCTGAACAGCCGCAACATCGCCATGTCAGGCGATGGCAAATGGGTGGCCGTGGCGAATTACCTGCCGAATTCCCTGACCCTGCTGTCGACCGAAGACCTGTCTGTCGCCAAAGTCATCGAGGTCAAAAGCAAGAAAGGTGTGCCCAGCCGGGTTTCCGCCGTCTATCAAGCTCCTCCGCGTGAAAGTTTCGTGCTGGCGCTGAAAGACGTGCCCGAGATTTGGGAGGTCTTTTACGGAGACAACCCGCCGCAATTCGGTCTCGGTCATGACTTCCGCATCGAAGGGCAATTCAAGAACCCCGATCCCTTCCCGGTGCGCAAGATCACCACGCCCGACTATCTGGACGATTTCTTTATCGACCAGAGTTACGAATACGTCATGGGTGCCTCGCGCGATGGTAAGGGCGGTCAGGTGATTGATCTGGTCATCGGCCACAAGGTCGCCGATCTTGACCTGCCGGGCATGCCGCATCTGGGATCGGGCATCACATGGCAGCACGGCGACACCACCGTGATGGCCACGCCGCATCTGACCGATGGCACGGTTTCAGTGATCGACATGGGCACGTGGGAAACCGTCAAACGGATCAAGACCGAAGGGCCAGGTTTCTTCATGCGCAGCCATGAGAATTCGCCTTACGTCTGGGCCGATGTTTTCTTTGGCCCCAACAAGGACGCAATGCATGTGATCGACAAGCAGAGCCTTGAGATCGTCAAAACCCTGCGTCCCGCGCCGGGCAGGACCGTGGCTCATGTGGAATTCACCAAGGATGGCCGTCACGCGCTGGTGTCGATCTGGGAAGATGACGGCGCGGTGATTGTCTACGACGCGCAGACGCTGGAAGAAATCCGCCGTCTACCAATGCGCAAACCATCTGGGAAGTACAATGTCTGGAACAAAATCACCTTCTCGGAAGGCACCAGCCACTGATGGGCGCTGGCCTGTTTGGAAACTGGCCACCCTGCTCTATCCGGCGACGGCCCTGGCCGTCGCGATCAACCTGTTTCTAGCCGGTTTGATCGCACATGGTGTTGGCTTTTCGGCCATTCCTCCGGTGACCGCGCTGATCTGGTCCGTGCCTCTGGGCGCCCCCGCATCTTGGCTTGTGGGTCGTTGGGTGCGCGGGTTGATGGATGAGGCCGACGGGTAAGGCTCAGTCGAATCCTTTGATTTCAAATATAAATTTTTGCATATGATTAACTTTTACGCGTTCCGTGAACGCATGACTTAAATCAAGTATCAGGCCGAGAGAATCCCATAAGACTCTGGAAAAGAATGCCGAGTTGGATTCTCCATGCCCGCCGCTAACCCTCTGCACAACCTCCCTGTCCGCGCATCCCGCGCGGCTTGTGCATTGGCGGGCATTGTCCTCTTGCTGTTGCAAATGCTTGGTCCGGTTCTGGCGAGTCCCGGCGAAAGCATGTGGGTGGAGATCTGCTCGGAGGCGGGGGCGGTTTGGGTTCAGGTAGACCTTGAAGAAGGAGCCGACGACCCCACCGCGCCCTGCCCGAAATGTGCCGACTGCGCCCTGTGCGCGGTCACGGCAGCGGCCCCCGCGCCTGACCTGCCCCCCGACACGAGACCCGCCGCAGCCTATCTAGAGTCCGTATATTGCGCCGATCAGGTTCAGCGCCGCGATGCAACGCGCCTGTGGCCCGAAACCCGCGGTCCTCCAGCATCGGCAAAAGATACAACCGAACGCGCCCTGCGCGCGTCCATGGCATCCAACCTGAATACCGGAGGTGCGCCATGGTCGTAAGCCGCGCAATCCAAGCCCTGCTGGCCCTTGCCCTGTCCTGTCTGATGGCGATCAGCGCCCATGCCGACAGCCTTGCCAGCTTCCTGCCCGAAATTGACCCCGCTGAACTGGCCCCTGGTGCCGACGCCTTTGGCCCGGTACGCGAGGACGTGCCCGTGGCCCCCGTCCTGAAGGGCGGTGAGACCGTGGCCTGGGCTTTCCTGACCTCTGATTTTGTTGGCACAACCGGCTATTCCGGCAAGCCGATCCATGTGGTCGCCGCCATCGATGATGAGGCGGTGCTGACCGGGGTGAAACTGGCCAAACACTCGGAACCTATCGTGCTGATCGGCATCCCCAATTCCCGCATGGTAGAGCTGACCGAAGGTTACGCCGGTCTGGACCTGAAGGTTGAGGCCGAAACCGGCGGCGAAGGGCATGACCTAGACATCATCTCTGGCGCGACCGTCACGATCATGGTGATCGACGACAGCCTTGTGCGTGGCGGTATCAAGGTGGCGCGTGCACTGGGGCTGGGTGGCTTGGCGCCTGCGCAGGCCGACGGGCCCAAGCGCGAGGTCGATATGGCGCAGGACGCCATCTATGACTGGACGACGCTGTCGGGCGACGGCTCGGTCCGGCGGCTGACGCTGGATATCGGGCAGGTCAACGCGGCGTTCGAGGCCACGGGCGATCAGCGCGCCATCAAGCGCCCTGAACCCGGCGAGCCTGATGACACCTATATCGACATGCATATGGCGCTGGTCTCGGTGCCGTCGATCGGCAAGTCGCTGCTGGGCGAGGCCGAATATCAGAACATGGTCGATTGGCTGGACGAGGGCGAACAGGCCATTCTGGTGCTGGGGCGCGGGGCCTACAGCTTCAAGGGCTCGGGCTATGTCCGGGGTGGGATTTTCGACCGGATTCAGTTGATCCAGGGCGATAACTCGGTGCGCTTCTTTGACAAACAACAACGCCGTCTGGGCGAGGTTGCTGCACCGGATGCCCCAAGCTTCACCGAGTTGGACATCTTCAAAATCCCCGCCGATGCCGAGTTCGACCCCGCCGAGCCCTTCCGCCTGCAACTGCTGGCGCAGCGGGCCGTGGGCGCGGTTGAGAAAACGTTCCTGACCTTCGATCTGGGCTACAAACTGCCCGAGCAGTATCTGCTGCCCGTCACGGCCCCTGTCGTTGTCGATGATGCCACCAGCGAGGCGGCAGCGAAAGCCGAGTTGTGGAAACGCATCTGGAAGGACCGCACGGTCGAGATCGGGGTGCTGGGCGTGATGCTGCTGGTGCTGACGGCCACCTTCTTCTTCCAGTTCCACGCGACGATGAACGCGCGGGTCTTTTACTGGTTCCGCATCGGGTATCTGACCATGACGCTGTTCTTCATCGGCTGGTATGCCAACGCGCAGCTGAGCGTGGTGAACCTGATGGCGCTGGCGGGCAGCTTGCGCACGGGCTTCTCTTGGGATGCCTTCCTGCTGGACCCGCTGGTCTTTATCCAATGGTTCGCCGTGGCCGCCGCGCTGCTGTTCTGGGGGCGTGGGGCCTATTGCGGCTGGCTGTGCCCGTTCGGCGCGTTGCAGGAGCTGACCAACAAGATCGCACGGGCCTTCAAGGTGCCGCAATGGACCTTGCCATGGGGTTTGAACGAACGCCTCTGGCCTGCGAAATACATGATCTTTCTGGTGCTGTTCGGGATCAGCTTTGTCTCGATCCCGCTGGCCGAAACCTATGCCGAGGTCGAGCCGTTCAAGACCGCGATCATCCTGAAATTCATGCGCGACTGGCCGTTTGTGGTCTTTGCGCTGACCTTGCTGGGGATCGGGCTGTTCGTGGAACGGTTCTATTGCCGCTATCTCTGCCCCTTGGGCGGAGCGCTGGCGATCCCCGCCCGTATTCGCATGTTCGACTGGCTGCGCCGCTACAAGGATTGCGGCACGCCTTGCCAGACCTGCGCCAATGAATGCCCCGTTCAGGCAATCCACCCCACCGGTGAGATTAACCCCAACGAGTGCGTCACCTGCCTGCATTGTCAGGTGCTCTATCAGTCCGAGGACAAATGTCCCGTCGTTATCCGCCAGCTGAAACGGCGGGCCAAGACAGGGTCGGTCCAGATGAAGACCCCACTCGGACAACCACCGGCGAACCATCCGAACGCCAAACCGCAAACCGTTTCTTGATTGGAGGGACGATCATGTCAGACCAAGAAAACAAACTGAACATCACACGCCGCGGAATGCTGGGGGCCACCGCCACCGGTGCCGTTCTGGCCGGGACCGGCCTCGGCTCGACCCTGATGACCGCGCGCGAGGCAAGTGCCGCCGCCAAGCAGCATCTGGAGCCCGGCGAGTTGGACGAATATTACGGCTTCTGGTCCTCGGGCCAGACCGGTGAGCTGCGAATCTTAGGTGTGCCCTCGATGCGCGAGCTGATGCGTGTACCGGTGTTCAACCGCTGCTCGGCCACCGGCTGGGGCCAGACCAATGAATCGCTGAAGGTTCTGACCGAAGGTCTGCTGCCGGAAACCAAGGATTTCCTGGCCGCAAACGGCAAGGTCACCTATGACAACGGCGACCTTCACCACCCGCATATGTCGTTCACCGATGGCACCTATGATGGCCGCTATCTGTTCATGAACGACAAGGCCAACACCCGCGTGGCCCGTGTGCGTTGTGACGTGATGAAATGCGACAAGATCATCGAGATCCCGAACGCGCATGACATCCACGGCCTGCGTCCGCAGAAATACCCGCGCACCGGCTACATCTTTGCCAATGGTGAGCATGAAGCACCGCTGGTGAATGACGGTCAGATTCTCGACGATCCGTCCAAATACGTGAACATCTTCACCGCCATCGACGGCGATACGATGGAGATCGCATGGCAGGTGATGGTGTCGGGCAACCTCGACAACACCGATTGCGACTATCAGGGCAAGTATGCGTTCTCGACCTCGTACAACTCGGAAATGGGTATGAACCTTGCCGAGATGACCGAGAACGAGTTGGACCACGTGGTCGTGTTCAATCTGGCCGAGATCGAGGCCGGTATCGAGGCGGGCAACTATCAGGAGATGAACGGCGTCAAAGTTGTGGACGGCCGCAAGGACGCGGGCAACAAGTTCACCCGCTACATCCCGATCCCGAACTCGCCCCACGGTGTGAACGCCGCACCCGACAAGAAGCACATCATGATCAACGGGAAACTGTCGCCGACCGTGTCCGTGATCGATGTGGAAAAGGTCGACGCGCTGTTTTCCGAAGATGCCGATCCGCGCTCCGCGATCGTTGCCGAACCGCAGCTGGGTCTTGGCCCGCTTCACACCGCGTTCGACAACAAGGGCAACGCCTACACCACGCTGTTCCTGGACAGCCAGATCGTCAAATGGGACATCGCCAAGGCGATTGAGGCCTATGCGGGTTCGGACGTCGATCCGATCCTCGACAAGGTGGACGTGCAGTATCAGCCGGGCCACAATTCGACCTCGATGGGTGAAACCGCCGAGGCTGACGGCAAGTGGCTGATTTCGATGAACAAGTTCTCGAAAGACCGCTTCTTGAACGTGGGTCCTCTGAAGCCTGAAAACGAGCAGTTGATCGACATCTCGGGCGACAAGATGAAGGTGGTCCATGACGGCCCGACCTTTGCCGAGCCGCATGACTCGATCCTTGTGCACCGGTCCAAGGTGAACCCGGTCAATGTCTGGGACCGTAACGACCCGATGTGGGAAGATGCGCGCAAACAGGCCGAGGCCGATGGTGTCGATCTGGATTATGGCGCGGATGAGCCGATCCGGGATGGCAACAAGGTACGGGTCTACATGACCTCGGTCGCGCCTGTGTTCAGCATGGAGAAGTTCACTGTCAAACAGGGCGACGAAGTCACTGTCTATGTCACCAACCTGGACGATGTGGATGATGTGACCCACGGCTTCTGCCTGTCGAACTTCGGCATTGCGATGGAAGTTGCACCGCAGGCCACCGCCTCGGTCACGTTCATTGCCGACCGTCCGGGCGTGCACTGGTTCTACTGCCAGTGGTTCTGCCACGCGCTGCACATGGAAATGCGCGGCCGGATGTTCGTTGAGCCGCGGAGCGCGTAACATGCGTTGGTCCCTGCTCATACCGCTCCTGCTCGGCTCGCCCCTTTGGGCGGCGGACTGGGATGTGCCCAACCGGGCGGGGGCCATCAACGAGATACTGGCGCAGGCGGCGGATGGGGACACCCTCCGCCTGAGCCCCGGTGTTTACACTGAAACACTTGTTCTGGACCGGCCCGTCACGATTGACGGGCTGGGACAGGCCACCATTGACGGACAAGGCGAGGGCAGCGTCATCACCGTGACCGGGCCAGGCGTGATCGTGCGCGGGCTGACGGTGATCGGCTCCGGTTCGGACCACGACGGGATCGACAGCGGCATCCAACTGACCAAGACGGCCATCGCGCCTGTGGTCGAGGATAACGTGCTGCTGGGCAACCTCTATGGCATCGACATACACGGTGCCAAGGATAGCATCGTGCGCCGCAACCGGATCGAGGGGCGGCAGGACCGTCACATGAATGCGCGCGGCAATGGTGTCTATGTCTGGAACGCTCCCGGAGCCGTTGTCGCCGACAATGACATTCAGTTTGGCCGCGATGGAATTTTCGTGAATTCTTCGAAGAAGAATTTGTTCACCGGTAACCTGTTTCGCGACCTACGCTTTGCGGTGCATTACATGTATGCCGACAATTCCGTGGTCAGCAACAATGTCTCGATCGGCAACGATCTGGGCTATGCGGTGATGTTCACCTCGAATGTCAAAGTCACCGACAATGTCTCGATTGACGACCGCGAGCATGGCGTGATGCTGAACTATGCCAACAAGAGCGTCATCACCGGCAATGTGGTGAAAGGTGCCAAGGAAAAATGCACCTTCCTGTATAACTCGAACAAGAACGAATTCACCGATAACTGGTTTGAAGGCTGCGGCATCGGGATCCACTTTACCGCCGGGTCCGAACGCAACCGGATCGTTGGCAATGCTTTTGTCGGCAACCGGACGCAGGTGAAATATGTCTCGACCAAATGGGTCGAGTGGTCGGAAGACGGGCGCGGCAACTATTGGTCCGATTTCGCCGCCTATGATGTGGATGGCAACGGCGTGGCCGATGCCCCGTATCGCCCCAACGACTCAATGGACCATGTGCTGTGGACTCAACCCGCAGCCAAATTGTTGCTCGGCTCGCCTGCCGTGCAGCTGGTGCGCTGGTCGCAATCGGCCTTTCCGGCACTGTTGCCGGGCGGTGTGATGGACAGCAACCCATTGATGCAAGCCCCTGAACCCCCAGCTATGAAAAAGGTGCCTCATGACGGATAAGGCCCTGACGATAAACCAAGTCTGCAAGCACCGTGGCAAGACCCGCGTTCTTGACGATATCACCCTGTCCCTTGCCCCCGGTCAGCGCGTGGCGCTGCTGGGCCATAACGGCGCGGGCAAGTCGACGCTGATCAAATCCATCCTCGGCCTGATCCCGATTGAGGGTGGCTCCATTCGTATCGGAGACGCCACCCCCGGCAGCGCGCAGGCGCGGCGCGAGACCGCCTACCTGCCCGAGGCGGTATCCTTCCACCCGGCGTTGACGGGCCGCGAGCAACTGACCCTGTTTGCCCAGCTTTCGGGCGCGAAAGCGGATGTGCCCGGCCTGTTGGAACGTGTCGGCCTCAGCGATGCGCTGGACCGCCGGATTGGGGCCTATTCCAAAGGGATGCGGCAACGTCTGGGTCTGGCGCAGGTTCTGCTGGGTCAGCCGAAGGTCGCGTTGCTGGATGAGCCCACATCGGGCTTGGACCCAATCTCGCGGCAGGATTTGTATGCCATCATTGATGAGTTGGCCGGGCAAGGCACCGCCGTTCTGATTGCATCTCACGCGCTGACCGAGGTCGAAGCCCGCACCGACCGCATCGCCATCATGCGCAAAGGTCGGATGGTGGCCGATGACACGCTGACCAACCTGTCGGCGCTGGCCGGTCTGCCGATCCGCCTGAAAGTGCGCGCCAGTGCCAACCCTGACGCTCTGGCCGCCGAACTGGGTGGCAACCGCATCAACGGAGCGTCTGTGGAACTGCTGTGTTCGCCCGATGACAAGATGGAGGCCCTGCGCCGCATCGCCGGATTGGGCGACGCGGTGGCGGATGTGGAAATGACTCCGCCCAAACTGGAAGACCTCTATCGCCATTACGCACAGGAGGAGAGGCTATGACCCGTTTCCTCGCCATCACCCGCACCGAAATGCTGATCCTGCGCCGCAACCGCTGGCTGCTGGTCGCCACACTGATCATGGTGCTGTTCGCGCTGGCGCTGACCTTTGCGGGTAGCGCCCCGACCGGCACGCTGGGGGTCGATATGCTGACCGTCTCGGTCGCGTCGATGACCACGCTGTCGGTCTATTTGGCTCCGCTCCTAGCGCTGATGATTTCTTTCGATGCCATCGCAGGCGACGTGGACCGGGGCAGCCTGTCGCTGCTGCTGTCCTACCCTGCGGGGCGTGGCGAAATCCTGTTGGGCAAGTTCACCGCTCATCTGGCGGCGCTGGCTTTCGCCATGACCGTTGGTTTCGGCACCGCCGGAGCGGTAGCCGCTTTCTTTGGTGGCGCGGGGCCCGAAAGCCTGATGGCTCTGGCGCGTCTGATCCTCACCTCGATCCTGCTGGGCGCTGTCTTTCTGACGCTGGGATACCTGCTGTCCGCCTTGGCAAAGGGGGCCACGGCGGCGGCAGGTCTGTCGGCCGGGCTATGGCTGGTTTTTGTCGTCCTCTATGATCTGGGCCTGTTGGGGGCCGTCGTCATGGACAAGGGCGGCGTCTTCACCCAATCCGTCTTTCCATGGGTGATGGTGGCCAACCCGGCCGACGCATTCCGTCTGTGGAACATCGCCGCGACCGAAGGTGTCGCCATGGCCTCCGGCATGTCCGGGGCCGCGCAAGCCCTGCCGGTCTGGGCCGCACCCGTATCGCTTTTGATCTGGCCGGTGATTGGCTTTGCCCTCGCGCGGCTGGCGTTCCGGAGGGTCGAGCCATGAAACGCCTGTGCCTGATTGCCCTGATTGCGCTGGCTGCCTGTAAGGAAGAGGTGGCCGAGGCCCCCGACCCGGTGGACCTGACCCCGGACGCGCTGAGCTTTTTCTGCCAGATGAACATCGCCGAACATGGCGGACCCAAGGGGCAGATTCATCTTGAGGGCTACCCCGCGCCCCTGTTCTTTGCGCAGGTGCGCGACATGGTGGCTTACCTGAAAAGCCCCGAACGCGACGCCAAGATCACCGCCGTTTATGTCAGCGACATGAGCGTCGCGCCAAGCTGGCGACAGCCGGGCACTTCCAATTGGATCGCCGCCGATGGCGCGACCTTCGTGGTTGGAGCCAATGTTGCAGGTGGCATGGGCGCGCGCGAAGTTGTGCCTTTCGGCGACCCAACCGCCGCCGAGGCATTCCTCAGTGAATACGGTGGCACCATGCTGTCCCTGCCTGACATTCCGGACACCGAAGTGCTTGGCCCGGTGGATCTGGACCTGCAATTGGAGACCCCCGCATGAGCCTCTTGCCTCGCCGCCGCTTTCTGGCGATTTCTGCCGCCTGCGCAGTTCTACCTACCGCCGGGTTCACAGCGCCCGTCGCCCATTGGCACGGTTTTGCCATGGGTGCAAAGGCCAATTTGCGCATCGAAGGATTGAACACCCAGGACGCAGCACCCGTTTTCAATGCGATCGAAAGCGAATTGAACCGGCTTGAGAACATCTTCAGCCTTTACCGGCCCGAGTCGGAATTGTGCCGTTTGAATAAATCAGGTCACCTGTTGAACCCGTCTCCGGATTTGCTTGAGGTTCTCAGCCTCTGCGCGGCATTGCACGCGGCATCGGACGGCGTGTTCGACCCGACCGTTCAACCACTTTGGATGGCTTTGGCCAGCGCCGCCCCTCGGTCGGAAACCGAGGCCGCGCGGCAGGCGATCGGATGGGGCAAAGTTTCCGTTGACGCCGCTGAGATACGATTGCCAACCGCTGGGGTTTCGGCGCTGACGCTGAACGGCGTAGCGCAAGGTGCGGTAACGGATCGCGTGGCCGCCTTGCTAAAATCCTTCGGACTGCGGGATGTTCTGGTCAATATGGGTGAAATCTCGGCCCGGGGCAGGCGCAGCGATGGTAGCATATGGCAAGTCGGATTAGCGGGGCCTGATGGCGCAATTCTTGGTCGCGTCGGGCTGAGCGATCGCGCGCTTGCCACTTCTGCACCGGGGATGATGCAACTTGACGCTGGGCATGGGCATATCCTGAACCCGGTTGATCACACGGTTCATCACAAATTGATCTCGGTTTCTGCGAACAGCGCGGCCGTCGCCGACGGGCTGTCCACGGCGTTGTGTGGCATACCCTTGGCCAATATCCCGCGCGTACTGTCCTTCTTCCAGGATACCAGACTTGAGTTGCAGGTCCCTGCAGACAGTCTCTGAAAAAATGCTCGGACAAGCCGTCGACCTGTTCCGCAACCAGAGCCATCTGCCGGAAACCTGTACTTCCGTCTAAGCGCAGGCGTCAAATCAAGCATCGCTTGATGATGAACCGGTTGTGGCGTTAACTTTGTCTTGTACCAAAGATGTCGCGGGTATGGGAGAAAACGTGTCAACGGAACGTCATAGTCAGTTGGTGCTTGCGATTTATCAGACGGTTTCGGAACCCGAAACCTGGGTAGAGGTGCTTGACCGGATCAAAGGCGAAGTTTCGGCGCACGGGCTGATTATCTGGGAATATCGCCTTGGTCGGAATGGCCGGGAACTTCACGCGCCTTACATGACCAGCAACTACGACCCGAAAGTTCTGGCAACCTATGTCAACACGCATATGCGCCGAGAAGTCATTGACCACGACCTTTTTGAAACCCGGTCGCTTGAAACCGATGACGTCGAATTGGTAAGCGAGACCGACTTGTTCCCCGACCAGGTCGCCTATCTGAAGCTGCCGCATGTGCAAGAGATGATGCGATACGGAATCCGGCATAGATATGGCGGTATTCTCGACAAGGATAACACTCTGCGTGGGCGGTTTTCGATTCAACGCGGGAAAAGCCGAGGTGTTTTCACACCAGAGGAACAGCACAATCTGAGCTTGATATTGCCGCACTTGGCCAAAGCTATTGATCTTGGCGGGCAAATTGACACCGGGCTTCAGGGCCGAGGTGCGCTGCTGACATTGATCAACAAGCTGACGATCGGAGCCTGCCTTGTCGATGCCAACGGTTTCAAGGTCGAGACAAATGAGCTGTTTGATCAGCACTTCGACAGGTTCCGCGCGTTCCGGACCGAGAGGTCTGGATGCATGTCGATGACAGACCCTGGGAACCAGCGGCGGTTCAGGAGTTTGCTGGCTGATGCGCGCAATCACGGACGTTTTGGTGCGCGTCCCCGAAAAGAGGCAATCATTGCCGAAACGCCGGACCGGACACGGGCCTTATGCGTGGAAGTGGTTCCGTGCAACAGCCTAGGGCAGATGGGGTCGAACCGCTTTAGCGGAGCATGGATTCTGACTCGTGACACCATGGAACCCATTTCGATTGACACTCAACTGGTGCAGGAATTGTTTACCTTGACGGACGCCGAAAGCGGCCTTGTCGATTTGGTTTGTCAGGGCCTTTCGAACGTTCAGATTGCGGAACGGCAGAACAGGTCACCCGAGACGATCAACACGCAAGTCAAGTCGATACTGAATAAGTCGCGCGCGGCGAACAGAACGCAATTTGTTCGTCTTCTTTGCAATTTCGCCGTCCCCCGCTCTGCCGCTTCACCTGTATGATATCTGTGTCACCCAAATGGGGCATGCTGGCCTAAACGGATCATGCGAAATTCGATACCGCATTTCAGCGACGGAATTGGTTAGACGTTAGCCTGGCAAAACCAGAGTTTACGGCGGGCGCAGCAGCGGAGGTTTGATATGGTCAAAGCGAAGGTTGAAGATTTTTTATTGAAAACCGCGATTGCCGCCGGACAGGCTGCAAACCTGGTGTTTCCAAGGTCAAGCGACTATGCGCGTGACTTTTCAGATGCCGAAGCAGAAGCGGCCAAGATTCAACAGCCCAAAGATTATCTCCGGCCCGTCGAGGCCGTGGACAAGGACGAGGCTAAAGTTTTCCACAAGCTCAGCTGTTATTTCGACTCCGACGCTCCAGAGCGCCATGGGTCCGAGGCCGGGAATGCCGTCTATCATGACCCACATTGGGGTCACACAACCGGGTTTTTTGCCGGGACACTCGATATCAAGGCCGCAGCTTTGAAAAAGCCCTACAAAGATTTTCGGATTGGGCTGTTTGAAAAGGACAGAACCTATAAGGTCGTTGTTCGTCCGAATTTCCTGTTCGACGATCAACCGGAAATCGCGATCAGCCGGTTGGCGATCAAGATCGAATTTCCCGAACCGGTGCCAAATGAATATCAGAACGAAGCCCATGAACTGGATCTTTTACTGTCTGAGGGCCTGCCCCTGGACCACGCGGAATCCGACGGCCAAGGTTTTTTCTTCCGGGACGCCAAGCAAATGCTGATGCTGCGCGATCTTGCAGAGCGCAACCGTTTTGGCAAGCTGGCGATGGCGGCGCATGGTGGAAACGGCGCTATCCTGAAAACCTGGAAATCCGATATTTTCGAGCCGAACACGGATCGGCTCTACAAGGAAGAGCAACGCCAACGTGGCTGGGCGGGTAAACACTATTTCTCGGCTGGACCCTACGCGCTGGATGATGGCGCGATGAAGTTCTGTCTGGAACCACAACAAGAACATACGCTGACGGATACCGTCGAACTGGGCGACAGCGCCCATGGCGACATTCTGAGGGAAAGGAACTGGCCAGAAGGCGGAGATGAACAGGTAAGTTTCACGCTGAAGGTGCAGATTGCAACTGCGGATGCGATCAGGGCACCGAACGGCAGCGGACACCCTTCGGCGCCGATCATGGCTGCTGAATATACCGATATAGCCTGGGACCAGTCCAAATCCCGCTTCGAAGAGGTTGGGACGTTGACGATTTCCCGAACACCACCTGATCACTGGAGCGATCTGCTCCATTTCGCTGATCTACCCATGAACGCCTGGAACACGTTCCACTGCACACGCCCCCTGGGACAGTTGTTCCGTGCGCGCCGCGTGGTTCATCGCAACTACCGCAAAGCGCGTCTTGAGGACAGCTTTCAGCACGAAACGGGTGGCGAGACATGGACGTGCCCGTTTTCGGGCCTCAAACGGCCCTGAAAAGGCACGTTTAACAGCGCGCCATACCCCGAATGGGCGATGAAACGCAGGATCCGCCCGCATTAGTCTTTTCATGATTGTTGCCCACGTTCGGCGAAAAACATGAGGAGACATCGCAATGACACATCATCAGCCCAAGCTTTCCATCAATGCTCTGCAGCAAGCGTTGGCTGCGGCAGGGTTTGACCCCGGCCATATCGACGGAATAATGGGCCCACAAACCGAACGGGCGATTATCGCCTTCAAGCGTTCGGTCGGATTGCGGCCACGGGCCTATGTCGGCCCGTTGACCTGGGAGGCGCTTCATAAGTCGGCGCAGGAAAACAGTTCAGATGCCGATTTTGACGCGCAGGGCCTACCTTGGATCGCACATGCGCGCCGCGTTTTGGGTCAACACGAGGTCAACCACAACAAAGCCTTGAAACAGTGGCTGAAATCAGACGGTAAAACCTTGGGCGATCCCGCCGTCCTTCCCTGGTGCGGTGATTTCGTCGAGACAGCCATTCGCCTGGGTTTGCCAGACGAAAAATTCACAGGTGATCTGGCTGTGAACCCCTATTGGGCCCTGAATTGGCAACAGTTCGGCCGCCCCTCAAAACCCACCTTTGGCGCAGTTGCGGCAATCCGCAGAAAGGGCGGTGGGCATGTCGGGTTCGTTGTTGGCGAGGATGAGCATCGTTACTTCCTGCTCGGTGGAAATCAGTCGAACACTGTGAACATCGCCCCAAAAAGCAAAAGCCGCTTTACCGAGGAGTCGTTCCGCTGGCCCGCAACCTTTGAACGCCGCCCGATCGACCTTCCAAAACTTGCTTCGGCCGGTGGGGACACCTTCGCCGAGGCGTGATCTGAACGAAATCCCGATATTACGGCTTGAATGAACCAAAGGACAATTTCTGTTTAACGCCCTGCGGACCGGTACCCCCGAAGAGTTTTTCTGACTTGCACCATAAGCAGCGGCAATTCTTTGCGAACCATAGGTCAGTAACATGTTTAAAGAGTGTATTGCCAAAAAGGGAAGATTAATTTGCCGAAAGCCCACGGTTGCGGAAAGCGGCGGCCTGCTGTGCGCCGAGCACCTGAAGCTTTGGAAAAATGGTGATGGTTTGAAATTCAAGGCCCGGTTGCCGGGCCGCGCAGTCGCTGCCTTGGCGCGCCTGAGGTCACATCCATCTTCGGCGCGGACAGGCCCCCAAGGGTCATCTTCGGGGCCAAAACCGCAGCCAGATCGCCAGGCCCGGCCAGACGCCCCCGCCGCGGCAAGGCCTATCCAAGGGGTTATCACAAATCCCCTTGGTGTCACCGCCGCGACGTCGGCGCTGTTGGCGGGGGTTTATGATGCGATCTGGCGCGCAACTCTGGGTCTGCCTATCGGACTTGGGACAGGTGTCAGCTCGTCAATTGGCGCGTTTTCCGGTTGGGCTTCCGGAACATTTTTGTCTCTTCTGGTGCTATATGTTCTGTTTTTCTTGTTTTTGTACGGGACCGCATATCTGATTGGCACTCTACTATCCGTGTTTTCAAAGCCCAGTTTATTGATCCTAGCCTTGTTGATCCGGCGCGCTGGGCGAAAGCTATGGCAAATTCACCCGACCATCAGTTTTTTTGTCTCAGGAAAAATCGCCGGGTTCTTCGGCGCGCCGAATGTGGAAGCCCGCATTTCAGACTTGCGCAGTGCCTTTGAAAAAAGGGCAGCCAAATCCAAACGAACGTCAGAGATTTTGTTGAAACGCAATCTCAGAAAAGCACGACGGGTTTTCCGCAAGTCCCTCAAATTTGCAAACAAGTCCAACGAAACCACGACAAGGATCATGTTCGACAAGGAAATCACCTGGCCATTGCTTGTTGCGCGCACCGTGATGTTGTTGGGCGTAACCCTCCTGGCCGGAGGGCTGGTGTTCAAGGCGTCCAGCGCCCTTAAAGCTGACCTGAGTGCGAAGAAGGCCTGCGAACCCGCTGGTTTTCCAGCGCCCGTGTTCTGGCCGGAAGAGAAAATTGCTTTGGTAAAATGCGGTTATCTGGTTCTCAAAGGTTCTTTTCCTGTCGAGTATTCCGGGCTGACCGACGCAAGCTGGCGTCCGCAGGGTCCGCGTATCCTAAAACCGGTGTTTTACCTGGGCGCGGCCGGAGATTGGGCCGTCATCGCGCCGCTTGAAGATCCGGGGCAACGGGTCTTGCTGCGGTCTAGTTTGATAGAAGAGTTTTCCGGGATTCCACCGGCTCAATCTGGTGGTGATCCTGCAGTCATGGCGGCGTTCTGGTCGGCCTTGGACAATGCGCACAGACCCGCGCGGCGAACACTGGTACAGTGGGCAAAACTGGCCCAACTATCCGGTGTCGCGACTGCGTGGCCGTACCGGCGACAATCGGTGCCAATCCAAGATGCGACAGTCCCCGCCTTCGTGAACGCGCAGCTTGCATCGCAGCAGGCGCTGATTTTGGAGCTATCCGAGAAGCTGGCCAAGTCGTCGTCACCACAAGCTCTATCCATTTGGTTTTCCAGCACGTTTGAACATTCGTTGGGCGACGTCACGGCCAGGCTCGAGCAGGTGACACAGGATCTTCGTGATTTACCGTCGGATCATCCGCGCAGCACATTTAGCCACAGCCCTGAAATCGCACGCCTTCTGGTCCAATCCGATCTGTTCAGAAATGCCGCTGACCAATTTGGGCCGAATTTGCTCGAAGCGTGTTTCTCTGCCGAAAACATCCGCGGATATGTCGAGTTTTCAGAAGGAAGCACAGTGTTTGAAAACCCGCTGCAAGCCAAAAAGCTGCTCGAAGACATTCGGCGCACTATCGCACAGGCTTCCGAAACCGCCGATATTCATCATTTGGTTGTGCTGGTAGGCAGCGCAAGTGGCACCGGGTCACAGGCTGCAAACCGCAACTTGGCTGAACGGCGGGCCGAGGTGGTTCGCAGGGAACTGGTCAAGGGGATTGGACCGCAGCAAGCGCTCTATTCAGAAGACAAAGCACATTTGCATATGGATCAACATGGTCTGTTTGTGCTGCCCGTTTCACGAGGAGAGACGCTAAGAAAGGTGAAGAACGGAAAGGCTGTTTCGCCAAGGCATGTGGAAGTTCGCGTTTGCAAGGAACCCAAATTTCGCAATTCACCCGAGTTGCGTGCCTCCGGTGACGTTGCCGGGCAATTCCGCTGAGTCATGCGCGTCGCGCGGATTATGCGACGGCAATGCGTAAAGCTCGGATCGGAAATTGCCGTTTCATCCTTTGACACGCGACACGCAGCCCGGAAGACCCGCAGGCAATACAAGCCAAGCCCCGTTCCGATACAGTTTCCGTGCAAGATTGGCATCCTCGGATGCCAAGGTCACACTGATTGGAGTGGCAGCCAGAACGGACATATCGTCTGGCATCTGCGCCAGGAAATCCTGCCCCGGAAACAGCACCAATGCCGCCGGGGCATCGTCGCTCAGCAGGTTAACCCCCGCAAGGATGCCGAGCCATCCAACTAGTGGCAACGTGACGCCGAGAATTGTGCCTTTAATAGTCATGGATATGTTCCAGATGCCCTGCCACATCCGCCAGCGCGACTATGTCCGAAGCAAGCGCGGCAACGTCAGTCAAGATGAGGTGCCGATAATTGTCAAATCCCTGTCGGACATCAGTATGGATTGCCTTGGGATGGTCGGGGGCGTCTGACACAACGGTATACATGATGTCGTCATTTCCAGCGATTTCAACGAAGTGTATGCCAGCTGCCGCCATGTCCTTCATCAGATGTGTCAAGGCCCGATAGCGGATCGTTTCAATCTCGATCCCGGACCTTGTTTCGCCGATGACGACAACCCCGTCGAGACGCTCCAGCGCATCGACCGATGCGCCATCGACTATCATCCTGAGCGTCAGGTCATCCGGGCCGACTTCCGCGACCGCCGAAGCGATGATTTCAGCATAGGCCGCTTTCGTTCGGTATTCGACGCCCAGCGCCATCCGGCGCTCGCGGTCTCTGAGAGCTTGTGTGCCGTGATCCGCAAGGGCCTGCGCATCAGCAGGGAAATCCCATTTGTACCACGGGACCTGCTGCAGGAACGCGGCATAGCTTTTCGCCTGTTCGGCTGAAATGTCGTCAAGCGGTGATCGATCTTGCCCGCGCAGCAAGACAAAAAGTCGGCCCAGGGTCTCTTCATACGCGGCCTTTGCCAACAGTTCTGCCGTGAAGCTGACGCCGATTACGTAGACCATCTGCTTTGTCGCGCCATCCACCGGACCCAACTGGCCCGAGGCTTTGGACAGGGTACATAGCGATCCCCAAAAGCCCCCTATCCCGCTGATAAAACTGTATTCATGCGGGTCACCCTCTTCGAGAACGCGCGCATAATCCTCATAGGCGTGAACGATGTGCCATTCCGGATAAGTCATAAGTGTCCGTGATTCAGGCCGGTGATGAACCAGGTCCAGGCGGGCCTGATACGCGTCTGCCTCGCCGGTTGGGCGGCACATCACCTCGGTATAGGCAACTGGCGACAAAAGCCCGGCAATGACTGCAACAAGGGCCAATCCAAGCCCTGTCAGCCACCGCCAAAGACGCCTCATGCCCGGTGTCCGATATCTTTGGCACCGGCCCAGACCGCCAACCCGCCCAGCGCCAAATGGGGCAGGTTTGCAAGCACTCTGCCGACCGAAAAGTCCAGCCCTGCCGAGGCGTTCGTGAATATACCCAGGTCGAGATAACCGTACCCTGTGAAGAACCCGAATACGCCGTCACCAAGGTAAGCGATGCCGAACAGGATCATGAACATTCGCGCGGCCCGGTGAGATAGCAGCCCGGCAGTCAGGGCCCACAGCGCCGAGGCGACATGCAGCGCATCGTCATAGACATCCAGTTGGAAAATACCAAATGCAAGCCCGTCCGCGTCCGTCAGTCCGGGGATATAGTTCAGTGACGCGGCGACCATCAACACCACGAAATAGACGAGGCAGAGTTTCTGCATGGAAGTCATAGCTGCTCCAGATACGTGTCCCAAAGATTGTTGCGCAGGACCAATTGTGGGTCCAGATCGCGCTTTTTGGCTGCAAATCCGACCGCACGCGGATACGTGCGGGTCAGTTGGTCAAGCCGCGCATGAGGTCGGTAGGGCAAATAATACGCCCCCCCATCTTGGCCCAAGCGATCAATCAATTCTTCGGTCATCCGCCGCATGTCAGCCTCGGCGCGTCCGGTCATCTCTTGACTGAAAGACATCACCGCAGCGATGCGGGGGGATGTAGCGTAAGACAGGTCACTTTGGTCATCCTGCGCCACATAGCGAAGTGTGACGTTCAGAAATTCCTGGTACGAGGCCGGAATGACTTCGCGGCAGGCCGTCAAAAAAGCTTCGAACTTGTCGAAACTGACAAAATACTCGTGCAGGATGTCCGTCCGGTCGGGGTTGCGGTCATCCAGCGTGACAACCGGTTCGTTGATCAAGGCGTTGCGCGTGACGTCCCCGCCGCCCAATGCAGGCCCGACCGTTGTTTCGTTCCACCAGCGGAAGGACTTCATCGTCTCATTGCCCAGCTGCGCGCGGTAAAGGCGGCTGGCCACGTGCGACATCCAACCGGATCCGGATGCAGGCGGCAGAACGGTCTGATCATCAGTCTCGCGGTACGTAACCAGCAGCGCATGCTCAAAAAAAGAGGCCCTTTCGACGTTCAGGCGACCATAGGCCATTGTGACCGAACTGTCCGCAAGCGCGGCCTGGAAAGCCGTCGGGAACGCGCTGGCGGGCATTGTCTGGAATGTCGGGACCAGACGGGTATTGGGCACCATGTCGACTTCTAGGTCGAGGATCACTCCGACAAGCCCATAACCGCCCATGGCCATGTTGAAAAGTTCGACATTTTCAGTGGGCGAGCAGGTCACCAGATCACCCGTTGGCAGGATCATCCGCAGCGCTCGCACCGTTGCGCCCATTGGCCCATACGGCACAGGCCAGCCATGGGCATTGACGGAAAACGTCGCGGCCACGCCAAAATCATTGTTGGACTGCATGACCGTCGGAGACCAGCCAACGGGATCAAGCGCCGCGATAACTTGAGACCAACGCGCGCCCGCATGGACCTTGTAGGTTTGGTTGGCGCTGTCGGTTTCCACGGTGCCATTGTCGAATGTCACGGCCGTACCGTGTCTGGGAATAGCTTGCCCGCCCATCGAGTGGCGCGCTGCACCCACGTTGAACGCCCTGTTGGCCGAAACAGCCTCGGCCAGTTCTTTGCGGATGGCAGCGATCAGGGTGTCGTCGGCATTGTCCGACAGGACAAGGTGCTTGTGGACCGGCGTGGATGACAGCCCGCTTGCGTCGTTCATGGTCTTTGCGGTCGGCGTTTGGTCCAATCGTTGGGTGCCATCCAGATCGGGCAGGTTACCCTGAAACGCGCGGGCAGCGGTCCATCCCGCCGCAGCGCCCACCACGACAAGGGCAGACCGTCGAGTAAAAGATCTCATTTCTGATAGCGCTCCTTAATGGGGGGATGCGTCATTGGCTGTAGTGCGGCCATGAGTGCCGATGCAAACTCGGCAGGTGCTTCGAGATGGGGAATGTGACCGACACCGTCGAGGATTGTCAGCCTGGCGTTGGGGACCAGCGATGCAAGCTCAATGCCTTGCGAAACAGGTGTCACACTGTCTTGCGCGCCCCAAATCAAAGAAACCGGCAGACCCGGAGCCGCCCAATTGGCCGGGTCCAGGCTCAACGCGTCGGTGGGCGTTGTGAACAGTTCGGGGATCCAGTCCGATACGGCTTGCGTATAACCGTCCCTGACCATTGGGTCCTGCAGAGCGTCAACAATCTCACGCGATGCCGAATCCGCCTTATACATGAAGTTTTGCAGGAACCGTCGGGTCAGCAGCGGATTTGTCGCTGTTGCGGCGGTCACATATTCCCGAACGGTTGGATTGCGCAAGATAAGCGGCAGTTGCTTGGGGTTCATCCGATCACCCAATCCGATCGCCCCCGCAACAATCACATATCCCGAAACCAGTTCCGGGCGTCTCAGCACGGCCTCGGAGGTTGGCCCGGCCCCCACCGAATGCGCCACCACAATGGGCCGGTCTCCCAGAGTTTCCAGCAACGCAATGACTCTGTCCGCTTGCGCTGATCTGCCAAAATCAGCCCCGTCAGGATGCTCGGACCAGCCAAAGGGCGGCATGTCAAAAGCCGTTGCAAGGTATCCCGCCTGTGACACCTCGGTCATCGTCGCGCGCCAGATCGTCGACCAGGCCGCCGTTCCATGGGCGAACAGAACGCGGGGCGCGCGTGAATTTCCGGTTTCAAGCACAAAAATTGCACCTTCGGGCGTTTCAACCAGCCGCCCATCTTCTGGCAAACCGACCGCAAATGGCAGGGTTTCCCGGTGATGTGCAGCCCATCGAAACGCCAAGCTCGCCATGACGCACAGCGTCAATAGACACGCAACAAGCCCCAAAGGCCATCTGATCATCGGTTTTGGTTTCCTATCTGCTTTGCAATTCACAATTGCATCAATCGAATCAAAGACAAGTGGGGATTTCCGTAAACCGATCCAGCCCCTGGCCAGCGGACAGGCTGCAAACCTTGCGACATTGATTTGCTTTCACAGCGCCCATAGGCGCCCGTTACGGTCGCTCGTGAAATTCCGACACCGGCACTCCGGTCGGGCCAATTGTGTCCGCCACTCCAGAGTTTCAAAGGCAGACCAGGCCCACCGAGCGGTATGGTGATTGATGGCCACTCGTGTCGCGTTGGCAGCCGGGCGCGACAAAAACATGACGACATCGCCTTCAAGGCGGTATGGTAAGGAAGTTGTCCGAGTGACGTGCCGCGCTCTGGCCAGAAATTGGAAAGTTCACCAGTACCGGAGCACCGCCTCATGCTTGGAAAAATGATGGACCAGCCTTTGCTGATCTCTTCCCTGATCACCCATGCCGCACGGTTTCACGGCAAAACCGAAATCGTGTCCGTCGAGACCGACGCCGGTGTGCAGGTTTCGAATTGGGAAACCGTGGATGCCAACGCCAGGAAACTGGCCTCTGCTCTCAAGACACTGAAACTTGAACCGGGTGCGCGATGTGCGACGATTGCTTGGAACAACAAACGGCATCTTGAGGTTTACTTTGGCGTCCCAGGTGGCGGTTATGTCTGCCACACGTTGAACCCGCGCCTGCATCCAGACCAAGTGATTTACATCGCTGCGCATGCGGACGACAAGGTGCTGTTCTTTGACCACACGTTCTTAGCCTCTGTCGCGCAACTCAAGCCCTCGCTGCATTCAATCGAGCATTATGTGCTGATGGGACCTCGGGATGATCAGGCAGCGGATATGATCGATGGCCTGATGTTTTATGACGAGTTTATCGAGGGTGGCGACGCAGATTTTGACTGGCCCGAGTTCGATGAACGCGCATCATCGTCACTGTGTTACACATCCGGGACCACAGGCAATCCCAAAGGTGTGCTCTATACCCATCGTTCGACCATGCTGCACACGCTGGGCGCTAACCAACCGGATGGGCTGGCGCTTTCTGCCACGGACACCGTGCTGCCTGTCGTGCCAATGTTTCACGCCAACGCCTGGGGCGTGCCTTATGCGGCTGCCGGTGTAGGTGCAAAGCTTGTTCTGCCGGGCCCCAATCTTGATGGCGAAAGCATCGTCGGTTTGATTGATGATCATTGTGTGACCATGGCTTTGGGTGTCCCGACGATCTGGATGGGCTTGCTTCAGGCGCTCGAAACCACCGGATCAAAGGTGAACAGTTTGAAACGCACATTGGTCGGAGGCTCAGCCCTGCCACCGTCCATGATTCCGATTTTCCGCGACAAATACGGCGTCGAGTTGATTCACGGCTGGGGTATGACCGAGACAAGCCCTTTGGGGACGGTCAACCAACTTTTGCAGAAACATCAGGACTTGCCGGATGACATGCAAGCCGCGCTGAGATTGGGGCAAGGGCGTCCTCCTTTTGGAGTCGATCTGCGCATTGTGGACAAAGACGGCTCGACACTGCCCAATGATGGTGAAACTCAGGGCGATCTGCAGATACGGGGCTTTTGGGTCGTCGACACTTACATGGGCAAAGACCAAAGTGCGCTGACCGAAGATGGTTGGTTTGATACCGGCGACGTCGCAACAATTGACCCGGATGGCTATCTGATCATTCATGATCGATCCAAGGACGTCATCAAGTCAGGCGGCGAATGGATCTCTTCAGTCGAGCTTGAAAACATCGCTATCGGCCACCCCGCCATTGCAAACGCGGCCGCGATTGCCGCGAAACACAAAAAATGGGACGAACGTCCCGTTCTGATCGCTGTTAAGTCCGGTGAAATCGATGAGGCGGAATTGCTGGCCTTCTACGACGGAAAGATCGCCAGTTGGCAAGTTCCGGACAAGGTGATTTTTGTCGATGAATTACCGCTTGGGGCCACTGGAAAGGTCGTCAAAGTAGAGCTGCGAAACACCTACGAGGACAGTCTTCTGGAGGCCGGGTAACATAAGGCAAAGCCGCAGTCCTTTGGGACATGCACCCAAGTTGCGATAAGAACAGGAATCGCCGCGCCAGCTTTCTGCCTGCAGAAGCACGCAGCACCAGTTTGCAGACGCTGAACGTCTTACCTTGGGATTTTGAGAAGTTTTCCGAAACCGGCGACGGGCTCCGTGATCCCTAGCAACTTAAAAGCCGCGAACATCATGGCCTGGTTGGAACAGACCACCGGTTTGCGCAGCTCGGTTTCAATCCGGGCAAGAGCTTCGACACTCCGCATGTCGGTGCACGACAGGACCACGACCTGAGCCTCGGCGTGATCGGCCCGGCGCGCCAATTCGAATACTTCGTCTGGCGTCATGGCCCCCTGACCATCGTTGTCCAACGTCTCTCTTACCGCGCCCTGGCTGACGATCTCAAAGTCCGCATCTGTCAAAAAGTCTGCGGCCATATCATTGATCGTTTGGACATATGGTGAAGCAAATCCGATCTTTTGAACCCCGAGTGCCTCAAGGGCTGTGACCAAGGCACCCGCGGCGGTGACCGTTTCTATTCCGCTTTCATCCCTTATTTTCTGTGCCAGAGATCGATCGAATTCCTGCCCATGCGTCAGCGTTGCCGAGGTACATCCATAAAGCACGACATCCGGCCTCACCCCCATCAGCAAAGGCAGCGTTTCATCCAAACTAGCGCTGCCCAACCCCCGCATCTGCGCTTCATCCGGGATTTCGTCGCGGTCGTACCCGCCCATGCGCGCGAAATGCAACGACACCCCATCCGGGCGCATCAACCCAAGGTCGGGTTCAAGGTTGGAATTGGTGAATGGAACCAAAACTCCGATCCGCGCGCGGCCTCGTGACGGTGTCATCGGTAAAACTCCGTTCTCCAGTTTGACAGGTGGGATAAGGCGGTCGCATTCTGATCCGACGTGCCGACCGTCATGCGTAGCGCGTGCGGCAACCCGGCCCCGCCTTGGGCTCGTAGAATTACACCCCCACGTCGCAAAGCTTGATCCGCAGATTTGGCAGCATTCGTACTGTCGAATTCAATCAGTACAAAATTGGTAAAGCTCTGCGCGACCTCAAAACCGCAATCCCTGAGGTCCAAAATCAACTGATCCCGCGCGCTAACCGTCAGGTCGCGGGTTTTGCGCAAATAATTCTGATCGCGCACCGCCCACAGTGCGGCCGATTGAGCGGCGGCGCTGATGTTGTTCGGATTCATGACCTTGCGCACTTCGGCGGCGATGGGCGCAGGAAAAACGCCCCAGCCGACGCGAAAGCCTGCAAGCCCATATGCCTTTGAAAAGGTGCGCAAAACGACCGTATTCTCGAGGCTGACCATGTCGAAACATGGAGCCTCCGACGTGTCTGTGAACTCACCATAAGCCTCGTCAATCACAAGAAGTATATCTGGCCGCAACCCTGCGCGAAGACGGTCCAGTTCCTGCCTGGAAATTCGCGTGCCTGTCGGGTTTCCGGGGTTGGCAACAAACACAATTCGTGTGTCGCCGGTTGCCGATGCGATCAGAGTGTCGACGGACACGGTCGTCCCGTCCTCCGGGGCTAGGATGTAGGGAGCATCAGCCATTTGCGCTGCCGTTCTGAAAAACGGATAGGCATGCGCCGGGGCCAGAATAGCGCGCCCGGGGCCCGCAAAGGTCCGTGCAATACAACCGATCAGATCCAGCGAACCGTTTCCGCACAGGATTTCTCCGGCATCGATTTGGTACTGGCGGGTGATCTCTGCGCGCAGATCGGTCCAATCGGGATCGGGATACAGATTCGACGCGGTCAACGCTGCCGTCGCCGCCTTCACTGCCTTGGGGCTGGGCGGCCGGCGGCTTTCGTTTTGCGAGAGAGACGTAATGTTGGCACCATCATCGACCCTGACCAGAGCATATGGATCCATCTTTGCAACATGCGGCACCGGGTCAATCATTTCGCGCCCCCATACCACTGATCTGCGGCCGCGGTGCTGACCAGCCCGGCCTCAAGATCATTGGCCAGTGCATCCGGGCTTCGCGCATCGGGCGGGCCAAACCCGCCACCCCCCGGTGTTTCAAAGACTAGTACTTCGCCCGCATTCACGCGTATTTCTCCCTTACCCGGAAGGTCCGCTCCATTTTCACCGATCCGAATGCGACCTGCGGCACCGTCACGTCCGCCGTGGCGGCCCTTGGCCGGGTTCAGCACCCGCTCAACCGAGAGGAACAACAAGAAATCCTGATCCACTGAGGAACTGATTTCGATATGCTGCCCCAGCCCACCGCGGAAACGACCTGCGCCACCGGAATCCGGGCGCAGTTCGCGGCGATGAAACAGCACCGGTGCTACAGCCTCGGTGGTTTCCACCTGACTGCCCCAAACCCCGCTTGGAAAGGCGGTCGCGGATAAGCCGTCCAATCCCGGCCGCGCTCCTGTGCCACCGTTGAATACAAGTTCCAGCGCGAACTGTGTCTCACCGCGCCCCACGGCTTCCGGAGCGTGCCGCAGCGGTAAGTCGTACATACAGGACGCGCCCTCGGCGGGCACTGCATCTGGCAATGCCTGGGACAAGCAGCCGTAAACCAGATCGGGCGTCATCTGACCCAGAGTGTGGCGCATCGCGACGGGCGCGGGTCGTTGCGCGTTCAGAATGCAACCTTTCGGGCCGGTCACGCGAAAGGGCTCCAGCGAGCCAGCATTATTGGGAATGTCCGCGCCGATGATGCAGCGCAGCGCAAAAACAGAATACGCAGCGGCGTAGTTCAATGGCACGTTGATGCCTTTGCTTGAACATCCCGCCGTTCCGGCGAAATCCAGCAAAAGATGATCTTCTGCGATGGTCAAAGCCGCGTGCAATTCGATCTGTTCCTCATACCCGTCGACCTTCAAAACATGCTTCCATGTCCCCTGAGGCAGTTCGGATATCGCCGCGACCGTTCCGCGACGCGATGTATCGATGATATAGTCGGACAGCGCTGTCAGGTCGTCGAGGCCGAATTCCTCCATCATCTGACACAGCCGTGTCGCTCCGGCCTCGCAGCACGCGATCAGAGCATAGATATCCCCCTCATTCGCGACCGGCTCGCGCGAGTTGGCCTTGACGATCTCCAGCAGCAGGCCATTGACCTCACCGCCGCTCACCAGCTTGCAGGGCGGTATCAGAAGGCCTTCATCGTAGATGTCCGACCCTTCTGGGCCCATGCCGAGGCCCCCAAGATCGACCAGATGAGAGGTGCAGGATGTATACCCGACGACCCTGCCTTGATGAAAAACAGGCATCATCAAAAGGAAGTCGTTGAGGTGGCCCGATGCGATCCAAGGGTCGTTTGTCATGTAGATATCGCCGAGGCGCATATCCTGTTCGTTGAACCGTGCGCGCAGAGACTTCACCGCTTCGGCCATCGTGTTTATGTGCCCGGGCGTCCCGGTCACAGCTTGTGCAATCATCCGTCCCTGAACGTCGAATATCCCGGCCGAGATGTCGCCGCATTCCCGAACGATGGGGCTGAAAGCCGCGCGGATTAGCGCTTGGCCCTGTTCTTCGACCACAGCAAGCAGACGGTTCCACATCACCTGAAGTCTCGTATCCGAATGTGTCATGTGGATGCCTCCTGCATACGGGTCAGCCAAATGTTTCCAGAGCCGTCAATCTCGGCCCTGAAATCGGCGCTGACCAGCGTTGTGGTCTGCGGTTCGATGATCAGGGCGGGACCAGTGATCTGATCGCCCGGTTTCAAGATCAGCCGGTCGTAAACATCCGCCGACCGCCACGCGCCGGTCACGTCGCAAACTATGTCGCGTGATCCAATCGGAACCGCCACTTGGCTTGTCGTTGGATTGGGCTGATTTGACGGCGTTTCGGTCTGAGATGACACTGTCAGCCCCCAATTCATGATCTCGATGGTCATGCCGGGCACGGTGCGGTTGAACTGGCGTGTGTATTCGTCTTCGAACGCAGCGCGCAACATGGTCAGGTCGGATTGCGTCAGCACCCGATCCGGCAACTCAATCTCAATTTCATGACCTTGTCCGTGATACCGCATAAAGGCAACGCGGCGCGATGTCAGCGGACCCTCTGGCGCACCGGCCCTTACGGCAGACTCGGCCTCTTGCGCCATCTTCGCTAAGAACGCGTTCAGACTCTCAATGTCCAGCGTTTCAAGTGTGGCATAGCGAGAGCGGACGACCTCGAACGATACGGGTGCGAACAAGAACCCCACGGCAGAGCCAACGCCCGGATCACGTGGGATCAAAACACGCCGCACTTGGGCGCGGCGGGCAACTCGGGTCGCATGCAGTGGCCCATTGCCTCCGAATGCGATCATGATCCGTGCCTCAAGCTCTTTACCGGATTCCACTGCGTGCATCCGCCCGGCGCTGGCCATGCTTTCATCGACAATCTCACTGACCGCAAATGCGGATTCCGATGCGTCGAGGTTCAGGAAAGTACCTATCTGCTGCCTCAACGCTTGTTCGGAGGCCCCGCGATCAATCCGCAGGCGCCCTTCGGCAAAGCGGTCCGGGTCGATCAGCCCTTGTGAGATATCGGCATCCGTGACGGTCGGGCGGTCCCCGCCTTTGCCAAACCCTGCCGGACCTGGATCGGACCCGGCACTGTGCGGCCCGACGTTCAGACGCCCCAAGCGGTCAACGCTGGCGATAGAGCCGCCTCCTGCCCCGATTTCAATCATTTCGATCACCGGAATGCGAACCGGCATGCCTGAGCCCTTGATAAAGCGTTCCGCCCGCGCGATTTCGAATTTTCGGGCAGTCTGCGGGCGGAACTGGTCGATCAGGCACAGCTTGGCGGTCGTGCCGCCCATGTCGAACGACAAAACCTGCGCCTCGCCCGTTTCCCGGGCTATGCGCGCGGCCAAAATCGCCCCTCCGGCTGGGCCCGACTCGACCAGCCTTATGGGCAAACGCGCAGCGGTTTCCACAGTCGTCATCCCGCCACCAGCCGTCATCATCAGGATCGGGCAGCCCAGGCCTTCCGCTGAAAAACGCGTTTGAAAGTCAGCCAGATAACCCGCCATTAGAGGCTGGATATAGGCGTTTGCAATTGTGGTGCACAGGCGGTCAAATTCACGCGCCTCTGGGCTGACTTCATGGCTAAGCGAAATGACCAGTTCCGGAAGGCGCACGCGCAGCAACGCGCTTAGCCTCAATTCATGCGAGGGGTTTGCATAGCTGTGCAACAGACAGATTGCGACCGCCTGACAGTCGAGCCGGGTTAGTTCTGCCACCAGGTCATCGACGCCGTGCTCATCCAGCGGCGCGCGTTCATTGCCCTGCGCATCTATGCGGCCACCAATGGTCAAAGCCCGGGTGCGTGGCACGATCAGATCGGGCTTGACCAGGTTGATCGCGTATTGCGCGTACCGCCGCTCGTAAGCGATTTCGAGGATGTCACGAAACCCTTCGGTTGTGATCGTCGCAACCCGAGCCCCGCGCCGCTCGATCAGGGCATTTGTGGCCAGCGTGGTTCCATGGATCAGGCCCGACACCTGATCCCATTCCTTCCCGGCGTCGGCAAGCACCCGCCGGGCACCATTTAGCGCGCCTTGCGTGGGTTGATGTGGGGTCGTAGGGGTCTTTGTGGTGGCCAATATATTTGCGTCACCGTCCATCAAGACGGTGTCCGTAAATGTTCCACCGATATCGATTGCCATACGCAATCCGGGTTCGCTGTTCATCGAGGAAATCTGTTTGGAGTTCAAAGGAACTGCACACGTGCAGGCGTCGCGGCAATAACCGCGTGGTTAAACCACCAGATCACACCCGGTTGCCCGGCGTGTCACAGAATGCGAGGAGGTAATGCCCATCGTAATGGTTCCCCTGAGACCTGAACGAAACTGTGCAACCAAACCCCTCTGGCCGTCAACAAAAACCGCAATCACGAAAAGTGACCGCAGAACGCCAACTTATCACATTCCCGTCCGCGGCCCTTTCACCGGTTGGGGGACTGAGATATTCAAGGACACGAAGGTTGCCAATCTCGGCCACCGACCCTATTTGCGCAGTGCCAACCGGAGCCTTCACATGCAGTTTCGCCGCCTCGCTCTTTTTGCACTCCTGGCAAGTGCCCTTCCCGTTCTGGCTTTGGCGCAGGACAATCCCTCGGGATTGCGACTGGAGCTGAACACGGTGCAAGACGTCAACGGGGCGTGTCGCCTGACCTTTCTGGCCAACAACGAAACGGGCACATCCATCGACAAGGCCGTGTTCGAAACCGTGATTTTCGACGCTTCGGGCAGTGTCGTCAGCCTGTCGCTGTTCGATTTCCGCGACTTGCCCGCAGACCGGCCACGCGTGCGGCAATTCGATCTTCCCGGTATGACGTGCGAGGCCGTGGGACAGGCCCTGATCAACGGGGCCAGCACCTGCATTGTTGATGGATCGGATAGCGCAATTTGCCATCAGGCGCTCTCGCTTGGCAGCAGGGTCAAAGTAGGATTGATCGGATGAGTTTCTTGGACGCGTTGCGCGAAATTCTGGCCCTCGGGGGACCCGTCGTCGCGATCCTGATTGTGATGTCGGTCCTTACGCTGGCTGTCACGCTTTATAAGCTGTGGCAATTCGCAGTATCCGGTGTCGGGCGGCATCGGGTTTTGTCCGAAGCGCTGTCCGCCTGGGACAAAGGTGAATGGCAGGCCGCGCGTACGCGACTGGCAGATAGCCGCAGTTACCTTGCCCCGATTGTCGCCGCAGCGATGGAGGCACCCGACACCACGGGGCTGGATGAAAGACTGGACGCCGAAGCCGGTCTGGCTCTGGCCGGATTGGAACGGGGGTTTCGCCTGCTGGACACGGTCGCTCAGCTGGCGCCGTTGCTTGGGCTGTTCGGTACGGTTCTGGGCATGATCGACGCGTTTCAAAGTCTGCAAACGGCGGGATCATCCGTTGATCCTTCTTTGCTGGCCGGTGGTATATGGGTTGCTCTGGTGACCACAGCGGTGGGGCTTGCGGTTGCAATGCCAACCTCGATGGTCCTGTCCTGGTTCGAAAGCCGCACCGCGCGTGAGCGTGTTTTTGCGGACAAAGCGCTGCGCACTATTTTGGTACCGGGCCACGAGATCGCAAAGGCGGCCAGCGAACCCGCCCCGTCAACCGAACCGAGCCATGCGTAACAGGGCGCCCTTTGTTCGACGCCCCTTGTCGATGACGCCCCTCATTGACGTGATCTTTCTGTTGCTGTTGTTTTTCATGCTGTCCTCGACATTCTCTCGGTTCGGCGGGATCGAGCTAAGCAATGCGACCGCCGGAAACGCCACGTCGGAAACACCGTCCGAGCGCACTTTTGTGCAACTGGGCGCCGATCGTCTGGTGATGAACGGCGCTCCGGTTACGTTACAGCAATTGTCTGATCAAGTAACCGAGGGGCAAGTGCTGGTCAGTCTCGACGACGACACCTCGGCCCAACGGGTCGTGGATCTGTTGGTGGAACTGCGCGGCCGCGACGGGCTGAGCGTGCTGGTGTTGGAGTGATCCAATGATCCGCCAAACCCAGACACGCCGCAAACGCGATTCCACAATCCCGCTGATCAATGTCGTCTTTCTGATGCTGATCTTCTTTTTGATCACCGGCACAATCGCAGCCCCTTTGGATCCCGACCTGCAGCTTGTCAGCACATCCGAGCTTGAAGGTCGCGAACCTCCAGATGCGCTGGTTCTTCACCGGGACGGATCGCTGACTTTTCGTGGTGTTCAAACCAACCCTGGTGCGTACATGGCCGGGCATACCAAAGGACCCGTTCGCATCGTACCCGACCGCGATGTTTCCGGCCCGCGCCTGATCGAAGTGACCAGTGCGCTGCGCCGTAGCGGGGCAAAGTCAGTATTTCTTGTGACCAAGAAGGCGTTGGAATGATACGCGGCTCGATCACCGTCGCCGTTCTGGCAGTTATTCTGTCTGTGCTGGCGCATTTGTTCGGCCTGACCATGACGGCAAGCCCAAGACTGGATGGCGCGGCGGCCAGTCCCTCGCCGGATACCATCGAGCTGGGCAATACGTTTGAAGAGGTGGCTGACATCACCCCTGACCCGGTGGAACCCGAAGCTGCAGAAGTGCCCGAACCGCCGGTCGAAACAGCGCCCGAGCCTGAGGCCGCCGAAATTCCGGTCAGCGAGGCCCTGGTTGCGTCAGACAACCCGCAAAACGTGCCAGCTCCTGATCTTGGCGACAATGAAGTGGTGCAGCCAATCACCTCTGAGGCTGAGACCGTGCAGGCCGTGGACCCCTCGGAAGGCGAAGCGGAGGCCAGCGATGACGCGTCAGTCACCCCGGCCGTCGAGCCGCAAGACGTCACTGAAATCCCCCAAGGCACCGAGGTTGAAACGACGCAGTCTGTTGAGGCGACCGAAGAAACACAAGTCACCGAGCCCTCGCAACAAATCGCCGCGCTGCCGGTTGAGACACCGTCGCCCGATGCAGTGATCCCAATTGTTCCCTTGGAACAAGAAGCGGTTGAGCCCGAAGCGACTGAGACACCACCCGTCCCGGATCAGGTCGAACCCGCCGAGTCTGGCCCGGCTGTGACCGCATCGCTGCGCCCCAGATTGCCGGATCAGCGGCCCAATCCCGATCAATCAGGCGCGGAAAACGGGTCTGACGAGTTCGCCAATCTGCGCTTCCCCCGCCAAGTGATTGAGTCGCCACTGACGCAATACCGGCGCGAGGGAGTGGATTCTTTTACCTCCGGCAACAGCGGCAACAGGTCAGGCGGGCGGGGTCCGGGAAATTCTGACACCACCAATTACGCGGGCCGCGTTCTGGTGCATCTGAACCGCGCGCCTGTCGTCTATGTCTCGTCGCGTGGGTTTGCCCGTGTGTTCTTTCAGATCGATCCGGACGGCTCACTGGCATGGGTCGATGTCATCGACAGTTCAGGCTCGCCCGAAGTGGACCGCGCGGCCAAGGCTCAGGTACGTGCTGCGGCCCCCTTCCCGCGCCCGCCCGGTGGCGTCAGTCGCAAACTGTCATTTTACTATCAGAACAGTTAACGGCTGTTCGCCTATTCCAACAAAGCTTCGATCCTAGCCAAAGTCGCGACGTTCACCGCTACGCCATCGGTCTGCGCGGCCAACCGACAGGCGCGGCGACCATCGCCAGGTAGATGCGCGCCGTCCTGGGACCGGATCGCTTGGACCAGATTGGTAATCCCGTCCGAGAACAGGTCGCCGGATGTTGCCGAGGGATCAATCGCAATAAAGAACTGGCCGGTTTTAGGCGGTCCACCCGCCGTTCCGGAAAAGGGCGAGGCGTGAATACCAAGACTGGCCCCGGTCAATGCGGCGGCCATGATTTCGGTCAGCAAAGCGACCCCAACACCCTTGTATCCGCCAGATGGAGCCATAGAGCCTTTCAGCCCGACCTCAGGGTCTGTTGTCGGATTCCCATCCGCATCCAGTGCCCAACCGACGGGAATGGGCTTGCCTTCCCGCGCGTGTTTCATGACTTCGCTTTTGGCAATCGTGCTGGCACTCTGGTCGATCAACAGGGCAGGTTGGCCATCTTCGCCGGGTACCGCAATGGAAAACGGGTTTGTCCCGACCACCGGTTTTGCCCCGCCCGACGGCGCAATCGACGCTGGGGCGTTGGTAAAGCCAATCCCCACCAACCCGGCCTGCGCCAACTGATAGGTGTGATAACCCAAGACCCCGCAGTTATAGCTGTTTGTGACCCCCAGGGCAGCGATACCCTGTTCGCGGGCCGCCGGGATCAGTGCCTGAAACCCCAGTTCAATCGCGGAATGAGCGAACCCCGTCGCGGCATCCACTTTGACGACACCGGGTCGCGGAGTTTCAAGAATGGGCACCGCTTGCCCATCGACTTTGCCGCACTGAACATGCTCACAATAGATCGGGATATAGGCCAGACCATGGCTTGCCACGCCGTCGGCTTCGGTTGCCGCAGTGGCGCGGGCCAGCGGGCGGGCGTTGTCTTCGCTGGTCCCTGCGGCCAAAAGGGCGCGCAGGGACAGGTCTTCGATCTCAGTAAGGGTAAGTGTGCGGGTTTCAGTCATCAATTGACCCCTTCAGTCATTGTCGGAAAGCGTCGTCCCTGCGCCCAAGCGGCGCGACTCGTCGGTTGCGGGTGCATAGGTGCGGTTGGCGTAGCGATTGAGTGTGCCAAGGCTGACACTATCTGCTCTCACGCGGGATCGCCGCTGCCGCGCATTTGTCAAACTGCGAACGACTTCGATTTTTAGGTCTTGCGCATGGTCAGCAACGCCGTTGGGGCATTCAAGTTGCATCCCGTCCGTGACAGCATAAGCGTCACCGAAAGTGATACCCAACACCTGCCCCCGTCGGCGGGCCACATTGGCGGTAAACGGCACCATCAAAAGAGGTGCTGCCACATCTGTAAAGCGAACCGCACCGTGGTCACCCAGCCCCCCACGGTCAGATATATGCGCGCCCGTCAGAAGGGGGCACAGTGTCTTCTGACCCCGCCATTCGGCACCAGATACGACCGGTTGATGATCCGCCAGATACCCGGCATATCCATGGTCCAGCAATCGCGCCAATTGCCCAGCCCCGTCCAGCCCTTGCAGGCAAAGAAAACGCACTGCCATGCCCGCCTCTTCGGCTAGGCCCCAAGGGTATCCGCCCCCGCGCGCCGCGCGTTTGGCCAAGGCTTCGATTTCATTTAGCGAAAAGCTCATGTCGCAAGCTCAGGATACACCCAATGATCGGCATTCGACACCGACAGGTCCTCGGGGTATGGCGCGCCTGCGTACATGCAAATTCGCACCCAACGATCCGAACGCGGGTCGAAATGGGTGGCTCCAAAGAACGAGAGCTTGGCCCGCAACATGTCAATCGGCATAACGTCCGCATCAATGGTATTGTCGCGAATTTCGCTGTAAGGGGCGATCTGACTTTGCTGCGCGCGACGGACCGTGTGGCGATGTTCGGGGTGACTTAGCAGGAATTCTGCAATCGACTTATCGCCCGGCCAAGCCTCCAGAGCCCTGATGGCCAGCGCGGCATCTCGGGCCGGAGTCAGTGGTTGTTCAAATGCGGCAATCGGCTCTTCGAACCGCTCACCCAGACGAGGCTCCAACTTCTCTTCCGAGACATACCACGCGCGCGCGCAGTTCTGCCTTTCGGTCCAGTCCAATTCCATAGCCCAATCAAAGCTGCCAAGGATCAATCTGCGGACGGTGCTGATCGACTGTGTTCCATCAATCACCCGTGCATCCAAGCTTTGATCGGCCATGCAACTGGTCAAGCCATCGACCAATTCACCATAAGGTTCCAGTATCAGAGAGGCCAAAAGTTCCTGCCCCTCTTCGCTCAGTGCATTCTGTGACCAATGAATCAATCTGTCCCATGGGCGGTTTTGCCTCAGATCGGTCTGGTCCAGATGTTCCGCGATGGCCGAAAGGTCATTGTTCAGATCCGCAAGTTTTCTGACTTGAACCGGATGTTTGGATTGCCACCAGGATATGGAAAGCCTGCTGCGATCGAAGACATTGAGAAACTGTTCGACCTCTGACTCTGAGGCAGAAGGAAGCGACCGCACCCGGCTGATCGCCTCTTCCCGGACCATGATCCAGTTGTTGAAGAGGACGGGATGATTGACGATGAAAGGGGCCATACCCAGGCCGGTGGAATTTCCGATCCCCAGCCAACATGCAATTTCAGGCTCTAAACTTGCTGCCTGCGTTCCACCCTTTGCACGCGCCATATGCTGCACCAGATCCCGTACAAACGTGCGGGTGAGGTAGACCGATAGCATCTCGGTCTGAAATGGCGCGTTGAGTTCCACGCGGTGCGCTGTCTGCTCACGATCTGCCGCACCGAATTTTCCTGACCCGTAAACGGCCGTCGTCCGCATCAGGTATCCCACTTCATAAACCTGTTCCGGATCGGGCTGTCGGCCCATGGCTAAGCGCTCGACAACGTGTTCCCACAACCGGACCGACCGGTTCGCGCGTGACAATGACAATTCGCGCTCGCTGACGCGCCCCGCCTCTTGCAGCGGTACGTTCTGCGACAGCCTTTCGATGTCGCCCGCGGTTGGAACACCATCGAACAATGTAAATGTGGCATCCCAAGCCTCGGCAATCACCCGATCAGACCGTTGATCGGGCGGCAGGTCATGCGCAAACGCGACCAGCGAATAGGTGTTTTCAGGACCCCGCGCGGAATAGACGGCATGCCCAACCCCGTTTTGGTCGATCTCGAATACCGGGCGCTCAAAGCGCCAATTCTCGGCGGCCATGCGACGTGTCAGCTGGCGCATAAAGCTGAGGCGGCACTGGTGAAACGACCCCAATCGCGACAAGCGCATCACCTGCGCCGGATCGCGTCTGGGGATATGGACCGTGTGTTTCATGTTGGACGTGGTTCAAAATTCTCGGCAAAGAAACGATACCAGTTGCCGCCCATGATAGCGCGAATTTCGCCCTCATCCATGCCGACCTTGCGAAGCCCGTCTTCGATCTGACCAAAGTCACGATTGTCCTGAAACCAGGACGGCATCGGTGGAAAGCCCGGTGCGGCGGCAGAACCCTCACCATAATCGATTTCTTTGGTCCAACGTCCCACGCGCATCCATTCGACAACACTGTCGGGCTGATCCTGACACAGGTCCGTGCCCAGCCCCAGATGCTGAACCCCATACGTCTCGGCCGTGCGCGCGATCATCTCGCAGAAGCTCTCCAGCGTGCAGTCCGATTTGTCCCGCAAGTGATGCGGATAGACCGAAAAGCCGAGCATCCCACCATTGGCCGTAACCGCTCGGATCACTGCGTCGCGCTTGTTGCGCAAAGCAGGGGCCCAATCATGCGGGTTCGCGTGAGTGATGGCGATGGGACGCTCGGACAGTTCAGCGGCCTCTATGGTGGACCGATCCGCCGAATGGCTCATGTCCACCACAAGGCCTACACGGTTCATCTCTTTGATGACCTGTTTGCCCATGCGGGTGATGCCGGTGTCGTGCGCCTCGTAGCAGCCCGTCGCCAGCAGGGATTGGTTGTTATAGGTCAACTGCATGAACCGCGCGCCCAGGTCATGCAGAATTTCGATTAAACCGATGTCAACTTCGATAGGTGAAGGGTTTTGAAACCCAAAGAACACTGCGGTTCGTCCGGTTTCGCGCGCAATATCAATATCTTTGGCCCAACGGCCTTTCATGATCAGGTCCGGGAACTGTTCGAACCAGCGATTCCACTTTTCAAAGTTCAGCACCGTCTCGCGGAACGTCTCGTGATAGGCGATGGTGACATGAATCGCGTCGACCCCGCCTTCGCGCAATTGACGGAAAATCTTCTCGGACCAGTTGGCGTATTGAAGCCCGTCGATCCGCATCACAAAACCGCCCCTGTTCCGCGTCCTGTCGTTTCGGAACTGGCGTTTGTTTTGATCACTTTGCGCCTCGGATCGGGATAATCGTTGGGGACAGGATGGATTTTGGAGGCCACATAAGTCAAACTCAATTAACTCAACTCAATTACAGAAAAATTGAAATATGGCTCTCAAGATCGAAATGCTGCGCTGTTTCTGCATTGTCGCCCAAACCGGCAACCTGACCGAGGCCGCAACCCGTCTGGGCCGAACCCAGTCGGCGATTTCCATGACCCTCAAACAATTTGAGGATCACCTGGGCAAAAAGCTTTTTGAAGGGGAAAGAAAAAACCAGCTTTCTCCGGTCGGAGAGCGTGTGTTCGAGCTGGCCCACAGGCAGGTTCGCCAATTCGACCAGACCGTTCAGAGCATCGAAGCCGCCGCAATGGCGGAACATGGGCTCATCAGGATCGTAGCCGTGCCTTCTGTCGGCGCGTTGATCTTCCCTCCTCTGCTCGACCACCTGACAGACCGCTTCCCGGGTCTGAAAATTGAGCTGCGGGATACAGATACACAGCAAGTTTTGGACGCAATCGCTGAGGACAGAGCAGATGTGGGCATCGCATCGGGACGCCATATGCTCAACGAGATTGAGACGATGCCGCTTTTTGAAGACGCATTTGGTCTTGTCGCTGCAGCCGACCATCCGTTGATTGCAGGCCCAGAGCCGCCCACGCCCGACGACATTCTCTCGGCACCGTTTGTTCGCAACAGCTTATGCGACCTGATCGACAACCCGCATTTTCGCCCTGCGATCGACGGGGCCGAGGTAACGATTCACAACACGCATTCACTGATTACCATGGTTGGAACAGGAAAGTGGATTACGCTATTGCCAGAAACTGTCGCGCAATTTGTGCCCGAGACAGTGTCCTTTCGGCCCATTCCCGACCTTTCGACCACCCGAAACGTATACTTATATGTTCGCAAGCGGCCTCAGTTTCCGGAACCCGTACAGGTTTGCCGCGAGTTCATATTGGAAGGCCGTTACTGATGGCAAATCGGAAGGCTGATTCACCCCCCCCTGAGGCGCTGCATCAGGTAAACCTCGCTGCCCTCGGGGATCGGCTCGACCAGACCGCTGGCGATGACGCGGCCATCAATTGCGATAGAAACGCCTGCGTCAATCGGACCTTGCAACTGTGGATGTACCCGCACCAATTCCCGCAACATCTCGCCGGTGGTCCTGGCCTGAACCTCGACTACCTGCTGGCCCCCGGTCAGTGACCGGAGGCCGGACCAAAGGTGGACCTCAACCATTGTCCTTAAGCGCCGCCAGAATGCGCGGCGGTGACATCGGCAATTGCCGCATCCGCACGCCAGCCGCATGCGAAACCGCGTTGGCGATGGCAGCCAGAGGCGGCACGATGCCCGTCTCACCCACGCCACGTACGCCAAACGGGTGGCCAGGGTTGGGCACTTCGACGATCACAGTATCGATCATCGGCAGGTCGCTGGCGACGGGAATGCGATAGTCGAGGAAGATCGAGTTCTGCAGACGACCATCATCGCCATAGATATATTCCTCATTCAGGGCCCAGCCGATACCCTGCGCGGCACCGCCCTGATACTGGCCTTCCACATAGGTCGGGTGGATTGCCTTACCCGCGTCCTGAATGACCGTGTAACGGATCACGCTGGTTTTGCCGGTTTCCGGATCAACCTCGGCATCGACGATGTGTGTGCCAAACGATACGCCTGCACCTTCCGGAGTGGCCTCGAAATGGCCCGAGATCGGACCGCCGGTCGATCCCATATTCGCTGTGATGTCTGCCAGCGGCAACGGATCAAAATCGCCTGCGTTCGGACCAGACGGCACCGCGCAGCCGTTTTCCCATTTCACGGCTTCAACAGGGATGTCCCATTTGTTCGCCGCGCGTTCACACAGCTTTTCGACCGCATGACGTGCTGCTTTGATCGTCGCCAGGCCCGACGCGTAAGTCACGCGCGAGCCATGGCTGACGTCGTTGTAGCCCAGCGAGGCGGTGTCAGCGATTGTCACCCTTATGTTCTCATAGGGAATACCAAGCACCTCAGCGGCCATCAGCGCCATGGACGCCCGCGAGCCGCCGATATCTGGCGTCCCGACCATCAACTGTGCCGAACCGTCCTGAGACAGCGCCAGTGTGACCGAGGTTTCTCCGCCGTGGTTGAACCAGAAGCCGCAGGAAATCCCGCGCCCCTGACCCGGCTTCAAGGGCGCCGAATAATGCGCATGCGCCTTTGCGGCCTCCAGCGTTTCAACCAGACCGATCTGTTCGAAACGCGGGCCATAGCTGGCCTTGGTGCCTTCGTGCGAGGCATTTTTCAGGCGCACTTCAATCGGGTCCAGACCCAGCTTTTTGCACAGCTCATCAATCACGGACTCGACCGCAAAGGCCCCCATCGGCGCGCCCGGCGCGCGATAGGCCGCCTGCTTCGGGCGGTTCGCCATCACGTCATAACCGATCTGTTTGACGTTGGTCAGGCTGTAGGGCGCAAAGGCGCACATGGCCGTGAAATCGCCCGGAGCACCCGGAAACGCTCCGCCTTGCAAGCGGAACACGCCTTGGGCCGCCGAAATTGTGCCGTCCTTTTTCATCCCGATCTTGATATCCATCGAGGCTGACGCGGTCGGGCCTGTGGCCCGGAACACCTCGGATCGGCTCATAACGATCTTGACCGGGCGATTGGCTTTACGGCTCAGCGCCAGCGCGACGGGTTCGATGAACACGGTGGTCTTGCCGCCGAAGCCGCCCCCGATCTCGGAAGCTGTCACCCGCAGTTGCGAAGTCTCGATACCCAGTAGCGCCGCACAGGTTTTCTGCGCGATCCAGTGGCCTTGGGTGGTGCACCAAAGTTCACCCTTGCCGTCATTGCCCAGCATCCCAAGACAGGCGTGGGGTTCAATGTAACCCTGATGAGTCGCCTCGGTGGTAAAGCTGTCTTCGATGACCAGGTCGGCCTCAGCAAAACCTGCCTCAACATCGCCGTGACCGCTTTCGTGATAGCGGACGACGTTGGGGTGCAGACCCTCGGGTACAGAATAATCCGCTGCCCCTTCGCGGATCACGGGCGCATCCGAAGCCATCGCTTTGTCCACATCGGTAACGTGGGGCAGAACCTCGTATTCGACCTCGATCAGCTTGAGCGCATCCCGCGCCGCCAAGGCGGATGTGGCAGCCACAGCGGCAACCGCGTGCCCGTCATACAGAGCCTTTTCCCCGGCCATGACGTTTTCCAGAACGTTCCAGAACTCGCCCTCCAGACCGGGCTTGAACTCAACCTTGTCCGAAAAATCCGCGCGCGTCACAACGGCTTTGACGTCCTTGTGCGCCTCGGCCTTGGACGCGTCGATCTTGACGATCCTAGCGTGGGCATGCGGCGAGCGCAGAATAGCGCCGTGCAACATGCCGGGCGCCGACATATCCGCGCCAAACTTGGCGCGGCCTGTGACCTTATCCAACCCGTCAGGACGGTTCGGACGGGTGCCGACAAAGGTGAATTCCGTTTTACGATCGTCGAGTGCCATTACGAAGCCTCCCGCAGCTCTTCCGCCGTTTCCATGACGGCGCGAATGATCTTGTCATAACCGGTACAGCGGCAGAGATTGCCTGCCAGCCAATACCGGGTTTCTTCCTCGGTCGGGTTGGGGTTCTTCTCCAACAGCGACTTGGCCGCCACCAGAATGCCCGGCGTACAGATGCCGCACTGAAGCGCCGCGTGTTCGATGAACTTCTGTTGCAGCGGGTGAAGGACGTCGCCTTCCGCGATGCCTTCGACGGTCTCGATGGTCTTGCCATCGGCCTCAACGCCCAGCATCAGGCAAGAACAGACCAGACGGCCATCTACAGTGACCGAACAGGCACCGCAATCGCCGGTGCCGCAGCCCTCTTTTGCGCCGGTCAGGTTCAGTTTGTCGCGCAAACAATCCAGCAGCGTTTCGCGTGGGTCGCACAGATATTCAACCGTGTCCCCGTTCACGGTGGTGGATACGTGGAGCTTGCTCATTGGTCTTCTCCCTTAGCGCGGGCATAGGCAATTTTTGCAGCGCGCTTGGCCAGTACGCCCGCTACTTCGGTGCGGAAAGAAATCGTACCGCGTTTGTCGTCGATCGGGTTGCAGGCGGCCGAGGCCGCAGCGGCCAGCGCATCCAGTGCCGCCTCGTCCAGCGTGCTGCCGATGATGGCCTTGGCACAATCGTCAACAAGCAGGACAGTCGGCGCGACCGCGCCCAGCGAAACGCGAGCTTCGGCAATGGTGTCACCGTCCAGGCGCAGGCTGACGCCCACACCGACCACGGCGATGTCCATCTCGGTTCGCGGAATGAACCGCAGGTAGGCGTCACCGGCGTTTTCGCCGCGCGCGGGTATGTGAATGGCTGAAACCACCTCTCCCTTCGTTAGCGACGTCTTACCAGGGCCGGTGGGAATATCCTCAACCGCAACTTCGCGGTCACCAACCGGGCCGGTGACCGTGACCGTTACACCAGCGGCAACCATCGCGGGCACCGAGTCCGCTGCCGGAGAGCCATTGCACAGGTTCCCCGTCAGTGTCGCGCGTCCCTGAACCTGTGTCGACCCGATCAGGTCCATCGCCTCAACCACGCCCGGCCAGTCGCGGCCCAACTCGGGATGCTCGCTCATCTCGGCACCGGTGGCGGCAACGCCCAGAGTCCATCCGCCATCGGCGTTACGGGTGATGTCGCTGACGCCATCAATCTTCTTAATGTCGATCAGCGTGTCGGGCGTGACGAGTTCCGAGCGCAGCTGCACCAGAACATCTGTTCCGCCCGCCAGAAAGCGGGTCGTGCCCGTTGCGTTCGCAGCCAGTGCCGACGCCTCGGCAAAACTGGCAGGGCTGTGATAATCCATAGTTATACCTCGCACCTGTATTCAGGATCTACTGGGTTTTGGCGAAACGTTAGTGCAGCGACTGACCCGCGTCCATGGTGGGATCAAGCAATATTTGTGATGCGAACCATATGTCCGGGAATATGATTAGAGGTCAACCTCGATCACACCATCTGGGCGCAATGCCCGACTTTGGCACAGGATCATAGAGCTTTCACGTTGCTTGTTCGACAGAACAAAGTCTCGGTGCTCGATCTCGCCCGAGATCACACCGCATTTGCAGACCCCGCAAATGCCGTCCGAGCATTTCACATCCACGTGAATGCCCGCCTCGTTGAGAACTTGCGCCGCGTCCTTGTCGGCAGGGACAATCAGTTCACGTTCGGATTTCGTCAGCTTCAACGTGAACGGATGGTTTTCATAGTCGGGTTGTTCCGGGACCGAGAAATATTCCAGATGGCGGGCCTCCTCGGGAAAGCCCTGCCGCTCTGCAACTTGCATGACACCGTCCATGTATCGATCGGGGCCACATGTGTAGACATGCCAGCCCGTCCGATAGTTCCTGAGGATCGCATCCAGATCAGCACGGGTGTCCTCGTCCGAGAAATGGTAATGCACGTGATCAGCCCAGGGCATCGCCGCAAGGTCGTCCAGGTACCCAGCCCCGCTGCGGGTGCTGGCGGAATAGTGCAATTCAAACGGCTTGCCCAATGCGTGCAGACGGTGGGCAAAAGCGATCATCGGAGTGATACCAATTCCGCCGCCCATCAAGAAAGTCTTGGTCGCGCCCTCATCCAGTTCGAAATGGTTGATGGGCTTCGAGATAAAAACCTTGCGCCCTTCGTTGAATATCCGGTGCAGCAGGGCTGAGCCGCCGCGCCCTTCGTCTTCGCGCAGCACGCCGATCTGGTAGGTAGCGCGGTCAGTCGGGTCGCCGGACATGGAGTATTGCCGCAGGAATTCGGGCGCGACCAGCACGTCCAGATGCGCGCCAGCGGTCCATTCCGGCAGCGGCGCGCCGTCGAGCGTCGAGAACTCGTATTTGGTGACATCCGACGTCATCTTGTCGACCTTGGTCAGCTCCACCCGCATCACCGGGGCGTCGCCCGCAATGGTGTAGCGATGGATCACAGACATGTCCCCGGCAGATTTGCGCGCCTTGTATTCATCTGCGGTCACCATCGCCTGATAAGCGGCAATCCCGGCTTCGCGATCCATAGCAAAGGGATAAGGCCAAGGATGCGGAGCCAAAGGCGCAGGATAGACGGCCAGGGTCTGGTCCTCGTATTTCAGGTCCAGATCGGTTTGCAGGTCACGCCGGTTCAGCGGGTGCTCGGTCGGGCGATAAGCTCCGTCCGGCTGAAGCTCGATGTCCCACCACCATTTTTTTACGTCGTTCAATCCGCCATTGCCCACCGCGTCATCCAACCTCGCCAATGCAGGAGCGGCCTGAGGGACGTTCATCGCAGCCCACCGAAATGGGCGTTCCTTAAAGATGCCTTCCAGGTTCCACGGGCAGGTCTTCATGCACCGCCCGCACATCGCTCCGCCCGGAGTGGTCACGCGGTAGGTGGCGCATTTCTGGCTGTCGGATTTCCAGATTTCATAGCCGTTGAACATCAGTTTCGGCCCGGCGGTGATCGCACCCGAGGGGCATTCACGGGCGCATTTGTTGCAGCTTTCGCAAAAGGTCTGCAGGCCGAAATCGATCGGTTTGTCATGCGCCATCGGCATGTCGGTCGTGACCGCGCCGGATTTCAGGCGCGGGCCCAGATAGGGGTTGAGGATCACCTCGCCAATCCGGCTGACCTCGCCCAGACCTGCCAACAACAGCAAGGGCGGTTGCAAAACCTCGCCATCCATCACCGTATGCGCGCGGGCTTTATAGCCAAGATTGCGGATCTGCTGCGCGATCACACCGCCCAGCAGCGAGAACCGCAGATATGCGCGCATTGACTGGGCGACACTGATCCAGTCATCACCGCTGGCGCCCTCCATCGTCTCATATCCCTGATCGATGATCATACTGATGGCTTGATCGTGGGGCGGAACGATCTCTTCGCCCGTCGCGTCGTGCGAATACCACGCCCATTCGGGGCACCGGCTGAGGCCAACGGCATCGACCCCCAGGAAATACGTCGCCGCCTTGATGTTCGCGGCGTTCCGCGCGGCATCGGTCGGCGGTGGGGTATCCGCACTGTCCCCATCCTGCAGTAAAACAAACGCGCCCAGCGCGCGGCGTTGGGCAAAACTCGGGGCGGCTTTGCGCACGTAATACCCGCCTTTCGCCGCATCCTGCAGGTGCTTACCCATATCCCCGAACTGCGCCCGCGCGAACATATCGGCGCGTTTTGGGACACGCGCGACGTTCTCTTCGTCAATGTATGTCGTCGGCGTCTCGACCCGTTTGAGCTTTTCGAACGGGTGCGCCCCATCCACATAGCGCCGCTTGACATAGGGATCGCGGTTCAGAGCGTTCTTGGCAAAACCTGCGCCCACCCACCATGCGGGACCTTGCGTTTTAAACCAGGGCTGTTGTGCCATCGGCAGCAACGGCTGATCATGCGCGATCTCCATTTCCGTCGTCACTGCTGCCAACCCGAACCGCTTGCCAAGCCACGGCGCGACAACTTCGCCCTCTTCGACCGAGGCCAACCCAGCAGCAACCGCCAGTTTTCCCAAATCGACCTCGGAAGACATCACCGTATGCGCCCGCGCGTCAAATCCCAGAATGCGCAGGTAATTGGCGATGACCACGGCGTTTTCGGTTGCCAGCAGGCAGGCCCGATGATCCTGCGCGTCGATGATCCAATCCGCGCCTGCCTCATTGGGTTCGGGGTCGCGGTTGTGTTCGTAAAGGAAAACGATCGCATGGCGATGCGAGTCCATCGGGCGCGGCGCGGCCTCCATACTCTCTTTCAGGTCAGCCATGATCATGTCGATGCCCGAGGCCAGCGTCTTGGTTTGTCGCGTCTTCAGAGCATGCGCCAGACGGTCGATATCGGAGTTACGGCGCGGCTCAGTCAGCAGCGCCTCTGCGGGCAATGGGCCGCAGCCGATCATCGAGGCATCGTTGAAGTAACCGAACGCTTTCAAGTGGTTGGAGCGGTCCAGCGGATCAGGTGGGATATCGGACTTGACCGGATTGACGAACCCGTCCCGGATGGCGTCCATCATCGCCTGAAACTCACCCATCGCGTTGACAATGCTTTCCGGTTGATCCGGACGATGGAAGCTGAGAACCGGCATCGGCTTCACTGCAGCAAGATCAGGCATTGCCGATTGCCGCGACAACCGCTCCAACGGATAGCCGCCCATGTGAACGGGCCTGTTCTTGTCCGAGAAAAACCGGATTCCCATCGCGCGCCTCCTGCTTGCTGAGTGTCATCTAATTCGCGATAGACTGCAAATCCATTCATGAATAATCATACACGGTATGAGCAATTTCGATTTCACCGACTTGGATGGTAGAGTCCTGCGCGTCTTTCTGACGATCCTCGAGGAAAGCTCAGTCTCGAAGGCCGCCGACCGGTTAGGCGTTACACAATCGGCGATCAGTCACACGCTGGCCAAGCTGAGGCTGGTTCTGGGCGATCCGCTCTTTGTCCGTTCCGGCCAGGGCCTGATGCCAACCGAACGCGCGTTATCCTTGAAAGACCCGGTCCAGCACGTGCTTGATGGCATGCGCGCGTTGACCGAGGATCGTCCCTTCGACCCGCTCGCCGAAGAGATGCACATCCAGATTGCGACCAATGATATGCCGCGTGAACTGATCTTTCCTGATCTGCTGCGCATCACGCGTGCCGAGGGCATTCGGCTGCGGCTGGGGTTCATCCCCTCGGGCGTGCCCGATCCGGACCTGTTGCGCAGCGACCGGTGCCAGCTGATGCTGACGCCATTGCCACCTGACGGTCCGGATATCTTTCAGAAACGCCTTCTGACCAGCCCGTTGATGATTTTCTATGACGCCTCTCAACGTGTTCCGCCCAGCGATTGGCAAAGCTACTGCGAGACGGATCATGTTGAGGTGAGGTTTACGGATGGACGCAGCTCTCGTGCGGTGATGCGCGGCGTGGACCAAAGCCAGATCAGGCCGCCCACGGTCAGTTTGCCCCATTTCAATGCGATCCCGTCTTTTATTAAGGGCAGCGATCTGATTTCTACCGACACTTTATTGATGAAGCAGGGGCCGCTGGCGGCGCTGGATTGTTCGCCGCTGCCATTCGATTGCCCGCCAGTTTCGATCTACATGGTCTGGCACCAACGCAGCACGAACGATCCCGCCCATCGTTGGTTACGTGACCGAATCGAGGCGACAGCCGCAACGCTTCAGGTCTGAGACAGCAGCCACGCTTTGACCCGCTGCACCAACTCCAACTGCCTCGGTTGCTTTGGGGCAACGACATAAAACCCCAGATCATCGATTAGCTCATCCTGCAGAGGTTGCACCAATTGCCCTGACGCGAGTTCGGCGGATATCAGCGGTGCGTTTGCGAGGGCGACCCCCTGCCCGGACACCGCCGCGTCGATGGCAAGGCTGGTCTGACTGAACTTCATCATCCGGGCTTTGCCCGCGACCCCGGTTCGTTCCAGGAACAGCGCCCAAAGCCCATGTGTGTCGTTTAGCAAAACCTGACCCAGCAAATCCGTCGGGGTATCGATCCCGTCCGCAATGCCCGGGCTGCACACCGGAACGAATGCGCCCGAAAACAAAGGCTCAGCCGTCAAGTCTGCGCCAAAGGGTGCCCGCCCCTGTCGAACCGCAATGTCCACACCATCGCTTTTGAAATCCGCCAATCGTTCGCGTGCGTCCACTTGGACCGAGATATTTGGATGCTGTGACGTGAAGTCTTTCAACCGAGGGACCAGCCATTTCGATGCAAAACTTGGCGTGACAGATATCGTGACCTGTTGATAGCCGGACAACGCATCCACAGCGTCCTCAATCAGACGAAAAGCGCGGCGCAGCGGCGCATGGAACCGTCGTCCGGCCTCGGTCAGCGCCAAACCCCGAGGCAACCGATCAAACAGAGGCTCAGCCAACCGCGCCTCAAGGCCGCGCACCTGTTGCGCGACGGCCCCTTGTGTCACGCCCAATTCGTCAGCGGCCAAACGAAAATTCAAGTGGCGCGCTGCGGCCTCAAATGCGCGGAGCGCGTTCAGTGGGGGCAAAGCGGGCATAATATGTCCTGTAGATTTTCTACAGCATAGCGGCAGCAGAACTGATTGGTCAAACCCGCCAACAAAGCTCATCTTTTGGGCAACTGAAGACACGGAGATTTCCCATGACCAAAGTGGCACTCATCACCGCAGGCGGCAGTGGAATGGGCGCGGATTCCGCTCGACGTCTGGCAGCAGACGGGTTCAAGGTTGGAATCCTGTCCTCGTCGGGCAAGGGCGAAGCGCTGGCGCACGAATTGGGCGGCGTAGGCGTAACTGGCTCGAACCAATCCAACGAGGACCTGCAACACTTGGTTGACGCGGCGATGAACCATTGGGGGCGCGTCGATGTCTTGGTCAATTCAGCCGGACACGGACCCCGCGCGCCGGTGCTGGAACTGACGGATGAGGACTGGCACACGGGACTGGACGTCTATTTCATGAACGCGGTTCGCCCGACCCGGCTGGTGACGCCGATCATGCAGGCGCAGGGCGGCGGGTCGATCATAAACATCTCGACCTTTGCGGCCTTCGAACCTGATGCGGTCTTTCCGACCTCGGGCGTGTTCCGCGCGGGGCTGGCGGCCTTTACCAAACTGTTCTCGGACAAATACGCCGCCGACAATATCCGCATGAACAACGTCCTTCCTGGCTTCATCGACAGCCTGCCCGAAAAAGAAGAGTTCCGCGCCCGTATTCCAATGGGCCGCTATGGGCGCAGCTATGATGAGATAGCGTCTGTCGTCGCGATGCTGGCATCCGAGGGCGGGGGGTACATCACCGGTCAGAACATCCGCGTTGATGGCGGCATCACGCGGTCCGTCTAGAGTCAGATTCGCGCCTTCAGGAAATGAGTCACCGCCGCGCCCGTCTCAAAATAGGCGCGGCGCAGGCCGGACCAATGCTCGGTATGTTTTTCAACTGCAGGCAAAGGCAGCAAGGATGGATCATCCGTCAGCAGGCTTTCGGCCATGAGACGGCCAAAAACAGTGCCAGGACCGATCCCACGACCGGAGAACCCATGCACAGATAATGCGCGCGGCCCGATTTGGGTGATCTTCGGGATGTGATCCGAGGTCATCGCGATCCGGCCATGCCATCCCTCGCTTAGCGGCTGATCCGCGAGCTGCGGGTACAGCGCGCGCAGCTTACGTTCTATCCAGTCCGAGTGTGCGCGGCTGCCTGCATGACCCAGATCACCCATTGCACCAATGATGAACCGTCCATCCTGATCCATTCGGAACGAGGTCATGATTAGCCCCGTGTCCCAACATCCTTCGCCACCGGGCAGAATGCTGGCGCGCAGGTTGTCCGACAAAGGCGCGGTCGCGAACTGAAAATAGTATACCGGCACATAGGCCACGTCAGAATCCGGTAGATTCAGGTGATAAGCATTTGTCGCCTGAAGGACAGATTTCGCGCGTACTGTTCCGGAACGGGTCTCTGCCTCCCAAACGCCGTCGTTGTATTGTAGTGAAACAACTGGAGTGTGCGTGACCACTCTGGCACCAGCCTGCTGCGCCGCCCTGGCTAACCCGCGGGCATAGGCAAGGGGTTGAATTGTACCAGCGCGGGGATCGAACAGGGCGCCTTGAAACGCCGCGCTTCCGGTGCGTTGCGCAGTTTGGTCTGCAGTAAGAAGCTCAACGGGCGCGCCAGTGCTGATCAATTGCGCGTAGCGCGTCCTGAGGTCATGCAGACCGGAGTTGGAATGCGCACAGTGCAAAGTGCCGCCCCGAACGGGTTCGCACTTAATCCCTTCGCTTTCGATCAGGTCAAAAACTTCGGCAGGGGCCTTCGCCAGCAGATCAATCAGCCTGTCCCCGGCCCTGTCGCCCAGATGGGATCGAATTTCATTTGGCGGCAACCACAATCCGGCATTGGCCAAACCGACATTGCGACCGGACCCACCGTGACCTATGTCAAAAGCCTCTAGCAAGCAGACCGATGCCCCCGCCCGCGCCGCCGTCAACGCGGCGGAACAACCGGTATAGCCACCACCGATGACAGCTAGATCAACGGTTAGATCACCGTTCAGAGGATCACTTTCCACCTGTTCCCGGCATGTCTTTCGCCACAGCGACTGATCGTAATCTTTCACGTCTGGCTCCTGAAACGCGCGTGGATCATCCGGTTGCAAGGACCCTTTGATCCGGGCGGCCCATCGAAATCAACAAAGGTTGCGCAGTTTGTTGCATCTGGAAGGCGGCCTTGTCACGCATCCCCCGCCAATCGGCCAGAACCAAGGATTGGGCGACCGCGCCACCCAGGGTCGCTCCAGGGCCAGTTACGATGAACACATCAGGTGCGAACTCGCGGGCAGCGGTCTGGATTGCGCGGGTGAAATCATAGGGCTCGGTTACCTGATGACCCAGAGTGTAGTCCCACAATGCCCTTGTGTCCGTCGCGCCCGGCCACCAGATTTTCCCGCGCCCGTCGATCAGCGGACATTCCGGCTGACGAAACAATTCGGCCCCCAGGCGTGCGCGTCCCTCGGCAGCGACCGGCGCCTGAAGGGCCGTGTGAAACGCCGCGTGGTTCGCCAGACGCATCGGATAGCGCTCCTGCACGGATGGTTGCGACACCTCAAACGCCTGCAGCCCCTGTTCGTTACCCGCCAGCACCAACATACCGCCAAGATCGATGGACAGTGCGAGGTTCCGCCCTTCAACCGCGTCGATGCGAGCGACGTCATCCAGCAAGGCAGCCTTGCGCGCTGGGTCTTTTTCCCAAGCTTCTCCGAGGAACGGATATACAAGCTGCCCGCCAATCAGATGCTCTTGCATCAACGTGCCCATCGTGTTCACCACCCGGAACCCATCCTCAGCAGACAATGCGCCGCCTGCCGCCAGTGCGATGTACCACCCCATCGAATTGCCCGTCACCGCGACCACTTCGATGTCGTCAGCTGAGCTTTGGGCATCCGCGAGCGAAGCGGCGTAGATCAGGGGTGAAGCGACGTCACCGCGCGAGTATTTCCCGACCGAGAACCGATCCGCACCATCCAACGCAATAATAGACTCCTGCCCGGTTTCAGACCGCACAGCGTCAAAGCTGCGGAACATGTCCATGCGGGTCGCATGATGGCGGTGCAGGTAGCCCAATTCTGGTTTGTTATAAGTCCCCCGTCCGGGACAGATAACAACGGCGGTCCGAGTCATGACCCACCTCCGGTCAGCTTGAGCGCGGCGGCTACGATACCATCCTTCGAGGGCAATGGTGCAGCGTAGGCGGGTCCGGTCGCGATGAAACTGTCCTCGGCCACGACCCGCGCGATTGGGGTCGAAGGACTTTCTTCGACGAAGAAAGTCATCAGCGCCTCAGATTGGCTTCCGGTCCTGCGGCATTCGTCGACGACCAAAACATGCGCGCATGTTTTGGTAGCCTCACGCAAGGCATCTGCTGGCAGCGGGGCGAGCCAGCGCAGATCAATGATGCGCGTTTTGATCCCCGCTGCTTCCAACTCTGGCAAGGCTTGATGCGACAGGTAGTGCCCGTTGCCATAAGTAACGATGGCCAGATCGGTACCTTCGCCCTGCACTCCGACCTCTCCCAAACCGATACGGCGATCAGGCGAAGGATAGGTCGACATCCATTGCGCATCTTGCGCCGAATGCAGATCGCGCATTGGGTAAAGCGCGATGGGTTCAAGAAAGACCACCACTCGCTGTTCTTCCCGTGCCAAACGTACGCATTCGCGCAGCATCTGTGCCGCGTCTGCACCGGTTGACGGACAGGCAATAATGACACCCGGAATATCCCGCAGAACGGCCAGAGAATTGTCGTTGTGAAAATGTCCGCCAAACCCTTTCTGATAGCCCAGCCCTGCAATCCGCAACACCATCGGATTCGTGAACTGCCCGTTCGAAAAGAACGGCAAGGTCGCGGCCTCGCCGCGGATTTGATCCTCGGCATTGTGCAGATAGGCGAGGAACTGGATTTCAGGAATCGGAATGAAACCATTGTGGCCCATACCGATGGCAAGCCCCAGAATAGACTGCTCATCCAGCAGTGTATCAATCACGCGATCCGAACCGAAGCGCTTCTGCAGCTTCTGCGTCACGCCATAGACGCCACCCTTGCGGCCAACGTCTTCACCCATGCAAACGATCTCACCATACTCCAGCATCAGATCGGTCAGCGCCCAGTTGATCAAACGGCTCATGGGCTGCGGGTCATTCATCGCGCGCAGGTCGCCGCCAAATACTCGGGCGCGCTCGTCCGCGCTGGGTCCGTTGCGGGGTTTGCACGCACGTTTGGGAGGAATTAAACTGGCCATCACCTCTTGCGCGTTGGCCAGATGCGGGCGTGCGGCGGCTTCAGTTGCGACCCGATCGGTACGGGCGCACGTATCGTTATAGACCGTGAGCGCCTGGTCTGGCGACAAAGCCCCCGCCTGATCCAGCAAGCGCGCCGAATGCAGCAGCGGATCATTGGCCTCATCGGCCTCGACCTCGGCCTTTGGCAAATACGTGGTTGGCACATCCGCCCCTGCATGGCCATAGAGGCGCACCGTTCTTAGGTGCAAAAACGCAGGTTTGCGGCGCGAGCGCACATAGTCGGCAGCTGCCTGTGCAACCGCGTAGGTCTCATAAATGTCCAATCCGTTTGCCTGAAAATACCGGATGCCCGGGCGGTGCTCCATCGACGCTTGGATCCAACCCTTGGGCGTCTTGACCGAGATACCGATCCCGTTGTCTTCGCATACGAACAACAACGGAAGCGGGGTCGATTGCACGCTGGTCCACCCAGACGTATTGATTGCCCCCTGCGCTGTTGAGTGGTTGGCCGATGCATCGCCGAAGGAGCAAATCGCAATCCCGTCGTCGGGCAGGCTGCGGTGCTCAGGATCATGACGCCGCGCAGCGCCCAGCGCATAGGCGGCACCGACCGCCTTGGGCAAGTGGCTGGCGATTGTCGAGGTCTGCGGCGGGATCATTAGAACTTTGGACCCAAGCACCTTGTGGCGACCACCTGAAATCGGGTCTTCCTTCGAACAGGCAAAACTCAACAGCATGTCCCAGGCAATTTGCTGACCCGGGACCTGTTCGGCGCGCGCGATCTGAAACGCTGCATCACGGTAGTGCAGGAATGCGATATCACTCGGGCGCACGGCATGGGCAACGGCCGCCATCCCCTCATGACCCGATGACCCAATCGTGTAAAATCCCTGCCCTGCCTTTTGCATCGCACGGCTGGTGCGGTCTAATGCGCGGCTCAGGACCTGAGAGCGAAACACCGACACCGCATCCGTTGGGGTAAGCCCGGGTCGTGGAACTGGGCCTTCCGGAAAATCGCGATTTGCGACACGGGTCAAAAAGTTCTCGTGTACGATCTGGGCGCGATCCATGACATTCCCTCATCAACTGGCTTGGCAGGGCTTTTCGCATTTGCCACGCCTGCTCTGTCACTAAGACCCAGGAAGTCAGCTTGTCCAATTTGGGTCTCTGGTTGACTTTGTATCCCACTTCTTCGCTCTGGCGGCTTCAAAAATCCAGTGCTATTGCTGCCCAAAGGTATGAGGAATTGTAATATGATTGCCCCCCGACGGTTTTTGCCATCCATTTCATCCCTGCTCGCGCTAGAGGCCGTGGATCGCCTGGGCAGCGCATCTGCAGCGGCAGAGGAGTTATCACTGACTCAAAGCGCGATCAGCAGGCAGCTCAAATCAATGGAGGACCAACTTGGGCTACCGCTGATCGAGCGCAATCAGATGCGGCTTTACCTGACACCTGCGGCCAAAGACTATGTGCAAACGGCAAGGGTGGCCTTGAAAGACTTGGCTCAGGCGGCACTAAAGCTAAAGGCCAATCCCGCCGGGGGGTCGCTGAACCTGTCAATCCTACCTGCGTTTGGCATGCACTGGCTTGCACCTCGGTTGCAGGATTTTGCCAAACGTCACCCTGAGGTCACGGTGAATCTCGGCACGCGCCTAAGACCATTCGACTTCGCGACCGAGCCCTTTGACGCGGCGATCCACTTTGGACGCCACGATTGGTCCGGTGTGCACTACCTACCCATTATGCGAGAGGAAGTTCTGCCAGTTTGCGCACCGGATTTGCGCCCGCACCCTGCAAGTTCGCTCAGCGAAATTCGCTCGGCCCCGCTTTTGCACCTGGACACGCGACCGGACGCTTGGGAGCAGTGGTTCGCCGCACAGGGTCAGACCGTTTCTGGCCTACGCGGAATGCTGTTTGACCACTTTTCGACCATGATTCAGGCGACCGTTCATGGGCTTGGGATTGCTCTGGCGCCTTCTTACCTCGTTGCCGATGAGTTGCGCGATGGGCGTTTGATCCTGGCCTGGAGCGGGCCATCGATTAGCCTTGGCGAATACTTCCTTGTCTGGCCGTCCCGCCGCGCGCAGCCTGAGCCACTGCGTTCATTCCAGTCATGGCTGGAAGGGCAGTTGGTGCGCTAAACTTAGAATTTCCCGTTGTCGTTCTTCCACGCACCACGCGGAGCGATTGCTTCAACCGTATCCCAGTGCTCGACAATCTTCCCGCTGGAGACGCGGAAAAGGTCATAAAAGGAACTGTGCTGATCTCCGATTTGACCTTCGCAAACGCTCAGCACGAAATCGCCTTCGGCCAGGATGCGGTGAAGATGCTTGTAGTCCGGCCTCGGGCGATTGGCATCGCCCGAAAGCAACCCTTTTAGCGCAGTAACATCCCCTGACAGATGAGGATTGTGGTCGGTAAAATCGTCTGCATTGACGAACGCCTGAAGCTGCTCCACATCGCCGCCAACAAGCACTGTTTCGACAAAAGACCGGACAAATGCCCGGTTTTCTTCTGTGCGGTCGGGTTCAGCGACCTGCGTCGGGCCATCCACCATACTGTTGCCATCAGAGTTCGGGCCTTCCCGTTTTTGAATGTTGTCCCAATGCTCGACGGCTTGTCCGTCTTCGAACCGAAACACCTCGAACCCGATGTTGCGACGTGAGAAATCGTATTCCGTATGCGCAAACACAAAATCCCCGTCTTCGAACGCGCGCACCACATTCACTTTGGGCTGCGTCTCGGACAGGCGCTTGAACAGAGAAGCCAATCCCTCGCTGCCCTCATGGGTCTGCGGATTGTGCTGAATATACCTGGCCTCATTCACCACAGAAATCGGGCCGGGATCTCCGGTCTCAATGCTTTTGAGCAAAGCGCAAATGCGATCTTTGTTGCTTTGAGCCACTTTGGACGCCTTTCCCCAAAACACCGTCCATCACAGAATGACAGAGCGATGCCAGTCCGGCAACGTCACCTGCGCGGCCTTCGGCCTTGCGTCCTGCGGACGGCAGGTGGCCAGGCAGGCGCGGGCGACGCGGATTCTCAGCTCATTCTTAGACAAGATCTGCGGCATTCAGAGAAACGGGAAACG
>NZ_JBQFXE010000008.1:0-180422 GCF_056540685.1 Ruegeria sp. AM2 | reverse complement strand
ACACAAACCAGACCTCAAAGACTACCTCCTAGGCCCAAACGCCGCCAGAGTCGTCAGACACTCAGAAGTGTCAGTCTATGTCGTTAGGTGACAGAAGCTGCGCCGCCGCGTTAGAGTCGAAGAACATTTCGTAACGAGTTCTATGGTTCCCCTCAATTTTTCTAAAAGGTGGATCACTATGAAGACTATATTGAGAACCACTGCGGTACTGGCCGTCGGGGCCATTGCCAGCACGGCTGCCGCACAGGACCCCGCACCTGAGTTTGGTTATGGCTGGGAAGACAAGGATTCGGTCACCGGCACTGAATTCATGGTCTCGGCCGCCAACCCGATTGCTGCCAAAGCTGGCTATGACGTGCTGGCGCAAGGCGGCACTGCGGCGGACGCGATGATCGCCGTACAGCTGATGCTGAACCTGGTTGAGCCGCAATCCTCGGGCATCGGCGGTGGCGCGTTCATGCTGTACTGGGACGCAGAATCCAAGACGCTGACCACTTTTGACGCCCGCGAAAAGGCCCCTGCAAAAGCCAAGCCGGAACGGTTCCTGAATGCCGAAGGCGAGAAGATCCCGTTTTCAGAGGCGATCTCGGGCGGTCAGGCGGTTGGTGTACCCGGTATCCTCCGCCTGATGGAAGTGACCCATAACCTTTATGGCAAGAAAGACTGGGCCTCGCTGTTCCAGTCGACCATCGAACAGGCCGAGAACGGGTTTGAGGTCTCGCCGCGTATGGCGAACTCGATCCAGTCGACCATCGACCGTGAACGGTATCTGGACGTCTTCCCCGGGGCCAAGGAATACTTCTTCAACGAAGATGGCAGCCCTCTGGCCGAAGGCACTTTGCTGAAAAACCCGGATTTCGCCGAGACCCTGCGTATTCTGGCCGATCAGGGCGCAAACGCCTTCTATCATGGCCCGATTGCCGAAGATATCGTGGCTGCGGTTGATTCCACGTCGAAGGTTGAAAACAACATCACGCTGGAAGACATGGCAGCCTATCGCGTCAAGGTCCGCCCCGCCGTCTGCGCCGACTATCGCGGCTATGACGTCTGCGGCATGGGCCCGCCGACCTCGGGGGGTCTGACCGTGGGCCAGATTCTGGGCATCCTGAACAACTTTGACCTTAAAGGTACCGGCTGGAACGCGGAACTGGCGCACCTGTACGCCGAAGCGGCCAAACTGGCTTATGCTGACCGTGCGCTTTACATGGCCGACAGCGATTTTGTTGACGTGCCGGTCAAAGGTCTGCTGGACAAGGATTACCTGAAACTGCGCTCGGAAATGATCGACCCGGCAGCGGCCAGCGAAAAGCGCAAAGCAGGTGAGCCGCCGCGCGATCACACCGCGCTGTTTGCGCCGTCACAGAACCCGGATCGTCCCGGCACCAGCCATATCGTGATCCGCGACCAGTATGGCAACGCCCTGTCGATGACCACGACCATCGAGACGTTCTTTGGCAGCCGCGTCTTCGTGCGGGGTTTCCTGCTGAACAACGAGCTGACCGACTTTGACCGCGCACCCAAGGACGGCGACCGTCTGGTGGCCAACCGGGTCGAGGGCGGCAAGCGTCCGCGCAGCTCGATGTCGCCGACCATCGTGATGAAGGATGACGAGCCCTATCTGCTGATCGGTTCACCCGGTGGCAGCCGCATCATCAACTATGTGGCCAAGACCGTCATTGCGATCATCGACTGGGACATGGACCCGCAGGACGCCATCGAGACTGGCCATTTCGTGCATCGCAACGGATCGAGCATGGATGTTGAGCAGGAAACGGCCGCCGCCGATTTCGCCGAGGCTCTGACTGGCAAGGGTCACGAGGTGAAGGTGGTTGACCTCAACAGTGGTCTCCACGCGATCCTGATCAAGGATGGCCAACTGATCGGAGCCGCTGATCCACGTCGCGAAGGTGTGGCATTGGGTCAGTAGACCGAGTCAAGTTGCTGGTATCGAAAGGGCTGCCCGAAGCATTTTCTGCGCAGCCCTTTTTTCTTGCATTGTGAACGGCCCCGTTCGATAGGGCAGTATGTTCAAAAGCCGGGCGATCACATTCATCTTGATCACATTGATGATCGATGCCATCGGCATTGGCATCGTGTTTCCCATCATGCCTGATCTGATGGATCGCGTGGGTGCGGGCGATACCGGACAAGGTGCCTTTTGGGGCGGGCTGCTTATGGCGGCCTATGCCGGGGCTTTGTTCCTGTGCGGTCCCATTGTTGGAAGTATTTCAGACGCTTTCGGCCGCCGCCCGATCCTGATCACGGCGCTGGTTATGCTGGCCATCGATTACGTGATCATGGCGCTGGCCGACAGTTTCTGGCTGCTTCTTTTGGGTCGTACGCTCGCGGGTCTTGCCGGTGCAACCTATATCACCGCAACGGCCTATATCGCCGATATCTCGTCGCCGACCGAGAAGGCCGCGAATTTCGGTCTCATCGGTGCGGCGTTCGGCATCGGATTTGTGCTTGGCCCGGCAATTGGAGGTCTCGCTGCCGAAATCAGCATCACCGCGCCGTTCTGGATTGCCGCCGCCCTTTCGGCGGGCAATGCGCTGTTTGGCGTGTTTGTGCTGCCCGAAAGCCTGACGCCCGACAAACGCCGCCCGTTTGGCAAGCGAGACCTCAACCCGTTCAAATCGATCTTTGACGCCTTTCGCATGCCAGGATTGGCGGTTCCTTTGCTTTGCATCTTCATGTTTGAGTTTGCGAACATGGTCTACCCGACGCTTTGGTCCTTCTGGACCCGAGAAGTGTTCGACTGGCCCACGCTCTATATCGGGTTGTCGCTTGCCGGATACGGTGTATTGCTCGCGATTGTTCAGGGCGGTTTGATGCCCGTCTTCATCAGGTGGATCGGTGATTACCGAACCTTGATGCTAGGCATGGTTTCGGCCCTGATCGGAATGATCGGGTTTGGTTTCACCGCATCGGTTTTTGCCCTTGTGGTCTTTCTTTTGCTGGCCGCGCTTTCAGACATGGTGCCCGCGATGATGACGGCCATGGCCTCAAACCAGGTGGACGAGGACCGGCAAGGTGTGGTGCAGGGCGTCATCGCGTCCTTGTCATCCGTTGCAGCGGTTCTGTCGCCTTTGGTGATGACCGGCATCTTTCAGGCCGCCGTCGATGGTGAGGGGATTTACCTGCCCGGTGCGCCCTTCTTTTTCTCGGCCCTGCTGGTGTTGGTGATGATGCCTCTTGTCATTCGCCTGCGGGGGCATGCGTCTGTCTGATCAGGGGCCTTTCAAACATCCGGCCCATGAATCGAAAACGCGCCCGCAAAGACCTGCGCGCGCGTTGGTGTTTTACTATCTTGGCTGTGCCTACTGAATTTCACCCATGCAGAGATACTTGATCTCAAGGAATTCGTCAGTCCCGTATTTCGATCCTTCTCGGCCCAACCCGGACTGTTTGACGCCGCCGAACGGCGCAACCTCGGTTGAAATCAAACCGGTGTTGATACCGACCATGCCCGATTCCAACGCCTCGGCCACACGCCACACGCGCGCCAAGTCGCGGCTGTAGAAATAAGAGGCCAGACCAAATTCGCTGTCATTGGCCATGGCGACGACATCGTCTTCGTCTTCAAACTTGAACAAGGGCGCGACAGGGCCGAAGGTCTCGTCTTTTGACACCACCATGTCACGGGTCACTCCGGTCAGAACGGTCGGTTCAAAGAACGTGCCACCAAGGTCCGAGCGTTTGCCGCCCAGCGTGACGGTCGCCCCCTTGGCCACCGCGTCCGAAATATGCGCCTCGACCTTATCGACGGCGGCCTGGCTGATCAGTGGCCCGGTGGTCACGCCCTCGCCAAACCCGTCCCCCACATTCAGTGCCTTGGTCTTTTCGGCAAGTTTGGCGGCGAACTCGTCATAGACCCCCGCCTGCACATAGATGCGGTTGGCGCACACGCACGTCTGGCCGTTGTTGCGGAACTTGGCGATCATCGCGCCATCAACCGCGGCATCCACATCGGCATCGTCAAACACGATGAAGGGCGCGTTGCCGCCAAGTTCCAGGCTCATCTTCTTGATCGTGTCGGAGCATTGATTCATCAGGATTTTGCCCACCCGGGTCGAGCCGGTGAACGTGATCTTGGACACCTTGGGATTGGCGCAAAGCTCTTTTCCCACACCAGCGGAATCCGACGACGGGATCACGTTGAACACCCCGGCCGGAATTCCGGCGCGTTCTCCAAGAACGGCCATGGCGAGCGCGGACAGAGGCGTCAGCTCGGCAGGGCGCGCCACAAAGGTACAGCCCACCGCCAGCGCCGGGCCGACCTTGCGGGCGATCATCGCGTTGGGGAAATTCCACGGCGTGATCGAACCCACGACACCCACCGGCTGTTTCAGCACCACGATCCGCTTGTCGCGCTGGTGGCCGGGGATCACATCGCCGTAGATGCGCTTGGCCTCTTCCGCGAACCACTCGATGAAGGACGCGCCATATAGAATTTCGCCGCGCGCCTCGGCCCAGGGTTTGCCCATTTCAGCGGTCAGGATAGTGGCCAGGTCGTCGGCGTTTTCGACCATCAGATCGAACCATTTGCGCATGATCGCCGCGCGTTCCTTGCCGGTATGCGCGGCCCAGTCTTTCCGCGCTGCATCGGCGGCATCGATTGCCTGCGCCGTGCCTTCGATGCTGATATCCGCCACATTGGCGATCACCTCTCCTGTGGCAGGATTATGGATGGCGAAAGTTTTTTCACCCTCAACCCATTGACCATCGATATAAGCGCGGGTTTCCAGAAGACTGGCATCCTTCAGATCCAGCTTGGCGGTTTTGGTGTCCAGCATCTGCATGTTCCTTTGGCAATGGGTGCTGCATTTTCGTGCCGCACAGTTCTGTGGGCAACGTGCTTTTCAAAACCGCTGACGGAATGGAAAAACAGGTCCTGAATCCATATACACCGTAGCCCCTTTGGTTCAATGGTTGTGTCAGCCGGAAAGCGCGGCCCGATGCGGTCAAGACTGAAACATTGTTCATCTGAACCAAAAAAGTGAGTCGGGAAACAGCATCGGAACCGCAGGTCAATCAAGGCGGCCAGACCAGAAACGCATAGCCGCTATGCATATTTGATCGGCGACTTCCAGCCGATATTTTAATGACTGATCCAGAGTTATGCCTTTTTGCAACACTCGCCGTTGACGAACTGTTAAAACGCTACGGCACTCTTGTCCGGTCAGCGGATTTGCCGGATAGCGCGTTTGACCGTGTCATGCGGTCATCCTCCTCTCTGAAACCTTATGGAATCACCATGAAAAAACTTCTCATCGCATCGACCGCGTTGATCGCAACCGCAAGCGTTGCCGCCGCGGAAGTCAAATTCAGCGGCTACGGCCGTTTTGGTCTGGGCTATCTGGAAGACCGCACCGGTACCGTTGACACCGTGTCTGACTTTACAGACTCGACTGTTACCGCATCCGCGACCGGCGCAGATACCGACAGTGTTATCCTGGTCTCGCGCTTCCGTCTGAACATCGACGCAGACGTTGAAACCGATAGCGGCGTTCAGTTCTCGACCCGCGTTCGTTTGCAGGCGGACGACAACAGCGGCAACGGTGAACAGGAAGAAGCCGGCCTCAACGGCGCGCGTTTCTCGGTCATCTATGGTGGTCTGCGTGTTGATGCTGGCAACGTCGCCGGTTCCTTCGACAACCTGGACGACTACTTTGGTGTTGAACCGGGCCTGGAGCAATTCCTGGGTCAGTATTCAGGTGTTGACTACTCGTTCCTCGAATACTCGTCGACCGGTTCGGGCGCAAACGCCGTGTTCTTCCAATACGCTGTCGGCGATTTCGCGTTTAGCGCGTCTTATGATCAGCGCACGCTGGCGAATGCTCCGGTCACCGGTAGCAGCACAACCGACGCCGACCGCTGGGACCTGAGCGCCGCGTACACGTTCAACAACATCACCGCATCGGTTGCCTATGGCGAAACCGATTCGGTTGGCACCCTGGACAAGCAGAGCCTGACCGTTCTGACCCTGGGCGCAGATCTGGGTGACTTCTACGGCACCCTGTTCGTCGCAGATGACGATGTTGCAGATGATGACGAAAACGGCACCGCATACGGTCTGTCCGCGTCTTACAACATCGGTGCGGCAACCACGCTGCAGTTCGTCTATGGCGACGGTTCGGCTGACGATGACACCCGCAACCTGGGTGTTGGCGCCATCTATGACCTGGGCGGCGGTGCATCGCTGCGCGGCGCTGTTGGCCAGATCAAAGAAGGCGACGACGACAGCCGCATCCAAGCGGACTTTGGTGCGCAGTTCAACTTCTAAGCTGTTCTGAAGCCAAGTGTTCAAGGGCGGGTCACAGGACCCGCCCTTTTTCGTTCTGCACCGTGATGGGGCCTTACACGCGCGCCTTTTCAAAGGCGTCCCAAGCGGATTGAAACGCGTCAAAGTCAAAGCCGGGCTGCGCGGCGGCATCCAGAACGATGCGTTCGGTCGACAGCAGTTTCTGGATACTTGCCTGCAACTGGTCGATGACATCGGGTGGGACCACCAACGCCCCGTGGCGGTCGGCGTGAACAAGATCCCCGGGCGAGACGGTCAGGCCGAAAACGCTCACCGGGATGTCCAGTTCGCGAACATGCACGAACCCGTGGCTTGGCCCAATCGATCCCGCCACGACCGGAAAGCCCGAGGGCAGGTCGCCCAGATCGCGCATGACCCCGTTGGTCAGGGCACCGGACATGCCGAAGCCCTTGTGGATCGTCGTATTGATCTCTCCCCAATACGCGCCGATGCATTCGGGGAAATCCATATCCTCGATCACCGCGACCGAGGGCGAGGGGGCCTCGGCCATATACCTGTAATAGGCCATCCTGCGGGTCCGGATCACCTCTGGCGGTTCCGATGGCGGCTCAATGGCCGCAATCCGGGCGGTGCGGGCATATCCAACCACGGGTGGGTCGTCCGGCGCGGAACACAGCATCGTTCCACGCGTGAACCCGTCAAAGCCGCGCTTGCCTTGGGCGACTTCGATCGCGTTGCAGACCGTGGGTGTATCGACCTTGCGCAGCAGGGACAAAAGCGATGGGGTCATGAGGCCTCCAGCCAGCGGATCAGCGCCGCTGTGGTTTCGGTTGGCTTTTCAAGCGTGGGCAGATGCCCGGCACCTTCGATTATGGTCAGCACGCTGTTGGGTAGCAGGTCATGCATCATTCGGTGCCGCTCCACCGGGCAGAGCCCGTCTTCGCGGCCGCACAAGACCAAGGCTGTGCCGGTGTAGTCATTCAGCGTATCACGCTGGTCCGGGCGATCCATCAGCGCGTGGGACTGGCGGATGAAAACCTCGGGGCCCAACGTGGTCGCCATGGCCATGCACAGGTCCAGAATGGCACCTTGCCGTGGGCCGTCGGCCAGATAGTTGGGCTTCATCTCATCCCGCATCACCTGCCTTAACTTGCCCGCGCGGACCGCTTCGATCTGAGGGCCGCGCCGGGCTTTGACGTCGGCGGTTTCCGCCAATGGGTTGGTGTCGATCAGGGCCACTTTGAGAACCCGATCCGGCGCTTGCCGCATGACCTCCATCGCGACGATCCCGCCCATGGATAGACCAGCCAGCATGAAAGCGGGCGGCGCATTCGCAAGGATGTCTGCGGCCATCTCGTGTACGCTATCATGCTGGTTGAGCGGAAATGTTATCAGCGGCACCGACCCGGACAGCGCGTCGATCTGCGGGCCAAACAGGCGCGCATCGCACATCATTCCGGGCAGCAGGATCAGTGGTGTCATCGGGAGGCCAGCTTTGCGCCCTCGCTCAGTGAGGCGAGCTTAGCATAGGCGATGTCCGGATCGACGGCCCCAAACCCGGCGAAGGTGCCAAACCCGCAATCGCTGCCCGCGATCACGCGGTCCGGGCCAACGATGTTGGTGAAGCGCTCGATCCTCTGGGCCACCAATTCAGGGTGCTCGACGAAATTCGTGGTCGTGTCCACGACGCCGGGAACCAGAACCTTGTCGTCGGGGATTTCGCCCTTTCGGTCACGGAACACGGTCCATTCATGGGCATGGCGCGGGTTGGAGGTTTCGAACAGCACATAGCGCGATTTGGTCGCCATCAGAGTGCTGAACACCTTGTCCATGGCGATGTCGCAGCAATGAGGCCCTTCATAGTTGCCCCAACAAATGTGGACCCTAACGCGATCTTGCGTCACGTTCTGCAGGGCATGGTTCAGCGCCTCGACATGCATGTCGGCCACTTTGACAAACTCTTCGTCCGACAACTCGGTAAACAACATATGCCGCGACAGGGCAAGGTCCGGACAATCCAGTTGCAGGTCCAACCCTGCCGCGACGATCGTCTCGTATTCTTCTTTCATCGCGTCTGCCAGCGCGGCCAGATAGTCCTCGCGCGTGGGGTAGAAATCGTTTTGCAGAAACAGTGAGATCACGCCCGGAGAGGCTGCGTTCATGAACCCGCGTTCGACCCCATGGGCCACCATCGCGGCCTTGAGATTGGCGATGTCCTTCTGCAGTTCACCCTGGCCTTTCGAGCGCACTGCGCCAGTGCATTGCGGACGCGCGTATTGGGGTGTTCCCCCTTCATTGGCGAGGCGCTGCAAGAAGCCCGGAAACATCTTCAGATCTGCAGGCGCGTTGCGGGGGCTGTCGCCGGAAAACCCGGTATAGCGATCCTTGACATAGGTGGCGTAGGAAATCTTTGAGGTTTCGCCGTCGCTGACGATATCGACACCGGCCTCGACCTGCCTGCGTACGGCTTCATTGACCGCTTCTGACATGCAGGCGTCAAATGCGGCTGGGTCGCAAGGCACCGCCCGTTCGCGGGCGAAAATGAAATCCACGACATCCTGTGTTCGCGGCAGAGAACCCACATGGGTCGTCAAAACTTTGGTCATGTGGGGTCTCCTATTCGATTATTTACCGGTCCATGTCGCGCCCGCGGGATCATCGGTTGCGGTGATCCGATACAGGCCAGCCTGACCGGTCATTGATGGTTCCACCGCATAGCTTTCACCCGGCAGAACCAGAATCGTATCGCCGCCCGAGATAGTTGTCTGCACATTCTCGACGCTCACGCGCCAATGCCCGCTTACCGGCATCAGAACCACGGGTTTCTGGGCCGGAACCGCGTCTGCAACACTTGACCCGCGTGTCAGAAAGTCGACCTCAAACCCCGGCTTGTCCTTGATCAAACCGTTTTCGCCGATCACGGTGACGGGCTTGTCGGCGCCCAGCGCCATCAGGTCCCAATACCGTGCCACATACTTGCCGATCACGGCATCGACAGGAACCTCGGGAAAGGCCTTCAACTCTTCTTCGGTCAACAGGGGCATAGGCTGGACGTTATGAGGAAGCTCCTGACCTTTCTTGCTGTCGTACAGCACCCCGTTGTTGCCCAGCATCAGGCCATGCGCCTGCGCGTCTTCAATGACCTGTGGGGCCCAGGTCACGCCGCCGCCAGCGTCGTCGCCGCCCAGCATCGACATGATCATTCCATAGTCCTGACCGACATTTTCGAAGCCCCGGAAGATACCGGTCGGAATGTTGAAGATGTCCCCTTCCTCAGCAATGAACTCGCCCGCTGTTCCATAGCGGCCCCAAAAAAACCGCCAGCGTCCTTTGGCGACAAAGAACACCTCGGCCGTGGTGTGGCTGTGTAATGAGTTACGACATTTCGGCGGCTGTCCCGCCGCGCCAATGTTGAACCCGATCTTGTCGGTGATGTGCACATGCTGGTCAGGGGATTCCGATACCCCGCCGCCGATGATGGTAAAGTTCTCTTTTTGATCGCTGCCCGGCGTGTGGGCGTCGATGAACGCTGTTTTACAGGGCTTCAATTCGCCGTAGCGGACGATGCGTTGTTGGATGGTACTCATGAGTGTGTCTCCTTGAAAATGGGGGGATTGGGTTCAGACCCCACCCCCCGGAGGACGGTTGTTCAGACAACGTGCTCGTAATGCTGCCCGATGCGCATGATACCGCCGGGCCGACTGAGTGGCATTCAGAGATGGGCCCATCGCGGTCACTCAGGCCTCTCCACTGTTCAGAAGGATCTGTTTCCAGACCGAGGTTTCGTCGAAAAGCGTGTATTCCCGGCGCAATTGCGGCTGACCCCCGATCAGGGCGCCGAATTCCGCATGGCTGATCCCCAGAACATAGACCTGCGCGCCGGTTGGTGCGCCAAACACACCCCAGCCGTCATGCTTGCCCCAAAGGCTCCAGCGGAGGGCGGCGCGCGGCGGCATATCCGGGTCATCACGGCCGATCTGATGGTCGACCCGGAATTCCGCATTCGGGAAGCTGGCGCGTAGGCCCATCCAGAACCGATCCACCGCGTCCCAACCATGCCCGGTGACGCCGCCCACATATTCGGACTGCACCGCACGGTCATATTCACCTTCGATCACACCCATATCGGCATTCATGATCCGGGTCAGAATATCGGCATAGCGTTGACCCCACTCATTGTCGTTGCCCCTGCCTTTATACGGGCCGGGCTGGTCAATTGTGGGTGTCAGGGGCTTGACGCAGGCGTCCGGTCCACCTTCGCGCGCGATCAGGTCGGCGGCATAGTCCTTGGGGTCCCACCCCATCTGCCGCACGATGGCGCCTTGATCTCGGATTAGCCATTCATCGTTGATCTGGTTGTCGATGGCGTGACAATCAGCCAGAATGCGATACCGCAACTTGGTACCGGTCGGTTTGCCGTAGACACCTTCGGCCAGATGGGTCGCGGTCGAGAGGATGCGATGCGAGCTGAGCATGCCTTCGTCCGGCGTTCCGGACCAGATCACATCCTCGCCCAACAGCTGCCGGTCGGGAAACTCGGCCAGCGTTGCCATCGTCGCACCGATGACATTCTGGTTGCCCAACACAACCGACCCCGGCGAGCGCACTACAATGTCCTTGCTGTAATAGTCGTGCAGGGTCGCGATGCCGCGATCCTCCCAAATCTCTTTGGTGATGCCGATGATATAGTCGGGAAAATCCCGAAACTTCGGATCGAAGCCTTTCATGTCTCTGTCCTTTGTGGAGTCCAGCCCTTGGGCAACCGTGCCGAGGTGCGCACGATCAGCGGGCCGTCAATGGCCACCTTGCGCGGTTCGATTGCCTGCGGGTTTTCGATATGATCCAGCAGGGCCGAGACGGTTTCCGCAACCATCAGATTGGCGCGCTGCCGGATTGTCGTGAGGTTATAGGCCGGCCACCCGGCGGGCGGCACATCGTCATACCCGACAACCGAAACGTCTTCGGGGATGCGCAGGCCCAGTTCAAAACGGATGACATCCATCACGGCCAGCGCCATGTGATCGTTGGCGACAAACACCGCATCAGGCCGATCCTGCGGAGGCACGTCAAACACCCGTCTTGCGGCGGCGCGGGCCTGTTCGGTATGAAATTCACCAAAATCCTGCACAAATACGTCCCGGCCCGCTTCGGCCAGAACAGCCCGGAACCCGGCCTCGCGATCCCGTTGGGTCGAAGCGCCCCGCCAACCGGCGATATAGGCAATGCGCTCATGCCCGCCTGCCAGCAGAAACTCGGCCACTTTGCGCCCGCCGACATAGTTGTCCGACGTCACGGTCGTAATGCCTTCGATGTCCTGACTGCGGTTAAACAGAACCACCGGCACGCCCGCCTGTTGGCATCGTGTCGCGATGTCCGAGGACATGGAAACCGAGGCCAGAACAACGCCGTCGACCTGATAGTCGAGGATTTCTTCCATTACGTCGTCGATATTCCCGGCCGAGCGTGAGGCCATGAAGATCAGCACATGATAGCCGTGCTCCTGCAGGCCGTTCGACAGTTTCTCGAGCGCTTCGGGATAGAAATAATTGTCCAGATAGCCGACCACCAACCCGATGATGCGGCTTTTTCCTGACACCATGGCGCGGGCCAGAACGTTGGGTCGGTACCCGAGTTCGGCGGCGGCCTTACGCACCTTCTCTTCGGTTTTCTTGCTGACCGACGCGCCGGGCGTAAACACGCGGCTCACCGCCGACTGGCTGACTCCGGCTAGTTGTGCCACCTGCAGGGATGTGACTTTTTCAGCCATCAGTCTGCCGTCCACCCCCCATCGATCAGCATTGACGTGCCCGTTACCAGCGCCGAGGCGTCAGACGCCAAATAGGCCACCGCGCCCATGATGTCTTCGACCTCGCCCACACGGCCCAGCTTGATCTTGTCCATGATCCAAGCCGCGCGTTCGGGGTTGTCGAACGTGGCCTGTGTCAACGGCGTTCGGATGAAGGTCGGGCAGACCGTGTTGATGCGCACGCCCTCTTTGCCCCATTCAATCGCCATGGCTTTGACCATGCCCTCAAGCCCATGTTTGGTCGCGCAATAAAGCGCACGGTCCACGCCACCTACATGGCCCATCTGGCTTGAGATATGAATGATCGATCCCGGCTTACCCGCCGCGATCAAGGCCTTGGCCGCATAGGCCGACAGGAAATAGGCCGACCGCAGATTGACGTCAGTGACGGCGTCAAAGTCTTCAGGCGTTGTTTCGATTGCCGGGCTATGGCGCGCCGTTCCCGCCGAATTCACCACGACGTCGAAAGTGCGGTTTTCGAACAGTGCCTGCAACGCGGTGAGGTCGCCCTGATCCAGAACCAAAGCTTCGGCCGACCAGCCCTGCGCCAGAAATGCGTCGACCGTTTCGGTCAGTCGATCCGCCCCGCGCGCGGCGCACACCACATGCGCCCCGGCCTCGGCCAGCGCAACCGCGCAGCCCTGCCCGATGCCCGACGAGGCCCCGGTCACAAGGGCGGTCTTTCCAGCCAGTGAAAACGAAGGGGTGCGGGGCAGGTCGGTCATCAGTTCATTCCATCCGGTATCTCAATGCGGCCCATGTTTCGGGCCTTGTTGAATTCCCGCAGACGGGCAAAAACGTCAACGCCAAGCTGACGGTAGGCATCCAGAAGATCGACCAGAACCCAGTTTTCGCGGATTCTGCCATTCTCGAGTCGCCAGAAATCAAGGCTGCGCATGGTGATCCGTTTGCCCGAAGGCGCAATCCCCATCCAGCCGTCATCCGTTACGGTCTGGATCATATTGGGCCAACCGGTGACAGCCGCGTATTCCCCATCGCCAAAGAAATGATAGGTGATGTCACCGACATATTGCCCACGGTCCGGCATTCCGTTCAGAAACGGAATCTGGTGCCAGTTGCGAAACCCAGCATAGCCGCGCCCGGTTCCGATCCCCGCCGGGCCGTACCAGTTCATGCGGGGATGCCAAAACTTCTCCATCTCCATCACCTCTGGCCCGCCTTCCGACGGGTGTTTCTTGAGGTAATCCAGCATGTCGATGATGTGCTGGCATGTCTGCTGACCTTTGGTGGCATCATATGGCCCCGGAACCAGACCATCCTGCGTCGCGGGACCCGGCACATGCCATTCGTGCCCAAGGCTGGGGGCCATGGGCCAGGCATTGGCCTGCATCATCACTTCGGGGATGTCCCAAAGCGCCTGCATCTCGACGATCTTGCCGTCGCGGAAGCGATAGAATTCATGGAACCGCATTGTCACCTGATGGCCGGTCGGCGGGATATCCAGCCAAGGCCCGGTGAAGGTACCGGTATAGTAGCCGCCGCAACCGACCCAATCCGCGCCGTGTTCATCCGGTCCGGCCATGACGATGTAATCGCGCCGCTCCAGATCGGGCCATGCGTCAAGCAGACCCCGATAGGCCAGATCATAGTGAGCTTCGCTACCGGTGCTGTCGCCAAACGGATGGCAGAGCCTGAAAACAGCGTCAGAGGCGCTGAGTTTCCCCAGCGCCTTGCGAACCCCGTCCTCGGAGAAATCGTACATCGCGGCCCTGAGCGGAGCGATCAGGGCCTTGTGTTGCGAATGCCTGTCGCTCATTCGGCAGCGTCCCGATATGGCGCCGGTTGGCCATAGGGCACGTTGATCCCGCCATAGCGGCGCACGCGGACATTGCATTGCTCGGCATGGCCCACGAAGCCTTCCAGCATACACAGGCGCGAGCCGTATTCGCCGATCAGCGTTGCCGCCTCATCGGTCAGAACCTTCTGATAGCTGTGGGTTTTCAGGTATTTGCCCACCCAAAGCCCGCCGGTATAGCGACCGGCTTTCTTGGTTGGCAGCGTGTGGTTGGTGCCAATCACCTTGTCTCCGTTCGAGACATTGGTCCGTGGTCCAAGGAACAACGCGCCATAGCAGGTCATGTTCTCAAGGAACCAGTCATCGCGGTCGGTCATCACCTGCACATGCTCGGATGCGATGTCGTCGGCGACTTGTAGCATCTCGTCATAAGTGTCGCAGACGATCACCTCGCCATATTCCGCCCAGGACACTTTGGCGGTGTCGGCAGTGGGCAGGATGCCCAGCAGGCGGTCGACTTCGGCCAGAGTATCCTCGGCCAGTTTGCGAGAGTTGGTCAGCAGCACACAGGGGCTGTTATAGCCATGCTCAGCCTGACCCAATAGGTCGGTGGCGCATAGCTCGGCATCGGCGGCGGTCTCATCAGCAATGACCATGGTCTCGGTCGGACCGGCGAAGAGGTCGATACCCACGCGACCGAACAGCTGACGCTTGGCTTCGGCCACAAAGGCATTGCCGGGGCCGACCAGCATATGAACTGGATCGATGGTCTCGGTGCCCAGTGCCATCGCGCCAATGGCCTGGATGCCACCCATCACATAGATTTCATGCGCACCGCCCAGATGCATGGCAGCGATCACCGCCGGGTTCGGCTTGCCCTGAAACGGAGGGGTGCAGGCGATGATGCGCGGCACGCCCGCCACGCTGGCCGTTGCCACGGACATATGTGCTGACGCCACCATCGGGAATTTGCCACCGGGGACATAGCACCCCACCGATTGCACGGGGATGTTCTTGTGGCCGAGGATCACGCCTGGCAGCGTTTCCACCTCGATATCAAGCATCGAGTCCCGTTGCGCCTGTGCAAAGTTCCGAACCTGTTCCTGTGCGAATTTGATGTCGGCCAGTTCCCGGTCAGTCAGCTGGCCGATCAGATTGTCGATTTGCTCCTGCGACAGGCGAAAGGACGCGGGCGAATAGTTGTCGAACTTCTCGCTAAGGTCACGCACGGCGGCGTCACCACGGGTTTCGATGTCTTTCAGCGTCGCTTCGACGACTGCGCGGGTTTTGGCATCGTCTTCGGCCCGGTCAGCGTCGGATTTGCCGCGTTTGAGATACTCGATTGCCATTTTCGTGATCCTTACTTGTCGGGGCGGGGTGCGGTCTTTTCACCCCGGTCATAGGCTTCCCAGCCCTCGCCATTGAACAGATCGACCCCCAGCTGCGCGGCCACATGGGCGAAATCGACGTTCACCCAGTTGTCGACGATCTTGCCATCGACCACTTTCCAGAAATCCATGTACCGGATTTCAACCCGCTTTCCGGTGGGGGCGATGCCCAGGAATTCGCCGGAATGAGTAGCTTCTTGCCGACCAAAGGCAGCCGCCCATTCGCCCATGTAAAGACGCGCCTCATCGATGCAGGTCTTGTCGGAAAAAGCGGCCTGAAAGGGGCGCTGCCAGTTGTCCTGAAACTCTTTCAGGCCGGTCTTGGTGCCGCAGCCCTGATTGCCCAGCCAGCGGAAGCCCTGTGAAAAGAACTCGCCAATATCGTCGATGCGGTGGTCATTCAGACCGTCCACCATCGTCTCGATCACGCGGCGCGTGTCTTCGGTTTTGGACATATCCGTATCGCGGGTCAGAACCGCTTGTTCGGGACGCGAACCTTTCATCTCATCACTCCGGCCTGAGATTTTTCGTCGAAAAATCTTGTCATCCTTTCACCGCCCCTGCGGTCAAACCGCTGACGATTTGGCGTTGGAAGATCATGACAAGGAAGAAAAGGGGCGCGGTGATCGACACCGCAGCAGCCACGGCGACCACCTGATCGGTAGTCGTTGTTTCGCGGTTGAACATGCCGACAATGGCCGGGACCATGGTCTGGTTCTGCGCATCCAACAGCAACGAGGTTACCAGCAGGTCGTTATAAGCCAGAAGAAAACTGAACAGCCCGGTGGTGATGACGCCCGGCCACATCACCGGCATGATCACACGCCGGAAGGCCTGAAAGTGGTTGCAGCCGTCAACCCGCGCAGCCTCGTCCAGCTCGGCCGGGATGTTCTGAAAGAATGACCGTAGCATCCAGATCGTGAACGGCTGGTTGATCGCCACAAGCACCGCGATCACCGCAAAAGGTTTGCCATAAAGCGTCGGGGCGTTCTCACCCAAAATCGGGCTTAGCCATTCGGCCGAGTTGATGAAGACAGGCAGATAGCCCGCCACCAGCACCGAATGCGGCAAGGCCCGGAAAATCAGCGCGATGATCAGGATCCAGAATGCCAGTGTCGAGCCAGACCGCGCCAGCCCATACCCCGCCAAAGTTCCAACGGTCAGCGAAACGGTTACAACTCCGGCGGTTACCAACAGTGAGTTCTTGAAGTTGTTGGAAAATCCCCGGTCGATCCAGACGGTCTTGTAGTGTTCGGTCGTCACGCCCAGCACGTCGCGACCCAGCGGGCCAAACAGCGGGTTCAGGACATTCAAAACCGCAGGCAGAATGACGAAGAACACCAGCAGAAATCCAATTACGGAAACCAGAACGCCGATGACCCATCCAAACCACTGTTGTCCGGGCTTGGTGTAGGACGCCACCATAGACGGCAGGGTTCTGGTCACCACGATCACCGTGGCCCAGATCACCGCGATGCCCAGAAGGATATCCAGCAGGGACAGCCCGTTGCCAGTCGCCAGTGTCACCGGTCCGAAGATCACGTTCAGCGCGTTGCTGTCATAGGCATCAACCGGCGACTTGAAGCTCATGATCACGATCCAGAGGATCGGAAAAGCCGCGACAAGGCACCAGAACGCCAGGAAGATGTTGGATGTCAGCCGCAGGCTGAGCGGTTGGCGAAGCGCACGTGAGGACATGTCAGTGACCTCCTTTGTGATCACGCCAGGTCCGGCGCAGCGGGAAGATAAGCAGGATGACGATGCCGATCATGGTCAGCATGGCACTGGCCGAGGCGCGGCTGATCGACCGGTTTCCGGCTTGATCGGGCACCAGGAAGTCAAAGGTCAGCCACTGCAGCGAGATGACGTAGCCTTGGCTCGAGAACCCAACGACCTCTTCGAAGGTGCGGAAGGCATCCATCAGATGGATCATCGACACAAAGATGATCAGCGGCATCAGGTGCGGAATGACGATGTATTTCATCCGCTGCCACCGGGTCGCGCCATCGATGACGGCGCTTTCCAGACTGTCCTGATTGACAGTCTGCAAACCGGCATAGAACACGATGGCGGCAAAGGGTGCGACGTGCCAGACGCGGTACAGCATCATCAGAATCTCAATTGTCCAGGCCTGGGCAAACAGGGCGATGTCGCGCTGCAGCCACCATTCCATCATCGAAATCAGGATGCCGTCCCCCTTGAACAGCCAATTGATCGACAAAACCCCGATCAGCGGCGTGATGATGAACGGAAGCAACGAGACAAAGATGACCGGGCCCTTGATCGACCGGGCAGCATTATTGATCAGAACCGCGATTCCCAGACCGCACCCGACAACAAGCGGCAATGTGATCAGCGTGAAGGTCACGGTGAACCGCAGCGCCTTCCAGAAGTTGATCGTGGACAGAACGTTCCATTCCCCGTTGGTGATCGCGCGCCACGCGCGCTCGGGTTCCAGCACATTGCGATAGCTTTGCAGGCCGACATATTCGGTGCGCGTGATCACCTCGCCATGTTCATCCAGCTTGGGCTGCGATTTCTCTTCGGTGACGCAGGTCTGAGTGATGAAGCCGGGGGTGCAGGTTTCGACCTCGACCGTCTCGTAGACGGGTTGGGTGATGTAAAAGCTTTGCTTGAACACGCTGACCAGTGGAAACGCGATAAAGAGAAGCATCATAAAGACAGAGGGGCCAACAAAGGCGGCAAATGTCCGGAAATTCATGGCTCTGCCTTTCTCATGGTTCTCGGGTGGAAAAAGAGGGAGGGCATGCGCCCTCCCCAGAGAGGATCAGTTGCTGATCAGACCGGCCTCTTTCGCGGCGGTGATGTAATCCGCCTCGATATCGGCCAGCGTGGTCTGGGCGTCTTTTGCGCCGGTCAGATAATCAGCCAGACCATTGCCCAGCGCCGTGTGCATGATGCCCATCGGACCGGACGCAGGATAGGCTTTCGCACCACCTTCTGCCGAGGCCGCAGCGCCCGCAGCCAGCGCACCCGGTGTGTACGCGGTGCTCAGCCAGACGGCGGTGTCATTGTTGGCGCCAACCATCTCGGCATCGATGCCTTCCATCACCAGACGGAAAGCCGCGTCGGCTTCTTCATCGCTCATGTTCGAGGCCAGAACGATACCGTCCCACCAGACAGTCGTGGCCGGAACCGACGACCCCATAGGGGCCGAGGCCATGGTGACTTTGCCGACAACCTGGCTTTCAGCCTCATCATTCATGGCAGCGGCCCGGCTGGCCCAAAGGTTGGCCATGGCGATCTTGCCTTGTTGGAATTGCTGCTGGACATAGGTGGAATCCGAGACCAGATATTCCGGGTCCATGTAATCCGTCATCGCTTTCAGCGTTTCCAACGCAGCTACGCCTTGCGCGTTGTTGATTGCGGGCATGTTGCCGTCGCCAAAGAACGCGCCACCTTCGCCAAGATACATGTTGACGAATTCCTGACCGAGGTTCCAACCGGTCTTGAAGGTGCCCCCGATCGGATAATCCATGACACCGGCTTCTTTGATCTTGGCCGCGGCGTCGATCACGTCGCCGTATGTCTTTGGCTCTTCAATGCCCAGATCGGCCAGAACATCATCGCGATACATCAGGTGCTGCGCATTGACCATGAAGGCAATCGCCATTGTCTTGCCGTCGACTTTGATCAGCTGGTTCGGAAGCAGGTTCTGGCCATATTTTTCGACCAGATCATCCAGCGGGCGGATTGAACCTGCGTTCAGCAAGGGGACGAGGGTCGCGTTGGAAACGCCACCAATCTGATAGAGCGACGGGTTGGCCGCAAAGGCTTCGGGCTGTTTCTCGCGGAATTCCTGATCCAGCGAGGCGCTGAAATTGCCGCATTCGGCCATCGCGTCGGTCACCGCTTTCCAGGCTTCAAACCCGGCGGAAAGAGATTTCAACGGTACTTCGTTTTCGTATGAACAGGCCGCCGATGCACCGCTTGCCGCGATGGCCATGGCCCCTGCCAAAAGGATCGTCTTGAGTTTCATGCGTTTCTCCCTGTCAGGATGGGTCCGTCGTCGACGTCCGGACCGCTGTTATGCCCATACGGGCTGTTGTGGGGGTTACTCCCCAATCCGCGCACCGCTTCCAGCTTCGAAGAGGTGGCAGATATCTGTTGGCACCGAGAATGAGACATCATCCCCGATCTCGGCGCGGAAAGACTTGTCGGCCTTGACCGACACCAAGGCACCGCCGACCCGGACCGAGATCATGGTCGCGTCGCCCAGCAGCTCCAGCGTGTAGATCGGCGCGGTGATTTGGCCTTGACCGTCGGCAAGGCTTGCATCCTCGGCCCGGAACCCAAGCGTCATGGGGCCATCGGGCGCAGAGACCGGAATTTCGACATGCTCGGCGCGGAACACGCCACCCGATACCTCACCGTCCATCAGGTTCATCGCAGGCGAGCCGATAAAGCTGGCCACAAAGGTATTCGCCGGTCGGTCGTAAATTTCGGTCGGGCTGCCGACCTGCTGGACCACGCCTTGTTTCATCACCACTACGCGGTCGGCCAGTGTCATGGCCTCGATCTGGTCGTGGGTCACGTAAATCGTGGTCACGGCCAATTCATGGCTGAGGTTCTTGATCTGCGCCCGGGTCGAAACGCGCAGCTTGGCGTCAAGGTTCGACAGTGGCTCATCCATCAGGAACACGTTGGGTTCCCGCACGATTGCACGGGCCAGCGCGACACGCTGGCGCTGACCGCCGGAAAGCTCTGCAGGTTTGCGGTGTAAAAATTCGTCCAGCTCGACCATCGCACTGGCGCGGCGCACTTTCTCGTCATGGGACGCAGGGTCGATGCCGCGCACCTTCAGCGGAAAGCGGATGTTTTCGTAGACGTTCATGTTGGGGTACAGCGCGTAGCTTTGGAACACCATCGCCACGTCGCGGTCCTTGGGTTCAAGGTCGTTGACGACCTTGCCATCGATCAGGATGTTGCCTTCGGACACGTCCTCAAGCCCGGCGATCATCCGCATCGTCGTGGTCTTGCCGCAGCCCGAGGGGCCCAGCAAAACCAGAAACTCGCGATCTGCAATCGTCAGGTCAAAGTTGTGGACCCCAATGAAAGAGCCCCAGCGCTTGCCGACGTTGCGCAATTGAATTTCCGCCATGGTGCCCCCTGAAAGGATTCGTTTGCATACGTTTGCAAAACTGTAATTCGCATATATCAAATCAGGCAAGACTTTTTTGCATACGTATGCAAAACTGACGCCAACCCGCGACTCAACCTTGGGGAATGAAGTGCTCATTCCTTTGAAAACAAAGAAAATACAGTGACCTTTCAAAACGAAAAGAATCTGATCCTGACGTTCCAAACCGCTCTGGAACGCGCCTCACAGGAACAACTGCACGATGTGATGGCCCGGTTTTGTACGCCGGATTCGCTCTGGCGTGGGTTCCATCCTTTTGACGAAATCGACGACCCGACCGAGGTTGCAGTTCATTTCTGGCAGCCGCTCAAACGCAGCCTGACACGACTGCAAATCCGCAATGATATCTTTTTCGCCGGTCGGAATTCACTGCGCGACGATCATGCGGTCTGGGTGGCATCGATGGGACATTTGGTGGGTCTGTTCGATTCCCCGTGGTTGGGTATCAAGCCGACCCATAAAATGGCGTTTCTGCGCTATTGCGCGTTTTACAAGATCGAGAACGGGCAGATCGTTGAGACTGCGATGTATTTCGACATTCCGCATCTGATGGCGCAGGCCGGGCAAAGCCCGTTCCACAAACAGACCGCGGTACATCTGGTGCAACCTGGCCCTTTGACCCATGACGGGTTGCTGCTGGAAGATCAGCCCGCAGCCGAAGGGGTCAAAACTCTGGCGGCCATCAACGCGATGATCGCGGACCTTGGGCAGTGGAACAACGGGCTGTCGCTTGAGGATGAACTGGCCCGAACCTGGCATGACGACATGATCTGGTGGGGCCCCGAGGGTATCGGCGCGACCTACACGATCGAACGTTATGCCAAACAGCATTCCGGCCCATTCCGGGCGGCGTTTTCCGATAGAACCAAGACCACTCATATCTGCCGCATGGCCGAAGGCCACTATGGTGGATTCTTCGGGTGGCCCAACTTTATAGCAACTTTGACCGGTGATTTCATGGGCATGCCCGCGACCGGCAAGACCGGCGAGTTTCGTGTGATCGATATCTATCGGCGCGCTGGCGACAAGTTGGCCGAAAACTGGATTTTCATCGACCTTCTGCATTTCTGGAAGCAGCAGGGTATCGACTTTCTGGCGCAGGCAACCGAGGGGGCTTCGACATGAAGATCGACGCGCATCATCACCTGTGGGACCTCAGCGCCGTGCATTACCCGTGGCTGATGGAAAAAGGAGTCGCGCGGTTTTTTGGAGACCCGACGCCCATTCAGCGCAACTACCTGCTGCCCGAGTTTCGCAAGGACGCGGCAGGGTTTGACGCCTCGGTCCACATTCAGGTTGGCGCGGATGATCCTCTGGCCGAGGCAGAATGGGTGCAGTCCGTTGCGGACCATAATCCGGATTGGCCTTTGGTTCAGGTCGCGTTCTGCGACCTCACTGCGCGCGATTTGGATGAACACCTGGACAGGTTGCAAACCCTGCCATCCCTGCGTGGGGTCCGACAAATCGTCGGGCGGTCGCCGGGTGAGGATGCGGCGACCGGAACAAATGACTTGCTGCGAAGTCCTGCATTCTTGGACGGGCTAAAACGGTTGGCGGATCGCGATCTGTCATTCGATTTGCAGTTGCTGCCAGAATTGATGGAGCAAACGGCGGAAATTCTGGCCCAAACCCCCGACACCCGCATCGCGCTGTGTCACGCGGGATCGCCCCATGACCGCTCGCTGGAGGGGATCGACCAATGGTCGCAAGCAATGCAGAACCTGGCCGGTCAGCCTCAGGTGTTTTGCAAACTGTCGGGGCTTGGGATGTTCGACCACGGCTGGACCGTGGACAGCCTCCGCCCGATTGCAACCACCGTTCTGGAACAGTTCGGACCGGATCGCTGCATGTTCGGGTCGAATTTTCCGGTCGATAGCCTGTCGTCAAGCTATTCGGACATCGTTTCGATGTATGAACAGATCGTCCCCAAGGCAGCGCAGCCCCAAGTCTTTGGAGGCACTGCGCGTCGGTTCTACCGGTTCTAGCTAGTCAGTTCAGGTCAGCGCGACAACACGACCCTCGGTCAACGACTGTGCGGCAGCATCTGCCAGCATTTGCGCCCGAAGCCCGTCAACGATCCCGGGGGTCATGGGTTTGCCCTCTGTCACAGCTGCGATGAAATGGGACATCTCCGCCCGGTATGCGGCCTCATATCGTTCCAGAAAGAAGTGCTTTGTCGGGGCTCTGCGGAACCCATCCCCAGTCGCAACTTCGACAGAGTTTTCCAACACGTTTTCCGCCCGCAGTAGGCCCTTTTCCCCATGCACCTCGATCCGCTGGTCGTAACCATAGCTGGCACGGCGCGAGTTTGAGATCTGACAGATCTTGCCGCTGGCCGTCGTCAGGGTGACCGCCGCTGTATCGACATCTCCGGCCTGACCAATCGCGGGATCGACCAGAGAAGAACCGACGGCGTAGACCGTTACAGGTTCCTCACCCAGCAGGAAACGCGCCATGTCCAGATCGTGGATCATCATATCGCGAAACAGGCCGCCAGAACTTTCGATATAGCTGATCGGTGGTGGCGACGGATCGCGGGACAATATGGTGACAATCTCGACCGCGCCGATTTCTCCCGCTGCGATGCGGGAATGAATATTGGCAAAGCTCGGGTCAAACCGGCGGTTGAAGGCGGTCATGAAAAGGACGCCCGCCGCCTCGACCACTTTGATGCAGTCGCGGATGCGGTCGGCGGACATGTCCACCGGTTTTTCGCAGAAGATCGCCTTTCCTGCGCGGGCCGCCTGATGGATCAGGTCGTAATGAGTGTCGGTTGGGGTTCCGATAACCACGGCATCGACATCGGCGCTTTCAATCAGTTCCTCGGCGGGCAGAATTGCAGCACCGGTCTTGTCTGCCAGCATTCCGGCGGGTTCCGCAAAAGCATCCGCCACGGCGCGGACACGCGCGCCTTCGATCTGAGTGATTGATCGGGCATGCACCTGTCCGATCCGCCCGCAGCCCAGCAATCCGATATTCAGCATGTCATGCCCCTTTGAAGGCCCGAAGAACGCGGCGGGTCGCTTCGACCACCGGTTCATGTGTGTCTTTCAGAATAAGAACGCGGTCGAACCGATCCGGGTCGGCATTCACTGCCGCGCGCAGGGCGTCGCCGAAGGCCATTCGCAGCTCGGTTCCGATGTTGAACTTGCAGATTTTCGAGCCCCGCGCCAGCGCCGTGCGCTGCGCCACCGGCACGCCCGATCCGCCATGGATCACCAAGGGCACCTCGGTGACGGCCTCGATGGCACGGATGCGGGCCTCGTCCAGACCGCCCTCCTTGTTCTGCTGCAGATGGACATTTCCGACCGAGATCGCCATTGCATCCACGCCCGTCTCGCGGGCAAATTGCGCCGCTTCATCCGGGTCGGTGCCATCCGAGCCTTCGCCGCCGGAATAGCCAACAAAGCCAATCTCTCCCTCGCAGGAAACCCCGGCAGAATGGGCAATTTCGACGATCGCAGCGGTCTCAGAGATGTTCTGGGCCAGAGTTTTGCGCGAACCGTCAAACATGACCGACGTAAAGCCGCTGTCGATGGCAATACGGCAGTCTTCATGGCTGTAGCCGTGATCCAGATGGGCCACGACAGGCACGCTGGCCCCTTCGGCCAAATGACGGAACATCTTGCCCAGAATTGGCAGCGGCGTGTGCTCGCGACAGGACGGACCGGCTTGCAGGATGATCGGTACGTTTTCGGCCTCGGCTGCGGCCACATAGGCGCGCATGTCTTCCCAGCCCAACGTCACCAGTCCGGTCACGGCGTAGCCGTCACGCAGCGCGGGTTGCAGCACGTCCGATAATGCCACAAGGCTCATTTGAACTTGGCCACCATGTCCATGATGCCGGGGATCGTGTGCAGCTGATCCGCATGGGTCGGCTGGAAATACTGTTTCAGCGAGCGTTGGCTGAGGCCACCGAGGATGGTGAAATAATACATCTCATACCCCGGTAGAACCGCACAGGGGTGATAGCCCTTGTCAAGCAGGATCGTTGAGCCGTCCATGATGTGGTACGCATCGCCTGGCTTGTTATCCTCACGCTGCAGCATCTGAACGCCCGAGCCATGGTTGGGCCGGAAGCGGAAATTGTAAGTCTCATCATGGCGGGTTTCGATCATTTCGCCATCGTCGCCTTTGCGGTCGGTGTCATGCTTGTGGCTGGGAAAGCCGGACCAGCCGCCCTGACCGACGGTATAAAGCTCGGACACCAGCAAGCGACCCACCTTGTCGTGATGGTTTGCACCCAGAATGTGTTTGATCTTGCGGTGGGTCTTGGTGTCGTCCGAGCCATATTGCACCAGATCCAGCTCGGGCACGCGGACGTCAAAAGGTTCAAGCACGCGGTCGAACTTTGCGCCAGCGATGAAGGTTTCGGTTTCATCCGTCATGCAGGTGATACGCACCTTGGCGCCGACAGGCACATAGACGCCCTCGGGCTCGCCATCCCAGACGTCGATGGTGCGGTTGCCGAGGTTGGTGAACGCAACGCCGTCCACGTCGACATCCACGGTACCGGTGGCGGGCACGATACAGGTCTCATAGCCCGGAACGGCATATTCGAACACCTCGCCCTTTTTCAGTTTGACGATGTTGAAATAGTTCAACGGCACCAGATCGTGATCGGCATCGACGATGGGTTTGTTCTGGTTGTCATGGGGCGCGATATGCATCTGCGTCTCCTTTCAGGTATCCGTGGGGCCCGGGTGTCGGGCCAGAAATTCGTCCAATTCGGGCGTGGTCGGCATGGCCCCGGCACAACCGGGTTTCGACACGACTATCGACGCGCAGGCCGAGCCGCGCAGCACCGCGTCGCGCAAGCCGTGCCCGGCGGCGATCGAGGCGAGAAGACCGGCCAGAAAACTGTCGCCCGCACCGTTGGGCTTCACGGCGGTGGCCGGGTAGATGCCGGTCCGGACCTCTTGCCCGTCTGCCAGCGTGATGGCCCCCTCGTGGCCCATCTTGTAGATCACCATTTTGCCGTTGGCCGCCAGTTCGCGTGCCTTATCCAGGCCCTTTTCGATGCCGCCCGCCATGAATCCGAATTCTTCGTCATTGCCGACAATCAGATCGCTTTCGTTGCCTGCGCGGGTCAGAACCTCCGAGGCGACGTCTGGCGATGGCCAGCTATAGGGGCGGTAATCAATGTCGAAGATCACCGGCAGGCCTGCGGCCCGTGCGTTTTCGAACGCGTGGAACGTGGCCGATCGGGAAGGCTCGGCCGCAAACACCGTGCCTGCCGTAATCAGGGCCGAGAACGCGGTGTAATCGACCGCGTCCATATCCGCTTCGGTCACCTGAAAATCAGCCGCCCCGTTGCGATAGATGACGTTCTGGAAATCCTCGATACAGCTTTCATAAACGGCCAGCGAGGTGCGCGCCTCGCCGCCCACGGCGCGGATGAAACGGGTATCCACACCGTAATCCTGCAACCGGTTCACGCAAAACCGCCCCACCGCATCGTCCGAGACCGAGGTGATCAGCGCAGCTTGGGACCCCAGCTTGACCAGCCCCGCACAGATATTGGCGCTTGATCCACCGAGATCGGCACGAAACACCTTTGCGTCTTCGCTTTTGGCCCCGACCGGGTCGGCGAACATGTCCATCCCGGCCCGGCCAAACACGGCAAAGCGATTGCCTTTAATGCCTTCGATCAGAGTCACTTGCGCCCCTCGGTATTGCCTGCCCGCGCGGTGTCCAGCACCTCGGGGTAGGGATAGTTCAGACCCAGCAATTGCCGCATGTCAGGGCTGGCCTGATCAATGAAATCCTGAGGCAGGGCGGCGGGCATATCCTCCATCGGCTTGACCCATTTGGGCAGGTACTGGATCAGAATCGCGCTGCGGTCGTGATCTGCCTTGTTCGGCATCGCGCAATGCCATGTCACGCCGTAAAACAGAGCCACATCGCCGGGTTCACCGGTCATCTGCTCGCACTTGTCGTAGAACTTGTCTTCGGGTGTGGGATACCGCAGCTCTTTCTGCGATCCGGGCACATACCCAGTCGCGCCGCTTTCCTTGGTGAACGGGTCCAGCAGGACCGAGACCTGTGCGTTCATCGGAAACGAGCCATTCAGACCAACAGGATGCGTTTCGGGGCTGTGAAAATCCCAGTAGGGATAATCCACATGCGGTTCCTGCCCCGGCCCGCCGGGCAGGATGCGATTGGCTGCGATCGAACCCATGATGAATTCGGTGCCCAGAAACTTTCGCAGGATCTTCATCAACACCGGATGCGCTGCCATGCGCGAGAACACATCGCCCTTGGCCAACAGGTTCCACACCCGGCGTTGCAGGTTCAGCTTACCGTCTTCTTCTGCAGCGCCCTGAAAATGAGTCACTTTTTCGGCGACGGTCTCGGATTCGGCCATGATGATGGCGCGTGCCTCGGCGACCTCCTCGGGTGTGAACAGGCCCGATATCGCAACCGCGCCACCGCCGTTCAGCAACTCATCGACGATGATGTCAGGATCGGCTGTTTCTGCTGTGAACCGTCTCATCACACCCCCTTACGCTGCTTTTCACGCGTGGATTCCCATTCGACATGCGCATCGCGGACCTTCTCATCCGCAGAAGTGTGGGGGGTTCCGACCTCCCACCAGGCGTGGCCTTCGGTTGTCCAACCCTCATAGGCGTCCACGTTCATGACGATCACATAGGTCTTGTCGCTGGCCTTGGCGCGTTTGAAAGCCTCGGCCAGTTCTGCCGGGTTCGCGACCTTTTCGCTGGTCGCCCCCATCGAGGCCGCATGGGCCGCGAAATCGACGCCAAAAGTTTCGGGGATGGTGGGGCAATCCTCCAGCAGGTTGTTGAAGCTTTCATTGCCCGTGTTGTTCTGCAGCTTGTTGATGACGGCAAAGCCGCCATTGTCCAGCACCAGAACGATCATCTTCTTGCGGCTCAGAACCGAGGAATAGATGTCTGAATTCAGCATCAGGTAAGACCCGTCACCGCAGAAGGTGATCGTGTCCTTGTCGGGCTCACGTTCAGATTGGGCAATGCGCGCGCCCCATGCGCCTGCGATCTCATAGCCCATACAGGAAAAGCCGAACTCGACATCGACCGTGCCGATATCCAATGTGCGCCAATTGGCGGTGACTTCTGCGGGCAGACCCCCGGCAGCGGCCACCACGCGGTCGCGCGTGTCGCACAGTTCGTTCACAACGCCGATGGCCTGAGCGTAGGAGTTCGGGCGGTTTCCGTATGCGACATTCTCGGCCACATAGGTATCCCACTTTTGCCGCTCGTCTTGCGCCAGCGAAACCCAATCTTGCGGTGCCGAATAGTCAACAGCCTTTGTCAAAGCCTGAATCGACAACTTGGCATCGCCAACAACCGGGAGCGACATATGTTTGCCCGCATCATGCCGCGCGGCATTGATCGAGATGAACTGAGCATCCTTGGCAAAAGCCGTCCACGAGCCGGTTGTGAAATCCTGCAGGCGGGTTCCGACGGCGACGATCACATCGGCCTGCTCCGCAATCGCGTTGGCACTGTCCGATCCGGTCACGCCTACGGGGCCGATATTCAGCGGATGGCTCGCCAGCATATTGGCGCGGCCTGCGATGGTTTCGACGACCGGAATCTGGTGTTTTTCGGCGAACGCAGTCAATTCAGCCACGGCATGCGAGTACTGCACGCCGCCACCTGCGATGATCATCGGGCGTTTGGCACCGGCCAGAGTGGCTGCCGCATCGGCAACCTCATCCGCATCGGGCGCTTGGCGACGAATGCGATGCACCTTCTTCTCAAAGAATTTCACCGGATAGTCATAGGTCCAGCCCTGAACATCCTGCGGCAGCCCCAGGAAGGCAGGCCCGCAATCGCCCGGGTCCAGCATCGTCGCAATGGCAGCGGGCAGGGACTGAATGACCTGCGCCGGGTGGGTGATGCGGTCCCAGTACCGGCTGACCGGCTTGAATGCGTCGTTCAGGCCGAAGGTCGGATCGTTGAAATTCTCCATCTGCTGCAGGACCGGATCGGGCAGACGGGTGATGAATGTATCTCCGCACAACATCAGCATCGGCAGGCGATTGGCATGGGCCAGTCCGGCGGCTGTCAGCAGATTCGCAGTACCGGGCCCCGCGCTGGCGGTGCAAAACATGAATCGCTGACGCAGCCATTGTTTGGCATAGCCCGCAGCGGCGAATCCCATGCTCTGTTCATTCTGTCCGCGATAGAGCGGCAGCTCATCTCGCACCGCATTCAACGCCTCGCCCAGACAGGTCACATTGCCATGGCCGAATATCCCGAAACCCCCGCCACATAACCGATATTCCCGTCCGTCGATCTGGATTAACTGGTTCGACAGCCAGCGAATGATCGCCTGCGCCGTTGTCAGGTAAACAGTGTCGTGTTGCGCGGACATGTCTGCGGGCTCCTTTAGGAAAATTGCGGTGCAGTGCCGAATGCAGCTTGCGAGAGTCCTATTCTCACGATACAAGTTTTGCAACCGGTTGCAAATGGTTTTCAAGAAAAAGCGAGGGAGGGCGTCGGAATGGCAGAGATCGGCATTGGCATTCTGGGCGGCGGATATATGGGCAAGGCCCATGCGGTTGCCATGTCCTCGGTCGGGGCCGTGTTCAACACGGACCTGCGCCCCCGGTTGGAGATGGTGTGCGCGTCCTCGCCCGAAAGCGCCGAGCGCTATCGTCAGGCCTACGGATTCGCCCGTGCGACCGACGATTGGCAGGTGCTGGTGAAGGATCCCGAGGTCGAAGCCATTGTGATCGCGACCCCTCAGGAAACGCACCGCCAGATCGCATTGGCGGCAATTGCGCTGGGCAAGCCGGTTCTGTGCGAGAAACCTCTGGGCGCGTCGATGGAAGATGGCGCTGCGATGGTGCAGGCAGCCGAGGCCTCGGGCGCGGCCAACATGGTCGGCTTCAATTATATCCGCACGCCCGCCAGCCAATACGCCCGCCAATTGATTGCAGACGGAGAGATCGGTGAGGTCACATGGTTCCGGGGCGAGCACACCGAGGATTTCTATGCCGACCCGCAGGCCCCTGCCACATGGCGCACCTCGGGAATGTCCAACGGGACGATGGGCGATCTTGCCCCGCATATGATCAATGCCGCGCTGGCATTGATCGGACCGATCAACCGCGTGATGGCTGAGGTCGAGACCGTGCACAAAACCCGCCCGGGCGGTGAGGTCGACAATGACGATCAAGCCCAGATGATGGTACGCTTTGCCAATGGAGCGATGGGGTCGATGTATTTCAGCCGCATCGCGACCGGGCGCAAGATGGGCTACGCCTATGAGATCAACGGCACCAAGGGTGCGGTCCGCTTTGATCAGGAGGATCAGAATGCCCTGTGGCTCTATCGCATGGACGGTCCCGAGGCTGAACGTGGCTTCCGCAAAATCCTGACCGGCCCGGCGCACCCGGATTATGAGCCATTCTGTCAGGGCCCCGGCCATGGCACGGGCTATCAGGATCAGATCATCATCGAGGCGCGTGATTTCCTGCATGCGATCGAGACAGGCAAGCCGGTCTGGCCGACCTTCCGCGACGGGCATGAGGTCAACCGGATCGTCGCTGCGGCGCTGGCGTCGTCGGCGGATGAAAGCTGGAAAAACATCGAAGATTTCTGAGCATCGGAGATAAGACAAGATGAGCATCAGAATTGGCAATGCGCCCTGTTCGTGGGGCGTGGAATTTGCGCAGGACCCGCGCAACCCGCATTGGAAAACCGTTCTCAGCGACTGCGCTGCGGCCGGGTTTAAGGGGATCGAACTGGGCCCGGTGGGGTTCATGCCTGAAGACCCTGCGATCCTGGCCGACGCGCTGGCCGAGCATGATCTGGAGTTGATCGGCGGCGTTGTGTTCCGCAACTATCACGACCCCGACGCTTGGGAGGACGTGCTGGACGCCACCCACCGCACTGCCCGCGCACTGAAGGCGCATGGGGCGCAGCATCTGGTGTTGATCGATGCGATCTCACCCCGTCGCGCGCCCACCGCTGGCCGTGCGGATGAGGCCGAGCAAATGGACCAATCCGAATGGGCGGCGTATCGCGACCGAATTGCCGAAAGCGCACGCATCGGGTCCGAAGAATACGGGCTGACAGTGGGTATGCACGCCCACGCGGCGGGCTTCATGGACTTTGAGCCCGAGTTGGAACGGCTGCTGGATGAGGTGGATGAAAGCCTGTTGAAAATCTGCTTCGACACAGGTCATCATTCCTATGCGGGCTTTGATCCGGTTGGCTTTATGCAGCGTTATGTCGGCCGGATCTCATATATGCACTTCAAGGATATCTCGCCGACCGTAAAGGCGGATGTGATCGCCAATCGGACAGGTTTTTACGATGCCTGCGGGCAGGGAATTTTCTGCAATCTGGGTGAGGGTGACGTGGACTTTCCGACCGTCCGTCACGTGCTGCTGGACGCAGGTTTCACCGGATGGTGCACGGTTGAACAGGACTGTGACCCGACACTCGATCCCGATCCGGTGGGCGACGCCCGGAAGAACCGGGAATACCTTGAATCCATTGGTTTCAGCTAAGGAGGCCCGGACCATGACCAAACTGAAATGGGGCATGATCGGTGGTGGCGAAGGCAGCCAGATTGGACCGGCGCACCGCTTGGGTGCGCTGGCGGACGGGCATTTCGAACTCAGTGCCGGAGCATTGGATCATCGGCCCGATATCGGGCGAGAATATGCGCAACGGTTGGGCATCGCGGCAGACCGCGCCTATAGCGACTGGACCGAGATGCTGGAAGGTGAGCGCGGGCGCGACGACCGCATTGATCTGGTCACTGTGGCCACGCCCAATGCGACACATTTCGAGATCACCAAAGCCTTCCTTGAGGCCGGGTTCAATGTGCTGTGCGAAAAGCCCATGACCATGACCGTGGAAGAGGGCGAAGAGATCGTCAAAGTGGCCGAGAAATCCGGTAAGATTTGCGCGGTCAACTACTGCTATTCCGCCTATCCCATGGTGCGGCAAGCCCGCGCGATGGTCCGCGCAGGTGAGATCGGCAAGGTGCGTCTGGTCGTCACCAATTTCAGCCATGGCCATCACGGCGACGCCACCGACGCCGACAATCCGCGCGTCCGTTGGCGCTATGATCCGGCGATGGCGGGCGTGTCCGGCCAGTTCGCCGATTGCGGTATCCACGCCATGCACATGGCCGGGTTTATTGCGGATGACGAGGTCGAGATTCTGTCCGCCGATTTCGCCTCAACCATCGGCAGCCGCGAGTTGGAAGATGACGCTATGGTCAACTTCCGAACGGCTAAAGGCGCAGTTGGCCGCCTATGGACGTCCTCGGTGGCCATCGGTCGCCAACATGGGTTTGACATTCAGGTGTTCGGAGAAACCGGCGGCCTGCGCTGGGCGTCCGAGCAGCCGAACCAGTTGATCTATACGCCCGTCGGTGGACGCTTGCAGATCATTGAAAAAGGCGAAGGCGGGTTGTACGAGGACGCGCAGCGCCTCAGTCGCGTGGCGATTGCGCATCCAGAAGGGTTCCCCCTGGCGGTTGCGAATATCTATTGCGACCTGGCGGATGCGATTGCCGGAGAGGTCCGCGACGGGCTGCCCAACGCGGCAGACGGGGTGCGATCCATGGCAGCCGTTTACACTGCTGTGGAGTCTGCAAAACAGGGCAGCGCTTGGATGGACGCGCGTCCGCCGATGTTCCGCTAACCGGAAGCGGCGGGGCGTAATGTGCCCCGCTCAACCACCGAACACGGAAAAATTCGCGCCTCGGGGTAGCGGTCGGGTTCCTGCAAGGTCGCCACCATCAACTCAATGGAAGAGCTGACGATCTGTCGGATCGGCTGGTGAATGGTGGTGAGGTCAATGTTCTCCCACCGGGACATTTCCATGTCATTCAGGCCGATCAAGCCGATATCCTCGGGTACCTTCAGGCCGCTGTCTTTGACCGCCGACAAAGCACCAATCGACAAAACGTCGTCGCCACAGAAATATGCCTGCGCGGGTTTTGATTTCAGCAGGCGCAACATCTCTCGGCGGCCCGCGTCAAAGGAATAGGCGTCTGCAAAGGAATAGGTCGTGCGGATTTTTGGATGTTTGGACATCTCGGACATGAATCCGGAATAACGGTCCTGGGTCGAGGTCGCCGCCTCGGGCCCACCCAGAAACGCGACATCTGAGTAGCCACGGCGCATCAGTTCCTGCGCCGCCATCCGCCCGCATTCCGTATTGTCGATCCCGACGACATGCACCTGAGGTGATGACGAGTACCGCCCGAAACTATGTACAACGGGAACACCTGCATCCCGAAACGCTTTTGCAAAACCGGGGGGGAGGGTCGAAGAGGCTACGACCACGCCATCCACCGAATACTGGCGCAACATCCGAACCGAATTGGCCGGGTCGATTTCATCCGTCAGGTTGACCAGCAGCGGACGCAGCCCACGATCCTGCAACCCTCGCGTAAACAGGTCGAACACTTCCAGAAAGATCGGGTTGTGAAAGTTGTTCGACACCAGCCCGATCAGCTTGGTACGCCCGGTGGTCAAAGATGAGGCGAGCGCATTCGGACTGTAGCCAAGCTCGTGTGCGGCCTTTTCCACCTTGCGGCGCATCTTGTCGGATACCGAGGCCCCGTCGGTAAAGGTGCGCGATACAGCCGAGCGGGAAACGCCAGCGCGTTCTGCAACCTCTTTCAACGTCACGGCCATGCCTTCAATCACCCCTTGCTTCGTCTGGCGGTCCTTTTATCCGCATTCCCCGGCAAGTGCAGTATGAAACGAAATCAATTCGTTTTGCAACCGGTTGCAAAAAATCACGGGATATGTTCTAACTTGAGTCGGAGAGGTGGGGAGGACCATCTCATTCCGAAAAAAATGAGTTTTGGGAGGACATCATGACTTCACTGACGAAGAAGCTGGCGCTGGCGGCGGTGGTGGCTGCGACGCCGCTGATCGCAGCCACCGGCGCTGCGGCGGAAGGTGAGAAATACATTCTGGTCAGCCATGCTCCGGACAGCGACAGCTGGTGGAACACGATCAAGAACGGCATCGCCTTGGCGGGCGAGCATATGGGCGTTGAAGTCGAATACCGCAACCCGCCGACCGGCGACCTGGCCGACATGGCGCGGATCATCGATCAGGCGGCGGCCTCGGGTCCGAATGGGATCATCACCACGCTGGCTGATTATGACGTGCTGAGCGGCCCGATCAAATCGGCAGTGGATTCTGGTGTGGATGTCATCATCATGAACACCGGTACTCCGGATCAGGCGCGTGAAGTCGGCGCGCTGATGTATGTCGGTCAGCCGGAATATGATGCGGGCTATGCAGCCGGTTTGCGCGCCAAGGGCGACGGCATCGGGTCCTTCCTGTGTGTGAACCACTATATCGTGCAGCCCTCCAGCCAGGAACGCTGCCAGGGATTTGCCGACGGGCTGGGTATTGAGCTGGGCGATCAGATGATCGACGCAGGTCAGGACCCGGGCGAGGTTAAAAACCGCGTGCTGGCCTATCTGTCGGCGAACCCGAACACCGAAGCTGTTCTGACGCTGGGCCCGACATCGGCTGACCCGACCATTCTGGCGTTGGAAGAAAACGGCATGGCCGGCGACATCTATTTCGGCACTTTTGATCTGGGTGGCGAAATCGTCAAAGCGATCAAGTCCGGTGTGATTCAGTGGGGCATCGACCAGCAGCCCTTCTTGCAGGCCTACCTGCCGGTTGTGGTCATGGCCAACTATCACCGCTATGGCGTTTTGCCCGGCAACAACATCAACTCGGGCCCCGGATTCGTAACCGCCGACGGCCTGAGCAAAATCGAAGAATTTGCAGGCGAATACCGCTAATTCTCAAAAAGCGGGCGCTCAAACAATTGGGCGCCCGCCAACTGTTTTCTGACCAAAAATCACTGCATCTACCGGAGGAGCGCTCTCATGGGCGAGTCTGCTCAGAACACGACTCTACACGACGAACGGATCAAAGAGATCTCGCCGCTGCGCAAAGCGCTGATCCGGCCAGAACTTGGCGGCATCGTCGGCACCGTCGCCGTCTTCACCTTTTTCCTGCTGTTTGCATTCGACAGCGGCATGTTCAACGCTCAAGGGGTAATGAACTGGTCGATTGTGTCGGCACAGTTTATGATCATTGCGGTCGGGGCCTGCCTTCTGATGATCGCTGGTGAATTCGACTTGTCGGTCGGGTCGATGATCGGCTTTTCCGGGATGATGATCGCCATATTCTCGGTCACGCTGGCTTGGCCGGTTTGGATGGCCATTGTTGTCACCTTCGCGATGGCGGTCGCGATCGGAGCGTTGAACGGCTGGATCGTGGTCCGGACCGGGCTGCCCAGCTTTATCGTGACGTTGGCCTTCCTGTTCATCCTGCGCGGTTTTACCATTTTCCTGCCGCAGGTGATTGAACGCAAAACGATCATCGGTGGCGTCAAGGACGCGGCTGAGGGCGACTGGCTGGCCCCGGTTTTTGGCGGCAAGATCCTTCAGGGTCTTTTCCAATGGCTTGGCGACGCCGGTATCATCGCGGTGTTCGAACGCGGCACCCGCGCCGGGCAGCCGGTCGTGGACGGAGTGCCAATGCTGATTGTCTGGGCGATTGTGTTGATCATCTTTGGCCATGTCCTGCTGACCAGAACCAAATTCGGAAACTGGATTTTCGCGTCAGGCGGCGATGCCGAAGCGGCGCGCAACTCGGGCGTGCCAGTGAACCGCGTGAAAATCCTGATGTTCATGTTCACCGCCTTCTGCGCGACAATCTTTGCGGTCTGTCAGGTGATGGAGTTCGGCTCGGCCGGTGCGGATCGCGGTCTGCTCAAGGAGTTCGAGGCGATCATCGCGGTCGTCATCGGTGGCGCACTTCTGACCGGCGGCTATGGCTCGGTTCTGGGCGCGGCGCTGGGCGCGTTGATCTTTGGCGTGGTGCAACAGGGCTTGTTCTTCGCGGGCGTCGAAAGCTCGCTGTTCCGGGTCTTCCTGGGCGTGATCCTGTTGGGGGCTGTGATCCTTAACACTTACATCCGCCGCATCATCACAGGGGAGCGTTGATATGAATCCCGAACATGCACCCATTATCCAGATGAAGAACATCGAAAAGCACTTCGGCAGCGTCATCGCGCTGGCGGGTGTCTCAGTCGATGTGTTCCCTGGCGAATGCCACTGTCTGCTGGGCGACAACGGTGCCGGCAAATCGACCTTCATCAAAACCATGTCCGGCGTTCACAAACCAACGCACGGAGAGATCCTGTTCGAAGGTCACCCCATGCAATTTGCCGACCCGCGCGACGCGATCGAGGCCGGGATCGCGACGGTGCACCAGCATCTGGCAATGATCCCTCTGATGTCGGTCAGCCGGAACTTTTTCATGGGTAATGAGCCGGTGAAAAAGGTCGGACCGATTGAGTTCTTCGATCATGACTATGCCAATCAGGTCACGATGGAAGAGATGAAGAAAATGGGGATTAATCTGCGCGGTCCCGATCAGGCGGTGGGCACTCTGTCGGGTGGTGAACGCCAGACCGTCGCTATCGCGCGCGCGGTGCATTTCGGGGCCAAGGTTCTGATTCTGGACGAACCAACTTCGGCCCTTGGGGTGCGCCAGACCGCCAACGTGCTGGCGACCATCGACAAGGTGCGCAAGCAAGGCATCGCGGTAGTCTTTATCACCCACAACGTCCGCCATGCGTTGGCTGTGGGTGACCGCTTCACAGTTCTGAACCGAGGTCAGACTCTGGGTACCGCGCAGCGCGGGCAGATCACCCCTGATGAGTTACAGGATATGATGGCGGGCGGTCAGGAACTGGTCGAGCTTGAGGGCAGCCTCGGCGGAACCGTTTAATCCCTAAGCGCCCCGCTCGCAGCGCCGGCGGGGCGTCTATTTCTTCTCAAAATACAAAATGACCTCGCCCAGCCGAATGCCAAAGCGCGAGACATAGGCGCGGTTCAGCAGCCGGTCATCGGACAGCAGCCACATCCAGTCATCGAAATTGACCCGCATCGTTCCATCTTTGACGGGCAGGTCGATCTTGTATTTCCAGTTGAACGTATCACCCCGTTCGACCCCGCTTGCGGTGCCCAACACGCCGGGCGCAGTGCCGGTCCAGGTGTCCTCGCCGGTCTTGGTTAGGGTCCAGATCCGCTGTTCGGTCGCGCCGTCGTCATAAGCAAAATCCTCTACCAGCGTCAGCGTCTCACCGTCCCAGGTGCCGTCGATTTCCACCGTAAAGCGGCGCGGGACGTTACCCAGAACATCCTGAAACTGACCATAGGCGACGGTTTTACCCTCAAAGAACTCTTCAAGGTTCAACTGCTTGTCGGACAGGAACGTTTTTGGCACTCGGGGTTTCGCCGAACAAGCGGTGAGAATTGCCAAACCCGCAATGGCCAAAAGCCCGATCAGAAAACGGCGCGAGATCATTGCAGCGTCCGCGACTCAGCGGCAGCGTCATATCCGTTTGCGCCGTTCAGATGAGCCGATTTGGTTTCGGGTGCCGGGCGCATGGTCGCAACCAACTCGGCCACCTTGATACCGAATTTGCGCATCTCGGACCGGTTCATGATCACGCCGTTTTCGGTCAGATACATCCAGTCGGTCACATCCAGAGTATGGCCGCCCGCATCCTCCGGCAGGATGATCCGGTAGTTCAGCTTGACGGTCGAGCCCGAAATCGTGCCTTTACCTTCGCCGACGATGTCATCCGCCGTTGCGATAAACGTACTGCCTGTGCCCAACGTCAGGTACCACTTGCGCGTCATCTTCTTGCCGTTCGAGTAGGTGAAGTATTCCGACAGCGTTCCCTTATTGCCGTCCCATTCGCCGACCATTCGGGCAACAAAGCTGTTCGACATCTTTCCGTTAGGGCCATAGATCAGCCCCTCGGACAGGATTTCGCCGTTCAGGTTCGTCTTCATGTCGAACCTCGGCCCGGTGCCCGAATAGTCCGTGGGCGATTGCGAACGAAAGCTCAGATACCTGCCGCGGGCAAAGAGCAGGGCAAGGATGGCGCACAAAAAGATTGCAATGAGTGTCATTTGGCAGAGACCTCTGTTGGCAGCGTCAGGACCATTCCGAACGCGCCGAGTTTCAGGATGCAGGGCAGCACGGCATAGGCGAGGTTGAGCGTTCTCAACGCGTCAGCCGAATTGGCTTGTCCCGGTGAAAATCCACTGCGCTCCAGCAGTGGCAATGTGAAAAAGGCGGCCAGTGCCAGGCCAAGTTTCCCGGCAAAGGACCAGATGCCGAACGCGGCTGAGGCGTTCAGCCCGGCCCGGGTCAGCGCGACCGAAAACATGGCTGGCAAAACCACCATGTCAGCGCCAAGCGCCGCGCCCGAGGCCAGGCAGATCAGCGCGAAGCCACCCAGATTGCCCGCAGACAGCGAGGCCGCTCCGATAAACCCCGCGATCGACAGCGGCATCGCGATCATCAGGGTCTGCTTCGGACCAATCCGATTGCTCAGCTTTGCCCAAAGCGGGACGCTCGCCCCGGCGCTCAGGAAGAACAGGATCAAAAGCGGGCCAGCCTTGCCGGGCAGCTGCAGACGGTCTTCGACGAAAAACAGAAACAGGGTTGAGGTGATGGCGACCGGCAGGCTGTTGATCAGAGCCAGCATCAGCAAGCGCAACGCTCCTGACTCGCCCAAACCGGCGAAAGACAGGCTGTCTCCGGTGATGGGTGTCCTGCGCCAAATCGGCAATGTCAGGATCAAAACCAAAACAGCAAGCACGCCAAGGAATATCCCGAAGCTTGGATAACCCTGCGATCCGGCGCCAAGGGCGACGAGCACCGCAGGCGCGGCAGCGGCGATGATGACACCGCTCAATTGCCCGCCTTCGCGAAAGGCGGCGAGGGTCATCAGTTCCTTTGCGCTGGCTTGTTTCGCCAGCGTCGCGCTGCGCCCATAAAGCAGAATAGTGCCGAGGCTGTAGGCTGAGAACAACAGCACCAAAACAGACACTAACGCTACGATACTTGCGCCTTCGGGTAGATTGAAGAGCAGCGGAAACCCGACGGCCAGCCCCAATGCAGCCGCAGTAGCGAACAGAATCTGCCCGCCCGGCCAGCGGTCGATGGCCCAGCCAATCACCGGGTCTTGAACCAGATCGACCAGGCGGATGACCAGCAGCACAGTGCCGATCACGCCCAGGCCAATGCCCAGATTAACAGCGGCAAAGCGCGGCAGATGGATATACAGCGGGATGCCCGCCGCAGCCAGCATCAGCGCATAGAGGCTGACACGCGGGTACAGCATCATCGCCCGCGCAGTTTCTGCGTGAACGCAGCAGAACGGGTGTTGTCGCCCAGAAAGATCGACATGAAGCTGCGTTTGATGCCCGGGTAGGACATAGTGCAGGTCTTGCGCCCGTTCAGCCAAAACCGAACTTTGTTGGGCCCCTCGGATACGGCCAGAAACCGGTCGCCTTTCGTCACGACGGCAAAACAGGTCTCAAGCTGATCGCGGACCGGGGCTGGGCGTCCGATCCGGTCCATCTCGTCCAATGTCGAGTTGATCAGCGCCTTTTTGGTCACATTCCGGCGGTATTGAAGCTCAAGCCCGAAATCCTGGGTCCAATTGAGCGGCGCACCCCCTTGGGTAAAGAGTTGCGCGTCATACAGCGGGAACCCGAGATAGCGATAGGTCGCAGATCCGCGCAGTTCTGCGTTCTTCAACTCATTCGCAACAGTTGACGCCGCCAGCCCGGTCGGGACAAGCAGCGCTGCAGAAAGCAAAAGGGCGCTCAGATCATGCCGAGGCCGAAAATACCGGATTTTTGTCAGAGGTCGCATTGTCTGCTCCGAGTGTCTGCGGGACGCCATTTAGCCGATCAACGACATGCATCGCGCTGGCGATCCCGTCTTCGTGAAAGCCATGCCGGTTATATGCCCCGGCAAACCATGTTCGGTTCTGTCCCTGCATCGCGCGGATTTGACCTTGGGCCTTCAGGGCCGCCTTATCGAACACCGGATGGGCAAATTCGACCTGGTCATAGATTTTGTCCGCGGGAATCTCTGATGAGGCATTCAGCGTCACAAAAAGCGGGTCGCTGTCGGGAATATTCTGAAGCCTATTCATCCAATATGTGACCCCAACATTGCCCTTTTGCGACCTGTAGGTCCAACTGGACCAACATGCGCGGCGTCGCGGCATTTGCCGGGGGTCGCAGTGCAATATGGCTGTATTCGGCTGGTATTTGATCGCACCTAGCGCTGCGCGTTCCGCCTTGGTCGCTGAATCGCCCAGTATCGCCAGTGACTGGTCGGAATGTGTTGCGAGGATGATCTCATCAAACAGATCGGCCCGACCATCGCTGTGAACCGTCACCCCAAGATCGTGCCGTTCGATCTGCTGAACGGGCGATGCAACGCGAATGTTGCTGCCCCGATCGCGCAGTACGGCTTCGATGCGGCGCACATATTCAATGCTGCCGCCTTTGACCGTGTACCACTGATGTTGTTTTGCGCGACCGCTGGCCAGCAGGGCATGGTTGCGGAAGAACTGCACCAAAGACCGGGCGGGGAACTGATCGACAAATTCTACCGGAGTAGACCAGATCGCACCGCACATGGGCATCAGGTAGTTGTGGCGGAACCAGTGACCGAGGCGCAGCTGATCCACCAGTTCTCCGATCGTGGTGTCGTCGTCCTGTGCGGCGTCTGGCGCCTCTTTGCCAAAGCGCAGAATGTCCGCGATCATCTTGTAATACGCCGGACGCGCCAGATTGCGTTTCTGCGCCGTCAGCGTGCGCAGGTTGTTCAACCCGTATTCGATGCGGCCATTGTCGATGGTCGCGCCAAAGCTCATCTCGGACTCGGTGACCGGCACATTCAGCTCATCAAACAACTTGGTCAGATAGGGGTAGGTTTTGTAGTTGAAGACAATAAAGCCGGTGTCCACCGGCTGGTCTCCGTTCTTTCCAGCCATGACTGTACGCGCATGACCACCCAGCCGGGGTTCGGCCTCGTAAACGGTTACGTCGTTGTTGGATGAAAGATAGTAAGCTGCGGAGAGACCTGAGATGCCTGCGCCAATTACTGCGATTTTCTTCCGGTCGCCCCGGGATTCGTCGAACATTCAAGCCTCGTTATGTAACGTATTACAATAGGATACGCAGGATAGGCGGGGGTGGATCAATCGGGTTAGAGGTTTTTCTTTTATGCACTACGTTGTGACATTGGGTTACGGCCCGCGTTACAATCGTTACGACGTGATCCAGCGTCCTTTCGTGGCCGTAAAACCACCATAGATCAATGAAACGGTCCCTGAATGAGCATCTTTGACGGAAAAACCTACTGGATCATCGGCGCAAGCGAAGGTTTGGGCCGCGCGCTGGCCGAAGCGCTTGGTCGTCAGGGTGCACATCTTATCCTGTCGGCGCGCAATGCGGATCGGTTGGCGGAAATCTGTGCCGATTTGCCCAATGCGCGTTCCGTTCCGATGGATGTCACTTATTTAGAGTCTGTTCGAGCCGCTGTGGCCGAGACCGGGTCGGTGGATGGGCTGGTTTACAATGCCGGGGCCTATGACCCGATGCGAAGCGGCGAGTGGGATACCGAAGCGGCGCTGAAAATGGCGGATGTGAACTATCTGGGGGCCATGCGCGTGCTTGGGGAAACCGTGCCCGGTTTCGTGAAAGCCGGGCGGGGAGAGATCACGCTGATCGGCTCTTTGGCCGGGTATCATGGGTTGCCTGCTGCGATCGGCTATGCGTCAAGCAAGGCGGCGCTGGTGTCGCTGGCGGAAACGATGCGACATGATCTTGCGGGTACGGGTGTAACGGTGCGGATTGTGAACCCCGGGTTTATCAAAACGCGCCTGACCGAGAAGAATAGTTTCAAGATGCCGATGCTGATGACGCCCGAGGATGCGGCGGATCGCGTGGTCAAAGCCATGTCGCGCCGCCGGTTCCGCACGGATTTTCCTGCGCCGTTCTCCTGGGTTCTGCGTTTGATCGATTACCTGCCGGATTTGCTGGTTTATCGTGGAAAATAGACCCTAATCAGACTTATCCAAACTGTCCCTGACAGAACCAGCCTGCGGACATCGTGCCGCCATGGCCGTAGAACAGCCACAAACGTTCCCCCTGTTCGGTCACCACCACCCAGTAATCGCGCACGCCGCTGCGCCAGTTGGGGTCGTCCAGCCACCATTCCGGGGCGATGCGTTCCGGGCCTGTGGCCTGCGCCAGCTGCCAGTCGCGCCCGCGCCAGCGAAAGGCGGTTGGAACATCCGGGGTTTCCGGGGCCATCACCGGCTCGGGCTGCCACATCTGCAAGGGTCGCGGACGGGGTGGTGCAGGCCAGTCGGGCGCGGGTTCTGACCATGCAGCAGCCAGCACCTGCGCGGTCTTCTCGGGGATATGCGAGGCCGCCGGATGCCGCCGAGTGATCGCGTCGAGCCCCACCCGCGCGCCCAGCTTGCCGATCAGGTCTTCGACGGCGGTGTTGCCGTCCAGCCGGTCGCGGGCCACACGGCGCGCCTCGGCATGACCGGCCATGGTGCGGGCGTGGATGGGTTCCGTCTGGATCGCCTCAAGCCGCAGCATGTCGATGCCATAGCCCGCATCGATCTTGTCGATTTTCATCTCTAACAAAGGACGAATGCGATGTTTGTCATGAGTTGGCCGGGCCAGACCGATCTCGATGACCTCGGCCGCCTGATCGGCGCGATGGGCCTCAAGCCGCAAGGTCCGCACCCCGCGGCCCTTCTCCTCAAGCTTGGTACAAAGCGTCGGCAACACCCGGTCAATTGCTGCCATCACATCCTCGACCAGACCAATCGGGTTGGGCAGGGTCATGCGCACCGCAAAGTGATTTGGCGGGCGGGCAGGAGAGACCGGCTCGGGCGCGCTGCCCATTGCCTGATCCAACCGCAGCACGAGGCCGCGCCCGAACCGTCTCGCCAAACCGGCGCGCGGTTGGCCCAGCAGGTCCCCGATCCGACGCAGGCCCAGACTGTTCAACTGCGTCACGACACGATCTTCCAGCCGCAGCGCTGCGATGGGCAAGGGGCTGAGCGCGCCATAGGATTGCCCCGGTGCGGCAACGCGGGCACCACCGCCCAGTGCAATCACCTGCGGCGCGGCCCCGCCCTTGGTCCAGTGCCGCCGCTTGGTGGCGCGGGCGCGGGTGGCGCGGGCTTCCTGATTGATGGCGTCACCATTGCGGTCCGAGGTGGCCTCTTGCCCCGCGTACCGTGCCAAAGCCCAGGCCGCGCCCAGCGTATCAGCGATACCCATCTGCACGCTTAACCCCATATCGGCGCAATCGGTCTCAATCACGCTCAGCAACGCTTCTTCCCCGCCGAACAGATGCGCGCAGCCTGACAGGTCCACAATCAACCCATCGGGGGCCTCTTCGGCGACCCATGGGCTGAACTTACCGACCCAGCGGCGCAGGGCGGTCAGAAACGCAGCCTCGGCCGGAGCGTTGCGGTGGCGCGTAATCAGCGCGGCGCACATGGCATGAGCATCACGCACCGGCTGCCCCACGTGCAGCCCGGCGGCCTGTGCGTCGGTATTCAAAGACGTGATGACCTGCATGTTCGACTGTTCGGCGACGACAGCCAAAGGCCCGTCCTGCAGCCCCCGCGCGGCGCGGATCAGCCGTTCAGCCCCCAATCGGGGGAACCACAGGGATAGTATTCGGCGTTTCGGCATTGGGCAGACATCAAAATGTTCTCATTTTGTTCTTAAATGAGAATCATACCCCGAGTCCACGCCTAGCCGCAGGTCAGCCGTTGAATGATCCCGGACCCATTCACATAAACGTTCAGGCGGTCGATGCGGTAATCCTGCGTGGCGATCCCATCCGGTCCAAGCACGCGGGATCGGTCCGGTAAATCCGCCTGAATGGTCGATACCGGTTGTCCGATGGACTCTGCAAAGGGCTCACCCTGACAAAAGGCCAAATCGACGGGGGCGCCCCGGGGCGCAAGCGGGTCATCTTCGGAAACGGGCGGTTGCGCGCACGCGGCCAACAAACCCAGCGCAGGGATAAATCGATACATTGGCGTTCCTCTTTCCGGCAATGTCGTTTCTGAAATATCAAGTGTTTAGCATAGCTGTCACCAAAGCGCAGTTGAAAACGCGCTGCAATTGACGCAGGGTCGGAAAAAACAGACAGGGAGACAGTCATTATGCGTACCCGTGCCGCCGTCGCCGTTCAGGCGGGCAAACCTCTGGAAGTGATGGAGGTGAATCTCGAAGGCCCCAAGGCGGGTGAAGTTCTGGTTGAGATCAAGGCCACCGGCATTTGCCATACCGATGAATTCACCCTGTCCGGTGCGGACCCCGAGGGTCTGTTCCCAGCCATTCTTGGCCATGAAGGCGCAGGCGTGGTGGTCGAAGTCGGCCCGGGCGTCACCAGCCTGAAGCCCGGTGATCACGTGATCCCGCTTTACACGCCGGAATGTCGCGAATGCGAATATTGCCTGCATCCCAAGACCAATCTGTGTCAGGCGATCCGCACCACGCAGGGACAAGGTCTGATGCCGGATGGCACATCGCGCTTTTCGACGTTGGATGGGGACCCGATCCTGCATTACATGGGCTGCTCGACCTTCTCGAACCACACGGTTCTGCCCGAGATCGCGCTGGCCAAAGTGCGCGAAGACGCGCCTTTCGACAAGATCTGCTACATCGGCTGCGGTGTAACCACCGGGATCGGAGCGGTCATCAACACTGCCAAGGTCGAAATCGGAAGCCGCGCCATTGTCTTTGGTCTTGGCGGCATTGGCCTGAACGTGATCCAGGGCCTGCGTCTGGCCGGGGCCGATCAGATTGTCGGCGTGGACCTGAACCCGTCAAAGGTCAACATGGCAACGGCCTTCGGCATGACCGATTTCGTGAACCCAAAAGAGGTCGAAGGCGATCTGGTTCCCTATCTGGTCGATCTGACCAAAGGCGGTGCGGACTACACCTTTGACGCCACCGGCAATGTCGGCGTGATGCGCGATGCTCTGGAATCAGCGCACAAAGGCTGGGGTGAATCGATCATCATCGGCGTGGCACCTGCCGGCGCTGAGATCTCGACCCGTCCCTTCCAGCTGGTCACGGGTCGGTCATGGCGCGGCACGGCCTTTGGCGGCGCACGGGGTCGCACCGACGTGCCCAAGATCGTCGACTGGTACATGGAAGGCAAGATTGAGATCGATCCGATGATCACCCACACCATGGGGCTTGACGACATCAACGAAGGGTTCGACCTGATGCACCGGGGCGAGAGCATCCGGTCGGTCGTCGTCTACTAAGACACTGAACCAAGGATTTTGAGAGCGGCGCACTGGGTGGTGCGCCGTTTGCTATTCTCCGGGCCGCGTCGCCCCGGTATCTGACCGCGGTGACCTCACCCGCAGAACAGGGGTGTTGGTGGACGACGTGTTCGCCCGGCTCTCGCGCCACACCACGAAGACGCCCGAGGCGATGATGATGCTGGCCCCGACCGCGACCCAGCCGTCAGGTTTTTCACCAAAGAAGACCATGCCGAACAGGGTGGCCCAGATGATCTGGCTGTATTGGCTGGGGGCGACCACGCCCGCAGGGGCGGCGCGATAGGCCAGAATGATCAGGTGCTGCGCGATGACCGAGAACACCCCAACCAGTGCCATCATCGCCAGATGCAGCAGCGAGGGCGGCTGATAAACGGCAGGCTGCGCGAGGCTCATGACTCCGATGGCCAGCAGCATCGGGTAGAGGATGAGTACAGCCGAGCGCTCCTCATTTCCGATCTTGCGCACCAGAACCGAAGCGAAGGCGCTGCAAAATGCCGCCGTCAGCGCGGCGAGGTGGCCCAGGGTGATATCTGTTGCGCCGGGTCGCAGAACGATCAGAACGCCGATCAGACCGACGCCGACAGCGGCCCAGCGTTGGGCGCGCACGACTTCTCCCAAAACCGGGATCGACAGAACCGTGACGATCAGCGGGAAGGAAAACAGCAGCGAATAGACCTCGGCCAAAGGCAGGACCGAAAAAGCATAAAAGGCGCAGGACATGCCCGTCAGCATCAGGGCTGATCGCAACAGCACCAACCACGGGTGTCGGGGCAGGAAGTTCCCGGTTGCACGGTCGGTCAGGATTGTGACGGCCATCGGTACAAAGGAAAACAGCGTCGCAAAAAAGATGATCTGCAGCACCGAGTAAGTCCCGCCCAGCACTTTGATCAGCGCATCGTGGCTGGCGAAGACGGCAAAGCCCGCGAAAGCATAGCCAAGGCCCTTGAGGGTATTGTTTTGTGCGGTCATCTGGCGGGACCTCGGGTAACATGTCCGGTGGATTACTTGCTGCTTAAACCCATTTGCCAGAGTCTGATAGTCTGAATTTTACCGCTAACATCGGTTTTCTACGTGCCGCCACTATCGCAGGATCGGTGGTGCATCCTTGGGTTGGCGCGCGGATTGCACCCCTGCCTTCATCCCGACGCCGATGCGTCGCGCCAATGCGACCCAAGGGGTTGCAGTGTCTGGGGGCAGCGTCTGGGTGGCGACCTCTTCGAACAGGTCCAGCCAATGGGCGAACATCTCGGGCCGCACGTCGGGCCGTTCGATGTGTACCCGCTGCGGATTGCCGTCATAGCTGCGCTCATACAGGATGGCGTTGCGCCAGAAAGCGGCGATTTTGTCCTCATGCGCGGGCCAGTTGTGGACATGCTTGTTGAAGACAGGGCCCAGCACCGAATCCTCGCGCACGCGTGCATAGAAGGCGCGGACTTGCGCATTGATTTGCGTGGGCGTCGCGGGAAAGCGCGGGGGCAGGGTTGGTCGGGTCATTGGGATCACGGAATATGGCTCTGTTGCGGGCTTATCCCGTTACGTGGTCAGGCAACAGGCGTGGTTTTGTCGCGCGGTTCGGGCGTCAGGATATGCCGCAACAGGGCTACCGGATGCGCCCGCAGGCTGAGACGGGTGGCGACGTAATCCTCGACCACCTGCTCGCCGAGTGTCATCTGCGGCAGATAGGCTTCTGGTTCGTCCAGCGCCTCACCCTCCAGATCCCGCGAGAACAAGGGCAGAGGTTTGGCGGTCGCAATCGCCTTGGCCTGCCACAGCGCTTCACGCCTTGTCAGGTCGCAGGCGGCGAAGGCATCGGCCTCGGCCAGCCGTTCGATCACCGACGGCCCCAGCCCCGCGCGCCGCCAGACGTCATCCACCTGATGGTAGCCATTGCCGCGCGCAGCGGTCAGCCAGCTGGCATCTTCCTCGCTCAGGCCTTTGATCTGACGGAACCCCAGCCGCAGGGCCAACCCGCCGTGACCGTCGGGTTCCATCACATTGTCCCAGAAACTGGCATTGATGCAGACCGGGCGCACCTGAACCCCGTGTTCGCGCGCGTCCCGCACGATTTGGGCGGGCGCATAGAACCCCATCGGTTGCGAGTTTAGCAGGGCACAGGCGAAAATCCCCGGATGGTGGCATTTGATCCAGGCCGAGGCATAGACCAACAGCGCAAAGCTGGCCGCATGGCTTTCAGGGAAGCCGTAGGATCCAAACCCTTCGATCTGCGAAAAACAGCGCTCGGCAAAATCCTGTTCATAGCCGTTGCGCTCCATCCCGCGCAGGAACAGAGAACGGAATTCGCTGACGGACCCATGCTTTTTGAACGTCGCCAGCGACCGCCGCAGCCGGTCGGCCTGTTCAGGGGTAAACCCCGCGCCGACAATGGCGATCTGCATCGCCTGTTCCTGAAATAGTGGCACGCCCAGCGTTTTGCCCAAGACCTCGCCCAATGCGTCCGAAGGGAAGCTGACCTCTTCCTCGCCATTGCGGCGGCGGATGTATGGGTGAACCATGTCGCCCTGAATGGGGCCGGGGCGGATGATGGCGACTTCGATCACCAGATCATAGAAATTGCGCGGCCGCATCCGGGGCAGAAAGTTCATCTGTGCCCGGCTTTCGACTTGGAACACGCCGACGCTGTCGGCCTTGCACAGCATGTCATACACCGCCGGATCTTCGGGCGGCAGGGTGGCCAACGCATAGCCGGTCTGGTGATGCTGGCTGATCAGATCAAACGCCTTGCGGATACAGGTCAACATCCCGAGGCTGAGCACATCGACCTTCAGAATACCAAGGCTGTCGATATCGTCCTTGTCCCAGCAGATGACCGTACGATCCTCCATCGTGGCGTTTTCGATGGGGACAAGCTCGTCCAACCGCCCCTCGGTTATGATGAAACCGCCCACATGTTGGGACAGGTGACGGGGGAAGCCGTCGATCTCATATACCAAGGATAGAGTCTGTTTTAGGCGGCGATCCTCGGGGTCGAGGCCAATCTCGCGCATCCGGTGCGCCTCAAGCCCCTTGGCTGAGAAGAAGCCCCAAAGCTGTGACGAGAGCGCCGAGATCGTGTCTTCGGTCAGGCCCATGGCGCGGCCGACCTCGCGGATGGCGCGCTTGCCGCGATAATGCACGACTGTTGCACACAGACCCGCGCGTTCGCGGCCATAGCGCTCATAGATGTGCTGGATCACCTCTTCGCGGCGTTCATGTTCGAAATCCACGTCAATATCGGGTGGCTCATCCCGCGCCTCGGACACGAAGCGTTCAAAGACCATCGTACCCAACTCGGGGCTGACTTCGGTGATGCCAAGGCAGTAGCAGACCACCGAATTGGCCGCCGAGCCGCGCCCCTGACACAAGATATCGCGCGAGCGGGCGAAGGTGACGATGTCGCGGACGGTCAGGAAATAGGGCTCGTATTTCAACTTGCCGATCAGGGTCAGTTCATGGGCCAGCATCTTCTCGGCCTTATCGGACGCCCCCGCCGGATAGCGCCATTTCAACCCCTCATGCGCTAGACGGTGCAGGCGCTGGGTCGGGGTTTCTTGTTCGTCGCCCTCGCTGGGGTATTCATAACGCAGCTCATCAAGCGAGAATGTGAGGTCCTGGCTAAGCGCATGGGCGCGGGCGACGGCCCCTTCGTGACCTTTGAAGATGCGCAGCATTTCGGCCTCGGACCGCAGGCGCAGTTCCCCATTGGCCAGAGCATCCCGGCCTAGATCATCAACCTTGCGGCGCAGGCGGATGGCGGTCAGCACATCCCCCAACTTGCGCCGCGCGCCGTGATGCATCATCGGCGTGGCGCTGGCGAGGGTTGGGAGTCCGAGCTGCTTTGATTCAGTCTCTAACAAAGAGAAATATGAACTGTCTGCACCATCATACCGAGGGTGCATCAACAGATGCATCCGCCCGGCAAAGCGGCGCGTCAGCTGTTGCGCCTGTGTCCGCCATGCGTCCGCGCCGCCCTTGGACCGGTCCGCCTGTGGCCAGAGCAGCAGGTGGAGACCATCGGCGAATTCCATCAGGTCGGACATATGCAGGATGCAGTCGCCTTTTTCAGCCCTCAGGCGGCCAACGGACAGGATGCGGCACAGGTTGCCCCAGCCTTGCCGGTTCAGCGGCAAGGCGGTGACAGTGGGCGCATCGGTAAAAATCAGCCGCGCGGCGGGGATCAGGCGGGGCACCGCGTGGATGGGATACGAAGGTGGTTTCGGGATGTGATCGGGGCAAGGCGGACCGATGGAGGTATTCTGCCCCTCCCACTCCAACCGTTCGCGGACCTTTCGGGCGATCTCGCGCCCTTGGGTATGGGCGCGCACGATCCCGGCGACCGAGTTGTCATCGGCAATCGCTATGGCGGGCAGGCCCAGGGTGACGGCACGCTCCATATACTCCTCGGGGTGCGAAGCCCCGGTGAGGAAGGTGAAATTCGATGTGATCGACAGTTCGGCATACATGGCGAATCCCTATTATATTCACGTTTTGTTCTTTTTCGAGTCCTTTGCGCAAAAAACGGGTCGCTTGGACCTGATCAGCCGCGCATGGTCACAGAAAAAGGAGACCCGACATGTTCAAGATCACCGCTCTTCCGACAGACGAAGTTCGCGCCCTTCAGGCCGGTCAACCCGATGCTTATGGTGCCGCGCCCGAGCGCGCAGTGTCCTCGGGCGCTGGAAATCCCTGTCGTCACTGCCTGCAGAACATTCCCGAAGGTGCCGAGATGCTGATACTGGCACATCGCCCTTTTTTAGAGCCACATCCTTATGCCGAAACAGGGCCGATCTTTCTATGTGCTGCGCCTTGCGAACGGTATGACGGTGACGTGCTGCCCGAGATTCTGACCACCTCGCCGGACTACCTGATCAAAGGATACGGGGAGGACGATCGGATCGTTTATGGCACCGGGGCCATCACGCCTAAAGATCAAATCGATGCAAAGGTCAGCGACATTTTTGCGCGCCCGGATGTGGCATATATTCACGTCCGGTCTGCGCGGAACAATTGCTACCAGGCACGGATCGACCGAGCCTAAAGCTTGACCCGATGCATGCCCCGGCGCGGCTGGTCGTGATCATCCACAGGGGCGTCATCGGCGCGAGAGGAGGTGAGAGCGAGGAAGACATCCTCAAGATCCGCTTCCTCGGTACGCACGTCCCGGATGCGGATACCTGCAGCGCGGACAGATTCCAGAACCTGCTCGGCGCTGGTCTGTGCGCTGCGGTATTGCAGCATCAGGCTGCCGTCGTCGCGCAAGCTGGCCTCGACGCCGTCGGTCACCGGCAAGTCAACCACCGGGTTGTCGGGAATAATGACCATCGTCCGGCTGTCCATGCGGCCCAACAGGTTTGTGGTGCTATCCTGCGTGATCTTCTCGCCGTGGTTGATGATCGCGATCTCGTCGCACATCTCCTGCGCTTCCTCCAGATAATGCGTGGTCAGGATGATGGTCATCCCCTGCTCGTTCAGCTTGCGCACATTGGTCCAGAGCATCTGGCGCAGCTCGATATCCACGCCTGCGGTCGGTTCATCCAGCACCAGAATCTTCGGGTGATGTACCAGCGCCTTGGCCAACAAAAGCCGCCGACGCATCCCGCCTGAGAGGGTGCGGGCATAGGCCTCGGCCTTGTCGCCGAGACCCACGAGGTCCAGAATCTCATCACTGCGGCGTTGCGCCTTGGGCACGCCATACAGTCCGGCCTGAACCTCCAGCGCACCGCGCGGGGTGAAGAAAGGGTCGAGGTTCAGCTCTTGCGGCATGACACCAATGGCCGCGCGCGACTGTCGGGGATGTTGATCCTGATCGAAGCCCCAGATCGAAACGCGGCCCGAGGATTTTATCACTAGACCTGCAAGAATGTTGATCAGGGTCGATTTTCCGGCTCCGTTCGGCCCAAGCAGGCCAAAGACTGACCCACGCGGAACCGTCAGATCAATGCCTTTCAAAGCATGCTTTTCCGGTTGACCCTTGCCACCACGGTAGGTCTTGCGCAGACCGTCGATCCTGATTGCCGCATCGCTCATGTGGCTCTTGCCCCCGGTTTGCTCATCGCTCATAAACGCACCTAAACCATGCCCGCGAGGCCGACAACCGAAGAAGGATCGCCAGCCGTGACCATCGAAGCGCCGGAAACCAGGATCGTCGAAACTGCCCGTGTCGCCTGTGACGGAGGCGAAGGCGCGCTGGGTCATCCGCGCGTCTGGTTGCAAATTCCTGAAGATACAGGCTGGGTCGAATGCCCGTACTGCGACTGTAAATATGTCCTGAAAGGGTCCGAGGCGGGCTGAGCGCGGCTCGCGGTCGTCTACGCTGTATTAAATCCCTAAGCTGACTCTGCCCCAGAATTGCCGTTTTGCAGGGTTATCCAGCGCTGAACCAAGCAGAGGCGCAGCATGTCCGAAACCGCACTCAACACCGCACCGAATCCGGTTTTCGGCTGGTTGGGATTTGGCCTTGGAGCCATATCGCTGATGGCGGCCTTGTTTGTGTTTTGGGCCGGGCCCTTTGCACCGCAACAGACAACTGGCGTCTCTCTGGGTGAGTTAGCCGCCGAGATCGGCAAGGCGACTCTGCGATCAGCCGCGGGGTTGGAGCAGCCTGAACCGGCAGCCCGCGTCCGCGACATGGATGATTACCTGCGTACGGCTGTAGCCATGCTGGGCGGCATCGCGATCATTCTGTCCGTGATCGGCATCCTGCGGCACGAAAAGATGCGCCCGGCCATTGCAGGGATCGCTATCGGGATCGGCGCAATCCTGTTTCAGTTCTTCAGCATGCTGTTTTTCGCTTTCCTCGGCGTGCTGATCATCATGGCGCTTTTGAACAGCTTCTCGGATGTGTTCTCGGGCCTGTTTGGCGGCTGACCCGCGTTCTTGACTGGCCACCCGCGCGGCCCTGTGGCAGAACCATCCCTGACCGACAGGGAGAGCACGCATGAGCAATTTCGGAAAAGGATGTCACCTGCATCTCATCGACGGATCGGCCTTTATTTTCAGGGCCTATCACGCGCTGCCTCCGCTGACGCGCAAATCTGACGGGCTGCCGATCGGGGCGGTGTCCGGCTTTTGCAACATGCTGCAGAAATACGTTGAGGGGAACGCGGGCCCCGATGCGCCGACCCATGTGGCGGTGATCTTCGACAAGGGCTCGCACACGTTCCGCAACGACCTTTATGACCTCTACAAAGCCAACCGCGAAGCGATGCCCGAGGACCTGCGCCCTCAGATGCCGCTGACCCGCGAGGCCACCCGCGCGTTCAACATCGCTTGCAAGGAACTGGAAGGCTATGAGGCCGACGATATCATCGCCACACTGGCCGTTCAGGCGCGCGAGGCCGGGGGCCGTGTGACCATTGTCAGTTCCGACAAGGACCTGATGCAGTTGGTCGGCGGCGGCGTCGAGATGCTGGATGCCATGAAGAACAAGCGGATCGATACCGATGGCGTTTTCGAGAAATTCGGCGTGGGGCCGGATCGGGTTGTCGACGTGCAGGCCTTGGCCGGGGATTCGGTGGACAACGTGCCTGGCGCTCCGGGGATCGGTGTGAAAACGGCGGCCCTGTTGATCAACGAATTCGGCGATCTGGAAACACTGCTGGACCGCGCGGAAGAGATCAAGCAACCCAAACGCCGCCAAACCCTGATCGAAATGCGCGACCAGATCGAGTTGTCGAAGAAGCTGGTGCAACTGGACGAGCAAACGCCGCTGGATTTCACGTTGGACGATCTCGAGGTGATGGACCCCGAGCCGGAAACCTTGCTGGGTTTCTTGGCCGAGATGGAGTTCCGTACGCTCACCAAACGTATTGCGGACAAGCTGGGGGCCGAGGCTCCGGTCATTGCCGACGCGCCTGCGCCGGTTGAAGATGTTGAGGCTGAAGCGGTCCCGTTCGACTCTTCGAAATATGAATGCGTGCGTGACGCGGGTGCCCTGCAGAAGTGGATTGACCAGGCCTATGAGCGCGGCTGGGTCGCGGTTGACACCGAAACCACCGGTCTGAACGAGATGATCGCCGATCTGGTCGGCATTTCGCTGTGCGTTGAGGCGGGTGAGGCCTGTTACATCCCGCTGATTCACCGCGAAGGCGCGACAGATGATCTGTTCGGAACCGATGCGCTGGCCGAGGGGCAGATGCCGCTTGATGAGGCTCTAAATCTCTTGAAACCGATGTTCGAGGACCCGTCGATCCTAAAGATCGGGCAGAACATGAAGTACGATGCCAAGATTTTTGCCCGCTATGGCATTGAGGTTGCGCCCATCGACGACACGATGCTGATGTCCTACGCCATGCATGGCGGCGAACATGGGCACGGCATGGACACGCTGTCGGAGCGCTATCTGAACCACACGCCGATCCCGATCAAGCCGCTGCTGGGGTCCGGTAAATCGGCGATCACCTTCGACAAGGTGCCGATTGATGAGGCCACGGCTTACGCCGCCGAGGACGCGGATATAACGTTGCGCCTGTGGAAGCTGTTCAAGCCGCAACTGCATCAGGTGCAGGTGACAACGGTGTATGAGACACTGGAACGTCCTCTGGTGCCGGTTCTCAAAGAAATGGAGATGCACGGCATCAAAGTGGATCGCGATGTCCTCAGCCGCATGTCCAACGCCTTTGCCCAGAAAATGGCCGGGTTAGAGGCTGAAATACACGAATTGGCCGGTGAGAACTTCAACGTCGGCTCGCCCGCGCAGTTGGGTGAGATTCTGTTCGACAAGATGGGCCTTGAAGGTGGCAAGAAGGGCAAGACCGGGAAGTACTCAACCGGGGCCGACATTCTTGAGGATCTGGCGACTGAACATGAACTGCCCCGTCGGGTACTGGACTGGCGGCAGCTGTCGAAGCTGAAATCGACCTACACGGATGCGCTGCAAACCCATATCAATCCGGATACGGGCCGCGTGCATACGTCCTATTCGATCACCGGGGCAAACACCGGTCGTCTCGCCTCGACCGATCCGAACCTGCAGAACATTCCGGTGCGCACCGAGGAAGGTCGCCGCATTCGTGAGGCGTTCATCGCCGAGCCGGGCAATGTTATGGTCAGTCTTGACTACAGCCAGATCGAACTGCGTATTCTGGCGCATATCGCTGAGATACCGGCGCTGAAGCAAGCATTCTCGGATGGGTTGGACATTCACGCCATGACCGCCTCCGAGATGTTCGACGTGCCGCTGGATGAGATGACACCGGATATCCGCCGTCAGGCAAAGGCGATCAACTTTGGTGTGATCTACGGTATCTCGGGCTTTGGGCTGGCGCGTAACCTGCGCATTCCGCGCGCCGAGGCACAAGGCTTCATCGATCGCTATTTTGAGCGTTTCCCGGGTATTAGAGCCTATATGGACGACACGGTCGCCTTCGCTAAAGAGAATGGCTATGTGCAGACCTTGTTCGGCCGCAAGATCCATACGCCCGAGATCAACGCGAAAGGACCTCATGCTGGGTTCTCGCGCCGGGCTGCTATCAACGCTCCGATTCAGGGGACGGCGGCGGATGTGATCCGGCGTGCGATGGTTCGGATGCCGGATGCGATCAACGGGCTACCGGCAAAGATGCTTTTGCAGGTGCATGACGAACTGCTGTTCGAAGTGGCCGAGGACTCGGTAGATCAGGTGATCGGCGTGGCACGGGATGTGATGGAGGGGGCCTCGGATCCTGCCGTCAAGCTGGACGTCAAGCTGAGCGTCGACGCCGGGCAGGGCGCGAACTGGGCCGAGGCGCACTAAAAAGCGCTGCTCATCAGGCCCGGCGGGCCCTCTTCGCAGCGGGTCAGTCCTGCGGTCTGACCATGCGGTTGACCAGACGTTGAACTGTGGGGCCGAACAACAGGATGACAGTGAAGGCGATGGGCCAGCAAAATGCCCATGACGCCATCCAATCACCCAACGTCGTGGGACCCAAGCCGAGGGCTTTTAGCGTGGCAATCCCGGTGACGATGCAGGACATCAGCCCGGACATGATCAGGCTGAACACGGCGCGGGCTAAACGGGCTGGGATCATGGCGGTGTCCTTTGGGCAGTCCTGCCTTCATGTGCCGGATTCTGCCCCGAAATGCCAGACTTACGGGCGCATCCAGCCCAGACTATCGTGTGTTCTGGGTGTTGACGGCGTGTATTCCGCGCTGACCCAGCCCGCGTATTCATGACCATCGAGAGCCGCGAACAGGGCCGCGAAATCCGTTGGCCCGCGCCCTGGCTCGGACCGGTCCGGTGCAGCCCCTACCTGGGCATGGACAACATGGGGGTGGCAGCGATGCCACACGTCCAGCGCGTCGCCGTGGATCATGTGGGCGTGAAAACTGTCAAACTGCAGGCCGACATTGGGGCGGTTCACGCGGGTCAGAACGTCGATCGCCAGATCATAGTCATTCATGAAGTAATCCGGCTGTGACACAGGGTTGAGCGGTTCAATCGTAAAGCTCTGCTGCGGGGCGAAATCAGCCGCCCATTGCAGGTTTTGGACAAAACACTCCAACGCATCCGGGCCAGAGCTGTAGCCGGACATGACGTGGATAAGGCCGGGTTTCAGGACATCAGCGTAGCGCATCACGCGACGGATATCGTATTGAAACCGCTCTTCGCCGCCAGGAACAGCGGCATAACCCGGTTGACCGCCGGTATAGTTGGGCGGAGGCGCGTTGATCAGCACCAGTTCCAGCCCATTGGCCAGCAGGGCGCGGCGCGTTTCCTTGGCCGGTATATCGTAGGGAAACAGGATCTCAACCGCCGTGAACCCAGCTTCGGCCGCTGCCTGAAACCGGTCGAGGTAAGGCAACTCGGCAAAGAGCAGCGAGATATTGGCGGCGAATTTTGGCATGGAGTCCCCGGTTAAAATTCGGCCAGACCTTAGCTGCGGGGTGTTTTCAGGGAAAGGGACTGAAAACGACAGTTTGTCGAAAACCGGCCAGATCACCGTCGTCAAATCAGTGACCTTCATCGCAATTCGGCGAATCATTTTCGATCGCCGGTTCAACAGAAGGTCTGACATCATGGCGATGAGCCCTGACCCCGTGCGCGGGAACGCCCTGAGTGCGCCTGCCGGACGCAGTTCGGTCCTGCCCGGCAATGGCTTGGCGGTTGCATCGATGTTGACTTGGGCCGCGGGATTTCCAGCGGCAGAGGTGCTGTTGCAAAGCTGGCCCCCAGTCGCGCTGCTGGTGGCGCGATTGGCGATGGCGGTGTTGGTTATGGTGCCGATATGGCTGCTGATCGACGGGCCCTCGCGCGTGCTGCGCGCCCGGTGGGGTCACGCGATGTTTGTTGGCGGAACGTTGGGCGCGGGGATGTTTCTGATCATTGTCGCGCAAAAGCTGACCGACCCGGTGACTGTGGCCATCATCGCCTCCTGTGCGCCACTCTTTGCGACGCTGCTGGAACTGGCGACCGGGACCCGGCGGTTGCGCTGGAACTTTGCCCTGGGCGTTGGCGTTTCGATCATCGGCGGGCTGATTGCGACCAGCGCGGTGGCTCCGGCGCAACTGGGTTTGGGAGCTGTCTGTGCTATCGCATCGACCGGCCTGTTTTGCTGGGCCAGCATGGCAATCGCCCGGGACTTTCCTGAATTGGGGCAGACCGGGCGCAGCACCATAACCTTTGTGGGCGGGCTTGTTGTGGCCTTGGTTTTGTTCTTTGCGGCCGGGCAAATCGGTATGGACGTGCTTCCAACCGCCCCGATTGATGTCCAGCAAGCAGGTATGCTTGCCATCTATGCGCTGATCTCGATGGGGCTGAGCCAGGTGTTTTTCATCGCCTCGGTGGGCAAGATCGGCGTGGCCTTGGCCTCGTTCCATATCAACGTCGCGCCCTTTTACGTGATGCTGATCATGCTGGTGCTGGGCGAGGACTGGAACTGGACCCGAGCGCTGGGCGCGGGGATCGTTGCGGTCGCGGTGGTTTTGGCGCAGGATCGCCGAATGCAGACGGCTTAATCCGGCAAATCTTCGGACCGGATCAGCGGAAAAAACTGCCCATCCGACCAGACACCGAACCAATCATCGTGGTGTTCGGCAATGTCCACCAGACGGTAGAAACTCTTGCGGTCGATCCGCGCTTCAAGTTTGGCGCGCACCAATAGGTATGGCGTTGGCTCTTCTGTTTCGGGATCGATGGCAATGCGGATCGGGTGATCCACGCCTGCGACCGCCACGTCCCCAACATGCGTTGTGAATGTCAGCAATTGCCCCTCGCCCGTGCCGTCGACATCGAAGTCGACCGCGACGAAAGGCACGTCCTCGACGATGATTCCCACTTTTTCGACCGGCGTGACAAGGTAATATTTCCCTTCTTCTTTCTTAAGAATTGAGGAAAATAGCTTCACAAGCTCGAACCGGTTGATCGGCGACCCTAGATAAGACCAAGTGCCATCCTTGGCGATACGGATGTCCAGATCGCCGCAAAACGGAGGATTCCACAGATGAACCGGGGGTAAGCCCCGTGTTTTGGCGGCTTTAAGTGATGCCGCAATGCCATCAGGGGAAGGGGTCACAGGTTTTTGTCCGCTCATTGCTTTTGCCATTTCCTTTTCGCGCGATACACTTCAACCATAATAGTCCACGGAAGGGAAAGTCATGACCGAACCTGCCGACCTCGTGTCCGAGATCGAAGCGCTGGAATCCAAACTGCAAGAGGCGAAGGCCTCGATCACCCGCCGCTTTATCGGACAGGAACGGGTCGTGGACCTGACGCTGACCGCGCTTTTATGCGGTGGGCATGCGTTGCTGATCGGGTTGCCCGGTCTAGGTAAGACCAGACTGGTCGAGACGCTGTCGACCGTGATGGGCTTGCACGGCAACCGCATCCAGTTCACGCCTGACCTGATGCCTGCGGATATTCTGGGCTCGGAAGTTCTGGACACGGCTGACGACGGGTCGCGGCATTTCCGCTTTATCCCGGGGCCGATCTTTTGCCAGCTGCTGATGGCGGATGAGATCAACCGCGCCAGTCCCCGAACGCAGTCGGCGTTGCTGCAGGCGATGCAGGAACGCACGGTGACCGTGGCGGGTGAGGACCGCTCGCTTGGTGTGCCGTTCCATGTGCTGGCAACGCAAAACCCTATTGAACAGGAAGGCACCTATCCGCTGCCCGAGGCGCAGTTGGACCGTTTTCTTGTGCAAATCGACGTTGAATATCCTGATCGCCAGACCGAACGCGACATTCTTTTGGCCACCACAGGGGTCGAGGAAGAAGAGGCGCATGAGATTTTCACCAAGGACGAGCTTCTGGCCGCCCAGGTTCTGCTGCGCCGGATGCCCGTTGGAGACTCCGTTGTTGAGTTGATACTCGATCTGGTCCGTGCTTTCCGCCCGGATGAGGCAGGCGTATCTGAACGCGTCGCTGAAACCGTCGCATGGGGTCCCGGCCCGCGCGCAGCGCAGGCGCTGATGATGACGGTGCGCGCTCGGGCGATGCTGCAAGGGCGACTGGCCCCGAATGCCGAGGATGTACTGGACATGGCCCGCCCGGTTCTCAGCCACCGGATGGCGCTGAACTTTGCTGCGCGGGCACGGGGCGACAGTCTTGCTGACCTGATCGATTCCACCGCCGCGGGTTTGATCCGCACTGAGGCTGCGGCGTGAATGCTGCGCTGACCCTTCGCGAAAGATCCGAGGCCGAAGCGTCCCGGCTGCCGCCGCTTTTGGCGCGCGCCGAGCATCTGGCAGGGACCGTCCTGCTGGGCGATCACGGACGCAGGCGCTCGGGTCTTGGGGACGATTTCTGGCAATACCGCCCCGCGCAAATCGGGGACAGCCGCCGGATGATCGACCACCGCCGCTCGGCGCGCGGGGATCAGCAGTTTGTGCGCGAACGCGAGTGGCAGATTGCGCAATCGGTGATGCTCTGGGTTGATCAGGGCGCGTCGATGCGATTTGCCTCGGACAAGTCTTTGCCGACCAAGGCGGATCGTGCGCGCCTGTTGGGTCTGTCCACCGCAATCCTTCTGGTCCGCGGCGGCGAGCGCGTTGGCCTGACCGGCACCACATTGCCGCCCCGGCGCGGCAATGCGCAGGTGATCCGGCTGGCAGAGGCGTGGTCCGAAGACTCGGAGACCGATTATGCCCCGCCCGAGCACCGCGCCATGATCCCTCATGCCCGCGCGGTGTTCATTTCCGATTTTCTGGGGCCGATGGATGAGGTTGAACTGGCATTGACCAAAGCCGCGGATCGCGGTGTGCGCGGCGTTCTTCTGCAGGTTCTGGACCCGACCGAAGAGAGCTTTCCCTACCGAGGCCGCACCATATTTGAAAGCGTCGGAGGCACCACCCGCCACGAAACGCTCAAGGCCGCTGATCTGAGGGACCGCTATCTGGATCGATTGGCCGAACGCAAGGACGCCCTGACGCAGCTTTGCCGCGCGACGGGCTGGCAGTTGGGTCTGCACCATACCGATGACAGCGCACAGGCGGCCTTGTTGTGGCTCTATCGTGCGCTGGATGGAGGTACGGCATGACCGTTCTGGCCGGTATTGGCTTTACCGCGCCCTGGGTGCTGCTGGGTCTTCTGACCCTGCCGATCCTATGGCTGATCCTGCGCGCCGTGCCGCCTGCGCCGATCCGGAGGCTATTCCCGGCGGTGACGCTGCTGCTTGGGTTGAAGGACGACGAAAGCGTTTCGGACCGAACGCCGTGGTGGCTGTTGCTACTGCGGATGCTCGCGGCGGCGGCCATTATCATCGGTCTGGCTGGGCCGGTTCTGAACCCCTCGCGCGACCAAAGCGGGTCTGGGCCGCTGTTGATGGTCTTGGATGCCAGCTGGGCTGGGGCCACGCGCTGGTCTTCGACGCTCGAACAGATCGACGCGCAGTTGACCGAGGCCGGACGAGCCGGGCGCACTGTTGCGATCCTCAGCTTGACCGAGCCCGAGCCGCCCGTCTTTCAATCCGCCGAGGTCTGGCGCGCGCGCCTTCCTGGATTGGTGCCGATGCCGTGGCAGCCGACCGGGGCGCAGATCGATCAGACCGTATCTGCTCTGGATCAGGTTCAAGGTGGGTTCGACACGCACTGGTTCAGCGACCGGCTAGATTATGACGGGCAAGATCGGGTCTTGTCTGCTGTGCAGGGACGTGGGGATGTCACGGTGTTTCAATCCCCGTCGCCGGTCGTCGCGATCCTTCCCGCAGCTTATCAGGACGGCATCATTCAATTGACCGTCGAACGTGCTCAGGAAGGCCCTGCCGAACACATCACTGTTCTGGCGCAGGGTCGCGATCCGGCGGGTGCGATGCGCGTTCTGCAATCTTCGGACGTCGAGTTTACAGCTGGCGAGACGCGGGCACAGGTGGATCTGGCTCTACCGTCGGAATTACGCGCCCGGATCACGCGTTTTGAAATTCAGGGCCAGCGCTCTGCCGGGGCGGTGACGCTGACCGATGACAGCCTGCGCAGGCGCGAGGTTGCCCTGATTGCGGGTTCGCTGAACCGGGAAGGGTTGGAGCTGTTGTCACCGCTGCACTACCTGACACAGGTGCTGATCCCAACGGCTGATTTTGTCGAGGGCGGTCTGTTGGACGTATTGCCCGCAAATCCCGATGTGATCGTTTTGGCGGACGTTGCGAAACTGTCCGATGGTGAACACGCGGCTCTGGTCGACTGGGTCGAACAGGGCGGCTTGCTGCTGCGCTTTGCCGGTCCCCGCATGGCGGCCAGCGATCTGGGCCGCGATGCCGAGGATACATTGCTGCCGGTGCGTCTGCGCAGCGGTGGCCGTTCGGTTGGCGGCGCGATGAGCTGGGGTGAGGCCAAGGGGCTTGCACCTTTCCCCGAAAGCTCGCCTTTCTTTGGACTGAAAGTGCCTGCAGACGTTTCGGTCACTACGCAGGTCATGGCGCAACCCGACCCTAATCTGGCCGACCGTGTGATTGCATCCCTGTCAGATGGCACACCTTTGGTGACCCGCAAAGCGTTGGGTTTGGGGCAGGTCGTCCTGTTCCATGTGACAGCCGATGCGGAATGGTCCAGCCTTCCGCTATCGGGCCTGTTTGTTGAGATGTTGGACCGGCTCGCTGTCGCTTCGGCTGCAAAATCGCGTCAGGTCTCTCAGCTGCAGGGCACCACATGGGAGCCAATTCAGGTATTGGACGGCTTTGGTACCCTGTCGGATGCGGGCAATCTGCCCGGCGTGGATGGTGTTGATCTCGTGTCTGGTTCAATCGGTCCTGATCTGCGGCCGGGCCTGTATGAAAGCGGCAAGCAAAAGCTGGCGTTGAACGTTTTGTCAGATGATGCGGTGTTGACCCCTGCGGTCTGGCCTTCGGATGTGCCGATCAAGGGACAAGAGGTGACAAATGAAACACCGATCGGAGGTATCCTGCTCAGTCTTGCCCTGTTGTTGCTGACGGTGGACGTGATTGCCTCGCTCGCCCTTTCAGGGCGGCTTGGCCTTGCCCGGGCCGCCGCGATGGCGCTGGGCGCTGTGCTGCTGGTGCCAGATGCGCAAGCGCAGACCTCATCCGAGACCGACTTCGCTCTGAACGCCACGCATGAACTGGTTCTGGCACATGTTCTGACCGGCAATTCCGAGGTCGACGAAATCGCCGGGGCCGGAATGCGGGGCCTTGCGCAGACGCTGTTCTACCGCACTTCTGTTGAACCTACCGAGCCGCTAGGCATCGATCTGGAACGCGATGAATTGGCATTCTTCCCGCTGCTCTATTGGCCCATCACCCCCGATCAGCCGCAACCTTCCGCTGAGGCCTATGCCAAGCTAAACGCATATCTGCGCTCGGGTGGCATGATCCTGTTTGACACCCGCGATGCTGATGTGGCGCGGTACGGGGCTTCCAGCCCCAATGGGCGCAAGCTGCAGCAACTGGCAGCGCCGCTGAACATCCCTTCGTTAGAGCCTGTTCCTCGCGATCACGTTCTAACGCGCGCCTTCTATCTGCTGCAGGATTTCCCGGGGCGCTATGCGGGAACCGAGGTCTGGGTCGAAGCAGCCCCCGTGGATGCCGAGCAGATCGAAGGCATGCCGTTTCGCAACCTCAATGACAACGTGACGCCAGTGGTGATCGGTGGCAATGACTGGGCCGCTGCCTGGGCCGTCAATCGCAACGGACAGGCGCTGCTGCCTGTAGGGCGTGGATACGCCGGTGAACGTCAGCGCGAGCTTGCAAACCGGTTTGGGGTCAATCTGGTGATGCATGTTCTGACCGGGAACTATAAATCCGATCAGGTGCACGTGCCTGCACTGCTGGACAGGTTGGGACAATGACCGGAACCGTCATCTTTGATCCCCTGATCCCGTGGCCTGTACTAGCCATTGTCGCTTCGGTCGCTTTTGCCAGTGTCTTGCTTGCGCTATGGCGCGGCCTGTCGGGCTGGGCTTTGCGCGGCTTGGCGGCGTTGGTGGTCATCGCGGCCTTGTCCGGCCCGGTCTATCAGATCGAAGATCGTGCACCGCTGACGGACATCGTGCTGATGATTGAGGACCACAGCGCCAGCCAATCCCTGTCGGATCGTGAAGACCAAACGGCCCGAGCTGCGGACGACCTCGCCGCCGAAATCGAATCCCGCGACAATACCGAGCTGCGCCGGATTCGCGTCGGTGATGGCGAAGGGGACGAAGGCACGCAAGTCATGGGTGCGCTAAACGCTGCCCTGGCCGAAGAACCACGCGCGCGCATTGCCGGTATTCTGGTGGTCTCGGATGGGATCGTGCACGATGTCGATCAGGCCCCAGATTTGCCCGCACCAATGCATTTGCTGCAGACCGGTCGCGCAACAGATTGGGACCGTCGCCTGATCGTTCGAAATGCGCCCGCCTTTGCCATTATCGGGGAACCCGTGACCCTGACATTGCGGGTCGAAGACACCGGTGCCGCTCCTCCAGGGGCCGCAAGCGCGCCGCTTGAGATATCGGTCGATGGAAATGACCCCGAAGAATTCACCATACCCATCGGTGTGGATGTCGAACTGCCGATCACCCTGCCGCATGGCGGGCGCAATGTTCTGCAATTCACCGTTCCGATGGCCGAAGGTGAGTTGACCGATCGCAACAACACCGCATTGATCCAGATGAACGGTGTGCGCGACCGGTTGCGCGTGCTGCTGGTCTCGGGTGAGCCGCATCCGGGTGGTCGTACATGGCGCAACCTGCTGAAATCCGACAGCTCGGTCGATCTGGTGCATTTCACCATCCTGCGCCCGCCGGAAAAGCAGGACGGGGTACCGGTGGACGAACTGTCTCTGATCGCCTTTCCGACGCGCGAGTTGTTTCTGGAAAAGATCAATGATTTCGATCTGATCATCTTTGATCGCTACAAACGGCGCGGCATCCTGCCCGCAATCTATCTGGACAACGTCACCAGCTATATCAACGAAGGCGGCGCGGTGCTGATCGCTGCGGGGCCTGACTTTGCGACCGCCGACAGCATCTTCCGCTCGCCGCTTGCGCCGATCCTGCCCGCCCAACCGACGGCCCGCGTGATTGAGGAACGCTTTGTTCCCATGGTCACCGATCTTGGTCACCGCCATCCGGTGACCACGAATTTGGGTGAATCCGAAGATTGGGGCGCGTGGTTGCGTCAGATCGATGTCAATCACCGGACGGGCGAGTTGTTGATGACAGGCGTCGATGACCGCCCGCTTTTGGTCCTTGACCGGGTGGGTGAGGGGCGTGTTGCGCTTTTAGCCTCGGACCATGCGTGGCTGTGGAGCCGAGGGTTCGAAGGCGGGGGCCCGCAACTGGAACTGCTGCGACGGTTGGCCCATTGGATGATGAAAGAACCCGAGTTGGAAGAAGAAGCCCTGTGGGCCGAGGCCAACGGTCAGGTGATGCGTATTATCCGGCAAACGCTGGAAGACGAAGTCGGGCCGGTCACCGTGACCCGTCCGAACGGAGAAACGCTTGAGATCACACTGGATGAAATCTCACCCGGTCGGTTCGAAGCGCAGTATTTCGGGCCAGAGATTGGGCTCTACCGCCTTCAGGAAGGTGAGCAAACGGCAGTGATCGGCTTGGGGCCCGCTGCCCCCAAGGAATTTGAGCGCACCATCGCCACGGATGAGATATTGGAACCGGTTCTGTCCTCTCTGCGCGGCGGCGCGATTGCCGTCGAAGACGGGCTGCCCTCAATCCGCAATGTGCGCACAGGTCGCCCGGCTTCGGGCCGTGGTTGGATCGGTCTGACACCGCGAAACGCCTATGAAACCCGCGATGTGACGCAGGCCGGGTTGCTCCCGCCATGGCTGGTTCTGCTTTTGGCCGGCGGTTTCCTGCTAGGCGGGTGGCTGCGCGAAGGGCGTCGCTGAGAGGCTATTCAAAGACCACGCTGACTGTCGGGTCTCCGGGCAGACCTTCATAGGTGACGGATGCGCCACCCTTTCCCTTGGCCGGAGGGAACAGCGGCCCAAAAGACCCGACCGAGATAAAGTCGCCGACTTTGAATTCAATACCCTTGGATGTCAACCAAAGGGCGGCGTTGGCGGGATGTCCCAGGACGGCGGCTCCGGGCGCTTGTGCCAGAACTTCCCCATCCGCAGCGCTGAGTGTGACGGTCATGCTTTCCAGCGCCTGAGACATTGCAACCGGATCGGTCACCGGCACCTCTGCGCCCAAAACGCCCAGTTTCGGGGCCACGCCGATTGCGGTCAGTGTGATGGGTGTTATGAGTTCCCCTTCAGCAAGGGTCAGGTCAGGCAGTTCGATAAACGGTCGGATCGCTGCGGTATTTTGCAGGACCTCTTCTGGCGTCGTCGCCTGATTGATCCCAGGGTCCCCGACAACCAGGATCAGATCCGCCTCAAAGACAGGCCGTGCGCCCCAAGCGACAGGCACCTTTGCCCCATCAGTCAGCATCATGTCGCGATAGAGCACCCCCTGAACCGGCTCGGACGCGCCGAACCGTTCTTGCGCAGGTGCGCTGGTCAGCCCGGCTTTATAACCGATCACCGGACCCATATGTGGCTCTAACGCGGCAGCAAGCTTGCCTTGAGTGCACCTTGCATCCTCAATGCCCCCCTCGGCAGACAGGGCAACGGTGGGTTTGTTCTGCAAATAGTCCTGAACAAAGCGCTCAACCTCGTCATCCGTAGCGCATTGGGCGAACGCGGGTTGGGTGAAAGACATCATCAGGCATGTGGCTGAAACAAGGGAAATACGACGCATGGCGGGCCTCCTGTTGCCCTGAACCTGACACGGCGGCAAAGGTTCAGGCAATGGCTTAAGCACTTTTTCACGCTCTGCCCGGATGCTGTCCGTAAATTGGTCCGGGATCACCTGATATGAGCCTTGCTGAAAAACTTGCACAGGAACGGCGCGCGCGTTTGGCGGCTGAACGGCTGTTGGAGCTGAAACAGGCGGAACTCTTTGCCGCAAACCGAAAGCTTGGGCATCACGCCATTGCCCTGACGCGGCAGATCGATCAGAAACAGGCCGAGGTCGCGACCGTTCGGGACGAAAACGAGAAGGTAAAGTCTGACCTGAGCGTTGCAAACGCCAAGATCGAGGTCGCGGAACGACGCCTCTGGCATTCCATCCAGACCATTCAAGACGGGTTCGCCTTCTTTGACGGCGATGGGGTTCTGATCGGCGCAAATACAGCCTACCTCAGTGTTTTTGACGGCTTGCAAGAGGTTGCGCCCGGAATCGGCTACCCCAACCTCCTTGAGATCCTGACGCGGGAAGGCATCGTGGATATCGGGGATGAACCGGCTGACGCGTGGCGCTCAAGAATGTTGCAAAGATGGTCTGAGACCAGCCCCGAACCTGTGGTGATCCAGCTGTGGAATGGGCAGTATGTCAGGCTGATCGATCAGCGCGGCAAAGGTGGTGATGTGGTCAGTCTGGCGCTGAACATCACTGAATCCGTCCGGCATGAAGCTGAACTGCAAGCAGCGCGGGAACGGGCCGAGGCGGCGAACCGCGCGAAATCAGCCTTTTTGGCCAATATGAGCCACGAAATCCGGACGCCAATGAACGGCATCGTAGGAATGACCGAACTGCTGACGGAAACACCACTGGCCGAGGAACAGCGCCTGTATGTGAACACGATCCGCAATTCGGGCGAGGCATTGTTGGTCATCATCAATGACGTTCTGGATTATTCCAAGATCGAGGCGGACAAGCTGACCCTGCATCCTGAACAGTTCGACTTGGAGCGGTGTATTTTCGAGGTCGCAATGCTTTTGCAGCCCAGTGTCCGGGACAAAGGACTGACGCTTCTGGTGGATTACGACCTGTTTTTGCCCACCCTGTTTGTCGGTGATCCCGGACGGGTGCGGCAAATCCTGACAAACCTCGTGGGCAACGCCATCAAGTTCACCTCGCAAGGTCATGTTCTGATACGCGTGACCGGTGTGCCGAACGCTCAGGCCCAGACATGCGACGTCCACGTCACGATCGAAGACACGGGTATCGGCATCGAAGACGACAAGATCGCGCATATTTTCGGCGAATTCAATCAGGTTGAGGACGAGCGCAATCGCCAGTTCGAAGGTACCGGGCTGGGGCTGGCGATCACAAAACGGCTGATCTCGATCATGGGGGGCACTGTTTGGGTCGAAAGCGAACTGGGCATAGGGTCGTGTTTCGGGTTCCGGATTTCCCTTCCAACCGCCGAAGGCCCGCAACCGGCTCCGCCCGATCTGGCGGGCAAGTTGCGCCATGTTTTGGTGGTCGAGGATCTGGTCGTGAACCGGGCCATCCTGACCAAGCAACTCGGGCGGCTGGGATCACAGGTGTCGGTTTGCGCGACAGGGACCGAGGCATTGACACGGATCGATCCGACTGTTGATCTGGTCCTGTGCGACCATGACCTTCCGGATATGGATGGGTTGGAACTGGCGACGACCCTGCGGGAAAAGGGATGGCCCGATCTGCCCATCGTGGTGATGTCGGCAAATCCCGGCGTCATCCATGCCGATCCTGCGCAACATCTGATCGATGGTGTGTTGCAGAAACCGATCCCGCGGGCGGAACTCTATTCGCGACTCTTGGCTTTGGGGGTTCCGGAAAAAGTCACAAACCGCCGCCCGAACGAGGCCGAGGCGGTATCCAAACACGAGCCCGGGTCAGACAGCGAAAGGCAAATGCGTGTGCTCGCCGCCGAAGACAACCGGACAAATCAATTGATCCTGAAGAAGATGACAAAGGACCTGGATATCGATCTGCGGTTTGTGTCCAACGGCCTGGATGCTGTTGAAGCCAATTCCGAGTTTCAGCCAGATCTGATTTTCATGGATATTTCGATGCCACGAATGGATGGCAAGGAAGCCACCGGAGAGATCAGGCGACAAGAGATCGGCACTGAGCGACGAGTCCCGATTGTCGCCCTTACGGCACACGCCATGGCCGGGGATGATCAGAACATCCTTGCCGCCGGGCTGGATCACTATCTGACCAAACCGCTGCACAAGAACCTGATTCAGAAGATGATTTTGGATCATCAGCCTGCAAATACAAAACCAATACTTGTTGCGGTAAAAGACCCGGTTTAGTGTCATATGATGTCAGAAATACGTGGTTTTCATCCCCGCGCGCTGGGCGAAATTGCGATCCGCTGCGCGGGCATGGCCAAGATGGTGGAATTTTATGAAAACGTCATCGGATTGCAGCGCCTCAATGGCGGCCACAACAGCGCTATTACCTTCTTTCGCATCGCCGAAGGCTTTGGCGGGCATACACAAATTCTCGCGCTTTTTGATCACAAGGCGGCACCCCGTCCCGGCCTGCACCCGGTGAGCGAGGCGCGGCCCGTCACGGGCGGCGGATCATCATTGCATCACATTGCCTTGTCCCTTCCTTTCGAGGAACAAGAGGCTGTGATGCGATGGTATGACAGTCTGGAACAGCCCTATAGGGTGGAACAGTTTGGCTGGATCGGTTGGCGGGGGATTTTCACCGAAGACCCCGAAGGCAACACGGTTGAGCTGGTCGCCTTTGACCCATCGATGTTGAATCAGGCCTGATAGGGGCGGACAAAGACCGGTTTGTCTTGCTCTGACAGGTCGGGACGGTAAACGTAGCCGCCCGTGTCGAATTCGACCAGTCCAGCCGGATCGGTCAGTCGATGTTGAATCACGTATCGAGCCATGGCGCCGCGCGCTTTCTTCGCGAAAAAGCTCACGATTTTTGGCGTGCCGCCTTTGTCTTCCATGAATACAGGCGTGATCACCCGCAGTTTCAGCGCTTTGGGGTCGACGGCGCCAAAATACTCCTGACTGGCGCAATTCACCAGCACATCCGATCCAATCTGATCCGCCTGTGCATTCAGCGCCTTGCTGAGTTGATCGCGCCAGTAGTCGTACAGGTTTTTCCCGCGCCGGGTTTTCAGCTTGCTGCCCATCTCAAGCCGGTACGCCTGAATGGCATCCAACGGGCGCAACACGCCGTAAAGCCCTGACAGAATGCGCAGATGCTCCTGCGCCCAGGCCATTTCGTCGGCATCCAGCGACGTGGCTTCCAGCCCCTGATAGGTATCCCCGGCAAAGGCCAAAGCGGCCGGGCGGGTCAAATCTGCATCCGGTGCATCTGAAAACACTTTGTAGCGATCGCGGTTCAGACGGGCCAAATCATCGCTCAGGTCCATCAGCTTTTTCAGATTGCCCAGCGTCAGATTGCGCGCGGTTTTCGACAGTCGGATCGCATCGTCCTGAAAATCGGGTTGGGTAACCGCAACGTCACGCTCGGCCCAGTCCAGCCGTTTGGCCGGGGAAATCACTACCAGCATATCCGCCCTCGTCGCTTGCCTGTTCGGGGGTATCTAGCCCGCCTGACGCAACACGTCCAGAAAGGCGGCCCCAAACCTTTCGTGACGACGGTCGCCCAGCACGTGTTCGAGCCCGCGCGGGTCATCTGGTCGCAATTGAGCAACCTTGGCAAGCTGCGAGGCTGAGCAGGTCAGCGGCTTATCAACGCCGTCCGGCCCGCGGGTCAGGTCGTTTTGCACCGCCAGAAGCTGATCGTAGATCTCGCCCTGATCGCGCCCGGCCAGCTTGCGGCGGGCGGGATGCAGAGCCTCGACCTCGCCCGCAATTACCCCCAGAAACGTGTCGCCATAGCGTTCCAGTTTCTTCGCGCCGACGCCGCCGATCCGGGCCATGTCGTCCAGCGTCATAGGGCGCTTCTCGGCCATCTCGATCAGAGTGCGGTCAGGGAATATAACATAGGCCGGAACCCGCTGGGATTCCGCCAGCGCGCGGCGTTTGGCCTTGAGCGCCGACAACAGCGGCGCGTCTTCTTCGGCCACCATGGCCTTGACGGCGGGGCGGCGCGTGGCCTTTCGGATTGTATCCTTGCGCAGGTTGATCTGCGCCTCACCTTTCAGGATCGGCTTGGCGGCCTCGGTCATGCGCAACGCGCCGTGGCGGTCGGGATCGGGGCGGACCAAATCGTGGCCCATCATCTGCCGGAAGATCGCCTGCCACTGCGGACGGGACCAGTCTTTGCCGATACCCCACGTGGACAGGTTGTCGTGGCGGCGGGCGCGAACCTTGTCGGTTTCATTGGCCAGCAGGATGTCGATCAGATGGCCTGCGCCAAACCATTCCTCGGTGCGCAGGATCGCGGACAGGGCCATGCGCACGGGAGTGGTGCCGTCGAACACTTCCGGAGGAGCATCGCACAGATCGCATTTGCCGCAGGGCTGGGCCTGTTCGCCGAAATAGCCCAGCAGAGTCTGGCGGCGGCAGACCAGCGCCTCGGCCAAGCCCAGCAGAGCGTTTAGCCGGGCGTGGTCGGCCATGCGCCGTTCCGCAGGCGCCAGACCTTCGTCAATCTGAGACCGACGCAGGCGGATGTCGTCAGGTCCGAACAGGGTCAGCGTCTCGGCCGGGGCCCCATCGCGGCCGGCGCGGCCGATCTCTTGATAATACGCCTCGATGGATTTGGGCAGGTCCGCATGGGCAACCCAGCGGATATCGGGTTTGTCAATGCCCATGCCAAAGGCGACGGTGGCGACGACGATCAGACCGTCCTCACGCGCAAAACGGGTTTCGACGATGCGCCGATCCTCGGGGTCCATGCCGCCGTGATAGTGACAAGCGACATGCCCCTCGGCGCGCAGAGCCTTCGCCAGAACTTCGGTCTTGTTGCGGGTGCCGCAATAGACGATGCCGGATTGTCCTTTGCGCGCGGCGGCGAAATCCAGCACCTGTTTGCGCGGCCCGTCCTTGGCGGCAAAGGCCAGATGGATGTTGGGCCGGTCAAAGCCCCGCAGAAATTTGCGCGGCGCAGTGCCGTCGAACAGTTTCTCGACGATCTCGTCCTGCGTTTCCGCATCCGCCGTGGCGGTGAAGGCCGCAAGGGGCACGTTCAACGCGCGCCGCAACTCTCCGATCCGCAGGTAATCGGGGCGGAAATCATGGCCCCATTGGCTTACGCAATGTGCCTCATCCACGGCGATCAAGCTGACATTGATCCGGCGCAGCATGCCCAGCGCGGACCCGGCGGCCAGACGTTCGGGTGCCATGTAGAGGAGTTTCAGCCGTCCGGCCTCAAGCGCCTCCCAGACCGCATCGGTCTCTTCGGGGGTATTGCCCGAGGTCAGAGCACCGGCTTCAACCCCGGCCTCCTGTAGCCCGCGCACCTGATCGCGCATCAAAGCGATCAAAGGGGAGATCACAACAGTGACTCCATCCCGCAACAGAGCAGGCAATTGAAAACACAGGGATTTACCGCCACCCGTCGGCATTATCGCCAGCACGTTCTCGCCAGCGGTGACGGCATCGACGATCTCTTCCTGACCGGGACGGAAATCGTCGAATCCAAAGACATCTCGCAGCAAAGGCGCGGAGTCGAACATCTGCGGGGTTGCCCTGTTTTAAGGTTTATCTGCTCTTAAGACAGGACAATCACATACTAAGATTCGGTGAACAAGAGGTCAGTAGAAGAACGACGCGTTATTGGTCAGGATGATCCGCAGTGCAAAGACGCCTAGCAGCACAATCAGCGGCGCCAGATCAAGCCCGCCCATTGGTGGCAACATGCGGCGGATCGGTCCGTAGATCGGCTCTAACAAGCGATTCAGCCCGTACCAGATCTGAGCCACGAACTGCTGATGGAGGTTGAGAACCTGAAAGTTGATCAGCCAGCTCATGATCACATGGGCGATGATCACGAACCACAGGACGCTCAGAAGCATTTGCAGGATTTCGTAAAGGGACTGCATGGGTACTCCGTTTCTTGATTGCCTGAGACCTAAGCCCGCCCGCAGCAAAGAGCAAGGGCGGCGCACTCAGCGCTTGCGCATCAGGTGAAAGCCCCGTCTTATGAAGGCAACAATAAGCAGGGGCAGTCATGGCAGAGATTTCCAAGCGCAGGCGTATCTGGGGTTGGTGGTTCTTTGACTGGGCCAGCCAGCCCTATCACTCGCTTTTGGTCACCTTTGTATTCGGTCCCTATTTCGCCGGGGTCGCGGCGGGGTACTTCTCGGGCACTGGTCTGGACAGCGAAGCCGCCGCAGCGCGTGCGCAGACGGTCTGGGCGAACTGCCTGACCATCACCGGTCTGATCATCGCCTTTGGCGCGCCCTTTCTGGGGGCAATGGCGGATGTCTCGGGGCGGCGTATTCCTTGGATATTCGGGTTTTCGGTGATGTATGCGGTGGGGTCCGCCGCGCTGTGGTACACGATGCCCGATGGTTCGAACATGTGGCTGATGCTGTCGGCCTTTGGGTTGGGTTTTGTGGGTGCGGAATACGCGCTGATCTTCATCAACTCGCAACTGCCCGAGCTGGGGGACGACAACGAAGTAGGTGAGATTTCGGGCTCAGGCTTTGCCTTTGGTTATTTTGGCGGCCTGATCTCGCTGGCAATCATGCTGACGCTGTTTGTCGAACAGCCAAACGGCAAGACTTTGATCGGCATAGACCCTGTTTTCGGACTGGACGCCGCCGCGCAGGAAGGCACGCGGTTTGTCGGACCCTTCACGGCGGTCTGGTTCATCCTGTTCATGGTTCCGTATTTCATGTGGGTGCGCGACGATCCGAACAGCGGCAAACATGGCTCGGTGGGTGCTGCGCTGCGGTTGCTGGGCAAATCCATCTCTGACTTGCGGCACCGGGTCAGTCTGGCAACTTATCTGGGCTCGTCCATGTTCTATCGCGATGCGCTGAACGGCCTGTACAGTTTCGGCGGCGTTTATGCGCGGCTGGTGCTGGAATGGGACCTGATCAAGATCGGTGTGTTCGGGATTGTCAGCGTGCTGGCCTCGGCCATTTTTGCATGGATCGGAGGGAAGGCGGACAAGAAATACGGACCTAAACCGGTCATTCTGGTGGCGATCTGGATTCTGATCTTTGTTTGCATCACGGTAGTTTCCATGGACCGGACCCAAGTGTACGGCATTTCACTGCCCGAAGGCTCAGCGTTGCCGGACATTGTGTTCTTTGGCTGCGGCGTCCTGATCGGAGGGATGGGCGGCGTCCTGCAATCAGCCAGCCGGTCTCTGATGGTGCGCCACACCGATCCGAGCGCCCCGGTCGAAAGCTTCGGTTTGTACGGATTGTCAGGCCGTGCAACGGCCTTTGCCGCGCCTTTATTGATCGGCTTTGCCACAACCGTAACCGGCAGCGCCCGTCTGGGGGTGTCACCGATCATCGCTTTGTTTATTCTGGGGCTAGTCCTTATGCGCTGGGTGAAACCGGAAGGGGATCAGAGCAGATGATTTTATTACGTTTTCTGGCCGTTCTGGCCGCAGTAACACTGGCAGGCACAGCCACGGCGCAACCCTTGGCAAAGCAATTGTTCGGGGCACAAAAGGCCGGGTCACAGCAAAAGTCAGCCGCCTTCGGCAGTTATTCGCGCGGATGCGCCGCCGGATCGGTGCAATTGCCCGAAACTGGCCCCACGTGGCAGGCCATGCGTTTGTCGCGCAACCGAAACTGGGGTCACCCTGAGGCGATTGACTATGTACAAGACCTCAGCCTCTTTGCTGCGAAACAGCCCGGTTGGAATGGTCTCTATATCGGGGATATCAGCCAGCCACGGGGTGGGCCGATGACATCGGGCCATCGCTCTCATCAACTGGGGCTGGATATCGATATCTGGATGTTGCCCGGCGACAATATGCGCCTAAGCCGAAAAGCGCGTGAGAATATCTCGTCGATTTCCTTGCGCCGTGCGAACGGGGCCTATGTGAATGGCAACTGGACCAAGCAACACCACGAGGTGCTGCGCGCGGCGGCGAAAGACAAGCGGGTTGCGCGGATATTCGTATTCCCCGGAGCCAAAGTGCAGATGTGCAATGAAGAAACGGGCAATCGCGCCTATCTGCGCAAGATCAGGCCGTGGTGGGGTCATCACTATCACTTCCATGTGCGCTTGAAATGTCCCCGAGGATCACGGGGCTGCGTCAATCAGGACCCTCCCCCAAAGGGCGACGGATGTGCTGAGGCGCAGCAATGGGTGCGCAATATCCTCAACCCGCCGCCGCCTGATCCAAATGCGCCTGCACCGAAGAAACGCCGGGAATACCGTTTGGCCGATCTGCCACAGCAATGCGCCGCCGTTCTGCAATCCAACTGATTTCTGCCATTCTGTTGTCTGGTTCGGCTTGGGCGGTCGACGTGAAGACAGCGACGCATCTGGACAGTTTCAGGTGGCGGCACTCGGCTGCTTGGTTTGGGGGATTCTCGGCGATCCATGTCTCGGACAGCGGCCGTCGGATGATCGCGCTCAGCGACCGCTCGGTTCTGGTCAAGGCCCGCATCAAACGGGGTCAACAGATCGAAGGCATTCAGGTGCTGGGGCACTGGCCTGTCCTGTCCAGCCAAGGACGCGTTCTGCCGGGTTACGTCGGGGATTCCGAAGGGATTGCGATTGCGCCGGACGGAGGCATCTACATTTCCTTCGAGGGCATCCATCGTGTGGCTTACTATCCTGCACCTGGAACAAAGGCGCGCGTTCTGCCACGCCCCACAGCTTTCGACAGCCTGGACGGCAATGGTTCGTTCGAAGCCTTGGCAATAGATGGCCGAGGTTGGCTATACGCACTGCCCGAGAAAAGCCGCACCGCAGATGGCGACATTCCCGTCTATCGTTGGAATGGCCGTGCGTGGTCGACCCCCTTTGTCCTGCCCCCTCGGGGGAAGTTCCGCCCTGTCGCAGCCGATTTCGGGCCCGATGAACGGTTCTATCTTTTGGAGCGTGCGGTTTTCCTGACCGGGTTCCGCTCGCGGCTGCGGCGTTGGCACGTCGATGCTCAAGGTCCACGTGCCGAAGAGGTCCTGTTCGAAACAGGCACAGGGACGCATGACAACCTCGAAGGCCTGTCGGTCTGGAGAGATAATCAAGGGCATCTGAGGGCCACCATGATTTCCGACGACAATTTTCTGACCCTTCAACGGACCGAACTGGTGGAATATCGGCTGCCCGATTGACAGGGCCGGAACAACGGTCTAAACGCACGGCTTGCCTTGGGACGATCCCTTGGCCAAGTCGCCGCTACCTTGTCAAAACGGGCATCAAAACATGCAACGCGCTTACATTCCCGGCATTATTGCCATGGCCGCCATCGTCGTGGCCTCGAACATTCTGGTCCAGTTCCTGATCTTTGACGGGCTGTTGACCTGGGGTGCCTTCACCTATCCGCTGGCCTTTCTGGTCACTGACATCATGAACAGGGTCTACGGCGTGGCCACTGCCCGCAAGGTTGTGTTTGCCGGGTTCATAACCGGTATCATCTGCTCGTTGATCGGCAGCCAGATCATGCTGCAGGGCGACGGGTTCACCTATGCCGCCGTGCCGCTGCGCATCGCCGTGGCTTCGGGCACCGCCTTCCTGATCGCGCAATTGACTGACGTCACCGTTTTCAACTCCCTGCGCGGAGGTCGCTGGTGGCGGGCCCCGCTGGTGTCGACCCTCGTTGGCTCTGCGCTGGATACCGCGCTCTTCTTCACCATCGCCTTCTCGGCTTCGGTCACGTTCTTTGGGGCTGGTGCGGATGCCGCGATCAACTGGGCGTGGGAGCCTGTGCCCTTCATGCTGTCCGGTCCGATGGCCCCGCTGTGGGTGACGCTGGCCTTTGCTGACTGGCTGGTGAAACTGTCACTGGCGCTGATTGCCCTGATCCCGTTCAAGGTGATCGTCGCCCGTCTGACCGCCGCGCAGCCCGCGTAAAAAAACGTTTGGAGATTGGCACAACTTGTGGCACGCTTCTTTTCAACCGCAACAGATAGAAAAGGAGGTGATCCAGTGTCGAGAAAGAGATTGGAGAGAGGTGTCGGAACAACCGGGGGGATCGCCTGTTAAGGCAGCCCTTGGCGGAGCGCTCGCTCCGGCTGGTCGATTGATCTAACCGACCCGACCTCCTGAACTTTCGAAGGGCCGTCCCATCGGGGCGGCCCTTTCTGTTTCCATATCTGGCGGTTAAGGTCTGCCTCATGTTGCGCATCTCTGATGATATTGCCCTGCAGGATTGGGAATTGACGGAAACTTTTGTCCGGTCGTCCGGTCCCGGTGGGCAGAACGTCAACAAGGTCTCCACGGCGGTCGAACTGCGGTTCGAAGCCGCGCGCTCGCCGTCACTTCCCGATCCCGTCAAAACAAGGCTGAAACGGCTGGCCGGACGCCGCTGGACCAAAGACGGCGCAATCATCATTCAATGCGAAGAAACCCGCAGTCAGGCCCGCAATCGAGATTTGGCGCGCGCCCGGCTTGCCGAGTTGATCGTCCGCGCCCTGGTCAAACCCAAGCGCCGCGTCGCGACGAAACCCACCTATGGGTCCGTCAAACGTAGGCTGGCCGCCAAAAAAGCCAGATCCGACGTCAAAGCCCTTCGTGGCAAAGTAAACGAAGATTGATCTGGTAGTTTCCCGGCGCCTTGCTAGTCTGCCGCATAAGTCGGCAGGGGAGACAACGCCATGAGGCTGGAGGGGAAAACCGCAATAATAACCGGCGCTGCATCGGGCTTCGGAGCGGGCATCGCGCAAAAATTCATAACCGAAGGTGCGCGCGTCATGATTGCGGATATCAATGGCGATGCGGCCAGCGAAATGGCCTCCAAACTGGGCGCGCAAGCTATCGCGCAGCAGGTGGACGTTGCGGATGGTACGTCGGTTCAAGCGATGGAAGAGGCCGCGACAAACGCTTTCGAAACGCTCGACATTCTGGTCAACAACGCAGGCGTGACCCACCTGCCAACCCCGCTGGAAGATGTCAGCGAAGAGGATTTCGACCGCGTTTTCAACGTGAACATGAAATCCGTCTACCTCACCGCGCGCGCCTTCATTTCGAAAATGAAAACGCGCGGTGTCGGGGCCATCCTGAACGTCGCTTCAACCGCTGGCCTGTCGCCGCGCCCGAACCTCAATTGGTATAACGCGTCCAAAGGCTGGATGATCACCGCGACGAAAACCATGGCCGTCGAACTCGCCCCCGCCGGCATCCGCGTCAATGCTATTTGCCCGGTGGCAGGCGAAACGCCCCTGCTCAAATCCTTCATGGGTGAAGACACACCCGAGATTCGCGCCAAATTCCTTTCAACCATCCCGCTGGGCCGCTTCTCTACGCCGGAAGACATGGCAAACGCCGCGTGCTTTTTATGCTCGGACGAAGCCAGCATGATTACCGGAACAGCATTGGAGGTCGACGGTGGCCGCTGTATCTGATCCGCTCTTCATCTGGCTAAAAATATCCCCGCCGGAGGCAGCGCGCTTGCGCGCTTCCCGGCCCCACCTCATCAGACGACAATGACCCCCGGACCCAAGAACCTGATCACCGATGTCCCCGGCCTGTTGGTTGGTAACGCGCAGGATGACGCGTTGAAATCGGGCACAACAGTATTGACGGCAAACCAGCCCTTCACCGCCTCGGTCCATGTCATGGGTGGCGCGCCTGGCACCCGGGAAACCGATCTGCTGGACCCGGACAAATCCGTGACGGAAATTAATGCCATCACTCTGTCGGGCGGGTCGGCATTTGGGTTGGACGCGTGCTCTGGCGTCTCGGACGCGATGCATGCGCAAGGTCTGGGGTTTCGGGTTGGGCGCGCGGTCGTTCCCATCGTACCCGGGGCCATTCTGTTCGACCTGCTCAACGGCGGCGACAAGGAGTGGACCCAAAATCCCTATCGGGCCTTGGGACATGCCGCCTACAAGGCGGCGGCACCCGAGTTCGACCTGGGAAGCGCCGGGGCAGGAACGGGCGCATTGGCCGCGATGCAAAAAGGTGGCTTGGGGTCCGCCTCGCTGGCGTTGGACAGCGGTGCGACGGTTGGCGCATTGGTGGCGGCCAATCCGCTGGGCAGTGTCACGACGCCCGGTGATCGCCATTTCTGGGCCGCACCGTTCGAGATCGGGGATGAGTTCGGTGGCCTGGGTCCCGACCCAAACGCAGGTCTTGGCCGCACCATCATGAGCCGAAAGGCCCTGGCAATGGATGGCGCGGATCCGGACAAAACCAACACAACTATCGCAATTGTCGCCACGGATGTTGCGCTGACAAAATCGCAGTGTCAGCGCATTGCAATGGCGGCTCATGACGGCATCGCACGGGCCATTCTGCCAGCCCATACACCCGGGGACGGAGATCTCGTGTTTGGCGTCAGCACGGGTGCGCGGGCGTTAGGCACCAACCCGGCAGAGCTCGGCCTCATCGGCCATGCGGCGGCGATTTGCCTGTCCCGCGCCATTGCCCGCGCGATCTATCTGGCCACTCCGTCACCCGGCGATCTGTTGCCATGCTGGGCGCAAATGCATAGCGGAAATGCGACAATGTCTTAGCTGTGGGGGCAATCTGGCAGATCACGCGTCAATCTGCGCGTTGACTCCGCGCGACAGTAAGGCTCCATTCTGCACAGCAAAATCGTATCGGAGCATGAGCTATGAATCGTATCCTCGCCACAGCAGTTATCGGCCTTTTTGCCGTTCCCGCCTTTGCAGAAGGCGACGCCGAGGCCGGCAAGAAAGCATTCAACAAGTGCAAATCCTGCCACCAGATTGCTGACCCTGCGGGTGAAGTGGTCGTCAAAGGCGGCAAAACCGGTCCAAACCTTTACGGGATCGCGGGTCGCACAGCCGGAACCGTAGAAGGGTTCAAATACGGTGACAGCATCGTTGCTGCGGGTGAAAACGGGCTGGTCTGGGATGAGACGACCTTTGTCGAATACGCTCAGGACCCAAAGGCGTTTCTGAAAACCTATCTGGACGACACGGCCGCCAAATCCAAAATGACGTTCAAGCTGAAGAAGGGTGGCGAAGACGTTTACGCCTATATCGTCAGCGTATCGGGCGAATAATACCCAATACCAGTACCCTGGATAACGATAGCAAAGGTCGCGGTGCCCCTGCGGCCTTTCGTGCGGTTGATATGGGCCATTATCAGCGCCACCTTGGATAGATGCAGCCGTGAAATCCGCCATACCGGTGGGCAGGCAGCAGGAGATGACAGATGGGGATCATGATTCCGGCCTGGGTCGATGGCGAACTGACCCCTGTGGAAAAGCTTGAAGCGCATGAGAAAGGGCTGCGGCACAAGGCCGTATCCGTTTTTGTGGTGCGGGGAACCGAAATCTTGCTGCAACGCCGGGCCATGGGCAAATACCACACGCCGGGCCTGTGGGCGAATACCTGTTGCACTCATCCCGATTGGGGCGAGTCGCCCTCGGTCTGCGCCGTGCGCCGATTGCGCGAAGAATTGGGGATAACCGGACTGTATCCTGAATACCGGCACCGCCTGGAATACCATGCCGATGTGGGCAACGGCCTGATTGAGCATGAGGTGGTGGATGTCTTTCTGGCGCATGTGCGCGGACCGCTGAAAATTGAGCCTAATCCGGACGAAGTGATGGACATTCGCTGGATCGATTATCACGACTTGCTGGCCGAAGTGCAGCGACACCCGGCGCGGTTCACGCCATGGCTCAAAATCTATCTGCACAATCACGCCGACACGATTTTTGGTCCGGATCTGATTATCTCGGCCAAGACCTGAGGGCTTGCAAGGCCCGCCCAAGCCGCATAAATCAACGCGTCATGGCCAAGCAAAAGCAGAAGACTGACCCAAACTACAAAGTCATCGCCGAGAACCGGCGTGCCCGCTTCGATTACGCGATCGAAGACGATCTCGAATGCGGCATCATGCTGGAAGGGTCCGAGGTCAAATCCCTGCGCGCAGGCGGGTCGAACATTGCCGAAAGCTATGCCTCGGTCGATGATGGCGAGTTGTGGCTGATCAACAGCTACATCGCGCCCTATGAGCAGGCGAAAGTCTTCAAGCACGAGGAACGTCGCCGTCGTAAGCTTCTGGTTTCGCGCAAGGAATTGTCGAACCTATGGAACGCGACCCAGCGTAAAGGTATGACGCTGGTGCCGTTGGTTCTGTATTTCAATCACAAGGGCCGGGCGAAGCTCAAGATCGGCATCGCCAAGGGTAAGAAGCTGCACGACAAGCGGGAAACGCAGGCCAAGCGGGACTGGTCACGCCAAAAGCAGCGGCTGATGAAGGACCACAGCTGATCCCGTCCCAATCTCAGAACGCCATCGCGGCTGAGACGGCGCGTTTCCAACGATCATAGGCGGCGTCGCGCTCTTCTGCGGACAGTTCAGGCTCAAAGCGGCGGTCCAGCGCCCAGGTTTCTGAAAACCCTTTCTGATCCGGGTAGACCCCGGCCCGCATGCCTGCCAGCCAGGCGGCGCCCAAAGCGGTGGTTTCCTGCATCACGGGCCGATCGACCTCGGCGCCCAGATAGTTGGACAGGCCCTGCATCGCCCAATCGGACGCGCTGGCACCGCCATCCACGCGCAATGTCACGTCGGTTTCCGCGCCCCAATCGCCCTGCATAGCGTGCCACAGGTCGCGGGTCTGATAGGCAATGCTGAGCAAGGTGGCGCGGGCAAATTCCGCCCGACCGGAATTGCGTGTCAACCCGAACACCGCGCCGCGGCAATCAGGTTTCCAATAGGGTGCACCAAGCCCGGTGAACGCAGGCACCAGCACCACGTTCTGGTTCGGGTCCGCCTGCCGGGCCAATTCTCCGCTTTCTTCGGCGCTGTCGATGATCTGAAGCGCGTCGCGCAGCCATTGCACGGCCGCACCGGCCACAAAGATCGACCCTTCCAGCGCATAGGTCGTTTGACCGTTCAACTGATAGGCAATTGTCGTCAACAGACGGTTCTTTGAGGCAACCGGCTGCGCGCCCGTGTTCAGCAAAGCAAAACACCCGGTCCCATAGGTGGATTTCATCATCCCCGGTTTGAAACAGGCCTGGCCGATGGTGGCGGCTTGCTGATCGCCCGCCACACCCAAAATCGGGATATTCCCCCCAATTAGGGTCGTATTTCCAAAGTCCGACGCACAATCAAGCACCTCGGGCAGCAGGGTCATCGGAACATCCAGCAGATCACAGATCTCAGCGCTCCATTCGCCCTTGTGGATGTCGAACAGCAAGGTACGCGCGGCATTGGTGGCGTCTGTGACGTGTCTGCGCCCCTCGGTCAGACGCCAGATCAGAAAACTGTCGATGGTGCCGAACAGCAATTCTCCGGCTTTGGCTTTTTCTCGTGCGCCGGGCACCGTGTCCAGCAGCCATTTGACCTTGGTGCCCGAGAAATAGGGGTCCAGCAGCAGGCCGGTTTGCGCGGTCACGTCATCTTCGCACCCGGCTTGCTTGAACTTTGCGCAAATCTCGGCGGTGCGGCGATCTTGCCAGACGATTGCGTTGTGAATTGGCTTGCCAGTGGCGCGGTCCCAGATCACGGTGGTTTCGCGCTGGTTGGTGATGCCAATTCCTGCGATCTGGTCAGGGGTGACGCCCGTTGTTTCCATCACTTCGCGGCAAACGCGCAGCACGCTGTCCCAGATTTCATCCGCTTCATGTTCGACCCAGCCTTCCTGCGGAAAGTGCTGGGTGAATTCATGCTGCGCTGTGCCCGCGCGCTGCATCTGAGCGTCGAACAAAATGGCCCGCGATGATGTGGTGCCCTGATCAATGGCAAGAATATAGGTCACGCCTGCGCCCCCTCCCGTTTCGTTTTGCGGGACTTTAGCGCAAACAATCGGTCGCGTGCCAGTCTGTTCAAACAGGAATGTTGTCGATCAGCCGAACACCATCTGCCCAGGCCGCCGCGAATAGCCGGGCGGGACGGTCAGCTTGGGTCAGGGGTTCCAGCGTTTCGGCGCATCGCAGTTGGATGTACTCGACCTGAGTGAAGCCCGCAGCCAGCAAATCGGTTTCGGCCTGCCTGATCAAATCCGGGGCATGCCCGCCGTCTTGCAGCGCAGCCGCCAGAGCCTTCATGATCCGGTGCTTGTTGGCCGCAACTTCCAGCCCTTCCGGCGAGAGGCGTAGGTTGCGCGACGACATGGCCAAACCCGAAGGTTCGCGCACCGTGGGGCAACCGATGACCTCGATTGGGATATCCAGATCACGCGCCATGCGGCGGACCACCATCAGTTGCTGATAGTCCTTTTCGCCGAAATAGGCCCGATCGGCCTGCGTTTGCAGGAACAGTTTGGCAACCACCGTCGCGACGCCGTCAAAGTGGCCGGGACGGAACTCGCCTTCCATCACATTCGTCAGACCCGTGACGGACACGGTGGTCGCAAAGCCTTGCGGATAGATTTCGTCCGGGTCGGGCACATAAATCGCGTCAACGCCAAAAGGCTCCAGTTTCTCGGCATCTTCGTGCTCGGTCCGGGGATAGTTGGCCAGATCCTCGGGGTTGTTGAACTGCTTGGGGTTCACAAAGATCGTCACGATCATACGGTCCGCGCCTGCCTTCGCGGCCTCAACCAGTGACAAGTGCCCCTGATGCAACGCGCCCATGGTGGGGACAACGCCGATGACCTCGCCCTTGCGATGCCATGCGGTGGTCAAGGCACGTAGATCAGAAAGACGCCGCAGGATAGGGGCGGTCATGTCCTGGACCCCTTGGCCGGGGCTTGGTCGGCAAAGACATGTTCCTCGGCCGGAAAGCTGCGTGCGCGGACTTCGGCGGCGTATTCGGCGATGGCAGCCTCGGCCAGCGGACCCAGCTCGGCATAGCGTTTGACGAATTTTGGTTTGAAGGCGGTAAAAAAGCCCACCATGTCGTCGACGACCAGGATTTGCCCGTCACAACCAGCCGAGGCTCCGATCCCAATGGTTGGGATCGCGATTTCAGCCGTGATCAGGTCGGCCAGACCTTGTGGAACCTTCTCTAACACGACGGAAAACGCACCAGACTCGGCAACGGCATACGCGTCAGCCAACACGGCGTCGGCCTGTTCGTCCCGGCCTTGCACCTTGTAGCCGCCCAACGTGTTGATCGACTGAGGCGTCAGACCGATATGGGCCATCACCGGAATACCGCGCTTGACCAGAAAACGGATGGTCTCGGCCATCTCGACGCCGCCTTCAAGCTTGACCGCGCCTGCGCCGGTTTCGGCCATCAGGCGGGCGGCATTGCGGAAGGCATCCGCCGGAGAATGCTCGTAGCTGCCAAAAGGCATGTCGATGACCATCATGGCACCAGACAGACCACGCGCGACGGCCTGACCGTGCAGAATCATCATCTCCATGGTCACGCCCAGTGTCGATTCCAGCCCGTGCAGCACCATGCCGACGCTGTCACCGACCAGAACGAAATCGCAATGGTCATCCATCAACCGCGCCATCGGCGTGGTGTAGGCGGTCAGGCTGACCAAAGGTTCGCCGCCTTTGCGGGCGCGAATATCTTCGGCATTCGGGGCTCTTTTACGGGCGGTGGCGCTCATGATCGCTCCTCCGGGGTTCATGTTGCAGCGCGGCATAGCAGAAGGCGGCAGGCCATATAAACCCCGGTTGCGCGAACATTTCCTTGATTGACCTAAGGTTTAAAGGGACATTGGTCTCAGAACGACCCTCAGAAACGAAGGGTCAGGCCTTTTCAGTGGGGAGATATTTACATGTCAAAGCAGACGTTTCGGTCATTTGCCTCGGCGCTGGCCGTTGGTGCCAGCCTGTTTGCAGGCCAGGCCTTGGCCAAATCCGACATCACCATCGCGATGCAGTTGGAACCGCCACATCTAGACCCAACCAGTGCTGCCGCGCAGGCCATCGATTCGGTGGTTTACACCAATATTTTCGAAGGCCTGACCCGGTTCATGGGGGACGGCTCGGTCGTTCCGGGGCTGGCAGAAAGCTGGGAAATCTCGGATGACGGCACCGTTTATACGTTCACCCTGCGCGATGGCGTCACCTTTCATGACGGAACCACGATGGATGCCGAGGACGTCAAGTTCAGCCTCGACCGCGCCCGCGCCGAAGACAGTGCGAATGCGCAGAAGGCTCTGTTTGCCGGGATCGAAAGCGTTGAAGTCGTGGACCCGCTGACCGTCAAGCTTACCTTGTCCGCGCCAAACGGGAATCTCCTGTTCAACCTGGCCTGGGGCGACGCGGTGATCGTGGCCCCCGAAAGCATCGAGGACATCAAGACCAACCCGGTCGGAACCGGCGCCTACACCTTTGGTGACTGGGTGCAGGGCGACAGCATCACCCTGAACCGCAACCCGGATTATTGGGGTGAACAGCCCGCGTTAGAGGCGGCCACGTTCAAATTCATTTCGGACCCCACCGCCGCATTCGCGGCCATGATGGCCGAAGATGTAGATGTCTTCGACAATTTCCCGGCCCCGGAAAACCTGCCTCAGTTCGAGGCCGACCCACGTTTTCAGGTTCTGGTCGGCTCGACCGAGGGTGAGACGATTCTGTCCACCAACAACAAGCAGCCGCCCTTTGATGACATCCGGGTACGTCAGGCTTTGAGCCACGCCATCGACCGACAGGCCATCATCGATGGCGCGATGTTCGGCTATGGCACGCCCATCGGCACTCATTTCGCGCCGCATAACCCCGCCTATGTCGATCTGACCGGTAACTCGGCCTATGACCCGGTCAAGGCGGGGAAATTGCTGGCGGATGCCGGGTATGAGAAAGGGTTCAACACCACTCTGCACCTGCCGCCCCCCTCCTACGCCCGGCGCGGTGGCGAGATTATCGCAGCGCAACTGGCCGAGGTCGGGATCAACGCTGAGATCATCAACGTTGAATGGGCACAGTGGTTGGAATCTGTCTTCAAGGGCAAGGATTTCGGCCTGACCATCGTCAGCCATACCGAGCCGATGGATATCGGCATCTATGCGCGGCCGGATTACTATTTCCAGTATGACAGCACCGATTTCCAAGCGCTGATGGAGACGCTGAATTCGACAACTGATCCGGAAGAGCGGAAAAAGCTGATGGGCGATGCACAGCGTTTGATCGCCGACGACTATGTCAACGGATACCTGTTTCAACTGGCCAAGCTTGGCGTCGCCAAGGCCGGAGTCCAGGGGCTGTGGGAGAATGCTCCGACTGCCGCGATAGATCTGTCGCAGATCAGCTGGTCGGAATAATCACTGTCCGGGGGCGATTTTCCAGCCCCCGGATAGCCTCTTAGCCTGCGCCGTCCACCAACCAATTGCTATGTACCCATCCTTTGCGGCGGGGTTCGCCGTAATACACGCCGTACCATTTGCCCTCATGCGCGCAGGTGCGGACAATATCGCCGTTATGCAACTCGTCGATCTTGGTGAACTGTGATCCGGGGCCGGTGCGGACGGACAGAAAGCCGTCGCCGTTGGGATCAAGACCCGAAACGATACTGGACGCGCATCCGGCGGCCTGATCGTCTTCGATAACGGTAAATTCGCGGTCGAGGGTTTGTGCGGATGCCGTGCAGGCGGCAAAGGCCAGTGCACTGGCCAGTTGAATTGGTTTCATGTCAAATTCCTTCCAAACAATATGGGGCACAAGGTACTATCCGGCCGCGCACCCATCAAGTTGCGCTCAGCCTCATCTGACGCTGGACCAATGACGCACCGCACCCTAACGTGGCGCTGATGCTGCGCTATGCCCTCAAACGTCTGATATCGCTGGTGATCAGCCTTGCCGTTGCCTCGGTGGTGATCTTTGCGGTGATCGAGGTCGCGCCGGGTGATCCGGCATCCTTCATGCTGGGCGTGAATGCGCAACCGGACACGCTGGCGGCGCTGCGGGCCGAGCTTGGTTTGGACGTGTCCAAGGCCGAGCGGTACGTCAACTGGATCGGGGGCATGCTGGTCGGAGATTTCGGCACCTCCTACACCTATCGCACGCCCGTGTCGCAGATGATTGCTGATCGCCTCTGGGTGTCTCTGCCGCTGGCACTCTACGCGCTGACCCTGTCGACACTGATCGCCTTTCCTGCCGGAATTTATGCGGCGGCGCGTCGGGGCAAACCGGGGGATCTGACGGTCATGGGGGCAACGCAACTGGGTATCGCGGTGCCAAATTTCTGGTTCGCGATGATGCTGGTGCTGATCTTCGCCATCAACCTGCGCTGGTTCAACGCCGGAGGGTTCGCGGGCTGGGACAACGGATTTTGGACCGGCATACATTCCCTGACCTTACCCGCCATCGCGCTGGCCTTGCCGCAAGCGGCGATTCTGGCGCGGGTCATGCGCTCATCCCTGCTGGACATATTGGGCGAAGACTTCATGCGCACCGCGCGCGCCAAGGGTCTTTCGCGTCGTCAGGCGCTGTGGCGGCACGGGGTGCGCAACGCCTTGATCCCGGTCCTGACGATCATCGGCCTGCAGTTTTCCTTCCTTCTGGCCGGTTCGATTATCATTGAGCAGGTTTTCTACCTTCCCGGCCTGGGGCGGCTGGTGTTTCAGGCCATTTCAGCCCGTGACCTGATCGTGGTTGAATCCGTGGTCATGTTGCTGGTCTTTGCCGTCATCACGGTGAATTTTCTGGTCGATCTGGCCTATGCCGCCGTCGATCCCCGCCTAAGGAGCCGGACATGAGCCGCAACCTGATCCTTGGGGCGGTCCTGTCCTCGCTGGTCCTGCTGGCGGCGCTGGTGTCCTTTGTCTGGACGCCCTACGACTATGCCGCGCTGAACATTCCCGACAAACTGCAGCCGCCGAATGGGCAGCATTGGTTCGGGACGGATCATTTCGGACGGGACATGTTCTCTATGATCATGGTCGGCGCGCGAACATCCATCGCAGTGGCTTTGGTTGCAGTGGGCATTGGTATGGCGCTGGGCGTGCCGCTGGGGCTGACCGCGGCGGCGCGCAAGGGATCGTGGCTGGATGAGTTGATCATGCGTGGCAATGATCTGGTCTTTGCCTTCCCCTCGCTGGTCATCGCCATCCTGATCACGGCCGTCTTTGGTGCAGGTGCGATCAACGCCATTATCGCCATCGGGATCTTCAATATCCCCGTTTTCGCCCGCATCACCCGCGGCGCTGCGCTGTCATTGTGGGAGCGCGAGTTCATCCTTGCCGCCCGCGTCTCGGGCAAAGGCGCGGCGCGGATCTCGGCGGAACATATCCTGCCCAACGTCGCCAACCTGCTGATCGTCCAAGGGACCATTCAGTTTTCGCTGGGGATATTGGCCGAAGCTGGCCTGTCCTATGTCGGCCTCGGCGCGCAGCCGCCGACACCCAGTTGGGGCCGGATGCTGGCCGATGCGCAGACGATGGTCAGTTTTGCCCCGCATTTGGCTCTGATTCCGGGTCTCGCGATCATCGTGACCGTCCTGGGTCTGAACCTCTTGGGCGATGGGCTGCGCGATTGGCTCGACCCCAGGATCAGGGTGGCCCGGGCATGAGCTTGTTGCAGATTGAAAACCTCTCGCTGTCGATCCACGGCGCAGAAATCCTAAAGCAGGTCAATCTGACGATTGCGCCGGGCGAGATCGTTGCTGTGACCGGCGAAAGCGGATCGGGCAAGTCGATGACTGCGCTGGCCGTCATGCAATTGCTTCCGAATGGGGCGCAGTCCCAAGGCGCGATCCGGTTGGAAGGGCAGGACCTGCTGAACCAATCCGAGGCCGACCTGTGCGCCCTGCGCGGTGCCGCGATCGGGATGGTGTTTCAGGAACCGATGACGGCGCTCAACCCGGTCAAGACGATCGGCGATCAAGTGACCGAGACGATCCTGATCCACAAGGCCATGCCCCCAACCCAGGCGCGGTTACGGGCCGAAGACGTCTTGACCCGTGTCGGACTGCCGCCCGAGCGCTTTCCCCTGTCGCGCTATCCGCATGAACTGTCGGGTGGTCAGCGTCAGCGCGTGGTGATCGCAATGGCCATTGCCTTGCGCCCCAAGTTGTTGATCGCTGATGAGCCGACAACGGCTTTGGATGTCACCACGCAAGCGCAGATTCTTGAATTGCTCAAGGGATTGGTGACCGAATATGGCATGGGGCTGCTGATGATCACCCATGATCTGGCCATCGTGGCCGATATGGCCGATCGGATCACCGTGATGCGCCATGGCGAAGTGGTGGAAAGCGGAGAAACCCAGCACCTGCTGCGCAACATGCAGCATCCCTATACCCGGATGCTGTTCGAGGCGTCGGGTCATCAGGTCAAACTACCCCAGGTGGTAAACCCCAACGCCTTGCTGGAAGTCAATCAAGTCGTCCGGGACTACCGCTTGCCGCGCAAAGGTCTGTTCGATGCACCCCGCCATCACCGCGCGGTCGATGGTGTCAGCTTTACCCTCAATCGCGGGGAACGTCTGGGGCTGGTTGGAGAGTCCGGATGCGGAAAATCGACCCTAACACGTGCAATTTTAGGGTTGGAGGAAGTGCAAGGCGGCGACATTCGCCTGGACGGGGAACCGGTCTTTGCTGGTCACAAACCCAACCTCGCCGTGCGGCGAAAGATGCAGGTCGTGTTCCAGGACCCCTATGGCAGCTTCAATCCGCGGCACCGGGTTGAGCGTTTGATTACTGAGCCGTTTCACCTGCTCGACTCGCCTCCGACCGGGTCCGCGCGGCAGGATCGGATCGCGGAAATGCTGACTGCGGTTGGCCTAAAGCCGGATGACGCAGGAAAATACATCCACGAATTCTCGGGCGGGCAACGGCAGCGGATCGCCATCGCCCGCGCGCTGATCATCGAGCCAGAGTTGATCTTGTTTGATGAGGCGGTCTCGGCATTGGATGTTTCGGTCCGCGCGCAAATCCTCGATCTTCTGGCCGAACTTTGTGCGTCCTACGATCTGACATACTTGTTTATCAGCCATGACCTGAGCGTCGTGCGCACGATCACCGACCGCGTGATGGTGATGCAGGCAGGTCAGATTGTTGAGCAGGGTAAGACAGAACAGGTCTTTTCTAACCCCCAGCATCCTTACACCCAAACCCTGATCGATGCCGCACCGACGCTGCCGGATATCGGTAGTCAGGTCGCCTGAATCCCTAGTTTAGAGCCGAAATGGAGGCCCATATGACCCACCCGCTCTGGTTCAACCCCGCCCTTTGCCTGATCGGAGGCGCATGGGTCCCGCCCGCCACGAAATCCGAATTGCCGCTGATCAATCCATCAGATGGTACCGAGATTTGCCACATCGCACGCGGTGACGCCGCAGATATCGATAAGGCGGTTCAAGCCGCGCAAACCGCACTCGATGGCGATTGGGGCCGCAAGACCGCGCTTGAACGCGGGCGCATCCTGACCCGCTTGGGGCAACTGGTTCTGGAGCGGGTCGATGATCTGGCGGCTTTGGAGGCGATGGATGTCGGCAAACCGTTGACGCAGGCACGGGCCGACGCGGTGGCTCTGGCGCGTTACTGTGAGTTCTATGGCGGTGCGGCGGATAAGGTGATGGGCGAGACGATCCCCTATCTGGACGGATACACGGTCTATACCCTGCGCGAGCCGCATGGGGTGACCGGCCATATCGTGCCGTGGAACTATCCGATGCAAATCATCGGACGTTCGGTCGGAGCGGCGTTGGCGATGGGTAATGCCTGCGTGCTGAAACCCGCGGAAGAGGCCTGCCTGACCGCACTGGCCTTTGCCCATCTGGCGCAAGAGGCCGGGCTGCCAGCGGGTGCGTTGAACGTGGTGCCCGGTCTGGGGGCCGAGGCAGGGGCGGCGCTGTCCGGCCATCCGGGCGTGCATCACATCTCATTCACCGGGTCCGTTGCAACCGGAGCTTTGGTCCAGCAGGCGGCGGGGCGCAATGTGGTACCGGTGACGCTGGAACTGGGCGGGAAGTCTCCGCAACTTGTGTTTGACGATGCCGATCTGGACACGGCGCTGCCGTTTCTGGTGAATGCAGGAATTCAAAATGCAGGCCAGACCTGCTCGGCGTCGTCGCGAATTTTGGTGCAGCGCGGTGTGTACGCGCAGGTCAAATCCCGAATGGCCGAAGCCTATGCCGATCTGACCGTTGGGCCGGCGCCGGATGACTTGCGGGTCGGACCCCTGATTTCTGCGCGCCAGAAGGACATTGTAACGGGTTTCCTCGCAAAGGGCTCTGATTTGGAGGTCGCGGGGCAGGGAAAGATCGTGGATCATGCACCGGCGCAGGGTGCCTATGTGCGGCCAACCCTGTTCGCAGATGTCCCACCCGATCACCCGCTGGCGCGCGATGAGATTTTTGGACCCGTGCAGGTTCTGATCCCGTTTGACACCGAAGAAGAGGCCGTTCAGATCGCCAACAGCACGGACTATGGCCTTGTCGCTAGCATTTGGACCCGTGACGGCGCGCGGCAAATGCGATTGGCCAAGCGCCTGCGGTCCGGGCAAGTGTTCATAAACAATTATGGTGCGGGCGGAGGCGTGGAGTTACCTTTTGGTGGCGTCGGAAAGTCAGGCCACGGGCGCGAGAAGGGATTTGAGGCATTGTACGGGTTTTCGCAGCTCAAAACCGTGGCCGCTCGCCATGGTTAGAGCCTAGACAATAACTTCAATCGGCTTTTGTGCCCCTACACCGAACACGCGCTTGTAGCGGTCGATCTCATCCGCTGGACCCATCGCTTTTTCGGGATTGTCCGACAGCTTCACGGTTGGCCGCCCATTGGCCGACACGGCCTTGCACACCAACGAAAACGGCGCCAGCGCGTCGTCGGGAACAAGGCCGCGAAAGTCATTGGTCAGCAACGTACCCCAGCCAAAGGACACTTTGGTCCGGTCCGAAAATTGACGGTGCAGTTCGTGGATTTTGTCGACATCCAAACCGTCCGAGAAGATGATCCGCTTGTCTTTGGGGTCTTCTCCGCGTGCGTTCCACCAATCGATGGCGACATTTGCCGCCGTGGCGGGATCACCGCTGTCAATACGAATGCCAGTCCACCCGGCCAGCCAATCCGGCGCGCGATCCAGGAACCCCTTGGTGCCGTAAGTGTCGGGCAGGATGATTCTGAGGTTGCCATCATGTTCATCATGCCAGTCGCTGAGAACGTCGTAGGGCGCCTGCGACAGAGCCTCATCTGTTTCGGCCAGGGCCGAATAGACCATCGGCAATTCATGGGCGTTGGTTCCGATCGCCTCGACCTCGCGGCGCATCGCGATCAAACAGTTGGACGTGCCCGAAAACGCAGGCCCCAGCCCTTCGATCATGGCTTGCACACACCAGTCCTGCCACAGAAAAGAGTGGCGGCGTCGGGTGCCAAAATCGGCAATGCCAAGCCCATCAATTCCCCGCAGCCGGTCGATCTTTTCCCAAACCCGCGTCATGGCGCGCGCATAGAGGACCTGCAATTCAAAGCGCCGCATGTCATTGAGGACCGCGCGCGAACGCAATTCCATCAAAACGGCCAGTGCGGGAATTTCCCAAAGCATGACTTCGTGCCACTTACCCTCGAACGTCAGCTCATACTGGTCGCCGACGCGTTCAAGATGGTAAGGCGGCAGGCGCAGGTCCTCGAACCATTCCATGAAATCCGACCGAAACATCTGCCGTTTTCCATAGAACATATTGCCCCGCAGCCAGGTGCTTTCTCCACGGCTGAGCCTGAGGGATCGGATGTGATCCAACTGCTCACGCAATTCGCCTTCGTCGATCAATCGCGCCAGCGGAATGTGATTCGACCGGTTGATCAGCGAAAACTCAACGTTTGTTTGGGGCTTATTTCGAAACACTGACTGACACATCAGCAGTTTGTAGAAGTCCGTGTCGATCAAGGACCGGATAATCGGGTCAATCTTCCATTTGTGATTGTAGACCCGCGTTGCGATGTCGACCATGGGGACCTCCTGCGATTTCCGTTCTTAGATCAATCAGGGCGGAGAATGGCAAGAGTCGCCCAACAGGTGACAATGACAAGGTCAAGTCACAATGCGGGCACATTGAAGGTGCTCTTCTCTGTCTAGTGAAGGGTTGGGGATGGAAGAAAAGGTTGAAGTTTGTGAATGGGTTTCGAGTACGACTTTGATATTGTTGCGATTGCGCCAGATGAAGTGGATCCAGAACACGGTGTTGCCGCACTCACGGGCAACCGGGCCGTCAGGGCTCTGTTCCGGGATTTCCACGCTGCGCAAGCGCTTAGAACCGCGTCGCCAAAGATACGCAGGATTTTTCTGGAATCGGGTTTCAGTCTGGAAACGCGAAACAGCGGGTTGCCGCACGGCCAGTTTTTGCCCGAGGACGCCTTGGATCGCGAACGTATTCTGAGACGTCTGTTTTCGAATATCCGAAACATGGGCATTCAGGGCGAGTATTTTGGTGATTTTGATATCTGGGGATTTCTGGACCTTGTGCGAACAGCCCGGCCTGCGTCGCCAAACGATGGGCCAGTGTCGCTGCAGCCGCTGGCACCACAGGTGACAAGCGCTCTGGAGCAGCAATCCGCCTCAGGTCAGGGAAGAGAGCCGGTGCCTCGGCGCCTCGGATATGCCTTGGGCCTTGCGGCCTTGTTGTTTGCCGTGCTGAAGTACTTGGCAGATCGGGGCACGCCTCAGTGAGTTTCAGGCCAGCGTCACGCCCGCCGTTTGCATGGCCTGTACGGCAGCGGCCAGTGAACCGTCCATATCGATTGCCCGGCAGGCATCGCGTTTGACGGTTACGTCGAACCCCTGTCGGGCTGCATCGACGGCTGAGTAATGCACGCAAAAATCGGTGGCCAGCCCGACCATGGTCAGCTTGGTAATGCCGCGCGTGTCCAGATACCCTTTCAGCCCGGTCGGCGTGGTCTGATCGTTCTCGAAAAACGCTGAATAGCTGTCGATCGCGCTGCGAAATCCTTTTCGCAGGATCAGATCGGCATCCGTCCTCAGCCGGGGGTGAAACGCCGCGCCCTGGGTGCCTTGAACACAATGATCAGGCCACAAAACCTGCGGGCCATAAGGCATATCGATCACCTCAAAGGGGCCTTTTCCCGCGTGAGAGCTGGCGAACGAGGCATGCCCCGCAGGATGCCAGTCCTGCGTCAGGATCACGGCATCGAAATCACCCATCATCGCATTGATCGAACCAACGATCTCGTCGCCGCCGGGAACTGCCAGCGCGCCGCCGGGGCAGAAATCGTTCTGAACGTCGATGACTATCAGGGCATGGGTCATTGGGGTCTCCTTCGCTGGTCTATCGGTATTGTTTGGGGTTGGGGGCGTCAATGCACTCTCTTGCGCCTCGACGTTCGTGCGGCTAGATCGCGCACATGTACACGATTGCGGCCCTCTATCACTTCACCCGTTTTGAAAACCCGGATGCATTGCGTCCGGCCCTGCTGGACCTGTGCCATGCGCAATCGGTCAGGGGCACGTTGCTGATGGCGCAAGAAGGGATCAATGGCACCATCGCCGGACCGCGTGCCGGAATTGATGCCGTTCTGGCCCATATCCGGGCTTTGCCCGGCTGCGCGGATCTCGAGTGGAAAGAGGCGACTTCGGATGATCCTCCTTTCGGTAAAATGAAGGTGCGGTTGAAGAAAGAGATTGTGACCATGGGTCAGCCGGACGTCGATCCGCGCGCCAGCGTTGGGCACTATGTCGAGCCGCAGGATTGGAATGAGCTGATCCGCTCGGATGATGTTGTGGTCATCGACACGCGCAATGATTACGAGGTCCAGATCGGTACATTCGAGGGTGCAATAGACCCTAACACGCAGAGTTTTGGCGAGTTTCCCGCGTGGTGGGAAAAAAACAAGGATCGCTTTCACAACAAGCGCGTCGCGATGTTCTGCACCGGTGGAATCCGCTGCGAAAAGTCCACCAACTACCTGTTGGGGCAAGGCGTCGAGGACGTTTATCACCTGAAAGGCGGCATTCTGCGGTATCTCGAAGAGATGCCGGCGGAAGACAGCACCTGGCACGGAGAGTGTTTTGTCTTCGACAACCGCGTCTCGGTCGGTCATGGGCTGGTCGAAGGTCCCCACAAGCTGTGCCATGGGTGTCGTCGCCCAATCCTGCCCGAAGATGTCAAACGCCCCGAATACGAACACGGCGTGTCCTGTCATCGTTGCATCGATGAAACCTCTGATCAGGACAAAGCGCGGTTTCGGGAACGTCAAAAACAGATCGTGTTGGCCCGTGAACGCGGACACACTCATCTGGGGCAAGACTGAATCATCCTGCGTTTCCTGTTGCATAGCGGGGCCCGACACCGGATGATCGCGTCCATGCGATCTGGTAGCGGCTTTAGGCATCGCGAACCGACAACGCTGGAAGAGTGGAAATCGACTCTGGTTGCGGCTTGCGGATTGGTTTTGGTCAGTTTTCTGGCCTGGTACGGGCTGTCTCGCCTGAACGAAGCCACGGCGGGCGACACAATCGGCACGGTTGCTGCGGTTGTTTTGCTGATCTGGATGGTGTCCCAAACCTGGTTTTACATTACGCAAGTCAAAGCGCCTCGCAGGCAACTATTGCTGATGGGGATTTCCTTTATTCAGGTGGTGCCCTTCCTGTTTGCCGCCGTCTACGGATCGTTCGGCTATCGTGACATATGTGTTGTCGGCGCGCAGGGGCCCGCAGACGTTTTGTATTTTTCCTATGTCACCTTCACTACCGTCGGTTTCGGCGATCTGCACCCGGCCGGTCTGTGCCGCGCTCTGGCCGTGGCCGAGGCGATCACCGGCTATGTTCTGCTTGGATTGTTTGTTGCGGCCGCCGTTGGTCTCTATGGTCGATCCCATTCAAACAGCCCGGATTAGAGCCTACTTATTCCGGTCAATCCACTGCGACATCATCTGCTTGTCGCGGAAGCACTCGGACGGGATCGGGCGGCGCTTGGTGCGCGATATCCGCTCGGCAAAAGCCACCTGTTTGCCGGTCGGATAGTTGGCAAAGGGCGACGGGTCATGCGGTTTGTTGGCCGAAATCCAATCTGACAAAGACTTGCGGTCACGCTGCGCCTCAACCGGGATATCCAACGCGGATTTTTCCGCGATGGCGCGGGCATAGCGCATTTGCCGGTCTGTCACCGGAAGCATGTGGTAATCGTTGCTGGGTGCGTCGTACCAGCTTTGACGGGCAGCATATGTCATCGCTCGATAAACCTCCGTTCCACATGGGAACAAAAATAGAACATTTTAGGAACTTTTTCAAGTTTTCCACTGGCAGGCACCCATTTGGGCCTGAGTTTGCCAGCCTGTCCCGTCGTTTACCGACCTATTGCGGCGCACGTTTTCGCGCGTCCTCTATATATGAAAGAATCACCGATTCTCATTTCAAGTCACGATGACTCACGCTTTCGCGCTTCGGCTCGTAACCGGCAGAAGATCGCCGAATCGCCCGTCATTTTCACGGTTTCTCGGCGGTATCGTGATCTCAGCACGCGACCCCAACCCTGTTCCCGACATTTCGCGTCGGGAACAGAGCATAAGCCTGCACGCTCCTGTGGCTGACTTTACCAAAGGGCGATGATCTGCACAGGAGAGAGGCAATGAAATCCCACGCACAGGCCGTCGTAATCGGAGGGGGACTGGCCGGATGCTCGATCCTGTATCATCTGGCCAAGCTGGGCTGGACCGATGTGGTCCTGCTGGAACGTGATGAGTTGACCAGCGGATCGACTTGGCACGCGGCGGCCAATATCCACGGGCTGCATGACAACAACAACATCACCCGTATCCAGCACTACACGATGAACCTGTATAAAGAGTTGGAAAAGGAAACCGGGCAGGGATGCGGTGTGTTTCAACCCGGCTCGCTTTACCTGGCGCAGACCGAGGATCGTGAGCATCAGTTGCGCCTGCAGGAGGCGAAGGCGCGGTTCTACGGCCTGAACTTCTACGAAATCAGTCGTGAGCAGGCCAAGGAATTGCATCCCCTGGCACAATTTGACGACATTCGATGCATCATGTTCGAGCCGGATGGCGGCAATGTCGACCCGTCCGGTGTGACGATGGCCTACGCGGCGGGCGCCCGGGCGCTGGGTGCTACAATCGAACGGTTTTGCCCCGTAATAGGGACGGATCAGCAACCGGATGGCAGTTGGATCGTGCGCACCGACAAGGGCGACATCCACACCCAATGGGTGGTCAATGCCGGAGGTCTCTGGGGTCGTGAAGTTGCCGCTCTGGCCGGGATCGAACTGCCGTTGCAACCGACCGAGCATCAGTACTTTGTAACTGAGGCGATTGACGAAGTTGCCAATCTCGGTCGCCGCCTTCCGTCCATCGCGGATCGGGATGGTGAGTATTACTTCCGCCAGGAAGGCAATGGCCTGCTGATCGGGGCCTACGAAAAAGACATGCGGTTTTGGGCCGAAAATGGCACTCCACTGGATTTTGCGCATGACCTGTTTCCCGACGACCTGGACCGGATCATGGAAAACGTTATCCGTGCCACCGAACGGGTGCCGGTCGCCGCGACGGCGGGGGTCAAACGGGTAATTAACGGGCCGATGATCTGGTCTCCGGACAGCAACGCGATCTGGGGGCCGGTGCCCGAGCTGCAAAACTACTTCTGCTGCACCGGTATTATCCCCGGGTTCTCGCAATCGGGCGGTCTGGGGCTCATGTCCGCGCAATGGATGATCGAGGGCGAGCCGCAATACGACATGTTTGCCTGGGATCTGGCCCGGTTCGGCGATTGGGCCGACAAGGCCTTCACCAAAGCGCGCGTCGCCGACCAATACGCGCATCGTTTTGCGATCCACTTCCCGAACGAGGAACGCAGTGCCGGGCGACCTGCCCGTGTCCGGCCGGTGTACGACATGCAGAAAGCGATGGGCTGCGTGTTTGGCCTGAATTGCGGGTGGGAGCATCCGCTTTGGTTCGCCGACCAACCCGGCGTCTCGGACACAAACGGGTTCACCCGTCAGAATTGGTGGGAACCGGTGGGGCGCGAAACTCGCATGCTGCGCGAACATGTCGGCGTCATCGATATCTCGAACTTCGCCAACTACGTCATCAAAGGCGCAGGTGCGCAGGATTGGTTGGACCGGTTGGTCGCCAACCGAGTGCCGACACAGGTCGGCCGGTCCTGCCTGACCCCGCTGATCTCGGTTCGGGGCGGCGTCGCCGGGGATTTCACGATCACCAAGGTTGCGGAAGACGAATACATGATGATCGGTTCGGGCATGGCCGAGCGATATCATCAGCGGTTCTTCAACATGGTTGACCTGCCCGAGGGCACAACCTTTGAGGTTGCCACGAACCGTATCGCAGGTTTCAACGTGGCCGGGCCAAAAGCGCGCGACGTGCTGCAACGCCTGACCAATGCGGACTTGTCGAATGACTCATTCCGTTTCATGCGATCCGCCACGATCGACGTGGCCGGAGTGACTTGCCTTGCCATTCGCGTCAGCTTTACCGGCGATCTGGGGTGGGAACTGCATTGCGCCGAAAGCGACCAAATCAGGCTCTATTCAGCGCTTCTGGACGCTGCACGTGATCTCAGTGGCGGGCCGGTAGGGGGTCGCGCACTGGGCTCGCTTCGCATCGAGAAGGGATACGGCTCATGGGGCCGCGAGTATTCGCAGGAATATTGGCCTCAGGAAGTTGGCCTGGACAGGCTGATCAAGCTGGAAAAGGATTTTTTGAACAAGGCCGCCTATCTTGCGGTGAAAGACAACCCTCCGCGTGAAGTGCTGTCCATTCTGGCCGTTGAGGCCGAGAATGCAGATGCCTCGGGAGGGGAGCCGATCTTTACACCGGATGGCCGCTCGGTCGGAAGGGTCACGTCGGGGGCATTTGGTTATTCTGTGGGTCTTTCCTTGGCCATTGGCTATGTCAATCCGCAGGTTGCAGGGCCAGGAGACAGCGTCGATATCTTCATCCTCGGAAAGCCACACAAGGCGCGCATTCTATCTGAACCGCCGTTCGACCCGCTTGGACACCGTTTGCGGGACCTGCAAGCGGATCAACCCGAGTTGGTGAAATGAACACCACATTCGATCGATTGGCCGAGTTCGTGCTGGAGCGGTCACCCGATGACATGCCTGAAAGTGCCATCGAGGCCGCAGCTCTGATGATGCTGGACACGATGGGTGTACTGATCGCCTCAACCCCGATGGAGGCCGGAGTGATAGCGCGCGACACGGCCTCGCTGCTGTTTGCCAGCAACGACCCCGCTTTTACTGCGCAGATGCTGTTTGATGGTCGTCCGGTGAGTCTGGCGGGTGCGGCCTACGCCGCTGCTACTCAGACGGACAATTTGGATGCCCATGACGGGTACAACCCGACCAAAGGGCACATGGGCGTAGTCATGATACCCGCGCTTGCCGCATTGGCACAGCACTGCCCTGACTTGACCGGGCGCCAGGCTCTGGCCGCGGTGATCGTTGGTTATGAAGTCGCTGGTCGGGCCGGGATGGCCCTGCACGCATCGGTCAACGACTATCATACATCCGGGGCCTGGAATGCGCTGGGCGTGGCTGCCATGGCTGCCCGGTTGCGCGGTCATTCGTCGGAACAACTGCGTCAGGCCCTTGGTATCGCGGAATATCACGGCCCCCGCAGTCAGATGATGCGCGAAATCGCCAATCCCACGATGCTGCATGACGGATCAGGGTGGGGGGCCATGGTTGGAATTTCGTCCAGTATCCTGGCCGAGCGTGGTTTCACCGGCGCGCCCGCTATCACGGTCGAGGCCGCGGATACCGCGCCGCACTGGAATGACCTTGGCGCGTTTTGGCAGATCGAGCACCAATATGTGAAACCCTATCCAATTTGCCGCTGGGCCCACGCCGCCATTGATGGGGTGAGATCGGTGATGCATCAGAACGGTCTGGCCCATGACCAGATCAGCGCAATTCACGTCAACAGCTTCCACGAGGCCGCTTGCCTTTTCGACGGTGCGCCCCAGACTACGTCACAAGCACAGTATTCCCTGCCCTTTGCTATCGCCGTTCAGGCCGTCCATGGCCGGATCGGGGTCGAACACATTTCAGGTTCGGGGCTTGCCGATCCGGTTGTTCTTGATTTTATGGCTCGTATTTCGGTCAAAGAAAGCGAACGCCACAACGCGCGCTTTCCGGATGAAAGATGGGCGGATGTTTCGATCGAGTCCGTCGATGGGCAGATGCTTTCGTCCGGCGACATTCATGCGCGCGGCGGTCCCGAGGTTCCGATGCGCCGTCAAGAGGTCCTGGACAAGTTCAAAGAGTTTGCCGCGCCAGCGATTGGCAATGACCGGGCGGCTCGGATATGTGAGGAAACCCTGGCTTTGACACAGCCCGGCAAAGCCTATTCGGATCTTGGCAGGCTTTTGTATTCACCCCCCTTGGCCTAAATACAGCGTTTTTTGCATCGGCCCAGCTTGAGTTCATTCACCCGCATCCTGAATGATCTGCGCGTCGCGTGCGCGAGCTTCTAGTGTGTTCAGCATCTCCTCGATGAGGGCTCGGGTCTTGGTACTGTCGTCCAGTAGTCCCGCCGCGTTCGCCAAAGGCCTGTCGGAGTCCTGCGATATGGGCTGGCCAAAACGGCGGTTGGTTTGGATCAGCTCACCAAAAGGACCATCTGTTGGTCCGCCCGGTTGATCAACACCAGCCAGCCAAGCAAATCTTTGAGCGTCGTCATGAGATCCAATCTGCGAAAGTAGTTCAGACGCGCTCTCAAACTCCTGCGTTTGTGCAAAGGCGCTGGCGCGCAACCGCATTGCGACTTCAGTCTCGTCGCCGTCGATTTCCAAAAGCGCTTGTTGCGGCCGCCCTTTCAAAAGCGCTGCACTGGCCCGCAATCTGGCCCGGTCATCCCGGTGCGTTAGATCGTGCGGTCGACTGGCAAGCTGTTGGGCCTGAGGCGCGAACCCAAGATCTACGAGCCTGCGCGCCAAAATCACGGCCGTTTCGGTTGACAGATCCTTCCGCCCAGGCACAGAGACCGTCAGGACATGGCGCAAAAATGTAACGTCGTCAGCGCGTTCCGACAAAAGCTGAAAGACCTGATTGCGGGTCCTGTTCCAATCACGCGACTCAGGGCCGTTGTGCAACACCGCGAATGCGCCGTTGAAATTCTGGCTAAGGCCAAGCGCAAGGGCATGGGTTCGCTCAAGCATTTGACCTGCCTCGGACCTGCGATATTCCACGGCATATGCGGCGGCCAGGTCCAGTTCCTGCTGCGAGACACCGCCGCGATCCTGCCAGCGCTTTTCGATAAGCCTGGCCAGCGCCAGGGATGCCTCAGGGTCGGCGCCATCCAGCACCGCGACCTCGGTCAGCAGCGCTTCTGCCTTGTTGCCTGCACCTTCCGCCGTCGCAATTTCCGCCCTGGCCAGAGACAATGCGGCCGGTCGATCCGGTTCGATACGCTCGACCGCGCGCAGCACGCGGCGGGATGCCTCCAATCGATTTGCCCGCACCAGAGTTTCGGAAAGAGAGGGGCCAAACGTCCGACGAAGGTGTTTTGGCAGTTGGACAAAAGACTGTTCAATTGCATCCAGATTGGCGTCGGTTGCAAGCTCACGTTCGGTCAATATGGCCCATAGGGCGACGTCGCTTTCGCATTTTTGCAGGCCCCGGAAGGGGTTTGGCGTAGAAAACGGTCTGTCGTCCACAATGCTGGCGATCGCTGAAACCGGCGCGGTTGTGTGCCCGGTGTCTGGCAATAGATCAATGACTTGCAAGGCTTCGGCGCCAAATCCGTAATAGGCGTATAGCTGGGCAAGGTGCATTGCCTGCGTTTCATCCAACTTGTCGAATTCCTGGTACAACCCCCCGCGAAGATCAGCCAACCGGGTTTGAAAAGGTTGCTGTCCTGCCCAAGCCTGAAAACCCAGCTCGGCGCTGGATATGCATTTGGGCTCGACCTCGATCTGTTGAACATCCAAAGGTGCAAGCTTTCGCAGATCGTCCAAAACAGATGACACAGCGATGTTCTTGTTCAATTCCTGCGGCGCCCGCAAAGGACCAAAGTCCGGCACGGACCTACGGCCAACACTGGCCAGGTCAAGATCGACAATCTCACGATCGACACCTTGCAGCAGGCGCGAGATAAGCTGTGCTTCAAACCCGCTGCGACTGAGGTGCAACAGCGGCAGCGCCAGATCTGACGACGGCAAACCTGCTGTCTCTTGTACTGGCGCTTTGTTCTGCACTTGCTTCAAAGGAGTTGTCGGGTCGGGCTTGGAGATGAACTCTCCGGCGGCAATGTCGATGACAATCATCGAACCGCGGTGCAAAAACGCCGAAGCGACGCATTCACACCCGAATTCCAGTTCCAGTCCTTCTCCGACAGCGGGCTGTCGGATCGAAATCAGGCGTCTTTCAAACAAGCGGTCAAAGACACTCTCGGTATCAAAAGTGACCTCATCCAAAGCCACGTCCAGACGCGCACCGCCGCGCCGTCCGACCAGATCCCATTTGGTGCCGGTCGGTATTTGAACCACAAGCCGGGTATGTTCTGCATGCTCCCCCGAACGGACACGCAGAGGCTGCGCGCTTGCGGCGGAGGCCGCGATCAATGTGACGATAATGGCCAGTACCCGAGTCATGCCGCCGCCTGCTTGAGTTCCTTCAGCGCATCTTCAAGCTCGGAAAAGCCGGGGCGATTGTGGGTCGGTGTGTTCTGCCGTCCAACTTCAATACACATTGCTGCGTTGTGATTGTGCAAATTGGCAACCAGCACCTCTTTGATCAGCTGGTAGAAATGGTTGTCTTCTTCCACCACCGCTTTCAGCTTGCCCGCAAAAGGGCCGACCAGACCATAGGCGAGAAACACGCCCAAAAACGTGCCCACCAGCGCGCCGCCGATCAGTTTTCCCAGCACTTCCGGAGGCTGGTCGATTGAGCCCATCGTTTTGATCACGCCCAGAACTGCGGCCACGATACCCAGCGCCGGAAGTCCGTCCGCGACAGTCTGCAAGGCGTGGCTGGAATGCATGGCGTGGTGAAAGTTTGCCTCCATCCGCTTTTCCAGAACCTCTTCAACCTGATGCGGGTCGTCGTAGTTCATGGCTGCCGACCGCATCGTGTCGCAGATCAGATCGACCGCTTCTTTGTCGGCCTGAATTCTTGGATAGGCAGAAAACAGGCTTGAACTTTCGGGCTCTTCAATGTGCTGTTCAACCTCGACCGGGTTCGATTTGGCGAGGCGTATCAAGGAAAACAGAAGACATAGAAGGTCGCGATAATCCTCGGGTTTCCATTTCGGGCCCTTGAAGACCTTGCCAAGATCTTTCACCGCATGTTTGACGGCGCTCATATCGTTGCTGATCAGAAACGCCCCGACGGCGGCGCCGCCGATCATCATCATCTCAAACGGCAGCGATTTCAGGATGATCGTCATCTTTCCGCCCGCCGCGAGGTATCCGCCGAACACCATGACGAATATGACAACAATTCCAACGAGTCCTATCATGGTCGTTCTCCAATGATCGTGGGGATCTGGGTCTTCATCGCATCTATTCCTTGGGGGCCAGCGCGTTGCGGCCCGCCATGACAACGCTGATGGTATAGGCGGCTTCGGCGCTGAGCCCGGCCATCACGCCAGCCGCCGCATCCGGCGGCATTCTTGACAGGAACCCGGCGGCAAAAACCGGATCCATCGTCTCAAACAGGGCGGCCGCATCTTTGGGTTTCATGCTCTGATAGACATCTGTCAGCTGTGTCAGATCTGTCTCGGCGGCCTTGTCGGCCAGCGCCAGGGTCTCGCGCAGAGAATGTTCGGCGTCTTGCAGCATTCCCAGCCGTGTTTCGATCGCGTGTTCTGCGATCTCGAGTGCCTTTTCTTTGTCCAGAATTGCGTTTTCCCGTGCATCCAAAGTTTCCTTTCGGCGCAACAGTTCGGTCAATAGAACCTGTAGATCGGCAGCATTCGTCTGCTTGACGGTATGGCCGGGCTGTTCCGCCTTGCCCGGGTCAGTGCCAAGCGCCAGCGCTGGCCCGGCCTCAAGACCAATGCGTATCGCGGCGGAACCGATCATCAGCAGCGATATCACCGTCAGAACATTGCCCCTTTGTCGGGGGGTGTCACCGGTCATTGCGCGGCTCCGGTGCGGGGTCGGGCATGTCGAAAGAACATCAGACCTTCTGGTTGTTTCGCGACCTCAGACTCGACGGCTTCGGGCTTGGTAGGCGCTTCAGTATCCTTTTCAGGCGCGTCTGCCTGAGCGGTCTTGCCCAATTGTTCCTCAGCCAGCTCCGGTTGTTCTTTCGTCTTAGCGGTGGCTTCGGGTTCTGGCTTTTCCTCGTCTTGCGGGACAATGTCGTGCATCGAAGCCATCATCAGCTCAAGCCGTTGCGCCACCGTTTCGGCCTTTTGTGTCAGGTCCCGCAGCGCGTCGCCGGAATGGTCCGAAGCCTGACGGGCGGTGTCCAACGACTTGCGCAGCTCATCTGCCTGAGCGGATAGGACGGAAACCGCCCCGCCAACGCCCTTTTCAAGATCGGTGAACCGCTTCAGGCGTCGGGCCAGAACAAAACAGTACAGACCGGCACCAAGTGCACCGGCAACCAGAAAAATATCTGCGATCAATTCCAAAACCGCCTCCTAATTCAGTACAAATTCCATCACCAGAACGTCACGCACCCGACCTTCGCCCACCACAATGTCGATACGACGCAGCAGGTGGCCGCGAATCCGCACCAAGGCCAACGGGGCCTCAAGATCCGACAACTCAACGGCCCGCAGATAGCTGTTCAGGACATCCATGATTCGCGGCTGCATCTTTTTGACCTCGGCCTCATGGCCCGCTTTGACTTCCAGCTGAGCGTGGAACTTCAAGTGCCGCGAATCGCCCGCATTGACCGAGACAATGACCGGCGGCAGATCGACAAAGCTCACGTCGGGCTGGGCCTTTGCAGCTTTTTCCGGCATGTCAGACGGGGCTGCTTTTGAGGCCTCGGGCCCCTTGGCGGACAATATTCCCGAAGACGTCACGTAGTAACCGCCCCCCGCACCGGCCAACGCCAGAATGATGCCAAGAATCAGCCCATTCTTTCCGGTCTTTTCGGGAAGTTCCGCCTGTTCCGCAGTTATGTCGGTCATGCCGTCCTCATCCATCGGTTCGGCAACCGTCATAACCCCACAGGGACTAACCGATTGTTAAGGCCAATCGTCCAAACAGGGGCTGAGCCGTACAGAAGGTCGGCGAGTCGGAGGTGAGCGTGCAGCAGATCGGAACTGTCTGGGCAAGTTTGGACAAGCGCAAACAAATCATAGTCGCCGGCGCGGTTGCGTTGGTGTTTCTGGGCATTCTGGCGATGTCCCGAATTGTAACCGCTCCGTCGATGACGTTGCTTTATGCGGGCCTTGAAAGCGGAGCGGCCGGGGACGTAGTGCGGTCGTTGGATCAGCGCGGTGTGGCCTATACAATCAAGGGCGGCTCGATATACGTCCCTGCCTCGGACCGGGATGAGCTGCGCATGACTTTGGCCAGCGAAGGCCTGCCTGCCAACGGCAATCGCGGGTACGAGCTGTTGGATACGCTCAGCGGTTTCGGCACCACGTCGCAGATGTTTGACGCCGCCTATTGGCGCGCGAAAGAAGGAGAGCTGGCGCGGACGATCGTCGGCAGCCCTCATATCAGCCAAGCACGCGTCCACATCGCCAACGGCTCGGCCAATCCGTTTCAACGCAGCGTCGCCCCGACTGCGTCAGTTTATCTTGTGTCCTCCGGCGGGCAGGTGACAGGTGATCAGGCCAAGGCGATCCGATTTCTGATCGCCTCGGCAGTCAGTGGTTTGGCGCCTGAAAATGTTGCGGTCATCGATTCGAACGGGGCGGTGATCGGTGCGCAGGAAAGCACCGTGGCGGCGGATTCGGCGGACGACAAGGCCAAGCAACTGCGCGAGCGGGTGCTGCGGTTGGTTGAGGCGCGCGTGGGGGCAGGGAATGCCGTTGTCGAAGTCAGCGTTGACACGGTGACTGAAACCGAATCGATCCGGGAGCGCCGTTTTGACCCCAAAAGCCGCGTTGCGATCAGTACCGATGTTGAAGAACGCTCTGACAGTGCCAGAAACCAGTCTGCGGACGTAACCGTGGCATCGAACCTTCCCGATGGCGACGGTGCCGGAGGGGACGAATCAAATTCAACCGCAACACAGACCCGCGAACGCGTGAATTATGAAGTGTCCGAGACCGAGCTTGAAGTTCACCGCGCGCCCGGTGCCATCAAGCGGCTGACCGTTGCGGTTCTGGTGAATGGCTCCCGGGTAATCGGTGCTGACGGAACCGAATCCTTCGAACCGATGCCGCAGCCCGAGCTTGACGCACTTGAGGAACTGGTGGCGTCGGCTGTGGGGTTCAATCCGGAACGCGGGGACGTGATCACTCTGAAATCGCTTGATCTGCCCGTCGTTGAACCGGCGGGCACCCTGGCCGCCACCTCCGTTTGGCAAAACCTGCATCTCGACGTCATGTCGCTGATTCAGATGGCCGTTCTGGCCTTGGTTTCTCTGGTTTTGGGTCTGTTCGTTATTCGTCCGATCCTGACAAAGCCCGTTACCGCGCCTGCGCTATTGCCCGCCAGCGCGCCGTCCGAGGCCCCTTCGGACTCGGTTCTGGTCGGGGAGATTGCAACTGCTGAGTCGCAAGACTTTGCGAAGCTACCCGACCCGGCGCAGCCCGGCGTTCCCGCGATTGCCTCCGGTCAGAGCGAAGATGCCGTCGACCGCCTGCGCGCCATGATCGGCGACAAACAGGAGGAAACGGTCGAGATCCTGCGCAGTTGGCTTGAAGAAGGTGAGGAGAAGGTCTGATGACGATTGCCCATCTTCTTGAGGATTTTTCGATCCAGCTTGGCGGCGGCGTTGTCCACCTGTTGGATGAGGACGCGCTGGAGGAACAGCGGCTTGCCGCCTTTGAAAAAGGTTATGGTGCCGGGTGGGAAGACGCCGTGCAAGCACAGGAGCAGAGCCGCGGACAGCTGAGCACCGACCTTGCCGCGGCCCTGTCTGACCTGTCTTTCACCTATCATGAGGCGATCACCCGCATGTCACTGTCGCTGGAGCCGATGTTCCATAGTCTGGTTCACACGGTTCTGCCCGAAACGCTGGATCGGGGCCTGGCCCTGCGTCTGGCGGATCAGCTGACGGAAATGGCGAAGGAGCAGATCGGGCAGCCGCTTCAGCTGATCGTTCCCAAAGGTGCGGCTGCGCAGATCGAACCGATGCTGCCAAAGGACCTTCCGACCTCGCCGCAGATTATTGAAGACGCGACCCTGCAGCCGGGCCAGGCGCGCTTGCAGGTGGGCACCACCCAGCGCGAGGTGGATTGTGCTGCCTTGCTGAAATCCATCAGTGACGCGTTCGACGCTTATCTTTTCGAAGCAAATGAGGCTTTAGCAAATGAATGATCTTCCCCCACAGGCATCCGAAAAGTCCAACCCGTTTGACTCGGTTCCCATCGAAGTCACCGTATCGGTTGGCCGCGCGCGCCCTTTGATCCGGGACCTCTTGAACATGGGTGAAAACGCGGTTTTGACCCTAGACAAACGTATCGAAGACCCGGTGGACCTTTATGTCGGCGATCAACTGGTCGCCCGTGGTCTGCTGGAAGAGATGGAGGGGGATCAGACCGGGCAATTGGCCGTTCGGTTGACCGAAATCGCGGACCTTCAGAACGGGATCGAGTAGTGCAACGCCTGCTTTGGTTAGTGGCCGCGCTGGTCGTGTTGACCCCGTCGCTCGCCGCCGCGCAAGAGCTGTCCCTGTCTCTGGGTGAGGGCGGATCGATCTCGGCGCGGACCATTCAGCTGATCCTGCTGATTACCGTGCTCAGCCTTGCCCCCGGGCTGGCCATTATGATCACGTGCTTTCCGTTTCTGGTCACGGTTCTGGCCATCCTGCGACAGGGTATTGGTTTGCAGCAATCCCCGCCGAACATGTTGATCGTCAGCCTGGCGCTGTTTCTGACCTATTTCATTATGGAACCCGTCTTCACTCAGGCCTGGGTGGTCGGCATCGAGCCTTTGATCGAGGAAAGGATGGAGGTTGAGACAGCACTTGAACGCGCACTGGTTCCGTTTCGTGAATTCATGACGGCGCGATTGGATGCGGATACCTTCCACGCCATGGCCGCGCTGCGACCTGAAGGGCAGGACATCCAACTTGCGCCCGACGCGCCGTTGTCTGTTCTGATGCCATCTTTCATGCTGTCCGAGATCGCGCGCGCTTTTCAGATCGGATTTCTGATCTTTCTGCCATTTCTGATTATCGACCTTGTCGTGGCCGCTGTGCTGATGTCCATGGGGATGATGATGGTGCCGCCTGCGACCGTGTCCTTGCCGTTCAAACTGGCATTCTTTGTGATTGCCGATGGCTGGGCGTTGATCGCCAGTGCCCTTGTTCGCAGCTATGTGCCCTGACCAAGGCCTATTGCCGCGTGATCCGAAGATGGGCGCACAGGCCTTGATCCCCCGCTTCGAACCACAGCCGACCGCCGTGTTGTTCGGCCACCGTCGACGCGATGGTCAGGCCGAGCCCAAACCCATCGGATGACCCGATGTTTGAGCCGCGCCGAAACGGGGCCAGCAGTGCTTCGATATCCTCGACGGACATGCTGGTGCCTTTGTCTTCAACTATGATCGTTGCCGATTGGGCGTCGGTTTCCAGAGTAATCTCGGCGTGGCGCCCATACTTTAGCGCATTGTCGATCAGGTTCGTCAGCGCGCGCTTCAGCGATATCGGGCGGCCCATCACCAGAATGCGCCGCGTCTCGGGCAAAGACCCATGACCACGACGCGACATGAAGACAGATTGAGCGCCCTCAACTGACACAGGTGCCACCTGTTTCAGCGTAACCGGTCGGTTCATATCCTGATAGTCAGCCACCAGAGACTCGACAAGCGACGTTAGCGAGATTTGCTGCGGTTCCTCCGTGCTCAGTTCGGCGCGTGTATAGGTCAGGACGCTTTCGATCATGCCGGTCATCTGATCCACGTCGGATTCCAGCTTTTCCCGCAATTCGTCATCAGCGATCAGGGCCGCACGCAGGCGAACACGTGTGGCCGGGGTGCCCAAATCGTGACTGACGCCGGACAGGACAATGGCCCGCTTTTCCAGTTGTTCCCGCTCGGCGTCCAGATGATCGTTCACGGCCGACACGATATCCCGCAGCTCTTTCGGTCCGTCTGCCTCATAGCTTTCAGGCCCACCGCGACGTTTTCGGTGATGCAGCGCATCCGAGAAACGGGTGAACGTGTCCGCGACGTTGCCGACCGAATTCAGAATGATCGCAAGCGCGATGATCCCCAGCAGGACCGCCGGTAGCCGCAGATCCGCCGGGGCGGCCCGGCACCCCCAAATCCCGGTTCCGTCCACCTGTTGCCAGTCGCCCTGACCAAACTGCGCGATCAGAACAGGCTCGCTGCAATATGTGGCCAGCAAGCGCGTTAGGTTTCCCATTTTCTCTGGGCCTGTCTGATCGCCGCCCGAAAGAATGTCCGAGACCGGATAGACCAGCCGGTCTGACATTACGGCGATCGTCAGCTCTTGCCCTGCCAAAGGATCGGAACCATCCGTCAAGATCGACAGGTTGGTGATAAAACTGCGATCCGACAGACCGGGCAATTGCGCGAACTGGCCCGCCGCCGCCAACTGCCCAGCATCGGCAGAAAGAGGCGTGATTGAAAGGCCCGGCGGTGGCGGTTTGCTGGTTCGAAGTTCTTCAAAGACAGCAAAGCCCGCAACATAGGATCGGGTCAGAAAATCATCCCACGCCCGGGCAGAGGAAAACCAAAAGCCCGCAGCAATCAGGCCCGCAGCAAAAGCCGCCAAGGTCCAGATCCAACCCAGACTGCGCAGGCGAAAAGCGCGTGACGTCATGGGCCCTCGTCCACGGACACATCTGCGGCGAAGACGTACCCTACGCCCCGTTCTGTGCGCAGCATGCTGGGGTCTTTCGGATCGGTCTCGATCTTGGATCGCAATCGTCCGACCAGCATATCGATGGCCCGGCCTTGCGCCTCAGGCCTGTCGCCGTCGCCAGTCACATCCAGAGCAGCAGCAATCTCGTCCCGGGTCAGCGGAATATGCGGATTGGCCAGCAGCACCTTGAGCAACGCGGTTTCCCGTTGAGAAAGAGAGACCAGATAGCCTTCGGGCGAGTGCACCTCATCCCGCTTGCCGTCATACGTCCAGCCATCAAAGTGGAATGATCGGGTGCGTCGGCGATAAGCCAGCGAAGGCGACCGGCGTGCCCTTTGCATCACCGCGCGCACGCGGGCCAGCAAAAGCTGTGGGTTGAACGGCTTGGCGATATAGTCGTCTGCACCGACCTCATACCCCGCCATGCGCTGATGATCCGCCGACAGGGCCGAGACCAGTATGATCGGCACGTCCTGTTCCGCCCGCAAACGCCCGCAGATCTCGACACCGTTCTCATCGCCCAGCATCACGTCCAGTAGGATCAGGTCGATGCGACCCGCGTTCAGATGGCTGCGGATCTCAGCCTCGGAGCTGGCTGGCAGCGCGACGTAGCCGTTCTGATGCAGGAACTGTGTCATCATCGACCGCATCTCGGGGTCGTCATCCACCACCAAAAGTCGTGAAATGCTCACGCCATTGTTCCTCCCATCTCTGCCTCCGTGCCGTCGTCAATTGTAACGAACGGAAACAGATTCAATGTCAACGTAACACGCTGTAACAAAAGCGGTGAAAAATCGCGCCGCAAGCCGGTAAAGCCCCGGATTACGCGTTGCCAGATGCCTTTCGGGTACCAGAATGGCCGTCATCGCTGCTGCGGCAGTCACAATGTTCTCAGGGAGGAGACAGAGAATGAAGCGTTTTGCATTTGCCACCGTATCCGGTCTGGCCGTCATGGCCGGATCGTCGGTTGTGGCAGGACCCGAGGCCGAGGTTCTGCATTGGTGGACGTCGGGCGGCGAGGCCAAGTCGGTGGCCGTTCTGCAGGAAGAGTTCGCCTCGAACGGCGGCGCATGGACTGACATGCCCGTTGCCGGCGGCGGCGGTGATGCGGCGATGACCGCGCTGCGCGCCCGTGTTTTGGCCGGTAACGCGCCGACTGCTGTTCAGCTGAAAGGCCCGGCCATTCAGGAATGGTACGAAGAGGGCGTTCTGGCCGATATCTCTTCCGTGGCCGAAGCCGAAGGGTGGGCCGACGTTCTGCCTGCATCGATCGCGGGTCATATGAAATGCGACGGCACATGGTGCGCCGCGCCTGTGAACGTGCACCGGGTTGACTGGATCTGGGCCAACGCAGATGTTCTGGCGGCCAACGGTATCGAGATGCCGACCACTTGGGACGAATTCAATGCCGCTGCTGAAAAACTGCAGGCCGCTGGTGTTATCCCGCTGGCCCATGGCGGTCAGGCATGGCAGGACGCGACCGTTTTCGAAACTGTGGTTCTGGGGATCGGCGGACCCGAGTTCTTCCAAAAAGCACTGGTCGATCTGGACCCCGAGGCGCTGACCTCGGACACGATGGTGCAGGCGTTTGACCAGATGCGGACCTTGCGCGGTTATGTGGACGAGAATTTCTCAGGCCGGGACTGGAACCTTGCCACTGCGATGGTCATGAATGGCGAGGCCGCGTTCCAGATCATGGGCGATTGGGCCAAGGGTGAATTCCTGGCTGCAGGCAAAAAACCCGGCGAGGATTTCCTGTGCGCCTCGACCCCCGGTGATGGTTATCTGTATAACGTCGACAGTTTTGCCATGTTCGACGTTGACGGGGACGACAAGAAAGCTGGTCAGGACCTGCTGGCCAAGCTGATCGTCGCGCCGAACTTCCAAAAGGTGTTCAACCTGAACAAAGGTTCGATCCCTGCCCGCACCGACGTGGCACTGGACGACTTTGACATCTGCGCCAACCTGTCGGCTGAAGATATGGGTTCGACCTCGGCCAGCGGTTCGCTGCTGCCGTCCTATGCCCACGGCATGGCGCTGCGTGGATCGCAGTCTGGTGCGATTACGGACGTTGTGACCGCGCATTTCAACTCGGATATGTCCTCGGCTGACGCGGTTCAGCAACTGGCGGACGCGGTGGCAAACAGCTACTGATCCAACACGCTCTGCCCCTTATACTGTTGGGGCAGAGCATCTTTCCCCGGAGGAAATCATGTCCGAATGGCTGGAAAACCACCTGCCCAAGGTGGTGCTGGCACCGTCGTTCATTGCCGTATTGATCTTTGTCTACGGCTTTATCGGATGGACGGCCTGGGTGTCACTGACCCGATCGAAACTGCTGCCGAAATACGAGATTAATGGCTTCATCCAGTATGAACGCCTGTTCGCCTCCCCGCGCTGGGATACTGCGATCCACAACCTGTATATCTTTGGCGCGCTGTTCATCATCATCGCGATGGTTCTGGGCCTGTTACTGGCCATCCTGCTGGATCAGAATATCCGCGTCGAAGGGACGATCCGCACGATCTATCTCTACCCAATGGCGCTGTCGATGATCGTGACCGGCACCGCATGGAAGTGGATTCTGAACCCCGGTCTGGGCATTGAATCCATGGTGCAGGGCTGGGGCTTCACGAATTTCGAGTTCGACTGGCTAGTGAACCCCGACTACGCGATCTACACCATCGTGATGGCCGCTATCTGGCAAAGCTCGGGCTTCGTTATGGCGCTGTTTCTCGCCGGCCTGCGCTCGGTGGATGGTGAGATCATCAAGGCCGCGCAGGTCGATGGCATCCCCACATGGCGCATCTATACGGCGATCATCATCCCGTCGATGGCCCCAATCTTCCTGTCGGCTTTCATCGTGCTGGCCCACCTCGCGATCAAGAGCTTTGACCTTGTCATCGCCCTGACAGGCGGCGGTCCGGGGTATGCGACCGATCTGCCAGCCACATACATGTACGCCATGGCATTCTCGCGCGGTGATATTGGTCAGGCGGCCTCGTCCGCGATGATCATGATGCTGGTCGTCTTTGCCATCGTCGTTCCCTATCTTTACTCAGAGCTGAGGGCGAAAAATGACTGATCTGTCGATGCCCCAAACCCAAACCCGCAGCCAAAGTGCAACCGGCAAGATTGCCCTGCGTTGGCTGCTTTATGTCCTGCTGGGCCTGTTCGCGCTGTATTACCTGATGCCGCTGTTCGTGATGTTGACCACGTCTCTGAAAAGCCTTGAGGAAATTCGTACCGGGTCACTTATTTCCCTACCGCGCGAAGTCAGTTTGGATGCATGGAAAACCGCTTGGTCAGGCGCTTGTACCGGTATCCAATGCGAAGGTCTGCGGCCCTATTTCTGGAACTCGGTCCTGATTGCGGTGCCTGCGGTGGCCATTTCGACCCTGCTGGGCGCGCTGAACGGCTATGTTGTTGCTCAGTGGCGGTTCAAAGGCGCGAACATTATTTTCTCGCTGATGCTGTTTGGCTGCTTTATCCCGTTTCAGGTCGTGCTGCTGCCAATGGCGCGTCTGCTGGGCATGATGGGGATCGCCGGAACCATTCCGGGCCTGATCTTTGTCCACGTCATCTACGGGCTGGGCTTCACCACGCTGTTTTTCCGCAACTACTATGTCACCATCCCGTCCGAGCTGACCAAGGCCGCGCGCGTCGATGGGGCCGGGTTCCTGCGGATTTTCTGGTCAATCTTCCTGCCGCTGTCGCTGCCGATCATCGTGGTGACCGTGATCTGGCAGTTCACGCAGATCTGGAATGACTTCCTGTTCGGCGTGTCGTTCAGCCAGGCGGGCACGCAGCCTGTGACCGTGGCGCTCAACAACATCGTAAACTCCACCACCGGCGTCAAAGAGTACAACGTCGACATGGCTGCCGCGATTATCGCGGGGCTGCCGACGCTGCTCGTCTATGTCGTTGCCGGTAAGTATTTCATCCGCGGTCTGACCGCCGGTTCCGTGAAGGGATAAATCATGGCCCCGATCCTTGATATCAACAACCTGTACAAGAATTACGGCGCGACCGAGATTCTGAAAGACATCAACATTTCGATCGAGCCGGGCGATTTTCTGGTGCTGGTCGGCCCTTCGGGTTGCGGTAAGTCCACCCTGCTGAACTGCATCGCAGGGCTGGAGCCGATCACCGGCGGAACGCTTGCGATTGGTGGCAACGACATGACCCATGTCAGCCCCAAGGACCGCGATATCGCGATGGTGTTCCAGTCGTATGCTTTGTATCCGACCATGTCGGTGGCCAAGAACATCACCTTTGGCATGAAGGTGCGCGGGGTTGATCAAGCCACGCAGGACGCCAAGCTGAAAGAGGTCGCACAGCTGCTGCAGATCGAGCCGCTGTTGAACCGCCGTCCCAGCCAGTTGTCGGGTGGTCAGCGTCAGCGGGTGGCGATGGGCCGGGCGCTGGTACGCGATCCCAAGCTGTTCCTGTTTGACGAGCCGCTGTCGAACCTCGATGCCAAGCTGCGGGTTGAGATGCGGACCGAGATCAAAAAGCTGCACCAGACGCTGGATGCCTCGATCGTCTACGTCACCCACGACCAGATCGAAGCGATGACGCTGGCCACCAAGATTGTCGTTCTGAAAGGCGGAATCGTGCAACAGATCGGCAGCCCGGCTGAGATCTACAACAACCCGGCCAACCTGTTCGTGGCGGACTTTATGGGCTCACCTGCGATGAACCTTATCCCGGCGCAGACGACGCGGAGCGGATCAGGCACCCAGATTGCCATTGGCCGCGACAGCGGTGAAACACTGGTGCTGAACGATGCCCGCGATCTGTCCTTGCCACAGGATGTGATTCTGGGTCTGCGGCCCGAGGATATCGCCGAAGCAGGGTTCCGCGCGGGCGACGGTGTGCAGGAGGCCGAATGTCTGGTCGATATGGTCGAACCGGCGGGGGCCGACACTTACGTGGTTTCGGAACTTGGCGGCAAACAGGTCACCGCGCGACTTCACGCGGAAACCAGCGCGCAGGCGGGTAAGATGCTGAACCTGGCCTTTGACATGAGCAAAGTGTCCTATTTCGCCAAGGAAACAGGCGAACGGTTGAATTGAACAAAAAATGCCGCGCAGTTGGGTGCGCGGCATTTTTCAATCTTGCTGACCGGATCAGCTGGTCTGATTGTTGTTCATATCCTTGATCAGCTGGTTCAGATTGCCTTTACGGGCATCCAGCATGGCGCCGATTTCAGTGCGCTCGGTCAGCAGCATGTTCACCCCTTCGATGAACATGTTGAAGAACTTTTCACTGCCCGATTTATCCGACACCAGAAACGTCACTTCGAACGGGGAAGAGCCTTGCAGCTTGACCGAGGTCCGCACTTCGTACCCCGCTTTGATCTTCCGGGCCCGTTGAACGGTCACGGTACCACCAATAAATTCACGGAACCGGCGGCCATATTTGTTTGAAATATAACCCTGAAACGCCTTGGTGAACTTGCGCAGCTGCGCCGGGCTGGCAGAGCGTCCGTCAGCCCCCAAAACATAGCGCGCCATGATCGGTACATCGGCGTATTGCACAAAGATTTTCTCGAATTCGCGCAGCATCGCGTTTTCCGATTTCCCCGACGCAATCACGCGGTTGATGTCGGCAACAACACTTTCGACCAGCGCAACAGCGCTGGCCTCGGTCTGGGCAAAGGCGGGCAGGGCGGTGATCGCGACACCAGCAGCGCTGGTTGCGATAAAACTACGTCGGTTCAGATGGTTACTCGGCATAGGGGTCCTCGTAAGGGTCTAGGTAGGGGTCCCTGACTGGGTCTGTCCCAATCTCGGCATAGGGATCATCATACAAACCCAGATAGGTCTCTTCGTCATCGCGCGCCAGTTCAAAACGACGGTTTTGAAGGTAAATGGTCTGAGCCTGCTTATAACTGTCGGCACTTTCATACAGGATCGAGTCGACGGTATCCGCAAAACGGCCCCGGTCGCCCATGCGGCGTACGATCTCGGCATAGACACCGATGTTATCAACCGGCCGCGTTGGGCTGAAATTGATCGGGTTCGAGAACAGATTCACCACCACCCCCACCGCATCCCGTGCGGTGGACGGGCCATAGAAGGGCAGTTCGACATAAGCCCCTTCGCCAAAGCCCCAAACATGCAGGGTTTCACCGAAATCCGTGTCTACTGGCGGCAAATTCAGTTCTGCGGCGGGGTCCGACAGGCCGGCGCCCCCAACGGTCATATTGACTGCGAACCGCAGCAGCGCGTTCCCCGATTGCTTTAGGTTGCCTTGCAGCAGATAATCCAGCGCCTGACTGGGCAGTGTCAGGTTTTGGGCGAAATGGCTAAAGCTGGTCACCATCGGATCGGGTACGATTTTGACATAGCCTTTCGAGGCTGGCCGAAACAAATACCGGTCCACGCCCAGATTGAACTGATGGATCGATCGGTTGGTGTTCTCGTAGGGGTCGAAAATCTCACCCCGTGCGGCCTCGTCGGCGGGCTGCTTGGCGCAGGCACCGAGAACTGTCAGCAGTGACAGAAGGATCAGCGGCTTAATAAGAACTCTGCTCGACACGGTCTTTGTTACTCCAGCTCGCACGGATTCGAATTGTCCGAACGCATTAATCAATACTGCCACCCACCACGTTTTGGTGGTCCAACTTGCCGTCCAATAAATGTTTCACACTCAATTTGAAACAGCTAGCGTTTAACCCGTCTGACGATCCCGGGTAAAGTGACACAAGTTCAACACTTCGGAATAAGAGAAGTTACGCTCAGATCGTGGGCAAGGGCAGAAACACCGTTTTCCAGCTTTTCGAAGTGCTCTAACCCGGTTAGCGTCCGCCTGAACAGATCATAAGGAGGAAATCATGAGCTTTGCGGCAAAATTGGAAAGCCTGGGTGTCACGCTGCCGGACGCCCCGGCGCCTGCAGCCAATTACGTGCCTTTTGTGCGTATGGGCAACATCGTCTATGTCTCGGGTCAGATTTCCATGGATGGAGATCTGATCAAGGGAAAGCTGGGGGATGACATGGATGTCGAAGCTGGTGCAGCTGCGGCCAGAACCTGTGCCATCAACCTCCTAGCTCAGGTGCGTGCAGCCTGTGGTGGCGACATCGACAAGCTGGTGCGGGTGATCAAGCTGACCGGGTTCGTGAACTCGACCGCTGATTTCACCGCGCAGCCGCAGGTGATCAACGGGGCTTCGGACTTTCTGGTCGAGGCGCTGGGCGACGCGGGCCGCCATTCCCGTTCCGCCGTCAGCGCAGCGTCGCTGCCTTTGGGCGTGGCCGTTGAAATCGAAGGTATTTTCGAGGTCGCATGACACCTTCGCTGCCCGCATCGTTCCTGCAGAACCCGATCGCGCATCGCGCGCTGCACGACATTTCGGACAACCGCCCGGAAAACAGCCGGGCGGCCATTCGGGCCGCAGTGCAGGCCGGGTACGGGATCGAAATTGACCTGCAACTGACCTCGGACAACCGGGCCATGGTCTTTCATGACTATGACATGACCCGCCTGACGGGTCAGGCTGGCCCGATCCGTCAGATTACCGCTGAACAGGCGTCAAAAACTGGTTTGTTGCATGGGGATGATGGCATCCCAACGCTGGACGAAGTGCTTAAGATGGTTTCCGGCAAGGTTCCCCTGCTGATCGAGCTCAAGGATCAGGACGGCGCGATGGGGCCGAATGTCGGATCCCTTGAACGGGACACGATTCGTGCGTTGGAAGGCTATGGCGGTGACGTGGCGCTGATGTCGTTTAACCCGCACAGCGTCGCAGAACTGGCCCGGTTGGCCCCGGACCTTCCGCGCGGCCTTGTTACCAGCGCTTACAGCGCCGAAGGTTGGCTTTTGCCCAGCGAAACCCGCGATCACCTGCGGGGCATCCCGGATTTCGACCGTGTCGGGGCCTGCTTTGTCAGCCATGAGGTCCACGACCTTGATCGTCCCCGCCTGGCCGAGTTGAAGGCGCTGGGCGTTCCGATCCTGTGCTGGACTGTAAGATCGCCCGAACAAGAGGCACAGGCGCGCGTTGTTGCCGATAATATCACGTTCGAGGGCTACCTCGCGCCGCTACCGGGTTGATACCGCCCGACGTCGTCACAGATAAAGACCAGACGCGGAGGGCACATGGATCAGGCGCAGATCGAAGTTCAGGTTCTGGGATCGCTGTCGCAGATTTCGGCAGCCGACTGGGATGGTTGTGCCTGTCCAGAAGCAGCAGACGGTAGCCGTCCACTTGATCCTTTCACCACGCACCGATTCCTTCTGGCGCTTGAAGAGAGCGGCTCGGTTGGGCGAGGGACGGGATGGCAGCCACAATATCTGACTGCATATCTCGATGGTATGTTGATCGCCGCCGCCCCTATGTATGCCAAGTCGCACTCTCAGGGCGAATACATCTTCGATCACAACTGGGCCCATGCCTATGAAAACGCGGGCGGTCGGTATTATCCCAAACTGCAGATCGCAGTGCCGTTCACCCCAGCCACCGGTCGACGTTTCCTGACGCGGCCCGGATATGAAACGGTTGGCTTGTCTGCCCTTGTGCAAGGGGCGGTGCAGCTTGCGGCAGACAATCGCGTATCCTCGATCCACGCGACGTTCTGCACCGAAGACGAAGCGTTGGCTGGTGAGCAAATGGGGCTTTTGGTCCGCCACTCGCAGCAATTTCATTGGCTTAACGATGACTATCCCGATTTCGACGCATTCCTTGCTGCGCTGTCGTCACGCAAACGCAAGAACATCCGCAAAGAGCGTGCGCAGGCCTGCGACTTTGGCGGCGACATTATTGCGCTAACCGGCGATGAACTGAGACCCGAGCACTGGGACGCGTTCTGGCAGTTTTATCAGGACACCGGCGCGCGCAAATGGGGCTCGCCGTATCTGACGCGTCAATTCTTTGATATCGCGCAGGACACCATGGCCAATGACATGGCATTGGTCTTGGCGGAACGAAACGGATACCCGATTGCCGGCGCGCTGAATTTCATCGGACGCGAAACGCTTTTTGGCCGCTACTGGGGATGTGTTGAGCATCATCCATGCCTTCATTTCGAACTGTGCTACTATAGGGCGATCGACTTTGCCATCGCGCACGGGTTGGCGCGGGTCGAGGCTGGCGCGCAAGGCGAACACAAGCTGGCACGTGGCTATTTGCCGACCCGCACGCACAGCCTGCACTGGGTTGGCGATCCGGGTTTTGCGGATGCGATCCGAAAATATCTGGACGCCGAGGCGCGCGCGGTGGGAGAAGAGATCGAGATTCTGACGGATTACGGACCGTTCAGAAAATCGAACCCGGAGGAGCAGCAATGACCGAACTATTGTCGACCGAGACCCGCGGCCCGCTTTTGGACCCGCTGTTTCAGAACGGCTGGACCATGGTCGAAGACCGGGACGCTATCACCAAGACGTTCATCTTCAAGGATTTTGTCCAGGCCTTCGGATGGATGACCCAGGTCGCGATCTTTGCCGAAAAGTGGAACCACCACCCCGAGTGGTCCAATGTCTACCGCACGGTCGAGGTGGTGCTGTCCACCCATGACGTGGGCGGATTGTCGGCACTCGATGCCAAGCTTGCCCGCAAGATGGACAAACTGGCCTAGCCCCGGTCGCCTTGTGATCCTACGCCACCGGCCAATAAGGCGGCGGTGCCCATCTGTTGAAACTCATCGGGTGTGACGGTGCCATCGCTGACACTGATATTGCCCGGTATTCGAATGGTGCGGCTGCCGATCGACCGTACCGTGCGCGCCGCCGGATTAATGTCCAGACACCGATTCCGATAGCAGGTCAGACCGCTGGTATTGATCTCAATACGCGCGATACCGTCGGGCCCGGTCACGACCGGGGCCTCAGGCACATCGCAGGCGGCCAACAGTGTCAGAACGCCCAAGCCCAACCATTTGTTCATTCCAAGCTCCTGTCCAACGGCCTGCTGCTGTTTTTGACAGAGCCACACCGGCTCAATCCAGCTGTCCGTTCCCGTCCTGATCCGCCGACGAGAAATCCGCGTTCATCTGCGCATCATACTCTGCTCGGGAAATAAGGTTATTGTTGTCGCGGTCAACGTTCTGAAACTGTTTTATGTCCAGAAACGGCTTGGCCTCCTCCAGACCCAGAGTGCCGTTCTTGTCGTCATCCATTTCCTGAAACGCATAGTCGGAAAAGGCGTCGAATTCGTCCTTGGACAGGAACCCGTCATTATTGGCATCTATGTTGCGCAACTCCTGTTCATGAAGCTCTGCAACAGTTTCAGCTTGTGCGGCGCTGGCCAGAAAAACGGCGGCTGCCGACAAAAACATACGTGTCATGGTTGTTCTCCTCAGCATGCGTACCGATTGCCTTCAAAACCACCAGCGGCAGCGCCTGCCGCTGTCAGGATCGTTTTACCCGATCCACCGCCAAATTGATTGCCGATCGCGCCGCCGATCAGTGCACCACCCAGTGTACCAGTCATGCACGCAATCTCGTGCTGGCGTGCGGCTTGTTGCTGTGGTGTCGGGGCCGGGCCACAAGCGGCCAGCGCGCCTGCCGTGCCTAAGGCGAAAGTAATAGCTTTTAGTCGCATAAACGAACTCCCTGAAAATATGTCTCAAATATTGGCGGTTCAGGGTAATGCATCAAGTTAAATCGAACGAGCGGCCCCGTGTGAACCGGGGCCGCCATTTTCTAGATCGTTTCCAGCAGCCCTTCACCGGCGGACATCTCGCACATGCCGGGATTCTCTTCGAGATTCAGCGCCACGACCTTGCCGTCCTCGACCAGCATCGCATAGCGCTTGGACCGGGCGATCAGACCCACGGGCGGTGCGTCGAAATCCATGCCGATGGCCTTGGTAAATTCCGAAGCAGCATCAGACAGCATGGTCAATCCAGCAGCGGTTGCGCCCGTGGATTCGCCCCATGCGCCCATCACAAATGGATCGTTGACAGATACGCAGATAATCTCGTCTACGCCCTTGGCGGTAAATTGATCCTTGGTGCGCATGAAGCTGGGAACATGCGCTGTCGTGCAGGTGCCGGTGAACGCACCCGGTACAGCGAAAATCACGACCTTGCGGCCTTTGGTCTTGTCCGAAATCCGAACCTCCTCGGGCCCGTCAGTCCCCATTTGGATCAGTGTGGCTTCGGGCAATGTATCCCCTGTTGAAATCATTTTTTTGCTCCTGTCGTTTGGATTTGCAGAGTCGGGCTTTGCCGCAATATAGGTGTTTGGGACAAAGTGACCACGGGAATTCTGCAGGGTGGGCAAAACATGAGCCATATTGTCGTGATCGGTGCCGGGCAGGCTGGTGCATCGCTTGTGGCGCGGCTGCGCAAAGACGGGTTTGCGGGCGACATTACCCTGATCGGGGCTGAGCCGCATCTGCCCTATCAGCGTCCGCCCTTGTCCAAGGCTTACCTGCTGGGGGAAATGGAAGTCGAGCGGCTGTTCTTACGACCCGAAAGCTTCTACACCGAGAACAACATCACCTTGCGTTTGGGTCAGCGTGTGACCGGGATCGATCCGAAGGCCAAGACCGTGGCGCTGGGCGATGAGCTGATTGCCTATGACGAGCTGGCCTTGACCACCGGGTCTGACCCGCGCCGCCTTCCCGCCGCGATTGGCGGAGACCTTCAAGGCGTCCACGTGGTGCGCGATTTGGCCCATATCGACGAGATGGAACCTCGGGTGACCGATGGCGCGCGGGCTTTGATCGTGGGTGGCGGCTATATCGGGCTTGAGGCCGCGGCTGTTTGCGCCAAGCGTGGGGTCAAAGTGACTCTGGTTGAGATGGCCGATCGTATTCTGCAGCGTGTGGCTGCGAAAGAGACCAGCGATTACTTTCGCGCGTTACACTCGCAGTATGGCGCTGACATCCGCGAAGGCGTCGGGCTGGATCGCCTACTGGGCCAAGACGGCAAGGTCACAGGTGCTGTCTTGACCGATGGAACTGAGATTGAAGTCGACTTTGTCGTGGTCGGTGTCGGCATCGCCCCGTCGACTCAGCTGGCCGAATTGGCCGTGCTGGAATTGGACAATGGTATCAAAACCGACGCGCATGGGCGCACTTCGGACCCGTCGATCTGGGCGGCGGGCGATTGTGCGTCCTTTCCACATGGCGAGGGGCGCATTCGTCTGGAAAGCGTTCCAAATGCGATCGATCAGGCCGAGATTGTGGCCCAGAACATACTGGGTGCGGCCAAAGATTACACCGCGACGCCTTGGTTCTGGTCCGATCAGTATGACGTCAAGCTGCAGATAGCCGGCCTGAACACCGGATATGACCGCGTCGTGACCCGCAAGGGTGAGGGCGCAGCGGTGTCCTTCTGGTACTACAAGGGCGACCAGCTGATCGCGGTCGATGCGATGAATGACCCCCGAGCATACATGGTTGGCAAACGCCTGATCGACGCCGGGAAAACGGCTGATCCTGCGGTTGTCGCAGACCCAGACGCGGACCTCAAACCGCTGCTCAAGGCGTGAGGATCATTGCCGGAGAGTTCCGGGGCCGCGCCTTGGCCTCGGTCGGCAAAGGTGATGCAGGCGCGCATCTGCGTCCCACCACTGATCGCGTCCGCGAAAGCCTGTTCAATGTGCTGACTCATCAGATCGATTTTGACGGGCTGCGCGTACTGGACCTGTTTGCAGGCACCGGCGCGCTGGGGCTCGAGGCTTTATCACGCGGTGCGGCCCACGTGACTTTCGTGGATGACGGGCGCGTGGCGCAGGGTCTGATCCGCAAGAATATCGACCTGACCCGCAGCACCGATCGCAGCACTCTGATCCGGCGCGATGCAACGCGGCTGGGGGAAAACCCGGATGCGCCCTACGACCTGATTTTCCTCGATCCGCCCTACGGCAAATCTCTGGGGCAAAAAGCCATCGCTGTGCTGTCACAGGGATGGTTGGCTGACGGCGCGCTGGTTGTCTGGGAAGAAAACGCTCCGATGCAGGGACCTGTTGGTTTCACCCCTCAGGATAGCCGCAAATACGGCGATACACATATCACCTTGATGTGGAAGGACGATCCGAATGCATGATCTGGTGATTTTTGACTGCGACGGTGTTCTGGTCGACAGCGAGCCGCTGACCAATCAGGTTTTGATCGACAACCTTGCGACCTATGGGCTAAGCCTGACCATTGAGCAGAGTTTTGATCTGTTCGTCGGCGGTACAATGCGCGGCGTGCACGGCAAAGCGCGCGAGATGGGTGCGGATCTTCCTGATGATTGGGTCGATCAGATTTACACCAAGATGTACGCGCGGCTGCGTCAAGGCGTCCCCCTGATCCCCGGCATCCCCGATTTGCTTGCCACACTGGACGCGAAATCTGTTCCATTTTGCGTCGCCTCAAATGGCAGCCTTCAGAAGATGCAGATCACTCTGGGGCAAAACGGGCTTTGGGATCGTTTCGGTGACGCGATGTTCTCGGCCCATGTGCTGGGCACGGCCAAGCCTGACCCGACCATGTTTCAAACCGCCGCGACTCGGTTCAACGCAACCCGTCCGGTCGTCATTGAAGACAGCGCCAGTGGGGTGACTGCGGCGATGCGTGCTGGTTTTCGGTGCTTGGCTTACGCGCCAGAAGGTGGCGGCGAGCAACTGGCTGATCTGGGTGCGGAACTATTTCGCGACATGGCCGACGTGCCGGACCTTTTGGGAATTTGACCAGACCGTGCTAGATTCTCGCCCATGGACCGCGCACTCACCGCCCCGATCTGGCCCCTTTCTCAGAACACCGAAGCCTCGACAGGCCCGGACCGCAAACCCTTGCGCGCGCCAGTGTTCATCAATGACGTTGCCATCCCATGGCGCGATGAGACCTTGCTGCTGAAGCTGTTGCGCGATCAGGCCGCTGATCAGGAGGAGTAGGTCGGGTGGAACTTTCCGCCCGGTGACAGGGTAAAAATCTCGACCCCATCCGACGTCACACCCACCGAGTGTTCAAACTGCGCCGACAGCGATTTGTCGCGGGTCACGGCGGTCCAGTCATCGGCCAGTGTCTTGGTCTCGGGCCGTCCCAGATTGACCATCGGTTCGATGGTAAAGAACATGCCTTCTTCCAGCACCGCCCCCGTACCCGGACGGCCGTAATGCAGAACGTTTGGGGGCGCGTGGAACACGCGGCCCAGCCCGTGCCCGCAGAAATCGCGTACAACGCTCATCCGGTGCGCTTCGACATAGGCTTGAATCGCGTGGCCGATATCGCCGAACGTGTTGCCAGGCTTGACCATCTCGATCCCTTTGAACAGGGCATCATGGGTCACTTGAATCAAACGTTCAGCCTTACGCGGCAGCTTGCCTGCCACATACATACGTGACGTGTCGCCGAACCAGCCATCGACAATAACGGTGACGTCGATGTTCAGGATATCCCCATCCTTCAGCTTCTTGTCGCCGGGAATGCCGTGGCAGACCACATGGTTCACGCTGATGCAGCTAGCGTGCTGATAGCCCTTGTAGCCGACGGTGGCAGACGTGGCGCCCGCTTCCTCGACCATTTGGGTGATCAGACGGTCAAGCTCACCGGTGGTTTGGCCGGGGAACACATGGTCTGCGATGTTGTCCAGAATCCGCGCGGACAAGGCACCTGCCGCGTGCATGCCGGCAAAGTCCCCTTGTTCATAGATGCGGATACCGTCCTTTGTCAGACGGCCACGATGCTCTTTCATCGATGCTAGGCTCCAAATGTTTCGCGCAGCATGCCTTTTACGCTGCTTGCGCAGAAAGTACCAGAGGGTGCAGGGACGCAGCCAGATCGTTGCGTCCATTGCCAACGATTAGAAGGCCTAAGAAAGCCCTGTTCTGGTTCCAAAACAGCAGATAGTATTGAATTTACAATTTTCTATAGATCACATGCGACGCGCAAAAGAACGCTTGGCAACCATTTTTCACGCTTAATCAAATCATCTCGGGCAGCGCGCCATGTCAGAGCTCTTTTACAAAATAGTGTAAATGCGGACGCAGCATCGGCTGATCTTTGTACGTCGTTGTTTCAATTGGTTCATCCACCTCGACAAACCCAAGCTTTGGATAGAGGTCACGCATTTCCACGTTGGGTGTAAGCGTATCCGCCACCAATCTTGTCAGTCCCATCTCTCGTGCGGTGTGTTCGCGGGCTTTGATCAGAGCGCGCCCAGTGCCCGTCCCCCTTGCGCCTTCGACTACGAAAACACGTTTCAATTCACCGGTGTGTTGATCAAGCCGTTTCAGCATCCCGCATCCCACGATGTCACCCATGCCGTTTCGGGCCACGACGATACACCCGTTTGGAGGCAGATAGTCGCTGGAATTGGCCCAAAATTCGGCCAGCGCGCTCTGGGGTGCGGCTGGATCAATATCAAAACCCATACCCTGCATCCTGCGCACGATGAGCTCATAGTATTGCGACAATATCCCGTTGATCTCTTCCCGCTTTGGAAGCTGCGCACAGGTTTCGATCTTTATCTCGTCCATAGTAAGCCCCGGCCAGATTTCGCGAATGCACGTCTCAACTTAGCGTCTTTGGAGAGATTTCGATAGGCGTTGGGCTGCATGTCGTTGGTGCAGGCCGGATCGGAATTCTGCGCAATCGCCGTCAACAAAACGTGTAACTGGAATCCACAGATACTCCGACCGGTGATATACGCGTACCGCAAATCAACCGTTCTACGCCCTGCGCTTGAGCGTCCGCAAAGGCGGTGGCATAGGCCGGGTCGATATCGGACGCCAGCGCGAACCGGTCACAGTCCGTGCGTTGCACAAGATAAAGCAATATCGCTCGGTGCCCCGCAGCTGCCATAGACGTAAGTTCCCCTAAATGCTTGGTCCCGCGCGCAGTCACGCTGTCGGGGAACTCGGCCAGACCCGGTTGGCGAGACAGGGTAACACTTTTGACTTCAACATAAGCATCCGGCAGGCCGGGTTGGGTCAGCAGGAAATCGATACGGCTGTTTTCACCATATTTCACTTCGGGCCTGACGGATTCATAGGCGGAAAGTTCAGGGATTTCGCGGGCTTCAAGTGCGGCCCGCAGGGCCTTGTTCGGTACGGATGTGTCGACGCCTGTGAAGTGCCCGTTTTCATGATCGACCAGCCGCCAGCCGTATTTCAGTTTTTTCTTCGGATCGTCATTGGGCTCCAGCCAGATTTTCTCACCTGGCTCGGCCAGACCCAACATTGAGCCTGGATTGGCGCAATGGGCGGTCACTTCGCGCCCGTCCTCCAACGTGCAATCGGCCAGAAAGCGTTTGTAGCGACGGATCAGGCGGGCGGGGACAAGGGGGGTTTCAAATCGCATGGGTGACGGCCTATACCTGCCCTAAGGGTCGATCAAGAGGGGGCACGTGCCATGGCCAATCCAACCGCCGCAATGCTGGTGATCGGGGATGAGATCCTGTCGGGCCGTACGCGCGACGCCAATATGCACTATCTGGCGCAGGAACTGACCAAACAGGGTATCGACCTGAAAGAGGTTCGGATTGTCAGTGATGATGCTGCGGCGATCGAAGCCGCCGTCAAGGCCCTGTCTGAGGCGCATGATCACGTCTTTACCAGCGGCGGCATCGGCCCGACCCATGATGACATCACCGCCGATTGCATTGCGCGGGCCTTTGGTGCCGCCATCGACGTGCGTGACGATGCGCGCGCGCTGCTTGAGGCGCATTATGACAATTCTGGGCTGGAGTTGAATGCTGCCCGCCTGCGCATGGCGCGCATTCCGGATGGGGCCGCGTTGATCGACAATCCTGTCTCGACAGCGCCGGGCTTTATTATCGAGAACGTGCATGTAATGGCCGGAGTGCCGTCGGTATTTCAGGCGATGGTCGCGAGCGTTCTGCCAGGTTTGACCGGCGGCAGTCCGCTGTTGTCGCAAACCCTGCGCGTGAACCGGGGCGAGGGCGACATCGCGGCGACCTTGTCCGCTCTGGCCGAGGATTTCGACGACCTGTCCATCGGCTGTTATCCGTACCAGATCAACGGTGTCTTCGGTGCCAATGTCGTGGTGCGAGGCACGGACGGGGGGCGGATCGACGCGGCCACAACTCGGTTGGCGAAAGAGCTTGATCTGTGACCACAAACTGGCCCGCCATCGTGGACGGCACATGGCCCGCTGCGCAGTATAAGCGGCTGGGCCCGTTTCAAATGCGCCAAGGTCAGGGCGGCGGATCGCGTGTGTCCGCGGCCAGCGCGCGGGGCGCGGCAACCGAGGCTGATTTAGACGCAGCCGAAATGGCTATGCGGACCATGGGTCAGAAACGCCTCTTTTGCCTCTGGCCCGGAGATGACGGTTTGGACACTCAGCTAGCGGCGCGCGGTTACCAGGTTCTGGACCCGGTCAATATCTACACCTGCCCGTCCAAACAGCTCGCTGACATTCCCCTACCGCGCGTGACAGTGTTCAACGTCTGGGAACCGCTGTCCATCATGCGAGAAATCTGGGCGCAGGGCGGGATCGGCCCCGCCCGTCTGGCGGTGATGGAGCGTGCCGCAGGCCCAAAGACGGGATTGCTGATCCGCCATCAGGACCAACCGGCGGGCAGCGGTTTTGTTGCCGTTCATGATGGCGTAGCCATGGTCCATGCGCTGGAAATCGCGCCGGACCATCGACGCAAGGGGTTGGGGCAATGGGCCATGCGCGCCGCGGCCTTTTGGGCGCTGGACAATGGCGCGCAGACCCTTAGCGTGATCTGCACCAAGGCGAATGCGGGGGCGAACGCGCTTTATCACTCGCTTGGCATGGAAGTCGTGGGCGAATACCACTATCGACAGCGCGTCTGAGGAGACCCAAGTGACCAAACAAGACCTGCCCACCGCCCTTGATCTGCCGATGGCGGACCCTCTGCCGCCTGAAACGCAGAAGTATTTCGACATCTGCGTCGAAAAGCTGGGCATGGTGCCAAACGTCTTGCGGGCCTACGCCTTCGATGTCGAAAAGCTGAACACGTTCACGGCGATGTATAACGACCTGATGCTGGGCGACAGCGGTCTAACCAAGCTGGAACGCGAGATGATCGCGGTCGTCGTTTCATCGATCAACAAATGCTTTTACTGCCTTGTGGCACATGGCGCGGCGGTGCGGCAATTGTCCGGCGATCCGCAACTGGGCGAGATGCTGGTGATGAATTATCGCGTGGCCCCGGTGGACGACCGCCAGCGCGCTATGCTCGACTTTGCGGCCAAGATGACAACGGCGAGTGCAACGATCGAGGAGCCGGACCGCCAGCACTTGCGCGACGTGGGGTTTTCGGACCGGGACATCTGGGACATCGCCAATGTGACCGGCTTTTTCAACATGACCAACCGCGTGGCCAGCGCGACGGCCATGGCGCCAAACCCCGAGTACCACGCACAGTTTCGATGATCAGATACGGCCTCCTTTGTTTAATGCTGCTGCCCGCGCCGATATTGGCGCAGGATCTGAGCCTCCCGACGGGCGCGCGTCAGGTGTCAGATCGCACCAGCGCATTGGACAGTTACAACCTGCCGACCGGAGTTTTTGCGGACGGGCAGGTCCCTTACCGGACCGTTGAGGGGCGTGTCGAACGCCTGACATGGCGGTTGCAAGCCGGGTCCAGCACGACGTTGCAGATACTGGCACCGCTCAGGGATCAGTTGCAGGCGCAGGGTTTTGACGTCACCTTTGAATGCGAAGCGCAGACATGCGGCGGTTTCGATTTCCGCTTTGGCACCGAGGTTGTTCCGACGCCCGACATGTATGTCGCCATCCATGACTACAGGTTCCTGTCCGCCAGCCGTGGAGATGATGTGCTGAGCCTGCTGGTCAGCCGGAATGAGCCCGAAGGGTATGTCCAGATGATCCGCGTGACACCGGTCGATGCGCCGCCTGCGCCGCCGCTGGTGATCGAAGAAACAGTGGACGGCTCGGGCGGCCTGATTGCCGATCTTCGCGCCGACGGGCATGTGATCCTGGATGATCTGCATTTCCACACAGGTGAGACCACGTTGGGCGCAGGTCCCTTCGCCTCGCTGAACCTGATTGCGGGCTATTTGTCGGACAACCCCGAGACCCGTTTAGCACTGGTCGGACACACGGATGATACCGGCGCGCTGCAGGCAAATATCGACGTCAGCATGAAGCGGGCCGAGGCCGTGCGCACCCGCCTGATAGATGCGCATGGCGTAGCACCCGACAGGGTCGAGGCGCAAGGCGCAGGTTACCTCGCCCCGATCACTTCGAACGCCACGCCCGAGGGGCGCGAGTTGAACCGTCGGGTCGAGGCCGTGTTGCTGGTCAACTGACCTCCAACGGACAAGGGGGCAGCCCGCTCTGTCGATGTGCCCTTTCGAAAGGTCAGCTATCGGTAAGCCCTTCAAATCAAGCGATGATTTTGGTTGCTCGAAAATTCGGACTATCGGGCAAAAAAAGGCCCGTGCCATTCAGCACGGGCCTGCCAGTTACCGCAGGGAGAATTCTACCAATCCATCGGGCCTTTTTCGGCATAGGACTCAATCAGGAAATCGATGAACGCGCGCACCTTGGGCTGGGTGAACCGGCCCGGAGGATACACCGCGTAGATGCCCTGAATTTCGTCGGGCAGCGACGGCATGGCGTCGACAACCTCGCCCGACTTGAGCGCGTCGGCGTAAAGATAGCTGGGCAAATACGCGATCCCCAACCCGGAAATGGCCGCGTTCAGCAGCGACTGCCCGTCATTGACGCTCAGCCAGCCAGCGGTCCGCACCTGGCGTTTTTCGCCTGAGGGCGCGGTAAGTTTCCAGACATTGCCGGAAGACTGGCTGGAGTAATGCAGCAGCTTATGTTCATTCAGGTCGTCGATTTTCTGTGGCTTGCCGAATTGCTGCACATAGCTGGGTGCCGCAACCATACGCTTGACGGTTTCGGTCAGTTTGCGCGCGCGCAGAGTGCTGTCTTCCAGCTCGCCAATACGGATCGCGACATCGAATCCTTCTGAAATCAACTCAACGAAACGGTTATTCAAAACCATGTTCACCGTGATCTCGGGATAGGCCGACAAAAAGCGGGACAAGACCGGGGACAGATGATTGACGCCGAAATCCGTCGCCACACTGATCCGCAGCAGACCAGAAGGGGCAGATTGCATGGATGTGACAAGCGCATCCGCTTCGCCTGCGTCATTCAGAACGCGTCTCGCGCGGTCGTAATAAGCCAATCCAATCTCGGTGGGCGACACTCGGCGCGTCGTCCGGTTCAGCAGTCGCGCGCCCAGCCGGGCCTCAAGGCTCGACACGTGCTTGGATACAGCCGATTTGGAGATACCCATTTTTTTGGCCGCGTCAGTGAACCCACCTTGGTCCACCACGTTGGAAAAGGCCTCCATTTCGGTCAATCGGTCCATTCTCGTACCCCAGGTGTTCTGTTCGTTGTCTCACTATCGCGATCAATCTGGGCGAGAACGGGGCAGATATGGGATAATATCACGGTTTCAATTCGGATCGTTTGCGTCTGGGAAACGAGGAAACAGTCAGCCTGACGCAAACGGCAATCCCTGTGATTGATGGGTTTTCTCGATTTTTTCCATTACGTGCTACCATGAGAATGGCAAATTTGTGACCACGGAGGAGATCATGAAAGCCATTATAGCCACTGTCGCATTGTTCCTTTCCGCGAGCCTTGCACTCGCCGGAGGCACAACGCCGTCGAATCCCGATGCGAAGGTCTATTTCGTGAATCTGTCTGACGGTGACACCGTCACATCCCCGGTAACGATCGTCTTTGGCCTAAGCGGAATGGGCGTGGCACCGGCGGGCACTGAAAAGGAAAACACCGGCCATCACCACTTGCTGATTGACCGTCCGCCACTGGGGCAGGGCGAAGACGGCGCGGACGAACTCGTCTATGGTCTGCCAGCCGATGACAATCACATTCACTTTGGCGGCGGTCAGACAGAGGTCACGCTGGACATGACTCCGGGTGAACACACCTTGCAACTGGTGCTGGGTGACGCAGGCCACGTCCCGCATGCCGACCCGATCGTTTCCGAGGTGATTACGATCACGGTGGAATAAGCGGAACTCAGACTCCAGTGACCAACGCCAGCTTCAGTGTTGCGTTTTTGGCTGCTTCTTTGGCGGTCCAGGATTTTCGACAAGCGTCAGGATCACCAGGACAGCCAGCAAACTGCCGACCGAGATCACAATGACCGAAGAGGTCACGCCAAATGTATGAGCGACCGCCGCCAGGATGGCCGAAAAGGTAATAATAGCGATGCGAATGATCGTCTTCGACACCGCCTGCGCGGTGATCCTTTGATCGGGTGGGGCGATGTCCATGAAATACAGGGTTCGCGCGCTGCCCAACCCGGTTGTTGCAATGGTGGCCATGAACAGTGACAGCGCGTGCAGGTGAACGGTATGGTCCAAGCCCTTTGCGTGCAGATAGATCAGGCCAAACCCCGAGACGGCAACCATGGTTGCGCCGGATATCATGACCATTCGGGTGGAATAACTGTTCAACGCGCGCCACATCGGCGCGGCAACCAACAGCGCTGCCGCCGAGGATGCGACCAAAGCCGTCAGACCACCTGCGGAGCTGTGATGCGATTCGGCGGCGATCAGGGCAAAGAAGGGAACAGACAGGCCAGCCAGCACAAAGGACAATCGGATCACGATGTATTTCTTAAACCAGTTTTCACGCAGCAGCGTGCCGGCATTTCGCCAAAACGCGACCGTTGATTTTGGCCGGTTCGCAGTGTCGCCAGCGGTTTTCGCCTTTTCGTGAAGTGACACCACAAGACCGGCTGACAGCACAAAACACAAGGCTCCGAAACTCACGACCAGACTGTGGCGCGTCAGGGCGGGGGCTTCTTTCGACAATTGATGCAAAAGCAGCACGACGGCAATCGTCGCCGCACCTCCGATCCCCTTTTGCCAATAGCTGACACGCATCCGGTCTTCGGATCGGAAATTGTCGCCCATGAACTCCAGGATCATCAGGCTTTTGATTTCTTCCAGAAATCCGATCACAAAGATGCCAATGACAAAGGCCCAAACGACGGCGGATTGCCCGGCAAAAAGAACCGACAGGATCACGGTCAGAAAACACAATGCGATGGCCAGATCCAACCGGGCCAGGGCCGAGCGTTTTTGCGGAAGTCGCGAAACCGCGCTGGGCGCGAACAGATCGGCCAGTGTTCCGGCCGCGTGGCGGATCGACACGAGCATTCCGGCCAGAAAGATCGGCAGTTCCATCGACACGGCCAGAAAGGTCAAAACAATCGGCGGGCTGGCCATCGACCATGCCATGACCGAAAGCGCCCCCTGACCTGTCATCAGCGGGATGTTTCTGTGATCGGTGTCTGGCCGCTGTTGGGTCATGCTCTCGCGCGGTTGCTGCCGCCCTTGGGGCGGTCACGCGATTTCACGATATGCACAGGGCTTAGGCAAGCCTCTGGCCCGGCCTGAGCCGCGCCAGTGTGTTCAGAACGTCGCGGCCAGTCGCGTACCCTGATTGATCGCGCGTTTGGCATCCAGTTCCGCCGCCACGTCTGCGCCGCCGATCACGTGCGGAGTGACTCCGCGCTCGATCAAAGCATCCGCCAGGCTGCGCTCAGACAGCTGGCCCGAGCACAGAACAATCGTATCCGCAGCGATCACGGTCGGATCGGCGCGTTCCTCGCCAAAGCTGACATGCAATCCGTCATCGTCGATGCGTTCATAATTCACACCGCCGACGAAATTGACGTCCTTCATCTTCAGCGTTGCGCGGTGAATCCAGCCTGTTGTCTTGCCAAGCCCTTTGCCGTGCGCCTGTTTCTTGCGCTGCAACAAGGTGACTTGGCGCGCAGGTGCCGCGGGTTGTGGGCCCTCAGGGGCCAGACCGGCACGGTGTTCTGCAGGATCAGTGACACCCCATTCCTTCATCCAGGCGGGCAGATCGGTGGTGATGCTGTGGCCCTCTTCCAGCAGGAACTCGGACACGTCAAAACCGATGCCGCCCGCGCCGATCACGGCGACGGATTTGCCGACCTCGGCCTTGTGGCGCAGCACGTCGATATAGTCGATGACGTTGTCGCGATCCTGTCCGGGTATCTGCGGGTCGCGAGGGGTGACGCCGGTGGCAATCACCACCTCGTCAAAGCCGGTCAGATCGTCGGCAGTGATTTCACGGTTCAGCTCCACCTTCACACCCAGATCGGCAATCATCGTACGGAACCAGTCGACCAGGCCCCAGAACTCTTCTTTGCCCGGAACCTGTTTGGCCATGTTCAGCTGCCCGCCGATCTCGGGCGCGCGGTCGAACAGGGTTACGTCATGGCCGCGCTGGGCGGCTGTCATTGCGGTCGACAAACCGGCGGGGCCTGCGCCGACAATGGCGACGGTTTTTGGGGTCTTGGCCGGTTCGATCACCAGCTCGGTCTCGTGACAGGCGCGCGGGTTCACAAGGCACGATGTCAGCTTGCCGCTGAACGTATGGTCCAGACAGGCCTGGTTGCAGGCGATGCAAGGCGCGATCTGTTCGGACTGGCCCGCAATGGCTTTGTTTACGAAATCCGCATCCGCCAGCATCGGGCGCGCCAACGACACCATGTCGGCGCAGCCAGTCGAAAGAACCTCTTCGGCCACTTCGGGCGTGTTTATCCGGTTCGAGGTGATCAACGGGATGCCCACCTTGCCCATCAGCTTTTTCGTCACCCAAGCAAAAGCCGCGCGTGGCACGCTGGTGGCAATTGTTGGAATCCGCGCCTCGTGCCAGCCGATGCCGGTGTTGATGATCGTCGCCCCGGCTTTCTCGATCTCCTGCGCCAGTTGCACGACTTCGTCATGGGTCGAGCCATTGGGCACCAGGTCGATCATCGACAGACGGTAGATGATGATGAAATCGGTGCCTACAGCCTCACGCGTGCGGCGGACGATCTCGATCGGCAGGCGCATCCGGTTCTCATAGGACCCGCCCCACCGGTCGGTGCGTTTGTTGGTATGGGTCACCAGGAACTGGTTGATGAAATACCCTTCGGACCCCATGATCTCGACGCCGTCATAACCTGCCTTCTGGGCCAGCACCGAGGCATTGACGATATCGCTGATCTGCTTCTCGATACCTTCTTCATCCAGTTCATTCGGCTGGAAGGGCGAGATTGGCGCTTTCACCGGGCTGGGGGCAACGCATTTGGGGCCATAGGCATAACGGCCTGCATGCAGGATCTGCATGGCGATCTTGCCACCCGCCTCGTGCACGCGGTCGGTGACGATGGAATGGTTGGAGACGTCTTCCTCGGTGGTCATCATCGCCGCACCGGGCAGGACCGAGCCTTCGAGGTTCGGGCCAATGCCGCCGGTGACCATCAGCGCCACACCGCCGCGCGCGCGGTCGGCATAGAACTCGGCCACGCGGTTCCAGTCATGGGTCTCTTCCAGACCGGTGTGCATCGATCCCATCAGGATACGGTTCTTTAATTTGGTAAAGCCCAGATCCAGCGGGGCCAGCATGTTTGGGTACGCAGTCATGGCAAACTCTCCCTCCCGAATTTTCAGCGACAGATTGACGTTCACGTCAACTTTGTCACGCGAAACCTAACGTCACAGCCTTTGCTGTACTTGCAGCAGTTGATACAGACAAGACGTGACAAAAAAAGAGGCCGCGCATGACCCCTGATGAAATTGCCAGATTGCCCTATCGTCCCTGTGTCGGGCTGATGCTGATGAATGCCGAAGGTAAAATCTTTGTCGGTCAGCGCAACGACCGCCACAAGGACGCCTGGCAGATGCCGCAGGGTGGCGTGGACAAGGGCGAAGATCCGCGCGATGCTGCGCTGCGCGAGCTGTGGGAAGAAACGGGCGTGACCGGCGATCTGGTCGAGGTGGTGGCCGAAACCCCCGGCTGGCTGCCCTATGACCTACCCCATGAGATCGTGCCGAATATCTGGAAGGGCCGCTATCGCGGGCAGGAGCAGAAATGGTTCCTGCTGCGCTTCACTGGTCGCGATGAGCAGATCAACATCGAAACCGATCACCCCGAGTTCACGCGCTGGAAATGGCAGGACCCGTCGCGCTTGGTCGCGGAAATCGTGCCGTTCAAGCGTGAGGTTTATGAACAGGTGATCGAGGCGTTTGCAGAGTACCTTGGCTGACGATCACTCTGCCAACCCTTCGATCGCATCGACCAGACGCATAAGATCGGCAGCGTAGAACCCTGCGGCGTTGATACAATTCGTCTCGAGCATTCTCAGCCCATCTTCCGTTCGGCAGATTTCGATGACGAATGCCGGGGAATAATCCGGGTTAAGGTCCACCAACCGCTGTGCAAAGTTCAGCGCATCGTCGTCAATTTCGGGCCGATAGACGACGCGTTTGCCCTCTTTGTACAAGGAATAGGTGACAACTTTGCCGCCGACGACCCACAGCCGCCATTCCCTGAGAATGCGGGTAGGCTGGCTGAGCATCAGCAGCGTGTCATGGCGCAGCGACCCTTTGGGTATCTCATCCACACTCAGTGCCAGAACGTTCTGAGCAAGGCTGATGATGTCTCGGGTCGTCTTTACGGTTCCCGGCACCTCTTTGCTGTCATCAACCGGGCGCAGAAACCAGCTGCGGCCGTCATCGGGCAATCGGCCGGGGATGTCTTTCAGGTGCAGGAATATGGAGTCGGACCCGTTCAGCAGATACGGGTGCCACGTTGTTTCATGAACGAAAGGGCGCAATTTGAACACGCCGGGTTTGAGGCCTCGTTTGGCGGCGTAGCGCCACAACGTGTAAGAGCCAAACAGAACTACGTTGTCCGGGTCGGTAATCTCCGGTTCCGGGGTCAGGTCGCCGACAAACGGGATGACCTTGTGCCAGGAAAAGGGAATGCCCAACCTGTCCAGCGCCTCGGCCAGCTTTTGCGTGTCTTCAAAGTCCTGAAGCAGCCATTGCATCCCGGTGAACCTCTTTTTCCAATGGGTGCAGTTCATACGCTGAATTGCAACACCAATCCTAGTCGCTCACCCCACGACAACTTGCCGTGAGGGGGCGTGGTTCGGGTCGCATCCGCCCTCTAGCTTGATCCGCATGAAGGACACGGCCCACAGCATTCCCGCCATTGCCCCCGCCGGGCGCAGATTCAGCGGTTCCGACCGCCGCGCGCCCCTGCGGGAGGGGCTGCAACACAGTGGTGAGTTTCACGCCGGGCAAACGGCGGGGCGGTTCTACCCCGTCGCCTGCGTCGCACTTGAGGTCACGCAGCGGTGCAATCTGGATTGTACCTTGTGTTACCTCTCGGACAGGGCCGAGATAGTTTATGATCCCCCCCTCTCGGTCCTGTTTGCGCGCCTTGCGATGATCCACAGCCATTATGGTCCCGGCGTATCGGTGCAACTGACGGGTGGTGATCCAACCCTGCGTAAAGTCGAAGATCTTGAGGCGCTCTGCCGCGAGATCAGGCGTCTGCGGATGCGGTCTTGCCTGATGACAAACGGCATCCGTGCCAGCCGGGCGCTTCTGACCCGTCTCGCGGCAGCGGGGCTGGACGATGTGGCCTTTCATGTAGACATGACGCAAGAGCGCAAGGGCTTCGACACCGAGATCGACCTGAACACGGTCCGCCGCGCCTATATCCGTCGGGCGCGCGGGCTAGGCCTGCGTATTCTGTTCAATACCACTGTGTTCGAGGGTAATTTCGACGACCTTCCGCTTTTGGCGCGGTTCTTTCGGGACCAGCCCGACGTGGCCTTTGTGTCCTTCCAGATGCAGGCCGACACCGGGCGCGGCGTATTGCGGGAACGGCCCGAGCAGATCACACAGCTCAGCGTCGCACGGGCGGTTGAAGACGGGTACGAAACGCCGTTGCATTTTGACACGGCGGCGGTGGGGCATGCGAAATGTAACCGCTACGCCAGTGTCATCACCGCCGGAGGGCGTGCCAGATCCCTTCTGTCAAACGCGCCCTTGGTGCAGCGGGTGATTGCCGCGCTGGAGAAGGCCGATCGTTCGATCGACGGGCATATGCTGATCCGCGATAGCGTGCGCCGGATGGCGTTGCGCAACCCCTTGCTGGTTCTGCGTGCCGGGGTCCATCTGGCAGGCTGTGCCCTGCGACTTGGGTTTGGCCTGCTGCGTGGCCCGGTGCGACGACAGGCGGTGTTCATCCACAACTTCATGGACGCGGATGCGCTGGAAGAGGATCGCTGCGCCTCGTGCGTGTTCATGGTCGCTACTTCGGATGGACCACTGTCGATGTGCGTTCACAACGCACAGCGCGACATGCATCTGGCCCGTCCCGATCGCATTGATGGACCCTCCGGTCCGAAATGGTGGAATGCCGCCGTTCCACATATGTCCGATGGCCCTGATCTGCCGGATCTGAGCGATCCGGCACTGGCACCGATGAAACGATTGAAGGGGCAGATGCGTGCGCAGCGCCGGGCCAGAAAGGATGCCTCATGAAACGGCTACTCATCCTGCTTTTTCTGCCCCTGCTGACCGCGTGCGCCAGCGTTGAGCGCCTGGCTTTGCCCGCCGCTGCGCCTTTGCCGGATAGGAGGCTGACCTGCACTGCTCCACCGCCCGGAGAGCGGGTGGATCATCGCGTCTGGACCGCTTTGCTGAACCGGTATGTCGCGCCGGATGCGCAAGGTGTGAACCGCGTGGCCTATGCGCGGGTCACTCAGGCCGACAAGGCGCGGTTGGACGGGTATCTGGCGGAATTGCAGGCGGTGAATCCCGCCGATCTGACCCGCGATCAACAACTTGCCTACTGGATCAACATGTATAACGCCGTGACGGTGGATGTGATCCTTGAGAACTACCCCGTCGCCTCGATCCGCGACATCAAGGACGGGCCGCTGTCGATTGGTCCATGGAACCGGCCTATGGTGGTGGTCGCTGGACAGACCCTGACCCTGAACGATATTGAGCATCGCATCATCCGGCCAGAGTTCCATGAGCCACGCATCCACTATGCCCTGAACTGTGCCGCCGTAGGTTGCCCCAACCTGATGACCCGCGCGTGGCAGGCCGAGACGTTGGAGCGTGACTTCGCGGCTGCTGAACGCGCCTATGTCAATGATCCGCGCGGGGTCCGGTTCAATGATCAGGGCGCGCTGATCCTGTCGAAAATCTTCATCTGGTTCCGCGAGGATTTCGGGCCGAACGAACAGGCCGTTCTGGCCTATATCAAAACTGCGGCTGACCCGCAGCTCAAAGCGCGCCTGCAGGATGTTTCGCGCGTCAGCGCCTATGAGTATGACTGGGCGTTGAACGATGCGGCAAAGGGGTCCTGAACGCGCGGCTCAGCGCTTTACAACAACCCTTCCGCCCGCAGCAGTTCCTGCATGTTCGCCTCGGGGCGAGGGCCGATATGGCTGATCACTTCGCGGGCACAGACATTGCCGATCTTGGCGCAGGTTTCGTAGTCCCGGCCTGTGGCCATGCCAAACAGGAACCCGGCGGCGAATTGATCGCCCGCGCCAGTGGCATCCACCGGAACCACCTTTTCAACCGGCACGTCCACCCGATTCCCGTCATACAGCACGGTCACGCCGTCGCCCGAGCGTGTGCAAATGACAAGGGGACAAATCTCGGCCGTCTTGGCCAAAGCTTCTTCAAGATTGTCGGTTTCGAACAGCGATTTGATCTCGGCCTCGTTGCCGATCACGAAATCCAGTTCGTTCTCGATCAGCAGCAGGAAATCGACCCGGTGACGTTCCACACAGAATGGATCTGAGATTGCAATACCCGCCTTGCCGCCGCCCTTGTGGCAGGTGCGCGCGGCCTCTAGAAACGCGGCCTTGCCCTTTTCCTTGTCGAACAGATAGCCTTCGAGGAACATGATCCGACTATTGCCGGACACATCAGCGGAGACGTCTTGCGACGACAGTTCCGAGGAAATCCCCAGATAGGTGTTCATCGACCGTTCACCATCTGGAGACACAAAGATCATTGAACGCGAGGTCGGCAACTCGCCACCCGGAACAGGGGGGTTCACAAAGTCCACCCCATCCTCGTTCATCGCATCCGCATAGAACCGGCCCAAAGCGTCATCATGAACGCGGCCAATGAAAGCCGCATCCAGACCCAGTGCGCCGGCCCCCGCGATCGTGTTTGCGACCGAACCACCGGGTGTCTGCACCCGGCCTTCCATCGAGGCGTAAAGAACCTCACCGCGCTCTTGCTCGATCAGTTGCATGATGCCCTTCTCGATGCCCATCAGCTCCAGAAAACTGTCATCGGCCTGAGAGATCACGTCCACAACGGCGTTGCCGATACCGGTGAGCTGGTAAGTTTTCATAGGGTTTTGTCCTCGAATTGACAGAGATCACGGATGATGCAGGTCGGGCATTGCGGCTTGCGTGCCTTGCAATGGTACCGGCCATGCAGGATCAGCCAGTGATGTGCATGGAGTTGAAAGTCGGCAGGGACATTGTCTTCGATGGCGCGTTCGACGGCATCCACATCCTTTCCGGGGCAGATACCAGTGCGGTTGCCGACGCGAAAGATATGCGTGTCGACAGCTTGTGCCGGTTGCCGCCACCACATGTTCAGCACCACATTGGCCGTTTTGCGCCCGACACCGGGCAGCGATTGCAGAGCCGCGCGTGAGTTGGGGACCTCGCCTCCATACTCTTCGACAAGAATGCGGCTGAGTTTGATCACGTTCTTGGCCTTTTGGCGAAACAGGCCGATGGTCTTGATGTGCTGGGTCAGGCCCTCTTCACCAAGGTCCAGCATCTTTTGCGGCGTATCGGCGATCTTGAACAATTCGCGTGTAGCTTTGTTGACGCCTGCATCGGTCGCCTGCGCCGACAGCGCCACGGCAACGACCAGAGTATAAACGTTCACATGCTCCAACTCGCCCTTGGGTTCGGGGTCGGCGTCATGGAAACGCGTAAAGATCTCGCGGATCGTGTGATAATCGAGTTGCTTGGCCATCCGCGCCTTAATGCCGACAGCAGGGCGGTGACACAAGCCAAAAGCCAATGCGCAAGTTCCGGGTCGCTTGGGCGTTGCGCTGGCGGTATGGTCTTGGAAACGAAACGAGGTGAATGCCATGAATGTCCAGACGCCCGAAAGCGGATATCACTACAACGTCATGCGCCGCGCGATTGAACTGATCGATCAGGGGGGCGAGGCGCTGAGCCTCGATGAACTGGCCCGCCAGATGGACATGAGCCCCGCCCATTTCCAGCGTCTGTTCTCGCGCTGGACCGGTGTGTCGCCCAAGCGCTATCAGCAATACCTGACGCTGGGCCACGCCAAGGCGTTGCTGCGTGAGCGGTTCACCACGTTGGAAACTGCCCACAATGTTGGCCTGTCTGGCAGCGGACGCCTGCACGATCTGTTCCTGAAGTGGGAATCCATGAGCCCCGGTGAATACGCTCGCAAAGGCGCGGGATTGACGATTTTTTGGGGTTGGTTCGAAAGCCCCTTTGGCCCGGCTCTGGTCATGGGTACCGACAAAGGCATTTGCGGCATGGCCTTCGGTGCCGAGACCGGTGAAGAGGACGCGATGGAGGATATGTTGTCGCGTTGGCCGCAGGCCGAGTTTGTTGAGGATCCTATGCGCCTGCGCCCGTGGGTTCTCAGCGCGTTCGGATCGGTCAGTGATCGGTTGGAACCGACACCGATCTACCTGATCGGCTCACCACTGCAGATCAAGGTGTGGGAGGCGCTGATGCATATCCCTTCGGGCCAGGTCACAACCTATTCCGAAATCGCGCAGCGGGTTGGGTCACCTCAGGCCGTGCGCGCCGTGGGCACAGCGGTCGGGCGAAACCCCGTCAGTTGGCTGATCCCCTGTCACCGCGCGCTACGCAAATCCGGCGGGTTGGGAGGTTATCATTGGGGCCTTCCAGTCAAACGCGCCATGCTGGCCTATGAGGCCGCGCAGGCGGATGCTTGATTGACAGATCGCCCTGGCGCTGCCAAAAGGCGCGGCAGGTTCGGGTCCCCTGCTGTTCGCGGCCGTCTGGCTTTGGTGAAACCCGGTTGAAACAACATCTGTTGCCCTTTTTTCTGGCGCGCGGATGGCAATGCGAACCCCATCCTGAATAAGCGCCCGTTCAAGGAAACGAGGCATATGATGACGATATCAAACACGATCCCGCCAATTGGCGAGCTCAAAGCTCAGGCCAAGCGTTTGCGCGAAAGTCTGCGTCTTGCAAGCGCTCCGGTCTCACACAGCGAAGCGTTGGAAATGCTGGCGCATCAATACGGCGCGCGTGACTGGAATACGTTGCGGTCAAAGGCCGGGAACCGCATGCATCTGAACGTGGGTGACCGGGTTCAGGGATATTACCTCGGTCAGCTCTTTACGGCTGAAATTCGCGGTTTGACCCTGCTGGGCGACGGTGCACATCGCAGGATCACCCTGCAATTTGATGCGCCTGTGGATGTGGTCCGGTTCGACAGTTTTTCGTCTTTGCGGCAGCGCGTAACCGGAGAAATCGGTTGGGACGGCCGGTCGACGCGCAAAACATCGGACGGAGAGCCTCAATTGGTTGTCCGGCCTGCCTGAAAAAGAGCGAGGCACCGCACGGTGCCTCACCACTGGATTACGTGGGGCGCTTACTCGGCGGCCCAGCCGCCAACGGCCTTGACCTCAAGGAAATCCTCCAGACCCCAAACGCCGCCTTCGCGACCATTGCCGGACTGCTTCATTCCGCCGAAGGGTGATCCCGCGCTGCGGGATTGGCCGTTCATTTCGACCATGCCGGATCGCAGCACCCGCGCCATACGATTGGCGCGCGCGCCATCCTGCGTCTGGACGTAGTTGGTCAGGCCATAGGGTGTGTCGTTGGCAATCTCGACGGCCTCTTCCTCGGTATCAAACGGGATCATGGTCAGGACCGGGCCAAAGATTTCCTCTCGCGCGATGGTCATCTGATTGTTGGCATCGGCAAAGACCGTGGGGCGCACATAGTAGCCCTTGTTCAGGCCCTCGGGCCGCCCGGTGCCGCCTGCCACCAGTCGGGCACCTTCGTCGATGCCCGTCTGAATCAGGTCCTGAATTTTGGTCCACTGCAATTCATTCACAACCGGTCCGATGTGACGCCCTTCTTCGCTTGCCGGGCCAACCGAGACCTTGTTCGCCACTTCAGCTGCGGTTTCAACGGCTTGATCGTAGATCGGGCGCTGCACGAGCATCCGGCTGGGCGCGTTACAGCTTTGGCCGGTGTTGTTCATCATGTGCAGGACGCCGCGTTTGACGGCCTTTTCATCCGCGTCGGCAAACACAACATTCGCGCCTTTGCCGCCCAGCTCCAGATGAACTTTCTTCAACGTGTCCGCCGCATTCTTTGAAATCGCCGTGCCCGCCCGGGTCGAGCCGGTGAAGCTAATCATGTCGACATCCGGATGTGCGGACAGCTGAGAGCCCACGCCCGCGCCATCCCCGTTCACAAGGTTGAAGACACCGGCGGGGAACCCGGCATCGTCCATCAACTCAGCAAAGATCATCGCGTTCAGTGGGCTTTGCTCCGAAGGTTTCAGAACCATTGTACACCCTGCAATCGCTGCCGCGCCGACCTTGAGCGTGATCTGGTTCATCGGCCAGTTCCAAGGTGTGATAAGCGCGGCCACGCCAACGGCCTCGTAGATAATCCGGTCATTGGGTGCATGGTCGCCCAGCGGGCGCTCAAACTGGAACGCCTTGGCGGCGCGGACAAAGTTCTTGAGATGCCAGATGCCAGCGCCGGATTGCTGGGTGCGCGCCATATCGATCGGCGCGCCCATTTCCAACGATATCGCCTGCGCCAGATCTTCCGAGCGGCTCTGGTAAATCTCAATCAGCTTTTCCACCCGCGCAATCCGATCTTCGACCGGCGTCGCCATCCAGCCTGGAAGCGCTGCTTTTGCGGCGGTCACGGCGGCATCCGTATCCGCTTGTGCGCCTAATGATATCACCGCGCAGGGCTCTTCGGTCGAGGGGTCGATGACGTCGAAATCACGCGCCTCGGCAGGTGAAACCCACTGGCCGTTGATGTAAAAATCTCGTTTCTCGATCATATCGTCACCTTTGAGCTGGAATTGATTCGACCGATCGGTCGGTTTTTGGACACACTGTCATTGCGCGTGCATTCGGGCAAGTGCCAATTCGAACTCGGTCAACGGGCACAACTATCAAATTTTCTGTACCCGGGACCGGAAAGCTTTAACCTGAGGCCAAAGTGATTAAGTTGACCGCGACCGACTCGGTCAATTGTCATCAGGAGAGGAGATGCCCCATGGGTTTGCGTATCAATGACACCGTTCCGAATTTCACGGCAGAAACGGATCAGGGCACCATTCAGTTTCACGACTGGATCGGCGACAGCTGGGCCATTCTGTTTTCGCACCCCAAGGATTTCACCCCTGTATGCACGACCGAGTTTTCGGCGGTTGCTCAGTTGAATGACGAATGGGCAGCGCGCGGCACCAAAGTGATCGGTGTTTCGGTCGATGGCGTCGAAGACCACAAGAAGTGGAAAAAGGATATCGAGGCCTATGGCAACGCCAACCCCGGTTTCCCGATCATCGCGGATGACGGTCTGGCCGTGTCCAAAGCCTTCGACATGCTGCCCGCCGAGGCATACTTGCCCGACGGCCGCACGCCTGCCGACAGCGCCACCGTGCGTTCGGTCTTTATCATCGGTCCGGACAAGCAACTGAAGCTGTCGATGACCTATCCGATGACTGTTGGCCGGAACTTTGCCGAAATCCTGCGTGCTCTGGATGGTTTGCAGATGTCGTCCAAGGGCGTTGCAACGCCAGCCAACTGGGTGCCGGGCGAAGACGTGATCATCCCACCTGCGGTCTCGAATGATGAGGCGAAAGAGAAGTTCGGCGAATTCGAGACGATCTTCCCTTACCTGCGCAAGACCAAAGCGCCCTCATAAAAACAAAGTGGGAAGGGGTTCTCCCTTCCCATCCTCCCGTGGCTTTTTTGGTGCATTGCCAGCGTCAAGTTGCAGCAAAAAGATTTGTATCCACGTGCGAGTGAGCGCTATTGATGGACAACCCATCAAACGCTGAGAAACGAGCAAAGTTTGCATTTGGAAAAACAAGTTGGCGATCGCACCCTCGGGCATATCGAATGCGAGAAAAACGGATGGTCGTTTGACGAGGTTTTTCGCTATCAATTCCAGATAGGTGAACAGGGCGAACAGACCCCGAAACTCAGCGATAGCTGGGAGAGTTTCACTCTTGCCGGTTGGCGGGTTCAACATTGTCCAAGCCTGCCCGTCTGCCACATCTTCGATACCGAGAGCCGCCAACTTGCTGCAATCCTCGGAATAGCGATCTCAGCTGGCGGAAATTGTCTGCAGACAGAAGAGACCTATGACGGCGACATCGAGTCTTTTGAGGCGTGGTTGGAAGACCTTTCCGGGCGTTTTGTTGCTCTGACTTTTGATCAAAACCAAGGTCGCTTCTATCTGGATCCGGCGGGGAATTTGTCGGTCGTCTATGACCCGGTCAAAAGAACAATCGCTTCAAGCGTGCATTTGCTGGCCACGAACGCCCTATCGCCGCACAGAGATATCGATCAAGAACTGGTGCTGGAAAAGAAGGAACGGTTGTTGTTCGGAGAAACAAGCGACCGCCGAGTGACACGGGCCAAGCCTAACCATTTTATTTCCCTGGATAATTTCCAAGAATACCGACATTGGCCAAGGCCGGCGACCAAGTTTGCTGAACTCGATCAGGACAGGGCAGCCAGCATTGGCGAAATCGCTGAACGCCTCAGCCGCAATGTCGGCGCTTTGACACAGACGTTCAAATGCGGTCTTCCTGTGACTGCCGGCATGGATTCTCGCATTATACTGGCGTGCGCGACTCCGTATTTGTCACGGATCAGCACCTTCTATTGCTACAGACTCAACCAATCGACATTGATTGACGCGGCTGCCGCCGTTCGGCTTGCGGAACAGCTTACGGTGCCCATGTTGGTGATCTCGCGGCGATCGCCCACGATAAAGGGCGCGCTTACCACTTCGGAAATCGACGAGGAGTATGAAAAAATGCTGTTGCGCACCGGATTTTGTTCCGGCCTGCGTAAAGACTGGGTGCAGTACATCTCCCAAACCCCGCCGGTGGAGGTTGTTCTGCGTGGCACCGGATTGGAGATGACGCGAGCCAACAAGTGGACGGAAGAAAATCGATCTGTTCCGTGCAACAGCGTTGACGGCCTTCGTACGCTCGCGGGGTTGCGGCCGGGAAAACAACGCAGCCCAAGCGCCACGCGCAGGTATGAGAGTTTACTTGCACGGTACGAAAGCTGGAAAAATACGCTACCTCGGGCAGCGCAGGAACGCCTATACGATCTTGCACATGTCGAGTTGATGCTGCCTTCGGGACCCGTTTTGGAGTATTCGGCATATGCTGAGCATTTTGTAGTGAACCCCTTTAACGACCGACGTCTTTATCAGCTGACATCAGGTATCGCGCCGAGGGCGAGGATGCAGAAAAGGTTGGTTCGGCGGGTTATATCACATCAAAACAAACACTTGCTAAGCATACCTTTCCACCGTGACTGGGGAAACCAGCGCGCATGATCCAATTTTATCCGGATGCCTTCGGGCGGCGGAATGTGCCATTGAAGGCGATGGTTATTCTTTCCTGATCGCTTTCGTTGGGATGAACCCAGTGCAGCAGATAGGATGGGAAGATGATCAACTCCCCTGCCGATGGCCGGAACGTGCGTTTCATGCGAAAAGCGCTGGAGTCCAGAATTTTCCAGTGTGAAAGCTCGGCGCGGGGGTCGATGAACTCGATCATACCCGACGAACCGGTTTCAATATCCGGCTGGGACACATAATAGACCCCGGACCAATGCGCCCCCGGATGCGTGTGCGGTGCGTTATATCCACCCGTCGGATTTGCGTTCATCCAAGCAAAGAGTTTCAGGTTCAAAGTTTCGGGATCAATTTTGGAACTGACTTTTCGGGTCACCTCTAAAACAGACTCTTTCGCTGCTGAGCGAACTTTTTGGAACGCGGGGGCGTCATTGTCGAACAGGTTTCCTTTGGAATGCCAACCATTGCGATTTGATTTGGAAACCCCGTCGTCGGCCGCGCGCAGGTTTTCGTATTCGAAAAGAAGCTCTGCGTTCAGCACTGTGTGGCCAGGCACTTCAAAGCGCATGATCGGTGTGGAAAATAGCTTTTCGTATTTTGTCTGCTGAATCATTCTGCGGGCTCGTGTAGATCTGTGCTGTCAAATTCTCGAATTCACTATGCACATTGATGCGTGCCAATCCATCAGGCAACGGACCGGCTGTCTAAAGTGATACGATCCAGCATCAGACGGATGGATAGGCAAAAGGGTTAGAAGAACGGATTTCATCCAAAGTTGTATTCTTCGGACATATCACTTGTGGTCTCATTCGGGGCAAAGAACACTCTTCAACACGCGGAGGACCAAGATATGCCGAAAAAGACAATCGCGATGAGCACCAGCTTTGCCCTTTTGGCAAGTACCGCGCTTGCTCAGGTCACCACCGACGACATCATCAAGATGCTGACCGACGAAGGTTACACAAGAATTGAGATCAGCCGCACATTGTTTGGCAATACCAGGGTCGAAGCGACCGCACCGGGTGCGGAACGTGAGATCGTTTTGCGAAAGAACGGAACAGTGGTGCGCGACCGAACGGAGCGGGATGATGCGTTCGACGACAATGAATTCGACGATGAGTTAGACGATGAAGAAGACGACGATGAAGAAGACCTGAACGATCACGAGGAAAACGACGAATCTGATGAGTCCGATGATTCAGGTGAATCGGATGGCGATGGTGAAAACGACGATGGTGAAAACGACGATGGTGAAAGTGACGGCGAAGGCAACGACGGCGAAGGTGACAGCGAAAACGATTCCGAAAACGACTCTGAAAGTGATTCCGAAGGCGAGAGCGATGACCGAGAGGATGACGACTAATCCTGCTCATCGGCGCTGACTAAATAATGGGCACCCGCGGCATCAGAAAACGCTCTTTGCTACTGTTCCGATTGGGGGCTGGGCTGTTCCTTGCATCGGGGCTTGCGTTTGTCGCTGAATTTGTCGGCGAAGTAACCGGCTTTTTTCTGTTTAGCGACAGCTGGTTTGTCCATGAACTCATTCAACTTGCAACACTGTTCGGTTTTGCCGTTGGTGTCGCGCTGATCTGGCAAAGCAACCGTCTGCTCACCCAGAGAAACCGCGAGGTCGAACGGCATCTTAAGGCCGCGCAGGGCGAATTCTTTTCGATGGTGCAGTTGCTCTTCGACCGTTGGGGGCTGAGCGAGGCGGAACGCGACGTCGCCCTGTTCACGATCAAAGGGCTTTCCGTTGCCGAGATTGCAGGTTTGCGAAACACCAGTCCCGGAACGGTGAAGTCACAGAATAACTCAATCTATCGAAAGGCGGGCGTTAAGTCGCGAACCCAATTGCTTGGGGCGCTGATCGATGAATTGTTGGTGGTTGATTAGTCTGCTTCGAAACTCGTGAAGGCCTGTGGCGTAGCACTATTCGCGCGTGCCAGTGTCCAGAGCCAGTTTCAGGATGGCCCGAACGCAAGCACCGATCTGAGGGGCCTCGGATGCCCTGGGGCCCGCGACGTTCAAGACGGTTATCGGAAATCTTGTCATCCAGGTGCGAACTTGTTGCGCGCTGGTTGCCGCCCCGTCCCGCACATCAACAACCAGATGCGGCTTTCCGATTTTCGCTGCAAATTCAATCGTCAATTGCGTGCCCGGGCTGATTGACCCGTCGATGAAGATAAGCGTTGCGTCGCTGGACCGGACGTTGAGCTTGGTTCGTTCACGGACATCTCTGGTCTCGGTTTCTGTCAGATTGTCGAACCGCAGCGGGATTTTACCAGCCTCATTTGTACGGCCTTTAGGAACCCAGCCGCCGTGTGGAATTCCGTGATCCAATGCGAAATCCAATGCGACTAGGTCAACACCTGTTTGTCCTCCCGACACAATTTTCAATCTTCGGCCTCCAAGGCTTCAAGGCCAGACCGCGACCAGCGCTTCAGGTAAACACAAGGTCACCGGTCGACGAGTTTTTCAGGATACGGTTTGCGTTTGGGATATCGTTCGACTGCGCGCGTTCTTTGGCCGCCTTGTCGGACAGGCCGAGTGAAACCCACCTGTCGACCAAACGCGCCTCAAGCGTTTCACGAGGCACATTGAGGTAAATTGCCAAGGTCCAGAGCTTTTGCAGGTCCGTCCAATCCGGTTCGTTCAACAGCAGGTAATTCCCTTCGACCAGGACAATGCGCTGATCTGCGCGGATCAGCGCACGTGCGGCAATAGCCTTGTCCAGGGGGCGGTCGAATTCGGGGATGGCGACCTCATCCTCGGTAAGTAGACGGGTCAGGATGGCGCGGAAACCGGCAACATCGAAAGTCTCGGGCGCGCCTTTGCGATCCAGCATGCCCCGCTGAGACAGGATCGCGTTGTCATAGTGAAACCCGTCCATCCAAACCAGACCAGTCCGCGTTCCCCGCGCTTCCAACTCGTCTCGTGCCAGCCCTGCCACCGTTGACTTGCCGGACCCGGGCGGACCGGCAATGGCAATCAGGCACCGCGCCTGCGTTATGGGCAGCGCCGCAACCGCATCCGCGATACCTTTGGCGATCGTTTCAGGAGTTGAGTTTGTGCCGCTCACGCTGCCTGATCCTCTTGCGAAGGATCCTTCGCGCCGGTCATGAAAGCCACGGCGTCAGACATCGTGTAATCCTTTGGATCGATCACACAAAGCCTTTTGCCCAGGCGATGCACATGAATCCGATCTGCGACCTCAAAGACATGCGGCATATTGTGGCTGATCAGGATGATCGGAATCCCTCGCGATTTCACGTCGATGATCAGTTCCAACACCCTGCGGCTTTCCTTGACACCCAAAGCGGCCGTCGGTTCATCCAGAATGATCACTTTCGAGCCGAACGCCGCGGCGCGTGCCACCGCAACGCCCTGCCGCTGGCCGCCAGACAGGGTTTCGACCGCCTGATTGATGTTCTGAATTGTCATCAGACCAAGCTCGCTGAGTTTGTCGCGGGCGAATTTCTCCATCGCCGGGCGGTCGAGCATCCTGAACCACGAGCCCAGCGGGCCCTTGCGCCGGATTTCCCGGCCCATGAACATGTTGTCAGCAATCGACAGGGCAGGGGACATGGCGAGGGTCTGGTATACCGTCTCGATCCCGGCCTCGCGGGCATCGATGGGCGAATGGAAATTGACCTTCTTTCCATCCAGCCAAACGTCGCCCTCATCCGGTGCGACGGCTCCGGAAACTGCCTTGATCAGTGTCGACTTCCCAGCGCCGTTGTCCCCTATGACAGCCAAAATCTCGCCGGGCATCAAATCGAAATCGCAATGGTCCAGCGCAGTAACCCGCCCATAGTGTTTGACCAGATTGCGTCCTTTGAGAATGGGTTCCATCAAGCTGCCACCTTTCTGATCCACTGATCGACCGCGACCGCTGCGATAATGAGGATACCGATCAACAAGAAGGTCCACTGTGCGTCCGCGCCCAAAAGCCTGAGGCCCAGCGTGAACACGCCAACGATCAGTGCCCCGAACAGGGAGCCCAGGATCGACCCGCGCCCGCCGAACAGGGATATACCGCCGATCACAACGGCCGTGATGCTTTCGATATTGGCCAGTTGACCAGACGTAGGCGAAACCGACCCAATCCGACCGATCAGGGCCCATCCCGCGAAGGCACAGATCAGCCCCGACAGCATGTAGACCGACATCAAGGTGCGATGCACATTGACCCCCGACAGTTCCGCTGCTTCGGGGTCGTCGCCCACCGCGTAAACATGTCGGCCCCACGCCGTGTGGCGCAATGCATATGCCAGAACCAAAATGAGCAGCAGCATGAAGACCACGCCAACTGTGAACACCGCGCCGCCAATACTGAACTTGGCCCCGAACAGCTGAAGGATCGGCGCGTTTGTCTCGATGTCCTGTGATCGAATGGTTTCGTTCTGCGAATACAGGAAATTCGCGGCCAATATGATTTGCCACATGCCCAAAGTCACGATGAACGGCGGCAATTTGATGCGACTGACCAGGAACCCATTCAACGCTCCGATGGCGGTGCCTACGAACAGACCGCATACAATTGCGACCGACGGCGGAAGCCCGTAGCGAAAGGTGAACTGGCCCATAACCACCGACGACATCACCATGATCGCACCGACGCTCAGGTCGATGCCGGCGGTCAGGATCACCAGGCTTTGGGCGGCCGCCACAATGCCCACGATCTGAACCTGTTGCAGGATCAGGGTCAGGGCGAAGGGCGAAAAGAACTTGGCCCCGAGCAGCAGACCAAAAATGACAATCGCGGCGACAAGAACAATCAGCGGGACAAGCGAAGGGTTCACATGCAGAAAATGCTGGATCGTCCCAACAAGGCCCCGACGGTGATCTTCAAACTCAGCGACCTGTTCCGGGCTTCCACGGGCCGCGGATTCGAAATCGTCTGATTGTCGTGACGTGTCGGACATTAAGCTTCCCCCATGCGTCAAGAGCCCGGTTGCGGACCACAATAACAAAAATTCGGGTGAGAATGGGTTTTGTGTCGAAGGGCCAAATTGGCCCCTCGACAGATCAGGTTAACCCCAGCAGAGGTCCATGCCTTCTTTGACCGAGATCGAGTCTACTCCGTCTGCGGCCTTGTCCGTCACCAGTGCAACGCCGGTGTCATAGAAGTCTTTGCCCGGCGTGTTCTCAGGCTTGGTGCCTTCGTCCGCCCATTTCTTGACGGCTTCAACACCCAGCGATGCCATCAGTAGCGGATATTGCTGCGAGGTCGCACCGATCACGCCGTCCGCCACGTTCTGAACACCGGGGCAGCCGCCGTCGACTGACACGATCAGCACATCGTTCTCGCGTCCGATGGCCTTCAGCGCCTCATATGCACCAGCTGCTGCAGGCTCGTTGATCGTATGAACCACATTGATGGTTGGGTCCTTGGCCAGAAGGTTCTCCATCGCGCGGCGACCACCTTCTTCGTTGCCGGCGGTAACGTCGCTGCCGACCAGACGTGAATCGCTTTCGTCACCGATGACATTCGGATCGGCCAGATCAACGCCAAACCCTTCCAGGAAGCCCTGGTTCCGCAGCACGTCGACTGTTGGTTGGCTCACCGCCAGATCCAGCGTTGCGATTTTGGCGTCCGCAGCCGCATCACCAAGCGTCGCTTTCGCCCATTGTCCGATCAGCAAACCGGCCAGGAAGTTGTCGGTGGCAAAAGTAGCATCTGCCGAGTCAATCGGCTCTAGCGGTGTGTCCAAAGCAATGACCAATACACCTGCGTCGCGCGCTTGCTTGACGGCAGGTACGATCGAGGACGTGTCTGAGGCTGTCAGCAAAATGCCCTTTGCGCCATCCAGAATACAGGTCTCGATGGCCTGCACTTGTGTTTCGTGGTCACCATCCACCTTGCCTGCGAAGGCCTTCAGCGTCATGCCAAGCTCTTCGGCTTTTGCGGTCGCGCCTTCTTTCATCTTAACGAAGAAGGGGTTGGTGTCCGTTTTGGTGATCAGGCACACGGTCGTGTCCGCCATCGCAGCGCCAGCCATTACAGTCAAGGCAAGCGCGGATGCGCCTGCAAGTTTCGAAAACGTCATTGATAATCCTCCCAGTATCTCCCGCGCCCAAGGGGCACATGTTTAATCGGGTGAAATTGGACCCGACCCCACAGCAAAATCATCTTCAGTTTCGAATTGAGAGTCAATAAATAAATCACTCTTAATTATTATTGACAGACCCCACCCCGGCCCACATTCTAATGCCGGGAGGGTTTGATTTGCCTGCACAGCCGTCGAACGAAAACACCGCGCTGGAAAGGGCTTCTCAGGTGCGTGGCACAAACCAAAGCGGCATGCGCGCGCATAATGAACGCCTTGTGCTGTCGCTGGTCAGGCGACACCAGGCGCTGGCAAAATCTGAAATCGCCAGGATGACGGGACTTTCCGCGCAAACCGTTTCGGTCATCATGCGGCACCTGGAAAAGGATGGCCTGCTGCTGCGGGGCGAGCCGGTTCGCGGCAAGGTCGGGCAACCTTCGGTTCCGATGCGTCTCAATCCGGATGGTGCGTCGTTCTTTGGCCTCAAGGTCGGTCGACGCAGTGCGGAATTGGTGCTGACGGATTTTCTGGGATGTGTAAAGGCGCGGCAACGGCGGACATACGAATACCCCAACCCGGATGAGACTTTGGAGTTCGCCACGGATGCCTTGGGCAAGATGACTGCAAATCTTGGATCCGAAGCGCAAACAAGGATTTCGGGGCTGGGCATCGCCATGCCGTTCTTTTTGTGGGACTGGGCACAGACGCTGCAAGTGCCGCAGGACAAGATGAATCCCTGGCGAACGGCGGATATCAAGTCGGCGCTCGCGGCCACCTATGACATTCCGATATTCGAGCAAAACGATGCCACCGCTGCCTGTGGAGCAGAGCTTGTTTTCGGACCCACCGACGGGCCGCGGGATTTCCTGTATTTCTACGTTGGCTACTTTATAGGTGGCGGTGTGGTGCTGAATGGGTCGATCTTTTCCGGTCGCGGAAACGCAGGCGCGCTTGGGCCTCTGCCGGTTCCTACAAGTGACGGACGTGTTCAGCCGCTGATCGATGTGGCCAGCCTTTATGTGCTCGAACGATCGCTTCTGTCTGCAGGCGAAGACGCAGACATGATCTGGGAACAACCCGCGCATTGGAACATTCCAGACGACCTTGTCGAGGCATGGCTGCAAAAAGCCGCGTTTGGTTTGGCATACGCAATCGTGTCGTCCTGCAGCCTGATCGATTTCCATTGCGTAAAGATCGATGGTTGGATGCCATCATCGGTAAAGGCGCGGCTGATTGCGGCGGTCGAGGCCCAGCTGTCCGACTTGAACCTAACCGGTCTTGAGCGCCCCGAGATCGCCATGGGCGCTGTCGGTTCCGACGCCCGCGCTCTGGGTGCTGCAAGCCTGCCCTTGTCCCAGCGATACCTTGTCGAGGGATAGTCTGGTGCCGCAAAATGTTTTGGGGGTCTCAAAAAGTCGTGTAATCTGAACCCGCCGACCTTGCAGTTATTGGGAGGTTTGAATGAACAAGCGCAGCAGCCCGACCGAGGGAATGATTGACTACGCAGGAAATTCCCTCCCGCAGAAGCATTCCATTCAGTCCCGCGCGGATGATGTTCGTGAGATGGCAGACAAGGTCGCCGCCACATCAGATGAAATCCACATTGCCGATTATGGCTGCGGAACGGGTTCAAACGCGATTTTGTCAATAAAACCTGCAATCGAGTCCTTTGTGGACCGCTATCCGGATCACTCGGTTTTTGTTCATCATGTCGATCAGGCGGAAAACGATTGGAATACGCTGTTTGAATTTGCGGCCAGCCAGGAAGGTTACATGAACCTCTCGGCACAGATTCGTCCCACTGCAAGTGTGGGCAGTTTTTTCTCAGCGGCTGCACCAGCTTCAACGATTGATGTTGGGGTATCATTTGGTGCCAGCCATTGGCTCAGCGTGCAGCCAGAAATCTCATCAAGGGGCACGCTTTGGTTCGCGGACCTGCAGGGCAATGCCCGGTTGGAATTGAAGAAGCAAGCCCAGAAAGATTGGGAGAAATTTCTGACCCTGCGCCTCAATGAGATGCGCAGCGGAGGACGGCTTTTTGTCTCGACGCTTGGCGCGATTCCGGATGATGATGAAATCAATGGAATTTGCTGCTCTGGCCGACACACCTATCGCGCATTGTACCAAGTTGCGAACTCGATGGCAGAGGACGGGTTGATATCCGAGCAGGCACTAAGTCGATTTGTGATGCCAGTCTGGTTTATGTCCAAAGAAGAGGCGCTTATGCCGTTTCAGCGTAATGCGGACCTGGCAGAGGGTTTCTCAATTGAAAGAGCCGAGGTCGCGCGGGCCCGGCAAAATCCAGAAGACATCTTTGCGGACCAAATAGGCGAACGCCAGAAATATGCGGCAAGCTACAAAGGGTTCGTTCGGTCCTTTACCGAATCGACATTCAGGCAATTCTTGTTCGGTGACGAACCCGGCCAGACGGAAAGCTCTATGCTGACTTCGTTCTACAATCGTTTTGAAACGTACATCAGCGAAGACCGAGGCAAATGCGCCTTTGAGATCTGGCTGTTGACGATCGAGCTAAAAAAACAATGAGCGGATTATAGGGCGCGGTTGAAGCAAACCAAAACGGACCTGGGGCCTTCGACCGAAAACTGTAGTCCGACGTGTTTGTCGTTTGAAATATAGATCGGAGTGTCAAAATGCGTTTTCTTACCTTGCTGTCCCTATTTTTGCAGGCCCTTCCGGCGTCAGCCGCAAATGGACCGGAATGCGGCCCGTTTACCGTCTATTTGGAGGACCTTACGGTCACGTCCAGTGGCAAAAACATTGGCGATATCGCCGTTGGGCATGTCACCGTTTTCGGCGAAGATGGCAGTGAAATCGGAACGCAAAATGTCACGACCCTGGTCGCGCCTGGCGCAGGGAACGGTGAAACACGGCTTATTGTTAATGCTTACCTGACACTCGATGACAACCAATTGATCTATACCGGTTCCTACCCAGCCCCCAGCCAGCCCGACACCGTGCCGCAGTTTGATACCCAACTGGCTGTGGTCGGTGGTACAGGGGTATTCAAAGGCGCAGCCGGTCAAGTGGCGTTCCATGCAGAAAACGGCAAACGTGCCGCTCACTTCGAGATAGCCTGCGCGCAATGACTGGCGGTCCGATTTGGTTGTGATGCCTCTAGACGATTTCGTCAGTCCCTTGCTTTCATCCCGATTGTTAACAGAACGTTAACGATCCATTCCACAAACGTTAAGCGGCCAGAGCGCATATTCAACTTGTACCGCGAATGCGGCGGAAACCTGAACTTCGTAAATGTCAAAGGCCGGGCCGTATGATGTTTAACTATGTTTTAACAATAGCGACCTTCTCAATCTGGATCACAATCGGCTTTGCGGCGGGCAGCGTGTTGACTTAGCCTCGCCGACCCACAAGCACAAAACGTGTTACTTTCACTTTTCTGTTAACTTGACTGAAACCTGATTTCGGTCACGTATTCGCCACAGTCATTGGCAAAAACCAACCAGTAACAAGTTTTGAGCGTCTGGTGTTTTGACGCTCAGGAAAGCGTGAAAGTGATTGAGTATGAGTAATGAGTTTTTTGTGCCGACCTGTCCGGAGCCGAGCGCGTCTTTTCAGCAAGGTCTCGACCAGGGGCATTCGGGGTTAACCTCGGCGCTTAGCTTTGTTTTGCAGGGCTTTCCCCCGACCAATCTGAAAGAGCTTTCACGCGAGCTGGATTGCTGCGCGCAAACCGACAAAAGATCGCCTCTGGCTGAGAAAATCTATCAGCGCGCGATCTGCGTCTATCAGGCCGAGCAGCTGTTGAAGGCCAACACAGGTGGTGCCGTTTTGCAGACTGAAACGGAGCCTTCACACATTCTGGCCAGCGATTCCGCGTCAAGAATAGCCTGTTGAACTTAGGTCGCCTTTGTCTAGGCGACGCAAGTGGTTCAGCTAGCAAACTGTTTTTTGTAAAAAGGGTAACGATCATGAAAAAGACACTGCTTTTGACCTTAATCCTGATGCCCGGCCTCGGCTGGTCCATGACAGAAGAACAGGCCACCGCAGTCTGGAAGGCCGACTGCGCCCTGTCTGGTGGTGAACATAAGGTGGATTTTGTCAAAGCAGGCGGTGCAGAGCGACAGCCCAACCTGATTCATATTTGCGAGTTCGAAAGCGGCGCTCAGACCATTCGGCTCGTGCCCCTTGTGCAAGCGACCACATCGCCCGGCGGGTAGGGAATTGGCAAGCCCTGCTGGCCATGTCACCAACGCCTCAGGTGGGATTCACGAAATGAACACGGTCTGCATTTGGCGATCCCTGAAGGACTCGAACCCTCAACCTGCTGATTAGAAGTCAGCTGCTCTATCCAGTTGAGCTAAGGGACCGCTGGGCCCTTCTTGCGGTTTTTACGTGCGGGGTTCAAGGGCCAAGCGCATGAAGGCGCTGTTTGGGTCTTCCGTATAGCCAAAGATCGGACCGCAATAGGAATAACCCAGCGCCTCATAGAGTTTGCGGGCCGCGTCATATTCCGGCAGATGCGCTGCACCGGTTTCCAGAACCAGCGCAGAAATTCCTTCGCTGCGCGCTAGTTCCGCCAGATGCTGCATCATCACACGCGCCAAACCGCGGCCACGTGCCTGGGCAATGATGTGCACCGATTTCACCTCGGCCGTTCCGTCCGGAAGAGCCTTAAGCGCACCGCAGCCAACGGGCTTTTCGGAATCGTAGATCGCCCAAAAGCGTAATCCCGGACCGGCCAGCGTCTCTGCGTCCATCGTGTGGTTGCTTTCGGCGGGACCGGCGGTTTCGCTATGGGCAAAATGCGCCTCAATCACCGGGCGCAGCGCGTCCGACGTTGGGTCCGCCTCGCGAATTTCGATCATTCAGTGTGTCCAGGGACCGCGCCGGTCGGTCGCAAAGTTCTCACCATAGCCACGCGCACGCAGATTTGGCTTGCGGCTGTGCGGCTCGCTGACCTGCGCATCGATGCCGTTGTCCTTGGCGTAGTCCAGCGCCTCTTCCTTAGTGTCGAATTTCAACCGCACTTGAGTTTGCGTGTCGTTCGAAGACGTCCAGCCCATCAGCGGATCGACCTCACGCGCCGACGCCGGTGCATATTCCAGAACCCATTTCCGGGTTTTGGCCATCCCTGAAGTCATCGCATTTCTTGCGGGCTGGTAAATCCGTGCGCGCATGTCGCCTCTCCGTACTCACTTGGCTGAGTGTGTTTATGCGTCACAGCGCGGTTCGGGACAAGATAACAAATGTCGCGGGCATCCGAGGTGCCTGATGACAAAATCTGACACTAGCCCCGCCTATGATCATACAAAGATCAACCACAGGACCAGACAGATGATTTATCACAAACGCAGGCTGGAAATCGATGCCCGCCCAGAGGCTATCTGGGCGATACTGAGCCGGTTTATGCAGATTGATGAGATTGCCCCTCAGGTTGCGCAGGTCCAGGCCCTAACCCATGGTTCAGGTGGCGTCGGGTCAAAACGCCGCTGCTACTTTAAGAACGGTACCTCGCTGGTTGAAGAGGTCACCAAATGGGAACCCAACAGCGGCTACAGCGTGCGACTATCCGAGATGTCTGCGATGCCTCTGACTGAGGCCCATGCCACGATTGTCATCGAACCAGTCGCTGGAAATCGCGCCAAGGTAGCATGGAGCATGGATTATGCTGTGAAACATGGCCTCCTTGGCTGGCTTTTGGGCCAAACGGTGTTGAGATTGATGATTGCCAGGGTGCTGGAAGGCAACCTGAAAGCGCTGAACGACAAAGTGAGTCTGGATCTCCTTCCGGATGCGCAACCGGCCTATTACTGAATCTAAACTTTCACCCCGGATCAGCCCTTGCAGTTGGACAAAATAAGAACAAATGTAAGGGCCTGATCCCGGAGCTTGCCTATGCCCTACGCCCATTCCGACAAGACCCAGTTGACCGCCGATGATGTCCGCGCTCGCCTGAAACTGGAGGGCGGCAAGCAGTTCGTCATGCACACAGAGTTCGCGCCTGCAGGTGACCAGCCGACGGCGATCACGGAATTGGCAGAAGGCGTAAACGAGGGCGAGCGCGATCAGGTGCTGCTGGGCGCGACCGGGACGGGTAAGACCTTTACCATGGCCAAGGTGATCGAGGAAACTCAGCGCCCCGCCATCATCCTTGCGCCCAACAAGACGCTGGCCGCGCAGCTCTATGGTGAGTTCAAAGGATTCTTTCCCGAGAACTCGGTGGAATACTTCGTGTCCTACTACGACTACTACCAGCCCGAGGCCTATGTGCCGCGGTCGGACACCTATATCGAGAAAGAATCCCAGATCAACGAACAGATTGACCGGATGCGCCACTCGGCCACCCGCGCGCTGCTGGAACGCGATGACGTGATCATCGTCGCCTCGGTGTCCTGCATCTACGGTATCGGTTCGGTTGAGACCTACGGAGCGATGACGCAGGATCTGAAGGTCGGCAGCGAATATGATCAGCGGCAAGTCATGGCCGATCTCGTCGCTCAGCAATATCGGCGCAACGATCAGGCGTTTCAGCGCGGGTCCTTCCGGGTTCGGGGTGACTCGCTGGAGATCTGGCCCGCCCACCTTGAGGATCGCGCCTGGAAGCTATCCTTCTTCGGTGAGGAACTGGAACAGATCACCGAATTCGACCCGCTGACCGGAGAACGCGCCGCCACGATGGAGCATGTGCGGGTCTATGCAAACTCGCACTACGTGACGCCGAAACCGACGATGCAGCAGGCGATCATCGGCATCAAAAAGGAACTGCGCATCCGGCTGGACCAACTGGTAGGCGAAGGCAAACTGCTGGAAGCACAACGTCTGGAGCAACGCACCAATTTCGATCTGGAAATGCTAGAGGCCACCGGTGTCTGCAACGGGATCGAGAACTACTCACGCTATCTGACTGGTCGCGCGCCGGGCGAGCCGCCTCCGACCTTGTTCGAATTCATCCCCGACAACGCCATCGTATTCGCCGATGAATCCCATGTCTCCGTCCCTCAGATCGGCGGCATGTACCGGGGCGACTACCGCCGCAAATTCACGTTGGCCGAACACGGGTTCCGCCTGCCGTCCTGCATGGACAACCGTCCGTTGAAGTTCGAGGAATGGGACGCCATGCGCCCGCAATCCGTCTTCGTCTCGGCCACGCCTGCGAAGTGGGAGATCGAACAGACCGGCGGTGTCTTCACCGAACAGGTGATCCGTCCCACGGGCCTCTTGGACCCCGAGGTCGAAATCCGCCCTGTCTCGATGCAGGTGGACGACCTGCTGGACGAAGTGCGCAAGGTGGCCGCCAATGGATTCCGCACGCTGGTCACCACTCTGACCAAACGCATGGCCGAGGACCTGACCGAATACCTGCACGAACAGGGCATCAAGGTGCGCTACATGCACTCGGACATCGACACGTTGGAACGGATCGAGATTCTGCGCGACCTGCGGCTGGGGGCGTTCGACGTGCTGGTCGGGATCAACCTGCTGCGCGAGGGGCTCGACATCCCCGAATGTGGGCTGGTCGCCATTCTGGACGCGGATAAGGAGGGGTTCCTGCGCTCAGAAACGTCGCTGATCCAGACCATCGGCCGCGCCGCGCGGAACGCCGATGGCCGGGTGATCATGTATGCCGACAAGATCACCGGTTCCATGGAGCGCGCCTTGGGCGAGACCAACCGCCGCCGCGCCAAACAGCTCGCCTATAATGAGGAACACGGCATCACGCCCGAGACGGTGAAGAAGAATGTCGAGGACGTTCTGGCCGGTCTCTACGAAGGCGACGTCGACATGAATCGCGTCACCGCCACCATCGACAAACCGATGCACGGCGCGAACCTCGAGGCCCATCTGGACGGGTTGCGGGACCAAATGCGCAAAGCCGCCGAGAACCTCGAATTCGAAGAGGCCGCCAATATCCGGGATGAGATCAAACGTCTGGAAGCGGTCGATCTGGCCGTCGCCGACGACCCCATGGCGCGCCAATGGGCGGTCGAGAAGGCGTCTGAGGATGCGGTGAAGTCGCGCGGACGGTCAACGGCTGGCAGGCCGGGGCAGCGGGGTGGGAATGTGAAGCGGCGGAGAAAATAATTGATCCGTTCGCTTGGCAAAAACGCGAAAATACGCTTTCAAATCCAATCTAAGAACCGTGCATTTTCCGACAGATGGACGGTTTTTCGGAATGGTCTTGATGTTTACTTGGCCACTGGTCGTCTGGGGAGCACTTCAAAGATTAGTCTTCACGCCAGCGGTGTGTGTCGTTACGCCCTTACTGAAAACTTAGGGAAACAGTATCCCGGCCTCCCGAATTCGGACCGTGTAATTCTTAGATGGCGACGAGAAATGAACCTTGAGGACATACTCCAATCGCAGGTTCTTTCGATCCGATTTGTACCCATAACAAAGGGAGTGTCCTCTGGGCACAGTGTCTGTGATAACTCGAAACCACTGCCGTACCCGCCGAATGGTGCTTGCACCGAAGTATGTGCTTTTTATTCGAAATCCGACCCACTCAATTGGGAATCAGAAGTTTGGTTGAATAGCAATATCTTAGGTGTGTGGAAGCTACAGCCTGAACTCTACGTTTCTTTTCGCTGGCGCTTGGTTCCAATTGAACCTCGTCAAATTGACGCTGTTTGGAACAGCGTTAGGCAGGACAATCACAAAATGGTTGTTGGAGAAGAGGACCCCAGCTTATTCGAGGCCGGAGTATATGATTGTCTTATAAGCGAAACCAACGGATGGCATGGGATGTTCCACAGCCTTCTAGCAGTTCCAAATCCGAGTATTGGAAAAAGAGCTAGTTGGTGGACCAAAGAAGCCAATACTCCAAAGGCTAGTTCGTGAAGGCATCAGGGTTTCGGTGAGCAGAAGTGCAATCTACATTCCAGTTTCATTTGCTGCGTCTTCCCCAAATCCACCACACTTCAAACTTGCACCCCACCTCACCCTCCTCCACGTTTGAAATCGCAAATTGTGATTCCAAACGGTTGCCATGACGAACACCCTGCCCAGCACGCATGAGGTCCAAAGCGCCATTCACTGGGTGCGCGGCACCCGCGTGGTGCTGGCCGAGGATCTGGCGCGGTTCTACGGAAAATCCGTCAGCGCCTTCAATCAGGCCGCCGCGTACAGTCCAGCCCCCATCGTTGAGGCAGATCAGCACCCTTGCCCAAGGCCCATCGTCACCTAGATACCCGCTCATGCGCGCCGTCCTGTTCTCTCTACTCCTCGCCACCCCAGCCGCTGCATGGGAGGCAACGGTCGGGCAAATCTGCACCCTGTCACATGACACGAGCACGGCAGAGATCTTCCTGACCTACGACCCCGCGAAACCGCTCTATACGCTGACCATCACCCACAAGGCCGAGGGTTGGACTCAAGCCCCGTGGTTCGCCATGCGGTTTGACGGTCCGAACCCCATTGAGATCGCAACTCCGCGTCATGTTTTGTCCGAAAACGCCGCGTCGCTGACCGTCACGGATACCGGGTTCGGAAATGTTTTGAATGGGTTGGAATACAACCGGACCGCCTATGCGTTTACGCAGGATACAATTACCGAGTTTCCATTGGACGGTGCGGCACCGCAGGTTCGCATCTTTCGTGACTGCGCTGGCGCTCAGCTTTCCTAAGCGGTTAGCAGGTGGGACGGGGTGCCACCCCTCCTATAGCCCCAACTCTGCACGGACCTTCTTGGTCAGTTTCGCCGCAACCATCTCATAAGAGGTCACGATATGCTCGCGCAGGGACGCGTCGCTCATCCCGCGTGGCTCATAGACCTGCAGCCATTTCATGCCACGTGAGGCCAGATAGGGCGCTGGGCGGATGCCGGGTTCATCACTCAGCACCTCAAAGGCCAGATCGGTGGCCTTGAAGGTGAACGCATCCTTGCCGTCGTTCCAGCCGCAGAGCGCAAAAACCTTGCCGCCAACCTTCCACACATCCGCATTGCCCCATTGCACGACATGGGTGGTCGCCTTGAGCGAGGCGCAGAAGGTGTTGAACTCATTCCGTGTCATGCGCTCATCCTCTCGGCTACGGTCCGCGGTGTGGCCGAAACCTGCAAATTCTCGGGACCTGTGGGGTTTGCTGGACCGCCCAGACGTTACCTCAGAGCTTACAATTGTTCGACCTTGACGGAGTCCGTCCGATAGAAAGCAAGATGTTCCTTGATCTCGACGACGCTCGGGATCGGGTCCTCGTAGCTCCAGACCGCGTTGTCAGTCACCGAGGACTTGTTGACGATCGAAAAATGCGTCGCGTCGCCCTTGTGCGGACAATGGGTCACCTTGTCGGTTTGATCCAGAAAGGCCATCGCAATGTCCGCGCGTGGAAAATAGATTACGGGTTCCCGATCACCCTCAAGCAATTCCAGCGCGTTCGTTGTCTCGCCCAGAATGGCACCACCGGAGCGGACGCTCCATTTGCCGGGAGCCTTGCGGATCGTGATATGTTCAGACATTTTTGTTCCTTCCCTTCAGGGCCAAGGCCCAACGTTCTGCCAATTGCTTGTAACAGACCGATGTCAGATCGGCGCGGTCGCTTCATCCAACCACAGTTGCGCCTCAGCGCTTAGCCTTGAGCGAATTTTTTCCGCAACGTCACGGTGATAGGCGTTCAGCCAGTTGCGCTGCTCATGCGTCAACATGTCGGTCACAACCAACCGACGGTCAACGGGCACATATGTGAGTGTCCGCCAAGTCAGCATGGCACGTTCGGGATCCGCGCCAGGCAGCGGCGGTGCCTCTTGCACGACGACAAGGTTTTCTATCCGGATACCAAAGGAGCCCTCGCGGTAATACCCCGGCTCGTTGGACAGGATCATGCCCGGTTCAAGCGGCACGTGGCTGATGCGCGAAAGACGCTGCGGGCCCTCGTGGACGCTGAGATAGGTGCCGACGCCATGGCCTACGCCGTGGTTGAAATCCTGTCCCGCAGCCCAGATCGGAAGGCGGGCAACGCACTCGATATCCCGTCCAGCCAGACCCACAGGCCAACGCAGCATAGACAGGTCGATCATGCCTTTGAGAACGCGGGTAAAGCAGGCCTTTTCGTTATCACCAACCTCTCCGATCGCGATCGTGCGCGTGATGTCGGTGGTCCCGTCCAGATATTGGCCGCCGCTATCCAGCACCAGCAAATGGCCGTTTTCCAAGCGCGAGTCCGTTTCGTCGGTGACCCGGTAATGCATGATCGCGCCATTTGGTCCGGTCCCCGCAATCGTATCGAACGAAATGTCCTGCAACGCATTGTCCCGGCGGCGGTTCTCTTCCAGTCGGGCCACGACCTGCGTTTCACTCAGCGTTCCCGGAGTCTGTGCATCCAGCCAGCACAAAGTCTCGACCACGGCAACTGCGTCGCGCAGATGTGCTTCGGCCGTCCCCGCGATTTCAGCGGGGTTCTTGCGCGCCTTCGGTAAGGCACACGGATCACCGCCATCGGTCATCTTTTCACCGAGCGCCTCCGCAACGATCTGCGGCACGGTTCCCGGATCGACTTGAACACGGCCTTCAAGTGTTCCAAGGGCATCCAGAAATTCTTCCGGATCATGAAGCGAAACCAGACCGCCAAGATAGTCGCGCACCTCGGTCAGTTTTTCTTTCGCCATGAACAGATCAACGCGGCCATCGGCATGCAAAATGGCAAACCCATGCGCCACGGGGTTATACGCGATGTCCGAACCCCGAATATTCAGAAGCCACATGATCGAATCCGGCAGTGTAATCACCGCTGCTGAATGTTCGGCCTGGCGCAGGGCGGCAGCCAGCCGGTCGATCTTGCTTTGTGCCGTTTCCCCTGCGAATTCAATGGGATGAACTTTAACGGGATTCATGGGCGGGCCTGGTTGGTCATCCCACACCCGATCTACAAGATTGCCGCACTGGATCAGTTCGACACCGCTGCCTTCAAGCTCTGACCGGGTCGAGGAAATCTGACCGGTCGAATGCAACCACGGATCAAACCCAACCTTGCCACCCTGAGGCAGCTGGTCGCGCAGCCAAGCGCTCAGGCTGACATCCGGCCATGGGACCGGCGTAAAGTCGGATGCGACCTGCGCCTTGACCTGCGTGCGGTATCGCCCGTCGATAAAGACACCCGCCACGTTGACAAGTGCCGCACAAAATCCCGCCGAGCCGGTGAACCCTGTCAACCAGGACAAGCGTTCGTCGCGAGGGGCAACATATTCACCCTGATGTGCATCAGCACGCGGGATAAGAAACCCGTCCAACCCTTCGCGTTCGATCTCGGCCCGCAAAGCCGCCAGTCTTGGCGGCCCTTGTTCGGGGCGCGCGGTCACTGCGAAGGATTGAAACATGCCATACCTCGTTTAACTGGGGATTTGCCCGCAATAGTTTTTGGAAAACCTCCAAATTGGCAAGGCCGGACTTAGCTGGCCTTCTTCATTCCCATCACTCTTGCCCGCGCGCGCGGGTCGCTGTCGAACAGTGCGGCCAGTTGTTCCGTCATAGCGCCCGCCAGTTGTTCAACATCCGTGATCGTCACGGCGCGGTCGTAATACCGGGTCACATCATGTCCGATACCAATGGCCAGCAATTCGACCATATTGCGCTTCTCGACCATCGCGATCACATCGCGCAGGTGTTTTTCCAGGTAATTCGCAGGGTTCACGCTCAGCGTAGAGTCATCAACCGGCGCACCGTCTGAAATCACCATCAGAATCTTACGCTGCTCGCGCCGCGCAATCATCCGGCGGTGCGCCCATTCCAGCGCTTCGCCGTCGATGTTCTCCTTCAGAAGGCCCTCTTTCATCATCAGGCCCAGATTGGGCCGCGCCCGCCGCCAAGGCGCATCCGCGCCCTTGTAGACAATGTGGCGCAGATCGTTCAGACGCCCCGGCTGCTGAGGGCGGCCATCGTTCAGCCACGCCTCACGCGCCTGACCACCTTTCCAAGCACGGGTCGTAAAGCCCAGAATCTCGACCTTCACATTGCAGCGTTCCAGCGTTCTCGCCAGAACATCGGCACAAATTGCCGCGATGGAAATCGGACGACCGCGCATCGAGCCCGAATTGTCCAGTAGCAGCGTCACTACTGTATCGCGGAACTCGGTATCCTTCTCGACCTTAAAGCTGAGCGGCGTGGTCGGGTTCGCGACAACACGCGCCAAACGGCCCGCGTCCAGAATGCCTTCTTCGCGGTCGAACTCCCAGCTACGGTTCTGCTGCGCTTGCAAGCGGCGTTGTAGCTTGTTGGCCAAACGGCTGACGGCGCCTTTCAACGGCTCAAGCTGTTGGTCCAGATAGGCGCGCAGGCGTTCCAGCTCCGCAGGTTCCGCCAAATCTTCAGCCGCGATCTCTTCGTCATAGGTGTTCAGGTAGACCTTGTAGTCCGGGTCAGCCTCGGATGCAGGCGGCGGGGCAGGGGGCTCCAACGGAGCCTCGCCCTCGGGCATCTCCGCCTCATCGCCCATTTCTTCATCGGCCATCTCATCCATCGAGACCTGGGCCTGGGACTGATCCTGCTGCTCTTCCTGACTCTGCTCAGGCGTGGCGTCGGCGTCCTGTTCGTCCTGATCATCCTGCCCGGTGCTGTCGGGATCGGGCTGTTCCTCGGCGTCGTCCTCGGCCTGATCTTCCTGATCTTCGTCCAGCTCATCCGGGTCATCGCCCAGCTGGTCTCCATAGCCCAGATCCTTGATCATCTGGCGCGCGAACTTGGCAAATTCGGCCTGGTCCGAGAGCACCTCGTCGAGGTTTTCCAACACACCCCCGGCTTGTTCCTCGATAAACCCGCGCCACAGGTTCATGACGTTCTCGGCGGCAGGCGGCATTTCCCGCCCCGTCGCCAGATGCCGGATCAGGTAACCGGCGGCGACGGCCAGAGGCGCATCCGCAGGCTGCTTGCACTGGTCATACCCCCGTCGGATCGCCTCATGCCCGATCTTGACGTCGATATTCGAGGCCGTGCCGGGCATATCCCGCGCACCCATCGCCTCGCACCGGGCGGTCTCCATGGCCTCATACAAATCGCGCGCCATGTCGCCCGGAGGCGCATAACGCGCATGGGTCGCATCGTCATGGTATTTGCGCTGCAAAGCCAAGGCATCCGCCGTCCCGCGCGCCAGCAACACCTCTTCCCGCGTCATCCGTCGCGAAACTTGCGGCAAGCGCATCGATTCACCCGTCATACCCGAGGGATCAACCGTATAGGTTACGTTCAGTTCGGGATCGTCGGCCATGACCTTGGTGGCCTCGGCCAAGGCTTTCTTGAACGGATCAGCAGGATTGTCGTTCTTCTGCACCATGTTCAAACGCCCTTTGTGTTGCGCAGACCCGCCGCCCTAACGCGAAACCGGATCCCCCTTCATCTGGCCAAAAATATCCCCGCCGGAGGCAATGCGCCCGGCACGGGCGCAATTCAGCAGGTTAACCCAAACTCGCACTCGCCGCGCTTTCCGGCAGTTCCTCGTCAAAGCAGCGCTGATAGAACTCGGCCACAGTCTGACGTTCCAACTCATCACATTTGTTCAGGAAGGACAGGCGGAACGCGTAGCCCACGTCGCGGAAAATCTCGGCATTTTGCGCCCAGTTGATCACCGTGCGGGGGCTCATGACGGTGGACAAGTCGCCGTTCATGAATGCGGTCCGGGTCAGATCGGCGACGGTTACCATTTGGCTGACGGTCTTGCGGCCTTTCTCGGTATTGTAATGCGGGGCTTTCGACAGCACGATCATCGTCTCGGCATCATGGCTGAGGTAGTTCAGCGTCGAGACCAGCGACCAGCGGTCCATCTGCGCCTGGTTGATCTGTTGCGTGCCGTGATAGAGGCCGGTCGTGTCCCCCAGACCCACGGTGTTGGCCGTCGCGAACAGGCGGAAATTCGGGTTCGGCGTGATGATTTCGTTCTGGTCCAGCAGGGTCAGCTTACCATCATGCTCCAGCACGCGCTGGATCACGAACATCACGTCGGCACGGCCGGCATCGTATTCATCGAACACAATGGCCACAGGGTTGCGCAGCGCCCAGGGCAGAATGCCTTCGTGGAATTCCGTTACCTGCTTGCCGTCGCGCAGTTTGATTGCGTCCTTGCCGATCAGGTCGATCCGGCTGATATGGCTGTCCAGATTCACCCGCACGGCAGGCCAGTTCAAACGAGCGGCGACCTGTTCGATATGGGTGGATTTCCCGGTGCCGTGATAACCTTGGATCATTACCCGGCGATTGTGAGTAAAACCCGCCAGAATCGCCAGCGTCGTTTCGGGGTCGAACTTGTAGGTGTGGTCAATGACCGGCACACGATCGCTGCGGTCGGCAAAGCCTTTGACGGCCATGTCGCTGTCAATGCCGAACACCTCACGGACCGAGATGTCCTCGGTTGGTTTTGCGTTGATATCGATCGATCCGTCAGCCATCTGCCTTGTCCTTATACTTTGGCCCGCGTCGCCGGGTTTGAACCTGTGTGTGGTGCAACATATTGCGGGCAAGGGCAAGGGAAAGACACCGGTGGCGGGACTTCGGCTGCGGTTTCTTTCAAACTGGTATTATCGGTGGCTTAACGACCGGTCGAAAGCGGTTTTGCGCGCCCGCGCTGGTTGATGTCTTAATGGATGGCCGACGCGCCAACATGTCCTGCTTACATTGGCGCTATCTGTTTGCATCTTCGATGACTTGCGCGATGGCCACGGCTTTTTGCGCTAGGTCAGGTTGGGTTTTGTCGTCCAGCGCCAGTTTCGCAACCCTGTCGTACAAGGCTTTTGAGGTATAGAACTGATAGACTTTCGTATTCTCAGGGCTGTTCCAGAATGCAGTAATCCAAATGGCCTCACGTCCCGGCACGCAGCCGCGGCACCAGTCAGTCCAGAGCCGCGGGACAAGCAACTCATCCGGAGTCGCGGCAACCTGATGCAGCAAGTCATCAAGCGACCAGCCCGCAAGCGAGAACATACACAGAGTGTCGTCCAGATAATCGCCGGTTCCCGCAATCTCGCGCTTTAGGTAAGCGCGTTGAAACCGGTCCAGAACCTGCCACTCTTCCTCTGACCATTTGGCGGGGTTTCCGGTATCAAAACGGTTCAGACTGACTTCGAGGCCGACACTCGCCAACTCTTCCCCCACGGCCAGCACTTCAAGCACCCTTGGCAGTAAATAGCCCCATGTGGTTTTGGAGATGCCGTTCGGGTCATAGGCGGCAAAGAACCAATCCTGCAAATAGTGCAGCGGCAGTTCTTCGATTGGTGGTGCAAAGAAATCAGCTTCGATCCGCGCGTCCATGCAGCAACCTTCGCATACCCCGATGCTTTGTGGTTTGGGGTAAGAGAACACCCGATAGGCATCGCTGACAATCTCAAAAAACGGATGATCCGGTGTAAGTTTGGCCCGAAGAGGTTTTTGCTTTTTGCGCCCCACTGACCAGGCCCCTGAGACTAAACTGCCAGATAAGGCCTCTGCGACCTCGTGTTGTCAGTTTGGAAACTTATTCCGCGCTGTCAACACGTTGCGCTGCGCTTATTTGAAGTTCCGGCTGTCCTTGATCTGATCCCAGGCCCAGACGACCTCTTGCAGCTGTTCTTCCTGAGATCGGTCGCCACCGTTCATGTCCGGGTGCAGCACTTTGATCAGCTTTTTGTACGCCTTGCGCACCTCGGCCTTGGTCCAGCTGTCATTGGCCTCCAGAATCTCGATCGCGCGGCGTTCGGTCGGCGGCAGGCGGCGGCCGCCTCCACCCGTTGTGCGACCTTTGTTCTGCGTCCCGTTTGCGCCCAGCACCTGATGCGGGTCCTCGATCCCAAGACGGGCCCACGCGCGGGCTTCGGGATCACCCATCGGTTTGGTTTCACGCTCCCACACCTTGTCTTTCGACCGTTGCGCGTTCAACTCGGCCTCGGTCGTGCCGTCGAAGAAGTTCCACTTCTGGTTATATTCGCGCACGTGCTGCTGGCAGAACCAGTAGAAATCGTCCAACACGTCCGGCGCTTTGGGTGCGCGAAATTTTCCAGCCTCTTCACAGCCGGGGTGATCGCAGAGTCGGGTCGATGTTTCGGACGCGCCCGACATGCCCCGACGTCCGCGCGGCTTCTTTTTCTTTGCGCTGGATACGGACATATCGAATCCGAAAGGGTCTGATTTCACCATGGGCCTGCTCCTGCGAACACGTCTTTTCGACTCGGAGGCAGCAGTTTAACGTAAGTGTCACAGAGTAGAAGAGGGGCGCGGCAAAAAATTTGCCGCTGAGCAGAAAAATGACCGTGACCGATGAAATCCGCACCCGGCTGCAGGCCGCTTTTGACCCGCGCGAGCTTGAGGTTATCGACGACAGCGAAAGCCATCGCGGCCACGCCGGGTATCAAGACGGCGGTGAAAGTCATTTCAACGTGCGCATCCGGTCAGAGGCGTTTTCCGGTCAATCCCGCATCGCGCGTCACCGAGCGGTGCATGCTGCGCTTGGTGATATCGTGCCGCGTATTCACGCTTTGGCACTGGATATCGACGTCTAAGCATTTGCGGGCGGGAACGATGGCGGGACAAGAGCAGATTGAAGCCTTACCCCGGCAGGCGTGACATCGGCTCTATGACGATCACTACCGCCCTGCGACCCCAATTTGCGACGGCCACATTGCTGATCAACCCCGAGCAGCGGATAGTGACCTATGTCAAGGACAATACTCGGCCGTTTGTGTCCTTTGGTCGCGAACTGCCGGTCAAATTGCGTGACAATAACTTCTGCGCGCTGGCTGGTCACAATCGGCGCATTGGCTGACGTGCCGGGAGACCCCGCGCATGTTGCGTGAAGCCTCGGAGGGGCAGATGAATGTTTCACTGAAACCGGGCCAGGCCGGGTTAACCGGGGTGTTCGAACATCTGGCAGGCCAAAATGACTGATGGGTGCGCCTGCGACAGTCATGCTGACATGTACCTGACGGTATCCGAAGCTCTGACCCGTGGCTTGTCCGTTGCTGATCCGATCCGCGATGCAGAGACCTTGCCCTTGATTAAGGCCACTGGTCGGGTGCTGGCCCAAGATTGCCCCAGCAAGGTAGACATGCCCGCCTTCGACAATTCGGCGATGGACGGCTACGCGGTCCGGACGGACGATCTGGGTGATGGACCACTTTATGAATTGCCTGTTGCGGGGCGTATCGCCGCCGGGGACAGCGGGTCTCATGCCGCGCCAGCGGGCAGCGCGGTGCGGATATTCACCGGCGCACCGGTGCCTGCCGATTTCGATGCCGTGTTGATGCAGGAAGATTGCGACACGATCGCCAACACAATCCGATTTGACCGCCGCCCCAAGCCCGGCCAGCACATCCGGCGCGCGGGCGAAGACCTTAAGGCCGGTGCTCCGATCCTGCGCCGGGGTTGCGAAATCACTGCGCGCGAGGCCGCCGCGTTGGCGTCTGCGGGCTACCGAGAAGTCACGGTTTTCCGCAAGCTCAAGGTCACGATCTTTTCCACCGGCAGCGAGCTGAGCGAACCCGGCGAGGCGCTGCGTCCCGGTCAGATCTACAACTCGAACCGCTATATGCTGCGAGCGCTGCTGAACAAACCGTGGATCGCTCTGACCGACATAGGCCCGGTCGAGGACGACCCGGCACTTTTGGAAAAGGTGCTTCGCGATGCCTGCGGCGGTGCCGATCTGATTGTCACCACGGGCGGCGTCTCGGTCGGGGATGAGGACCACATGCCGCGCCTCTTCACCAAGATCGGCGGGCAAACCGATGTGATGAAAGTCGCGATGAAGCCGGGCAAGCCGATCATGTTCGGTCGCCGTGGAGGTGCCTTGTATGTCGGTCTGCCGGGCAATCCTGTCTCGGCTTTTGTCACATGGAAAATCATCGGGTCGCAGATGATGGCGCGTCGCGCGGGGTTGCGCCATGCGCCTCAGACGCCAGAGCAGGCCGTTTTGTCAGAACCGCTTGTCCGTCACGCCGGGCGCGAAGAATATCGCCCCGTCACAATCGACGGTACTAACCCCGATGGCACCGTGCGTCTGCATCTGATGGACCCGTCCTACAGCGGAAGGGTCGCCTTGCTGGCGCAGGCCGATGGTCTTGCCGTGATCCCCGCCGAAACCGCGGCCTTGCCAGCCGGACATCGTCTGCCTTTCCTGCGGTTTTGAGCCGCGATGCAAATGCCGAACCTGCCGGTTCCTGATCCCGTCCAATCCCAATGAAAGCGGGTGTGTTCGCATGGCCAGGGAATAATCCTTGTCGCCGAAGATGCCCCGTCGATCACATCCTGTTTGCCGTGCTAACCTGCCTCGACATTCACAAAGATGGCCCACGGATGCGACCATTGCATTGCTACGAACGGCCGAAGTGCGACCGCTTAGGCCAGTGATTTATACATGAATGTCGTGGGTTCGAGGAGATTCTCGAATGGGTTGCGGCAGTATTGCGGAATCTCTCCGGCGATTTGAAATCCGATATTCTGGTAGAGAATCCGCGACGGATCGCTGCTGCGTGTATCCAGGACAAGAAGGGTCCGGCCTAGTTCATTAGCGCGCGCCTCAAGGGCCTGCATGAGCCGCCGGGCAAGTCCGCGACGTCGCGCATCCGGATGAACCAACAGCTTGGCTACGTCCGCCCGATGCGGTTGATTTGGCATGACCGCTGGGATCAGTTGAACGGTGCCCATCACGCGTCCCCGGTCATATGCCACAAACAAATCCAGGCCGTCTGATTGCAGACCGGGGAAGACCTTGTCTTGCCAATATGCCCGCGCCTCGTGTTCTGAGAACGGCAGGATGAACCCGATACTGGCACCTTTGTGCACGCAGGCGTGAAGGATATCCGCCAGATCATCCAGTGTTTCGTCAAAATAGGATTCAGAAAGGCGTGTGATCATATCAGTACCAGAAGATAGCGCGCCGCATGGGTCGAGGGTGTTTGGAACCGTGTCGGACCGGAAAGGTGGTAGCGCAGGCAATCCCCGACACTCAGAGCGTGGGGTGTGTCATCAACAGTCACGGTCAGCTCTCCTTCTAGCATGATCAGGTGATGTTCCTGCCCGGGCCTTGGCGGCGCGTCATACGAAATGGCGGTGTCAGGAGGCAGGTATCCTTCCAATACTTCTCCGCTTAAGCCATGCGCGGGAGGTGAGACAGAGCAGCGCGTGAAACCGGTTTCAGGATCGCGCCACACAGGTTGCCGATCCGTCGGAACGCGCGCATCAAAACTGTCTTCAACCATCATCAACAGCCGCGACATCGGAAGACCATAGGCGGCGCATAACCGACCAAGCGTCTCGGCGGTTGGGCTCACCTCACCCTTTTCCATGCGGGACAGGGTGGCGCGGCTGATGTCGCTGTGTTCGGCCAGTTGATCCAGGGACCAGCCCCGATCGTGGCGAAGTTCGTTCAGGCGGGCAGCAAGGCGGTGTGAAAGGTTGTCGAGCATAGTTCAGATAAGAGAAAATCTCCTGTATATGGGAATATCTCTCAAATCCGATGGATTCTCAAGAAAAAAATGGGCGCGGAAACCAGCGCCCATTCAAACTCTGTTGCCTCAGTAGATTACTTCCAACCAACCTCGTTGAAGATTTTCTGAGCTTCGGGGATATTCTTGGCGACCTTGGACAGGTTCACTTCGTCGGCTTTGAATTCACCCAGCGCGGCGACATTGTCAGCCAGCGCCACGCCCTGAACAGCCGGGAATTCGTCGTTGCCGTTTGAGAAATAGACCTGCGCCTGATCGCTGGCCAGGTATTCCAGGAATTTGACCGCATTGTCCTTGTTGGGTGCGTGGGCCGCAACGCCAGCACCGGACAGGTTCATATGCGCACCTTCTGCATCCTGCGAGGGGAACTGCACACCGATCATGTCGATATCTGCGCTCAGGCCTTTGACATCCTTACGCAGGGCGCGGGCGAAGTAGTACGAGTTCGAAACCGCAATCTCGCACTCACCAGAAACGATACCGCGCAGTTGGTCTGTATCACCGCCTTGTGGGTCGCGGGCCATGTTGGCGACAATGCCTTCGGCCCATTTCTTAGCGGCCTCGGCACCGTGGTTGGTGATGATCGAGGCCAGCAGGGTCTGGTTGTAGGTATTGCTGGACGAACGGATACAGACCAAACCTTCATATTCCGGCTTGGCAAGGTCCAGATAAGTCGCTGGCGGGTTCGCGACCTCTGCCTTGTCATAGAAGATGATCCGCGCGCGCTGCGAGAATCCGTACCACTGGTTGTCTTCGTCTTGCAGGTTTGCGGGGATACGCTCTTCCAAAGTTGCGCTGTCGACAGACTGCAGGATACCGGCCTCTTTGGCGCGCGCCAGCCGCGAGGTATCGACGGTCAGCAGAATATCGGCCGGCGAATTTGCGCCTTCGGCCTCCATCCGCGCGATCAGTTCGTCGGCTTTGCCTTCGATCCGGTTGATGGTGATGCCGGTGGCGTCCTCAAAATCGGAATAGAGGCGCTCGTCAGTGTCGTAGTGGCGCGATGAGTACAGGTTCAGCTCGCCTTCGGCGGCAACGGACGTTGCGATCAGGGCCGTCAGAGCGGCGGCGATACAAGTAGAGGATTTCAGCATCATGTGTCCCAACATTGAAATTCGTGTCGGGCAATAACCCGACTGATTTGGTCAATTAAACGATTCTGAGGGGGATGCAAGAAATTCCGACAAAATTAGTCGGTCAAATGGTCGCGACCCACTGAGTGCTTGCGCAAACCCGCGAAATTGATGTGTAGTTGTTGGACAAAAGGCATCGCCGCCATGCTGAGCATTGGAGGCATATTGACGGTGAACCCATGCCAGATCGCGCAACAACGAGAATTACCGGCAGGTGTTACTGCGGATCGATTACGTTTCATAGCCAAGGCGATCCACTGACGGTCGCATATTGTCACTGCGATGATTGTCGGCGATCCACCGGCGGGCCGGTTGCAGCATTTGCTGCCTTTGACGAAGGCGCGATTGCGTTCGAGCCGAACGAAGGGCAGCGTGTCACCGTCAATCCGGGCGTCACCAGAACGTTTTGCGGGGCTTGCGGATCATCGCTCACGGGGCGCTACGACTATCTTCCGAACCAGGTATATGTCCCTATTGGCGTCATTGACCAGGCAGAGGACCTGCCACCAAGCGTGCACGCGCACGAGGCGGAGCGCTTGTCCTGGCTTCACATAACGGATGAACTTGACCGCGTTAGCGCGACGGCGCGAGCCGCTCTTGGCGCCGCACCGAACGACCAGTGATGGGTACAAGTTCAACAATCACAGTGTGCATCTGAAAAGTGCAGACGACCAAGAAAAAACCGCGCTCGATGGCGCGGCTTTTGGATTTGGTATGCGGCGTTCTTAGCCCTGGCGAGCTTTGAACTTGCGCTGCGTCTTGTTGATCACGTAGACGCGGCCTTTGCGACGCACAACCCGGCAATCACGGTGCCGGTTCTTGAGCGAGCGGAGCGAGTTCTTGACCTTCATGGGTCTGTCTCCAATCTGCGGCGCCTTCATCAAAGACGTGGCCAGCGCCTGGGTTAATCGGGTGCCCCGGAAACCCGGAACAGTGAATTCATGGTGGGCGGTACAAGGATCGAACTTGTGACCCCTTCGATGTCAACGAAGTGCTCTACCGCTGAGCTAACCGCCCATGAAACCTTTGCGTGCCCTGCCCCACAACGAAATGGGGCGCGGAACTCCGCGCCGGTAGCGGGGTCTATAAAAGGAGTCGTTAGGGGGATCAAGGGGTTTGGAAGAACTATTTTCCGGTCTATGTTCAACCCGAACAAGGAGAACCCATGCCCAACGCAGCCTATGCCCTGGATATGCCCGCGGACCGCAGTTCCTGCGTGATATTCTCTTCGCCACATAGCGGGCGAATCTATCCGGCTTCGTTGTTGCAGCGTTCCGTTTTGAACCGCAACATGATTCGATCATCCGAAGATGCCTATGTCGATCAGCTGTTTGACGCGGCCGCATCTTGCGGCGCGCCGCTCATTTCCGCAGCGATGCCGCGTGCATATCTGGATTTGAACCGCAGCGCAGACGAGTTGGACCCGGCTCTGATCGAAGGGGCGCGTCGGCACGGGCACAATCCCAGGGTCGCGTCGGGCCTGGGGGTGATCCCTCGGGTTGTCGCCAACGGGCGTGCAATCTACAGCGGTAAGCTGACCATGGACGAGGCGCGGCTGCGCATCGACACCTACTGGCGCCCGTATCATACCCGTCTGAAATCCTTGTTGGCCGAGTCGCATGATGCGTTCGGGCAGGCGATTCTGATCGACTGTCACTCCATGCCGCACGAGGCCGTTGCGATGGCCGGAACCGGGAGTGGCAAGCATCCCGAAGTGGTACTTGGCGATCGATTTGGGGCTGCCGCTTCCGGCGTGATCGTAGACCAGATCGAAGCCGCCTTTGCGCAAGCGGGCCTGAAGGTGGTGCGCAACGCGCCCTTTGCCGGCGCCTATGTTACGCAAACCTATGGTCGCCCTGCACGTCATCAACACGCAGTTCAGATCGAGATTGACCGTTCGTTGTACATGAACGAAGCCACCATTCAGCCGAGTGGGGACTTTGAGGCGTTCCGCAATATCCTGCGATCGGTAATTGCCGAGATCGCAGGAATAGGTGCTGAACCAGCCCGGTTGGCGGCAGAATAGTCGCTACCTCAGCGCGCGCCCTTTCACGATTGCATCCGTGCCGAACCGTTTTCTGATTTCGTCGGTTGCCCTTTCAGCCTGCGATCGCTGCGAAGCACCCGGATCCAGCAGATCACCTGACACATCCGCGTCCTGGGCGGGGCACAGATCGGACAATCCGCATCCCAAGAGTCGGTAAGGTCCCTGATCGCCGACTTGGTCAAAAAGACCTCGCGCTGTGCGATAAATGCGGTCGGCGATCTGGGTCGCGTCGCGCAATGAAACCCTGCGGGTGATAATCTTGTGGTTGGCCCGTTTGAGCTTCAGCGTTACCACCCGACCGGCCAGACCCTTGGCCTTGGCCCTGTCGGCGACCTTTTCGGCCATGCGCCACAGATGCCCGTCCAGAATGTCCAGATTCGCAGTGTCTTCGAAAAACGTGGTCTCGTTGCTGATGGATTTCATCGGCTCATGGGCCGAGACACGCCGTTTGTCCTGACCGCGTGCAAGGTGCCATAACCGGTACCCCATCGCGCCAAATCGGGCGGTTAGCGCCTCCTGATCCCAGCGCAAAAGGTCCGAAAAGGTACGAATGCCCGCTCGGTCCAGCGATTCTTGCGCGGCAGGGCCAATCCCCCAGATCAAGCGCACCGGTTTGTCGTTCAGAAAATCGGCGGTTTCCGCCTTACCGATGACGGAAAATCCGCGCGGTTTATCGAGGTCCGAGGCAACCTTGGCCAGAAACTTGTTGTGACTCAGACCGATGGACCCGGTCAGACCCAACTCGTCCTTCATACGCTTCACGAGACGCGCCAACATTACGGCGGGCGGCGCTCCGTGCAGCCGTTGCGTTCCGGAGAGGTCCATAAATGCTTCGTCCAGCGAGAGAGGTTCCACATCCGGGGTCAATTCGTCCATCATCGCCCGGATCTGGCGAGAGACCTCGGCATAGACAGACATGCGCGGTTTGATCACTACGGCGTCTGGACACAGGTTTAGGGCTTTGAACATCGGCATCGCGGATCGAACGCCCCGAATGCGCGCCACGTAACAGGCGGTCGACACCACGCCACGTTTGCCGCCGCCAATGATCACCGGTTTGTCGGCCAGATCCGGATTGTCGCGCTTTTCGACCGAGGCATAGAACGCATCGCAATCCATATGCGCAATTCTAAGGTCAAATAGCTCGGGATGGATCGTCACCCTTGGGCTGCCACAGGACGGGCAACGCTTTTGATCAGAAAAAGTGGTCAGGCAATCTCGGCAAAGACCGGGCATGCGGCAAGTTCCGAATTCCTTGGATCAGATGAGCACTCATTTTTACACAAGCTCTGACGTGGAACAAAAGCCCTGAAATAGACCGGCCTTAGGATTTTCGCCTTCGAAAAGAAGACCCCCCGCAGCTGCGGGGGGAAGGTAACGAACCTCAGGAAGAAGCGGTCCGTCGGGGAGTGTCTCGTCCTTAGAGTCGCTCAAAATCGAGGAATTCGGTAGGGTCAAGCGGACGCATTCATAACTCGTGTTTTTCATGTGTGCTTTGAGGCACAGGGACAAAATGGCGCGGAAACTCCAAAAATTGACGCAAGGTCAACTGGTTGGCGTAAAAATTTGGGTCGCTTCGGACAGATTTCCTACCCGATGACCAAAGTTGGCGGCCGGAAACGCATGACTAATTTTGTGGCATTAAGCCCGGTTGGGCATGGCGGCCTGAGGCGAAGACAGTTCGGCCAGAATCGCCTCAACCGCGGCTTTCGGGTCATCCGCCTGATAGATCGGGCGACCCACCACCACATGATCTGCACCGTCGGCAATCGCGTTGGCGGGCGTTGCCACACGTTTTTGATCTCCAAGCTCAGCGCCAGCGGGGCGCACACCCGGGGTTACGATCAAACGACCTTCGGCCTGGGGCAGGGCACGGATCAGTGCGGCCTCTTGCGGGCTGGCGATGACGCCATCTGCCCCGGCCTCAAGCGCTTTGGCGGCGCGTTCCACAACAAGCTCCTGCACGTCGCCCTCTTTCAAAAGGCTTGCATCCAAGTCGTCGCGGTTCAGAGACGTCAGGATGGTCACGGCGAGAATCTTGAGGTCCTTACCCGCCGCCCCTTCTTTGGCAGCCCGCACCACATGCGGGTCGCCATGCACGGTCAGGAAGTCCAGATCGAACTGCGCCAATCCCCGCACCGCATTTTCCACCGTGTTGCCGATGTCAAACAACTTCATGTCCAGAAAGATCCGCTTGCCGTGATCCTGTTTCAGCTCATTAGCCAGCGCCAACCCGCCACCGGTCAGCATGCCCAGCCCGATCTTGTAGAACGACACGGCGTCCCCCAGCCGTTCGGCCATGGCCAGCCCCTGCAGGGCGTTCGGGACATCGAGGGCTACGATCAGGCGGTCATCGGACATGGGGCGGGCTCCGTTTATGGCAAACGTCTGCGTCCTAGCGGGTTCGCGCGCATCTGTCCATGCAGTGCACAGGTTCTGTGATAAGGTTCCGCTATTCTTTGAAAGGGACAAAATGAAAAAGCTTGTCGTGCCATGTTTCTTACTGATGTCGTGTCAGGAAACGCCGTCCGAGACCCCGGTCCCAGCGGTTGTGCCGCCGAATGATGATCTCAGGTTCGTTGGTGGATATCGCGCCACTGATGATGATTGCCAGCTGACCGGAGAAACGGCGTTCACAATTGATTTTCTGGACGATGCGGCGGACTTGGTATCCTGTCCGACCGGCAGTGATGCGGCCGTCTCGTTGGTGGACATGAATACCGCTCGACAGGTGGCGGAAACAGGGGGTTACACGGTCTATTCCGTGCCACGCAGATAATCTACGATGGCTCTTGAACCTTCGAAGATATTTCCCAGATTGAATGTGAGGCCCCAACCCTCGCGTGCCGCCAAGCGGGCGCAGATCATAAGGGGCGCTTGAGACGAAGGAGAACGACATGGACTTGAACAAGTTCACGGAGCGGGCACGGGGATTCGTGCAGGCGGCGCAGACCATTGCGCTGCGCGAGGGGCACCAGAGGCTGGAGCCCACACATATACTCAAGGCATTGATGGATGACGATCAGGGGCTGGCGAGCAACCTGATCACCCGCGCGGGCGGCGCGCCGAACCGCGTGGTTGAGGCATTGGATGCCGCGATGGGGAAAATCCCGAAGGTCAGCGGCGACGCGAGCCAGATTTACATGGATGGCCAGACCGCCAAGGTTCTGGACGAGGCCGAAAAGATCGCCACCAAGGCGGGCGATAGCTTTGTGCCCGTGGAACGGGTGCTGATGGCGCTCTGCATGGTCAAATCCAAAGCCAAGGACGCTTTGGAGGCCGGGGCCGTGTCTGCTCAGAAACTGAACGAAGCCATCAATGATATCCGTAAGGGCCGCACCGCGGACACCGCTTCGGCGGAAGAGGGCTATGACGCGCTCAAGAAATATGCGCGCGATCTGACTGAGGCTGCGGCTGAAGGCAAGATTGACCCTATCATCGGGCGGGATGAGGAAATCCGTCGCTCGATGCAGGTTCTGTCGCGTCGAACCAAGAACAACCCGGTTCTCATCGGGGAACCCGGCGTTGGTAAAACCGCGATTGCCGAGGGCATGGCCCTGCGCATCATCAATGGTGACGTGCCGGAATCCCTGAAGGACAAGAAGCTGCTCGCGCTCGACATGGGCGCGCTGATCGCTGGGGCGAAGTATCGCGGTGAGTTCGAAGAACGCCTCAAGGCGGTTCTGACCGAGGTAACCGACGCCGCCGGTGAGATCATCCTGTTCATCGACGAGATGCACACGTTGGTCGGCGCGGGCAAATCCGACGGCGCGATGGATGCCGCCAACCTGATCAAGCCTGCGCTTGCCCGGGGTGAGCTGCACTGTATCGGCGCGACTACGCTGGATGAGTACCGCAAATACGTCGAAAAAGACGCGGCCCTCGCGCGCCGGTTCCAACCCGTGATGGTACAGGAGCCCACGGTCGAGGACACGATCAGCATCCTGCGCGGCATCAAGGAAAAGTATGAGCTGCACCATGGCGTGCGCATCTCGGACTCGGCGTTGGTCTCGGCGGCGACCTTGTCGCATCGCTATATCACCGACCGGTTCCTGCCCGACAAAGCCATCGACCTTGTCGATGAAGCGGCGTCGCGTCTGCGGATGGAGGTGGACAGCAAGCCCGAGGAGCTCGATCAGCTGGATCGCCAGATCTTGCAAATGCAGATCGAGGAAGAAGCGCTGAAGCTTGAGGACGATGCGGCCTCCAAGGATCGTCTGGAAACCTTGCAAAAGGATCTGGCCGACCTGCAGGAGAAATCCGCCGAGATGACCGCCCAATGGCAGGCTGAACGCGACAAGCTGGCAGGCGCGCGTGATCTGAAAGAACAGCTCGACAAAGCCCGTGCTGATCTGGAAATCGCCAAGCGTGAAGGCAATTTGGCGAAGGCGGGTGAGCTGTCCTATGGCATCATCCCCGAGCTTGAGAAACAGCTGACCGAGGCGGAAAACGCCGAAAGCAACGCCATGATGGCCGAGGAAACGGTGCGACCGGAACAGATCGCATCCGTGGTCGAACGTTGGACCGGTATTCCAACCGCCAAGATGCTGGAAGGGGAACGCGAGAAGTTGCTGCGGATGGAAGACGATCTGCATTCCCGCGTGATCGGGCAGGATGCCGCCGTCACCGCCGTCGCCAATGCTGTGCGCCGTGCGCGCGCCGGTTTGAACGACGAGAACCGCCCGTTGGGCTCGTTCCTGTTCCTCGGCCCGACCGGCGTGGGTAAGACCGAACTGACCAAGGCTGTGGCGAACTTCCTGTTCGACGACGACAACGCGATGGTGCGCATCGATATGTCTGAGTTCATGGAGAAACACGCGGTCGCCCGTTTGATCGGTGCCCCTCCTGGCTATGTCGGGTATGATGAAGGCGGTGTGCTGACCGAAGCCGTGCGGCGCAGGCCCTATCAGGTCGTGCTGTTTGATGAGGTCGAAAAGGCGCACCCGGATGTGTTCAACGTGCTGTTGCAGGTTCTGGACGATGGCGTTCTGACCGATGGTCAGGGTCGCACCGTGGATTTCAAGCAGACGCTGATCATCCTGACGTCGAACCTTGGATCACAGGCGCTCAGCCAACTGCCCGAAGGGGCGGACAGCGCGCAGGCACGGAGGGATGTGATGGATGCGGTCCGGGCGCATTTCCGGCCGGAATTCCTGAACCGTCTGGATGAGACGATCATCTTTGACCGACTCAAGCGGGCCGATATGGATGGTATCGTCGATATCCAGATGGCGCGTTTGCAGAAACGTCTGGCCGCCCGCAAGATCGAACTGGCTTTGGACGGCGGTGCCAAGGAATGGCTGGCCAACGAAGGCTATGACCCGGTCTTCGGGGCCCGCCCGTTGAAACGCGTGATCCAACGCGCTTTGCAGAACCCACTGGCCGAGGCGCTGCTGGCTGGTGAGATCAAGGATGGCGAAGCTGTTCCAGTATCCGCCGGTGCCGACGGTTTGATCATTGGTGACCGGTTGGGCACCTCGGATCGGCCCCGCCCGGATGACGCCGTCGTCCACTGACGGACGTCGCGTACAGGCGCAAAACCAAAAAAGCCCGCCGGTCCGGCGGGCTTTTTCATACCATATAGCCAGATCACATGTAATCTGACGATCAAGTTCGGAAGTTACGCGCCGGTGGGCAGAGCGTTCAGGTCCTGAGCGTTGGAATCCTTCTGTTGGCTGCCCTCACCGATGTCTTCACATGTGATCGGGAATTGCTCATTCGCGTCACAACCGGTGATCGGGTAGGTCTCTTTTTCACCGCAAGCTGCAACAAACAGCACCAGCGAAAGACCAGCGGCCATCTTCATCTTCATCGTTCGTCCTTTCCAAACCTGTATACGTTCTGTCCCGACGCATTCCATGTCATCAATCGGCAGCTTCCGATTGGTCCGTCCCTTTGCGTCGTATCATGAAACTTACGCCTCGGTTTGGCTTTATGGCCAGCATCAATCGCGTACTTGACGCTAGGTTCTGGCGTCAAAAACGCTCAAAACTCAGGGAAAGGCACCCCGTTCAGAATAGTCGCGCAGGGCAAACGACCGCTTTGCGACGCTCAAACGTTACAGCCTCGTCGCCCAAACGTGACGCATGTTGCCTTGGTCCTGTGCTAAGACCGCATTACTTGCTGGCTGAGAAATAAGGATGACGGAGACTTTAATGGCGCATCGCTGGACCAACACACTGACACATGCCGACGTAACCCCCCGGTTGGCGTTTCTGAACCGGCGGCAGGTCATGGCCGGGCTTGCGGGTGTCGGACTGGCTGGTCTGGCGCAGAAAGGGGCCGCCGAAGAGGCACTGGAACCCAACAGCTGGGAAGAAATCACGTCATACAACAACTATTATGAGTTCGGCACCCGCAAGGAGGACCCGGCTAAATACGCCCACACGCTGGTCACTGAACCGTGGAGCGTCAAGATCGACGGGTTGGTAGACCGTCCGGGCGAGTATGACTTCCAGGACATTATGTCCGAGATGACGGTGGAGGAGCGCATCTACCGATTCCGCTGCGTCGAGGCGTGGTCGATGGTCATCCCGTGGAACGGTTTTGAACTGGCGGACTTGCTGAACATGGCGGGTGTGCAGGAAGACGCAAAATATGTGGCTTTCGAAACGGCGTACCGACCCGACGAAATGCCCGGCGTTCAATATCCGGTGTTGGATTGGCCTTATCGCGAAGGTCTGCGGTTGGACGAAGCGATGCACCCGCTGACCATTATGGCCACAGGTATCTATGATCGGCCAATTCCGAACCAGAACGGAGCGCCTTTAAGGCTGGTGGTGCCGTGGAAATACGGATTCAAATCGATCAAATCGATTGTTCGGATTACGCTGACTAATACAGAGCCGCCGACCAGTTGGAATATGGCCAACGCGCGTGAATACGGATTTTACAGCAACGTGAACCCAAATGTTGACCATCCACGCTGGTCGCAGGCGTCCGAACGCACGATTGGCGGGGGGTTGTTCTCGAAACGTATTCCGACGCTGATGTATAACGGCTATGAGACCGAGGTTGCGGGCCTTTACGAAGGCATGGATTTGTCGAAATACTACTGACCGCATGCAGACCATTAACCGGATACTCCGCCATATCCCCGTCTGGGCCGTCTATCTATTGGGGGTGCTTCCTGCCCTGTGGCTCTTCTATCTTGGCCTGACCGGCGGTTTAGGCGTCGATCCGATCGAGGCGTTGGAGCATCGGTATGGCGAACTGGCGATTCAACTTCTGATCAGTGTTCTGGCTGTTTCACCCCTACGCCGCTTTGTGGGATTAAACCTTTTCAAGTTCCGCCGCGCTTTGGGTGTGCTGAGCTTTGTCTATGTCAGCTTGCATTTGTTGGTTTGGTTGGTCCTGGACGTGCAGATTCCCAGCCAGATTTGGGCAGACATCGTTAAGCGACCTTATATCACTGTGGGCATGGCGGCCTTCGTCCTGATGATTCCGCTTGTTGCCACGTCGAACAACATGTCCGTTAGGCGTTTGGGTTCACGATGGCGCAGTTTGCAGCGCCTTGTTTATCCCGCAGCTATTCTGGGTGGCGTGCATTATGTCATGCAGGCCAAAGGGTTCCAGATTGAACCTCTGCTCTATCTGGCAGTGATCTGTGGTTTGCTGGCACTGCGCGTTCCGTTTGCAGCCTTCCTGACTCGGTGGAGGCAAGCCGATTCCACGTGATCCGGCCCCGAGTCTGTGGGTAAGCTTGTGCAAAACCTGTTTCCCGAGAAAATGCCTGACGATTTAAAGCCCAAGTGGTCGCTGGTTGCGAAGCAAAGTCATTGATTCAATTTATAAAAATATAAAGTACGTGATTTTTTGCCATTTTCCGATTTTTCTTCTTGCGGTCCGGAAGCGTTATACTTAGAACGCCCTTCACCGGCGCAGCTGAGGTTGTTGTTGGGGCGCTGGGAACGGCGCGGACGCATCGGAGAGACGGTGGGACGCTCGGGAGAGACTGGG